>NZ_JARVSB010000003.1:0-557067 GCF_030209365.1 Plantibacter sp. ME-Dv--P-095
TCAAGGATCGGATGCTCCTGCCTTTGGCCATCACGACCGCCCTGCAGGGCAACTTTTCTATCTTACATCTTCCCGGCTTGTTGTCAACTCGGCGTTTCAGTCGCTCTGCGAACAGAGTCATGCTGAGCACGAGTGACACCAGGAGGAGGTCATCCAACCGAGACTTGAAACGATAACATCGAAATGTTCTCGCTTTTGGCTGGGGATTGTCCCCGCTTGAGGCCGAGAAGCTCTTCCGCTTCCCGCACCTTTGGGGTGACGAGTGATTACTCTACGTGTGTCTCGGGATCGTGGCAAATTGCGCTTGCATCCCGGGCGTGTCGCCCGGAAAGACGCGGTTTTCGCCAGCCGGGGCGAAACGGCCACGTCGACCGGTCATTGCGCGATACCCGTTCCCGCGCACCAGGACAGGTCGAATCCGGGCTGTGTACCGACGACCTTCCCCGTGCGGGCTTCGACGACCTCGATCTGCGGACCGTTCGGCATCGGCGCGTTCGCGTACCCGTCGAAGCCGGCATCGGCGAAGTCGGGGACCACGACGACCGCGACGTACTCCGCGTTCGGGCTCGCACACAACGACCAGACCACCGCACCCGGCTCCGGCGTGTAGAGCACGGCCGTCGCCCCGTCCTTGATCGCCAACACCCGTTGCTGCGTCGTCCCCGCGGCACGGTCGTAGTCCGCGTAGATGCGAGCGGACAAGGATTCCGTGAGGGCGACGAGCTGACCGGGGATCTCGGTGGGTGCAACCGAGGGGAGCACGAACGGCTCGCTCTTCCCCGTGGCGAGGTCGAGCACCACCACGCCGTCGATCTGTTCGATGACGACCTTGGTGGTTCCCGGGATGTAGCTCGAGATCAGGGCAGCGCGACCGAGGAGCACCGGAGCGGTGGTCGCAGCCGGATCGAGCAACTCCAGCGAGTTGTCCACCGTCCGCACGAGCATCGACGACGTGCGCGGCACGAACGACCACTCGGCCGCCTCGGCCGCGGCTCCGTCGATCCCGCCCACCCGTTCCGGGCCCGTCGGCTTCCCAGAGCGCAGTTCGAACGAGTACAGCGTCAGGTTGTCGCCGCCGTCCCGACCGAACGACTGCTCCGTGAAGAGGAACCCGACGCGACTCTGTGCGGGAGCCGTCTGCAAGGAGGTGATCATGCCCCCCATGGGGAGCTTCACCTCCTGGGTGGCGCCGTCCCTCGTGTCCACCACGACGATGCGACCCAGCCCGCTCGAGTCCTGCTCCACCACGATGAGCGAATCCCCGATCGTCGCGAACTCCTGGATCTTCGCCGCACGGTAGACCGTCTGTCGCTCCCCGCCGTCGAGCGCGAGTCGCATGATCCGGTCCTCGGGCTTCTTCCCCGCCGAACCACCCTGCTTCGCCTCACCCCGGACAAGCGAGAAGCCCTCGACCGGTGGCGTCGAGAACGACGTCGTCAGCTTCGCCGACGGCCCCCCGCCAGGCGCGGTCACACCGTCGACGGTGATCCGGTAGTCGGTCCCGTAGGCGAGCGGCTCCGGGAAGACCAGGGTGATCCCGCCGTCGCCGGTACTGACGTCGAAGTCCGCCGCCGGCTCGACGCTGACCCGATCCGCCCCGAGATCGGCGATCGGCTGGTTGACGGCCATGACGACGCGCTGACCGCGCGACTCGACGAGACCGGTCGGATCGACCACGGTGCGCACGAGCTTCGGCCCCTGCGTGAGACCGACGACGGCGGCGCCGCCACCGATGACGACGAGCGCGACGAGCACGATCGCGACCAGCCGGCCGAAGCCGCTCACCTCTGCGTCCACCCGCGTCGATCGACCGCGCACGGCGGAACGGCGATCAGTAGTCATAGGGGTCCGCCGGCTCCTCGACCTTGTCGACCTTCGCCGTGCCGACCACCAGCGGGTGGGTGGCGTCGCCGGCGGTCAGCGTCCCCGAGACCTCGACCCAGTCGCCGGCTTTCAGCTGCTGGGACCACCCGTCGAGCTCCACCGGGACCCCGACCGGCTGCGCGTCGACGGCACAACAGTTCACGACGAACCGCGAGACGTAGAAGACGCCCGCCGCGTCCGGATCGGCGATCACGAAACCGACGCCGGTGAACGCGCGCCCCTCGAGGTCGGCGGGCCGGGTGGTCTGGCGCAACAGGGTCGCCCAGTCCTTGATGCCGAAGGTGCTGAAGTCCGGGTTCGAGGTGAGGACCGTCTGCGCATCCTGTCCCTGCACCTCGCCGGCGAGCGTGCCGGAGTTCACGGAGCGCTGATCCGCCGTCGCGACCGACAGCGTGGACGGCGGGAGCACGACCATCGAACCCACCACGGCGAGGCTGCCCACCACCGAAGCGAGCTGCAGCACCGTGCGACCACGGCGCTTCGGGACCGCCTCCGTGTCGACGTGGACGAGGACGCTCACGATGCCGAGCGCCACCGCGATGAGCGCCATGATGACCGTGAACACGAAGTAGCGCGGGTGGATGTAGAGACCGAGGCGGTCGGTCATCGCGAGCCAGAGGATGCAGACCGCGGCGGTGACGAGGAGCAGGACGCCCCACCATCGTTGTCGCAGACGCTCGAGCAGGGAGACCCGTCGGGGGTCCACCCCCGCCGGGCCTCGGCTCTGCGGGTGGTCGTGGGTCGCGGTCTGATCAGGCAAGGGCGTTCACTCCGAATCCGAGGGCCGCCGAGAACAGCACGGCGACCGCGGTGATGATCACGAGGGTCCTGGTCGTGTAGGTCGTGCGCATGAGCGCGAGCATCTTGACGTCGACGACAGGGCCGAGGACGAGGAAGGCGACGATGGAACCGGGCATGAAGGTCGAGCCGAAGGACAGCACGAAGAAGGCGTCGACGTTCGAGCAGATCGACACGATGACGGCCAGCGTCATCATGGCGAGCACCGACCACACCGGGTTCGCGCCGAGCGTGACCAGCACCTCCCTCGGCACGAGTACCTGGACGGCGCCCGCGACCGCGGAACCGATCAGCAGCGCCGGCATGATCGCGCGCGCTTCGGCGACGAACTGCTGCAGGCTGCGTTCGACGCGCGTGTGCTCGTGCCCGTGCTGCTCCGTCACCTCGCAGCTGGCCTGGAAGGTCGGGGTGAGCAGCGAGCTCGGGTCCGGATGCTTGCTGAACAGCCAACCGATGAGGTTCGCGAGCAGGAATCCGCCGACGAGACGGGCGACGAGGATGCCGCCGTCCCAACCGAAGGCCTGATGCGTCGTCACGATGACGATCGGGTTGAGGATCGGTGCGGCGAGCAGGAAGGTGATCGACTCCGGCACCGTGAATCCGCGCACGATGAGCCCTCGGGCGAGCGGGACGTTGCCGCACTCGCACACCGGGAGGAACATGCCGAGGAGCGAGATGCAGGCACGACGGAGGATGGGCTGCGACGGAAGCCACCGCTCGAGCCAGCCGTCCGGCAACCAGATCTGCACGAGGATCGACAGCACGATCCCGAGGACGACGAACGGCAGGGACTCCACCACGACGCTGAGGGTCAGGGTGACGAAGTCCCGGACGGCCGTCGGCGGGGTGAGGGCCTCGCCGAGCGGCATGAGTGCCCGGAGGACGAAGAGCCCCACGACCACCGCGAGCGCGGCCCCGATCAGGAGCGGGGTGCGGATGTTCCGCGGATCGCGGCCCTCCGTGCGTCCCCAGTGCTCGGCACCGTCGTCGTCGGGTGCGGTCCAGTCGTCGTCGACCCCGAGGGTGCCGGTCGTCCTGCTCACTGCGGCCTCACGCGCGCTGGGCCGCCGCCGAGCAGTTCGCGCAGAGGCCGAAGACGTCGACGACGTGCTTGGCCTCGGTGAACCCGTGCTGTGATGCGACCGAGCGCGCCCACGCCTCGACCTCGTCGGCCTCGATCTCGATCGTGAGACCGCAGTTGCGACAGATGAGGTGGTGGTGGTGGGTACCCGGCGTGCAGGCGCGGTAGAGGTTCTCGCCGTCCGGCGACTGCAGTGAGTCGGCCTCGCCCTCGACGGCGAGGTCGGACAGGGCGCGGTAGACGGTGGCGAGCCCGATCGGCGAGCCGGTGTCGCGGAGTTCGGCGTGCAGCCCCTGAGCGCTCACGAATCCGTCGTTGCCGCCGAGGGCCTCGCGGACAGCTTCACGCTGCCAGGTGTTGCGCTTCGCCACGGGTGCTCCTGCCTGTCGCTTCAAGGGTACCCGGGAACCACTTGGAGGACGCTCCGAAGGGGCGCGGTGCATCCCTGGCGTGCCGTTCACCGTCACGGCGCGACCTCGACGCGGTCACCGATCGGGCCGACCTCGCTGCGATCGCGACCTCGACGGGACACCCTGGCCCGGCTCCGCGAACCGCGCGAACCGAGGATGCGGCAGACGAGGTAGATCAGGAAGGAGATCGTCGTGATGTACGGGCTGATGGGCAGCGACCCGCCGATGGCGAGCAGGATGCCGCCGACGGCCGACACGAAGCCGAAGAGCATGCTCAACAGCGGCACGAGCAACGGCGACGAGGAGACCCTGAGCGCGGCGGCGGCGGGCGTCACGAGCAGCGCGAGCACGAGCAGCGCTCCGATGATCTGCACCGACACCGCGACCGTGAGCCCGAGCAGGACCATGAAGGCGAGCGACACGAACCGGCTCGGCACCCCGCGCGCCGCTGCGACGTCCGGGTCGAGGCTGTCGAAGCTCAACGGCCGCCAGAGCACGAGGAGCGCGACCAGGACGACGATGCTGATGACGATGAGCAGCCCGAGCTGCGGGTCGTCGACGGAGACGATCTGCCCGGTCAGGAGGCCGAACTTGTTCGCACTGCGGCCGGGATAGAGGGCGAGGAAGAGGATCCCCAGCCCGAGGCCGAAGGGCATGAGCACGCCGATGATCGAGTTGCGGTCGCGAGCCTTCGCGCCGAGCAGCCCGATGAGGATCGCGGCGACGAGCGAACCCGCGAGCGACCCGACGACGACGTTGGCGCCGAACAGCAGCGCTCCGGCGGCACCGGCGAACGACAGCTCGCTGATGCCGTGCACCGCGAACGCCATGTCGCGTTGCATGACGAAGACACCGATCAGCCCTCCGACGATGCCGAGCACCGCGCCCGCGATGATCGAGTTCTGCACGAGCTCGAGCAGCGCGCCGTAGTCCTGGAAGTTGAAGAGCCGTCCCCAGAGGTCGTCGGCGTTCATGCGCCCACCCCCACGGCGCCGGTGCGCGGATCCTCGTCGTGATGGTGATGGTGGGTCTCGCTGTCGGGGATGCCGACGACGACGACGCGTCCGTGACTGCGCAGCACGTCGACCGGTGTGCCGTACAGCTCGGAGAGCACGTCGCTCCGCAGGACCTCGTCCGGCGTCCCCTCCCGGAAGCTGCCGCCGGCGAGGTACAGGATGCGGTCCACCATGTGGAGCACCGGGTTCACGTCGTGCGTCACGAACACCACCGCGGTGTCGTGCTCCCGGCGGCGGCGGTCGATGAGTTCGCTGACACCGCGCTGGTGCTGGAGGTCGAGGCTGAGGAGCGGCTCGTCGCAGAGCAGCAGGATCGGGTCGTCCGCGAGCGCCTGGGCGACGCGGAGCCGCTGCTGCTCGCCGCCGGACAGCGTGCCGACCGGTCCGTCGGCGTACGAGCTCGCGCCGACCGACGCGATGAGTTCGTCGACCCGGCGCCTCGTCGCGGCGGAGCGGATGGGCAGCCCGAAGCGGTGACCGTCGACGCCGAGCGCGACGAGGTCGCGGCCACGCATCGGTGTGCCCGCTGGGATGAGCTTCTGCTGCGGGATGTACCCGATGCGGCGGTCTCCGCGGTGCACCGGTCCGCCGGCGACGCTGATCGTCCCTCGGTCGAGCTGCTGCTGCCCGAGGATGGTCCGCAGCAGACTCGTCTTCCCGGAGCCGTTCGGACCGAGCACCGCGAGGAACTCACCCGGACGCACGGAGAGGTCGAGACCGTTCCAGAGGGTGCGTCCGCCGAAACCGAGCTCGGCCCCGGCGAGCGCGAGGACGTCGACGGGGCCGGATGAATCCGTGGATCCGCTCGTCATCGACCCAGGGCGTCCGCCACGGCGTCGACGTTCTCGGTCATCCACGAGAGGTAGTCCTTGCCGTCCGGGAGGGTCTCGGTGAATGACAGCACCGGCACGCCTGCGTTCTCCGCGGCGGTCTTGACCTGCTCGGTCTCCGCGCCGCTCGTCTGCTCATTGTAGGCAAGCAGGGCGACGGTTCCGCTGCCGAAGAGGTCGAGCGTCTCCTTGAGCACGGTCGGGGAGACGTCCGTGCCCTCCTCGATGGCCTCGCTGAAGGCGTCCGGCGTGCGGTTCTTCAGGCCGGCGGCCTCGAGCAGGTAGAGCGGGACGGGCTCGGTGATCGCAACGCCCTCGCCGTCGTGCGCGGTCTTGATGGCGGCCTGCGCGGACTCGATCGTGGCGAGCGAGTCGGTGAATGACTTCGCGTTGGCCGTGTAGGTGTCGGCGTTGGCGCTGTCGAGCTCGCCGAGCTCCTTGGCCAGCTCGTCGGCGAGCTTCGCCATCGTGGGCAGGCTGTACCAGACGTGCTCGTTGAAGCCCTCGATGTGGTCGTGGCCGTCCTCGTCGGCGTGGGCCTCGTCGGTGTGCGCCGCTTCCGTGTGCTCCTCGTCGGCGTGGTCGTCGTCCGGGGCGAGACCCGACAGGTCGACGACGTTCACGACCTCGACGGAGGTGTTCTCCGCGGCGTCGAGGAGGGTGTCGACGAAGGGGTCGTAGCCGCCACCGTTCTCGATGACGACGTCCGCGTTCTTGATGGAGAGCTGATCCTGCGTGCTCGCCTCGTAGGAGTGCGGGTCCTGGGCGGCCGAGGTGATCAGTGACGTGACCTCCACGTCCTTCCCGCCGATCTTCGAGGCGATGTCGCCGTAGACGTTGGTGGAGGCGACGATGCTGATCTTGCCGTCGTCGGTCGAGCTCGCGGCGGGGCTGCCGGAGCAGCCCGCGAGGACGAGGGCGGCTGCCGGGAGGACGGCGAGAGCCGGGAGCAGGGTGCGAGCGCGCATTGATGAACCTTCTCGATCGGGGTGAGAGCCCCAACGCTACGCCTATTGATACTGATTCTCAAAATCGTCCATCGGAGTCTCAGGGACCGGGTGGTCCGACACCAGAGGACTCAGTCGAGCAGCAGCGCCGGCTCCTCGATGATCGAGGCCACATCGGCCAGGAAGCGGCTCGCCACATCGCCGTCGACGACCCGGTGGTCGAAGGACGCACCGAGCGTCGTGACGAAGCGACTGCGCACCTCACCGTCGACGACCCACGGCTTCTGCTTGATCGTGCCGAGTGCCACGATGCCCACCTCGCCCGGGTTGAGGATCGGGGTTCCCGTGTCCATACCGAAGACGCCGATGTTGGTCACCGTGATCGTGCCGTTCTGCTGATCGGCCGGTGGCGTCTTCCCGTCGCGAGCGGTGAGCGTCAGGGTCTCGAGGGCCCGTGCGAGCTCGAGCAGGCTCATCGCCTGCGCCTCCTTGACGTTCGGCACGATGAGCCCGCGAGGGGTCGCGGCGGCCACGCCGAGGTTGACGTAGTGGCGGACGATGATCTCCTGGTCCGTCCACTCACTGTTGACGGTCGGGTTGCGCCGCACCGCCCAGATCATCGCCTTCGCCATGATGAGGAGTGGCGAGACCTTGACACCCGCGAAGTCCGTCGAGTTCTTGAGGCGCTTGACGAACTCCATCGTGCGGGTCGCATCGACGTCGACGAAGAGGGAGACGTGCGGCGCGGTGAACGCGCTCCGCGTCATGGCGGTCGCGATCGCCTTGCGGACGCCCTTCACGGGGATCCGCTCCTCGCGCTCGTCCGCCCACTCCGGCGTCTCGATGTTGCGGAAGACGCTCGCCTGGCTGGCCTCGCGGATGACGTCGTCGCGGGTGATCTCGCCCGCGAGTCCCGTGCCCTCGATCGTCGTGAGGTCGACCTCGAGGTCCTTCGCCAGCTTCCGGATCGGCGGCTTCGCGATGACGGGCAGTGCCGAAGCGGCCGGGATGCTCGTCGGCGGCTGACGGCGGACGGGCGGCGTCGGGGTGACGGCAGGGCTCGCCGGCTCGATCACCGGGGTTGCACCGCGTCCACGTCGACGACTGGACGTCGCGCCGGCGCTGCCGTACCCGACGAGCACGGCGCCAGGGCGCGGTTCTTCGGCCGGGGAGACGCTCGCAGCGGTGTCCGCGGCCAGGGTGGCGGCCTCCGACTCGGTCGCTCCGGCGGGGGCGGGGGCGGTCGACTCGGCGGGTGCCGCGGCGTCACCCGAGGTCACGCTGATGATCGGCGTCCCGACGTCGACGGTCTGTCCCTCGTCGACCAGCAGCGCGCCGACGGTGCCTGCGAACGGCGACGGGAGTTCGACGAGCGACTTCGCGGTCTCGATCTCGACCAGCACCTGGTTCACCGACACGGTGTCGCCGGGCGCGACCTTCCAAGCGACGATCTCGGCCTCGGTCAGGCCCTCGCCGACGTCCGGCAGTTCGAACTGGAGATCACTCATCGTGGTTCCTCGTCTTCCTTCGATGTTCAGTAGGCCAACGAGCGGTCGACCGCCTCGAGGATGCGGTCGGCATCCGGGAGGTAGACGCCTTCGAGCTTCGCCGGCGGGAACGGGGTGTCGAACCCGGACACCCGCAGGACGGGTGCCTCGAGCGAATAGAACGCACGCTCGGTGACCGTGGCCGCGACCTCCGAGCCGACGCTCGTGAAACCGGGCGCCTCCTGCACGTAGACCAGCCGGCCGGTGCGACGGACGGACTCGACGAGCGGGTCGTAGTCGACGGGTGACAGCGATCGCATGTCGACGACCTCGACGCTCGTCCCCTCGGCTGCGGCGAGTTCGGCGGCCTGGAGCATGACACTCACGATGGCACCGTGGCCGGCCAGCGTGACCTCCGTGCCGGTGCGGACGACGCGGCTGCCGTGGAGCGGGGCGGCCGAGCCGTCGAGGTCGACCTCGCCCTTCGGCCAGTAGCGGCTCTTCGGCTCGAGGAAGACGACGGGGTCGTTCGACGCGATCGCCTCCTGGATCATCCAGTACGCGTCGTTCGGCGTCGACGGGCTCACGACCCGGAGGCCGGCCGTGTGGGCGAAGTAGGCTTCCGGGCTCTCCTGGTGGTGTTCCACCGCACCGATGTGCCCGCCGTACGGGATCCGGATGACGACGGGCATCTGCAGCTTGCCCTCGTGACGATTGGTCAGCTTGGCGAGCTGCGTCGTGATCTGGTTGAAGGCCGGGAACACGAATCCGTCGAACTGGATCTCGCACACGGGCCGGTAGCCGCGCATCGCGAGTCCGATCGCCGTCCCGACGATGCCGGACTCCGCGAGCGGGGTGTCGAGGACGCGGTCGCCGCCGAACTCGGCGTGCAGCCCCTCCGTGACGCGGAAGACACCGCCGAGCGGGCCGATGTCCTCGCCCATGAGCAGGACCTTGTCGTTCTCGGTCATCGCCTTGCGGAGACCGGCGTTCAGCGCCTTCGCCATCGGCATGGTGGTGATCGTCATGCGTTGCCCCCTTCGAGCGAGGCCTCGTAGCGTTCGAGCCAAGCCTGCTGCTCGGCCATCAGCGGGTGCGGTTCGGAGTAGACACCGTCGAAGATGAGCCCGCGGCCCGGTGCTTCGAGGGCCAGGGTCCTGACGCGGGTGTCCTCGGCGAGGGCAGCGGCCTCCTCGTCGACCTCGGCGAAGAACGCGTCGGACGCGCCGAGCCCTCGCAGGTACGTCTTGAACCGGATGATCGGGTCGCGGGCGATCCACGACTGCAGCTCGTCGTCCGTCCGGTACTTGGTCGGGTCGTCGCTCGTCGTGTGCGCGCCGATGCGGTAGGTCATCGCCTCGATGAGGCTCGGACCACGGCCGGCGCGGGCGTCGTCGAGGTGCTTCGCCGCCGCGGCATAGCTCGCCAGGACGTCGTTGCCGTCGATGCGGACGCTGTCCAGGCCGAAGCCCGCCGCGCGCTGGTACAACGGTTCGCGCGCCTGACGCGAGACGGGGACGGAGATCGCCCACTGGTTGTTCTGGAGGAAGAACACCTGCGGGGTCTGGTAGCTGGCGGCGTAGATGTACGCCTCGTTCGCGTCGCCCTCCGAGCTCGAGCCGTCGCCGAAGTAGACGAGGACCGCGGCGTCCCGCTCGGGGTCGCCGGTACCGACGACCTTGTCGAAGGTCATGCCCATGGCGTAGCCGGTGGCGTGCAGCGTCTGAGCGGCGAGCACCAGCGTGTACAGGTGCATGTTGCCGTTCGACGGGTCTGCCGGGTCCCAGCCACCGTGGGTGTTGCCGCGCATGAGTCGCACGATGTCGATGGGATCGACGCCGCGGATCATGGCGACGACGTGCTCCCGATAGGAGGGGAAGATGTGGTCCTGCGCGCGCGCCGCCCGGGCGGAACCGACCTGCGCGGCCTCCTGGCCGTGGGACGGCGGCCACAACGCCATCTGTCCCTGACGCTGCAGGTTCGTCGCCTCGATGTCGAAGGCGCGGACGTTCGCCATGTCTCGGTAGAACTGCTGCAGATCGGTCTCGGTGAGGCGATCGACGAACGGTTGGTATCGCTCCGCGTGCTCGTTCGGCGCGAAGGTGCCGGCGGCGTCGATGAACTGGACGCTGGGCACGGTGGGGTCGTCTCCGGAACGGCTCATCGTGAGCGCACTCCCTCTCGTGTCGGGTGGTCGGCCGGCAGTGCGGCGAGGATCTCGGCGGTCGCGGCGAGGAGCGGCTCGATCGACTCCGCCTCGCCGATGGAGATGCGGACGCCGTCGCCGGGGAAGGCGCGTCCCACGATGCCGTGGGCGAGGAAGACCTCGTTCGCCGCTGCAGCGTGTGATCCGAGGCCGAACCAGACGAAGTTGCCCTGGGCCTCGGGGATGAACCAGCCCTGCTCGCGCAGCGCCTCGGCGAGCGCGTCGCGTCGTTCGGTGATGACGGCGACGCGCGCACGGATGTCGTCGGCGTTCGCGAGTCCGGCGATGGCCGCCTGCTGTGCGGGGGCCGTGCTCGAGAGCGGGATGGCTGCGTTGCGGGCGCCGTCGAGGACGAGCTCGTGACCGATCGCCCAGCCGACGCGGAGGCCGGCGAGTCCGTAGGCCTTGGAGAAGGTGCGGAGCACGACGAGGTTCGGGTGGGCGTCGAGGAGCGGGATCCCGTTGACGGCGTCGTCGTCGGTGACGAACTCGCGGTAGGCCTCGTCGAGGAGGACGAGGACGTCGGAGGGGACCGCACGGAGGAACGTCTCGAAGGCTTCGCGTCCGACGACGGTGCCCGTCGGGTTGTTCGGAGTGCAGACGATGACGACCCGGGTGCGGTCGGTGACGGCGGCGGCGATCGCGGCGAGGTCGTGGGAGCCGTCGGCCCGGTTCGGGACGGGGACGGAGGTGGCGCCGGCGACGGTGACGAGACCCGGGTAGGCCTCGAAGGACCGCCAGGCGAAGACGACCTCGTCGCCCGGACCCGCGGTCGCGGTGATGAACTGGCTGAGCAGCGCGACCGAACCGGCACCGATGTGGATGCGTTCGGGCGTCACGCCGTTGGCTTCGGCGAGCGCCGTGCGCAGCGCCAGGGCCGCACCGTCGGGGTAGCGGTGGGCGTGCGCCGCGGTGTCGGTGATCGCCGTGAGGACGGCGTCGAGCGGCGGGAACGGGACCTCGTTGCTGGAGAGCTTGAACGCGTCGGGTGCTGCGGGCTTGCCCTGGCGGTAGGGCGGCAGATCGGCGATCTCGGGGCGGAGACGGACCGGGCTCCGGCCCGGCTGAGCGGCCGGCTGGGCGGTGGTAGGCGGGTTCTCACTCACCCGACGAGTCTAGGGCGCGACGGATACCCGCGGCGGAATGCAGTGCGCTTGCCCAGACCGGCCCTGTCGTGGGCGCTACGGGAGTGGGAGGATGGCCCCCATGGGACGTTTTCTGCTGAACCTGCTCGCCAACGCCTTCGCCATCTGGGTCACGACCCTGCTGGTCTCGGGCGTGCACATGACCCCCTACGCGCCGGGCGGCACGCTCGAGATCGTCCTCACCTATGCGCTGGTCGCGCTGATCTTCGCGATCGTCAACACGATCATCGGCTCGGTCATCAAGGTGCTCGCCTTCCCGCTGTACATCCTGACGCTCGGGTTGATCGGCCTGCTCATCAACGGCCTCCTCCTGCTCATCACCGCGGGCATCAGCGGCTGGTTCGGATTCGGCCTGAGCGTCGACGGGTTCTGGTGGGGTGTCCTCGGCGCGATCGTCATCTCCATCGTGAACTGGCTGCTCGGCATCATCATCCGCCCGAAGAAGCGCGACTGACGGACGCTGACGCCCCGGTCACGGCAGGACCTTGTCCGCCCGGTACTGGTGGACCTCACCGGTGGCCGTGAGCCCGGAGAGCGGATCGATCGCCGGCGCGAGCCGTTCCTCGGAGGACTGATCGATGAGGCGTGCCGTCTCGCGGTAGCGATCGAGGTTGTGCGCAGGGAGCGGGTCGTCGCCGGGAGGCGGCGTGCCGCCGTCGTACAAGGACCGCTGGACGACGGTACCTCCGTTGAGCGAGTCGCGCCGTTCACCGGAGACCGCCGGGATGACGTCCTCGGTATGTTCGACATGGGTGCGTGCGAGGTCGTCATCGAACTCGAACGATTCGACGGGTGACCCGAACGTGACGAGGGTGGAGTCGAAGAGGCCGCTGGCGGCGATGCCGGAAGCCACGATGCCCCCTTGGGAGTAGCCGACGTGGAGCACGGAGGCGCCCTCGGGGATACCTGCGAGCCGCATGGCCTGCAGCGTCGCCTCCAGGCTCTCGGCATCCGTGTGGGCGACGGCGGTCACATTGCTGCGATTGTCCCAGGGCTCCGTCGACGACTCGGGGAAGCCTGCCTCGATCGTCCCGCCCGTCCAGACGATCCATTGGTCGGCTCCTGAAGCGTCCTGGTAGCGCTCGATGCGGATCTGCGGAGAATCGGCACCGCCGTGGGGGATGCGCTCGACCAGTTCCTCGTAGGTGGCCGGAGGGGCGGGTCGCTGCTCCGCCCCCTTGGTCTTCACCTCGACCGCCTGGACCGGGGCAGGCGTGAACACACCGGCGTACTGGGCAACGCTGGCCACAACCGATGCGGCGAACGCGACACCGGTGATCCCCTGCTCGCGCAGGCGATTGGCGTCGAGCATGACCGGGAGGCCGAACAACCCGATGAGGAACTCGTCGGATCCCGAGACCACGCCGCGCACGAGGGCGACGAACGCGGGTGACGAGACCAGCTCGCGCATCGACCGAGCCGAGGCCTCGTCGATGTCCTCCACGGCCTCCGACGAGAAGAGCCCGACGATCGCACGGAACGCTGTCCTGATGAGCGCGACCTCCCCGACGGCGGCCAGGATCGCGAGCGGGATCAGCGGCGAGGCGCCCATGGCCCACCCGGCGACGCCCCCGGCGAAGGTGAACAGCGCTTGGACCTGCCGCTCGATCTGTCCGTAGTTCTCCGCTGTGAGGATCAGGTTCCCTCCCAACCGCGTCGCATCCTCACCCGCATGGCGGAGGTGGGCGGCTGCCCGCGCCGCCGCCTCACTCCCCGCCCTGGCGTCGGCTTGGGGGACGACGGATGGACCGAGAGGCACGCGGGAGAAGTCATCGGTCGACACGGACTCGGCGCGGTCCGCCCAGCTCGCGCACGCATCGCCGAGTTCCAGGAGCAGGGCGGCGAAGAGGAGGTGCTCCTCCGTGTCCACCGCCACGACGCCGCCGCCGCGGATGGTGATGTCGTCGCTCATGCCCCACCCCCATCGATCATGGACGACGCCGCCCCACGGGCACTTCTCAGCCCCTCATCGAGTGCCGAGGCCGCCTCACGGAGCACGCTGGTGAGTTCGTCCGCGGACCAGGAGAACTGCGTTGCCGCCGATCCGACCCACTCCTGACCAGCGCGCGCCTGCATGAACCGGAAGAGCTCCGTGTTCAATCCGAACAGCACGTCCTCGAGACATCGAGCTCGCCCTTCAAGGACCGCGGTCGCGTCCTCCGCCCCGCGATCGACACTGCACATGGTCTCCGTGACGTCTCCCATCGGGGACCTCCTCTCCGCCCGGACGGCTGCCGGCGCTGTCGTCGACTCTGCCGAACCGATCGAGCGGCCATGCCGGCGCGACCTCGCGTTGTGGAGCGGCCGTGCCGGCGGCGAGGTGTGGAGGAGTCTGACGGGAACAGTTCGACGGCCCGGGCGCGGTCGGCCAGAATAGACGCATGAACACCCTCGGGGAGGCCGACCCCGGCACCACCCCGTTCCGCGTGTGCTTCGTCTGCGCGGGCAACATCTGTCGATCCCCGATGGCGGAGAGCGTGTTCACCGACCTCGTCGCGGCCGCCGGTCTGGAACAGCTCGTCGAGGTCTCCTCCGCGGGCACCGGCGACTGGCACGTCGGCGAGCACGCCGACCACCGGACCGTCGCCGCCCTCCGGGCCCACGGCCACGACGCCACCGCCCACCGCGCCAAGCAGTTCGACCCCGACCGCTTCCACAGCTACGACCTCGTCGTCGCGCTCGATCGCAGCCACGAACGCATCCTCCGCGCCTGGGCGAGCGACGACGCCGACCGCTCCAAGGTGCATCTGCTGCTGAGCTTCGACAACACCGCCGGAACGCGCGACGTCCCCGACCCCTACTACTCGGACGAGCAGATGTTCGAAACCGTCCTCGGCATGATCGACCACGCCTGCCGATCCCTCTTCCACCAGCTCGAACCAGCACTGACCCAGGGAGCCACCCCATGACCGAATTCCCCGCCCAGCCGCTCAGCCCGCTCGACGGCCGCTACCGCCCCGCCGTCACGGCGCTCGGCGAATACCTCTCGGAGGCCGGCCTCAACCGCGCTCGCGTGCAGGTCGAGGTGGAGTGGCTCATCTACCTCACCGAGCACTCGATGTTCGGGTCCGCCCCGCTCTCGCCGGTCGAGGTCGAGCGCCTCCGCGCCCTCTACCTGGAGTTCGGTCAGGCCGACATCGACTGGCTGGCCGAGAAGGAAGCCGTCACGCGCCACGACGTGAAGGCCGTCGAGTACCTCGTGCGCCACCGCCTGTCCGAACTGGGACTCGACCGCATCGCCGAACTCACCCACATCGCCTGCACGAGCGAGGACATCAACAACCTCTCCTACGCGCTCACCGTGTCACAGGCCGTCCAGTCCATCTGGCTGCCGAAGCTCCGGCTCGTGCTCGACGCCCTCCGCACCAAGGCCGTCGACTTCCGCGCCGTCCCCATGCTCGCCCGCACGCACGGCCAGCCCGCGACCCCGACGACGATGGGCCGCGAACTCGCCGTCACCGTCTACCGGCTCGAGCGCATCGCCCGGCAGATCGAGGCGAACGAGTACCTCGGCAAGTTCTCCGGCGCCACCGGCACCTTCGCCGCACACGTGGTCGCCGACCCCGAAGCCGACTGGCCCACCATCTCCCGGGAGTTCGTCGAGGGTCTCGGGCTCGACTGGAACCCGCTGACGACGCAGATCGAGTCCCACGACTGGCAGGCGGAGCTCTACGGCAAGATCTCCCACGCGAACCGCGTGCTCCACAACCTCGCCACGGACATCTGGACCTACATCTCCATCGGCTACTTCCGCCAGATCCCCGTCGCCGGAGCCACCGGCTCGTCGACCATGCCGCACAAGGTGAACCCGATCCGCTTCGAGAACGCCGAGGCGAACCTCGAACTGTCGAGCGCGATCCTGGACTCCCTCGCCGCGACGCTCGTCACCTCCCGCCTGCAGCGCGACCTCACCGACTCGAGCGCCCAGCGCAACATCGGCGTCGGGTTCGGCCACTCCCTGCTGGCCCTCGACAACATCCTCGGCGGGCTCGGCCAGATCGACCTCGCGGAAGACGTGCTCGCGAACGACCTCGACCACAACTGGGAGGTGCTCGCCGAAGCTATCCAGACGGTCATCCGCGCCGAAGTGACCGCCGGTCGCTCGAGCATCGAGGACCCGTACGCGCTGCTCAAGGAACTCACCCGCGGGAAGCGGCTCGGCCAGGCGGAACTCGTCGAGTTCGTCGGCCGACTCGACATCGGGGACGCCGCCAAGCAGCGTCTGCTGGAGCTCACCCCGGCGACGTACCTCGGACTGTCCGACGACCTCGTGGACTACCTGCCGTAGGACACTCCGACAGGCTCGGCGACGGGAGACCGGGCGCCGAGCCTGTCGCGGGGACCGGGAGGGCCGGATCAGGGAGCGGAGTCGGTTCAGGGAGCGGGCGCGCCCTTCGACAAGCTCAGGGACCAGACGGGCTGGGCCGGCGGCGGGTCAGTGGCCGGAGGGCCGCGGCGGACGCTTGTCGTCGCCGTCCTGCTCGTCGAGGTCGAGCTTCTCCTGGAAGTCGGGCTTCACGGCCAGCGCCAGCATCGCCAGCACGACGAGCGAGGCGATGAACGCGATGCCGAGACCGATCAGCGACAGGACGATCTCGCGGGTGGACATCAGGACGACGACGCCCGTGAAGACGCCCATCACGCCCGAGAGCACGAGGAGTTCGATGGGACGCAGGACGTCGTCTCGGTTGGGCTTGCTCATGATGCGGCTCCAACCGTGCCGTTGGTGTCGTCGGAGGCCGGGGCGACAGCCGGGCGGTTGCCCGCCCACCGCAGCGAGAGCCCGCCGATGACGAGGTAGACGCCGATGATGGCGGCGTAAGCCCCGACGAGGCCGACGACGACGATGTCCGCACGGAGGACACCTTCGACACCTCCCGGGGCGGCGAAACGCTGCTCGAGGCCAGGCGGGACGAGGAGCGTCGCGAGGGCCAGCAGCACGGTGAAGGCGCCGACAGCCGTCCAGTCCTTCGCCGCAGCGAGGCGTCCGCGCCAACGGATGCCGCTGTACAACTCGAGGAACCCGGTCAGCGCGGCCCACAGGGTGACGACGTAGAGGAAGATGCTCAGGCCACCGCCGCTGACCATGAGCGCGAACACGCCCGTGACGACGCCGATCACGCCCTGGCCGAGGAAGAACGCCCGGGTGACGGTGTCGGAGAAGTTCGGGAAGGCGAACACCGCGACGATCGCACCGGAGAGCAGCGCGAAGACGCCGAAGACGATCAGCCCGAACTGCGAGGAGTGACCCTGCGTGAAGGTGACGACCCCGGCCGTGGCGAGCGCGACCACCGCGCGCAGGATCGGGACCATCCAGTACCGATCGTGCTTGGCGCCGTCGAACGGGATGCTGGGCACGGTGAACGTCTCATCTCTTGCAGGAAGTCCCCTCCAGCTTACGCGGTCCTGCGTGCGGTGCCGACCGGGGTCAGGGTCCCCTGGGTGGGACCGGCAAGCCCGCCGCGAGTTCCGCGAAGACCGCCGCGGCGTCGGCCCGGTCGCGCGTCAGGAGCGCCGCCTGACCTGACCAGAACCCCTGGAGCTCGGCGAGGCCACGCTCGGACGCGACGGTGCGGAACCGGCCGGTCAGCCAGTTCTGGATCGGGAACGGACCGATGACGCCCGACGCCTCGATCTGGCGCAGCACGCGGTTGGGGATGCCCCGGCCGAGCCGACCGCTCATCGCCCGCGTCAGCACCGTGCCGTCAGCCGGTGTCGACACGATGGCCGCACGATGCTCGTCGGTCGCGGCGGAGACACCCGTTCGGAGGAAGGCGGTGCCGACCTGGACGCCGGACGCACCGAGCGCGTGCGCGGCGGCGACACCGCGCCGGTCGGCGATGCCACCGGCCGCGATCACCGGGACGTCCAGAGCGTCGACGAGCTGCGGGATCAGGGCGACGAGGCCGACGAGCGAATCCTCGGCCGGGCGCAGGAACGAGACACGGTGCCCGCCGGCCTCCATCCCGGTGCCGACGACGACATCGACGCCGCCCTCCTGCAGGGCGAGTCCTTCGGCGACCGTGGTCGCCGTCCCGACCACGGCGATCCCCCGCTCGTGCGCGGCGTCCACCACGGGACGGGGCGGGACGCCGAAGACGAAGCTCACCACGGCGGGTCGCGCCTCCAGGACCGCGTCGATCTGCTCGTCGAACGGCGGGGTGTATCGCGTCGGACGCACCGGCTCCTCGAGCGACAGCTCGTCGAACACGGGCCGGAGGGCGGCGACCGCGGCCTGGAAGGCGTCGTCGGAGCCCTCGGGCACCGCCTCGTCCCCCGTCGGCAGCCACAGGTTCAGGGCGAAGGGCGCGTCGGTCCGCCGGCGGAGTTCGGCGGCCGTCCGCTCGATGCGCTCGGCGTCGTAGCCGTAGAGCCCGAAGGAACCGAGGCCACCCAGGTCGCTCACGGTCGCGGTGAGCTCGATGGAGGACAGTCCGCCGAACGCACCGAGCACGATCGGGACGTCGACAGGGAGGGTGAGCACGCCCTCAGTATGTCGCCCGCCACTTGTGGGCGAAACCGGATTGCAACACGATGGACATCGAACAGATCACTTTGAGCTGTTTACTGGACACATCCGCCCGCCCCACTCGAGGAGTACCACCGCCATGACCCTGACCGTCGCCGGACTGCAGCACCACGGCGTCCTCGGAGACGTCGAGGCGAACCTCGCCCTCATCGCCGACGCCGCTCGACACGCATCGGATCGTGGCGTGGATCTGCTCGTCACCCCCGAGATGTTCGTCACCGGGTACAACCTCGGCGACCGGCTGGCCCCGCTCGCCACGCCGGAGCTGGTCGACCGGGTCGCCTCGATCGCCGTGGAGGTCGGCATCGCGATCCTCGCCGGCCTCCCCGAGCCCGTCCCGAGCGGCGGCGTCGCGAACGCGCTCGTCCTCATCGACGCCGACGGCACGGAGCTGCTCCGGTATCGGAAGACGCACCTGTTCGGCGACCTCGACCGGCACCTCTTCGTCGCCGGCGACACCCTGCCGCCGATCGTCGAGCTGAACGGCGTCCGCATCGCCGTGCTCATCTGTTACGACGTCGAGTTCCCCGAGACCGTCCGCGCAGCCGCCCTCGACGGCGCCGACGTCGTGATCGTCCCGACCGCACAGATGGAGCCGTACGCGCACATCGCCGAACGCCTCATCCCGGTGCGCGCCTGGGAGAACCAGACCCCCCTCGTCTACGTCAACCGTGTCGGGTCCGAAGGCGACCTCACCTACGTCGGCCGCAGCAGCATCGTCGGCCCGGACGGCGTCGTCCTCGACGCCCTCGACGCGGACTCCACCGGCCTCATGATCGCCACGATCGATCCGGAGGCCACCAGGCGCGCCAGGCAGGAGAACCCCTACCTCGCCGACCGCCGTGCCGAGCTGTACTGAACGACCCCGTCCGCTCCCCCTCCCGAGTCCCCCGACTCCCCCGGAAAGTGACCTCATGACCGTCAACCCCATCGCCGAACCGCGCCAGCGCCTCGACGGCCAACTCGGCACCGGTTCCATCGTCTTCATGGTGATCGCCGCCGCCGCACCCCTCACCGTCATCGGCGGCAACGTCCCCATCGCGATCGGCACCGGCAACGGCGCCGGGGCCCCGATCGGCTTCGCGCTCGCCGCCGTCATCCTCCTCGTCTTCTCCGTCGGCTTCGTGACCATGACGCCGTTCGTCCGCGAGGCCGGCGCGTTCTTCTCCTACGTCACGGCCGGACTCGGCTCACGACTCGGCCTCGGCTCCGCGTTCACGGCACTCGTCGCCTATACGGCGATCCAGGTCGGTGTCTACGGCTACATGGGGTGGGCACTCGACGACCTCGTCACCTTCTTCGGCGGCCCGAGCCTGCCCTGGTGGCTGTACTCCTTCGCGACCATGGCGATCGTCGCCCTGCTCGGATACCGCCACATCGACCTGAGCGCGAAGGTGCTCGGCATCGCTCTGACCCTCGAGATCCTCGTGGTCGTCGTGCTCGACGTCGTCATCTTCGCGACCGGCGGCGCGGACGGCATCGCGGTCGAGACCTTCGACCCGTCCAACATCTTCACCGGCGGGATCGGCGTGGCCGTCCTCTTCGCACTGACCGGCTTCATCGGCTTCGAAGCCACAGCCGTCTTCCGGGACGAGGCACGCACCCCGGAACGCACCATCCCGCGGGCCACCTACCTGGCCGTGATCATCATCGGCGTCTTCTACGCGATCTCGTGCTGGGCCCTCGTGACGGGCATCGGCGCAGGGAACGCCGTCGCCGTCGCCCAGCAGACGCTCGCCGGCGAAGGCAACCTCCTGCTCGACACGACGACCACCTACCTCGGCCCGATCATGCGCGACGTCGTCCAGGTCCTGCTCATCACCAGCCTGTTCGCGTGCGTCCTCTCCTTCCACAACGTCATCGCGCGCTACCAGTTCACGCTCGCGCAGAAGTCGGTGCTGCCCGCCCGCCTCGGTCGACGCCACCAGGCACACCACTCACCCTCGACCTCCTCGATCGTGCAGACGGTGACGGCGGCCATCGTCCTCGCCGCGCTCGCGCTCGCCGGCCTCGACCCGCTCGTCGGGGTCTTCGGCTCCATGGCCGGGGTGGCGACCGTCGGGATGGTGCTGCTGATGCTGACGACCTCGATCGCCGTCCTCGTCTTCTTCGCGCGCCGACCTGAGCTCGTCGCCGGCCGCGCCTGGGGTGCACGGGTGTTCCCGATCCTCGCGGTGGTGGGTCTCGCCTTCGCGCTGTGGCTCGTCCTCTCGAACTTCACCCTCGTCACGGGTGGAAGCGTCGCCGTGAGCGTCGTCCTCGCCCTCATCCCCGTGGTCGCGATGCTGGTCGGTATCGTGATGGGGAAGCGGTTCCCCTTGGACACCGAGCCGGACGGCGCGACGACGACGGCCAGCGCCGAGCAGCCGACCGCGAGCTGACGTACCGCCACCGGCGGGTACCACACGAGACGAGGGCGACATGGATCTGGGTTCACCCTCGCTCGGAGCGATCCGGCGCACGACCGCCGTGGACACCGTCCGCGCGCGCATCTCGCTGGCGCTCGAACTCGGGATGCTGGTGCCCGGTCAGCGGCTCCCGGCTCCCGAGGAGGCGGCTCGGGCGTTCGGTGTCAGCGAGATGTCGGTGCGGCGCGCGTACCGGGCGTTGAGCGAGGAGGGCGTCGTCGTCCGGCGGCAGGGCAACACGGGTGGAACGTTCATCGCGGATGCGCCGACGGTGGGCACCGTGCCCGAGATCGCCGCGTACCGCGAGGACGCCGTCCACGTGCATGCGCTCATCGACCAGCGGGCGACGCTCGAGGCCGGGCTGGCGGCGCTTGCTGCCGCCGAGCCGGAGGTGGCGTCGATACGTCGGCTCGACGAACTCGTGGCGGCCATGCGGACCGAGCCCGACTGGAGCCGGTTCCGCGAGGCGGACGCGGCCTTCCATGCCGAGCTGGCCGCGTCTGCAGGCGTGCCGGGAGCGGCGGAGCTCCACGACCGGGTGTCCCGCGAGCTGTACTCCTACTTCATCCCCTATCGGATCGAGTACCTCCGCGCGTCGAACGAGGAGCACGCCCTGCTCGTCGACGCCCTCCGCCGCGGCGACGTGGCTGCCGCGAGCCGCCTCGCCTCCGAGCACGTCGCCGAGCTCCACCGATCGATGTACGTCGGCCTCGGGGACCGCACCCACAGCACTCGGTGACGGGGTCGCGGTTCCGCTCAAATATCCGACATGCGTTGTACTAAGGCATAGTGGTGACGGGTTCACACCCGCCGCGAAGGAGCTGAGCATGATCGACAAGACCTCCATACAGGACTTCCCGCCGATGACGGCCTCGCTGCTGGCGGACAACTCCGGCGTGTTCCGCGTGGGCACCGCCGAGCGATACCTCTCCGCCACCGACGCCGGAACGGCCCGCCGTCAGCTCGTCGAACTGATGCAGGCCGAGGCCAGGACCTCCGGTCGGCCGATCCGGGTGACGGTGACCGATCCCACGAGCGTCACCGTGCTGCTGGTCGGGGTCGACGGCGAACTGCAGGAGGAACCGCAGTCGGTGGCACCCGCCCGGGGCGGCACACCTGCCGCGCCCGCGCCGCCCATGCCGAGTCGTCGGGTGACGCTGATCCAGGCTCCACCCGGGGTGCCCGCGCAGGCCGGACCCGCCACGACACCGCCACCCGCACCCGCGCGCGTCCCCGAGCAGTCGGCGCCGGCGCAGCCCGTCCCACCCCAGCGGCCGGCCGTGCAGCAACCGACGCTCGACGGTCCGCCGTTCCAGCCGATCCGGAGCCAGCCGGGCGCGCCACAGCCCAGCGCGCCACAGCCGAGCCCGCCGCAGCCGATGTCGGCTCAGCGCTCCGTCCCCACCCAGCAGGCCACGCCGACCACGCCGACGCAACGCCAGCCGGTCCCCGCGCAGCCGTCGCCACAGCTCCAGCCTCCCGTCGCCCCGCAGCAGCCCGCAGCCGGGCAGCCAGCCGCGCCGACCGCCCGTCGGGACCTGCGTGACGCACCCTCGTTCCTCGCACCGCCGACCATCGGTCCGGCCCAGCACGGACTCGCCGGCCTGCTCAACAAGCTCGGGTTCTCCGTGCCGCCGTCCGCGAACGAGCGGGCCGAACGTGACGACGTCAACGCCGTGTCGCGCCACTTCCCGAGACGCCGCACCATCGCCGTCGCCAACCAGAAGGGCGGCGCGAACAAGACGCCCACGGTCGTCAACCTGTCGTCGGTGTTCGCCCGCTACGGCGGTGGCGGTGTCGCCGCGTGGGACAACAACGAGACCATGGGCACGCTCGGCTGGCGGACCGAGCACGGCGGACACGACTCGACCGTGCTCGACCTCCTCGCCGCGGCCGGCGACCTCCTCTCCCCCGGGGCGGAGCGCGCCGACCTGTCCCGCTTCGTGCACCACCAGCCCGGCGACAAGTACGAGGTCCTCCGTTCCGCGGCCGACGGCGAACATGTCGTGACCGCCGACGAGGTCGACCTCGTCCACCGCGTCCTCGCCAAGTACTACCGGTTGATCGTGATGGACTCGGGCAACTCCGCCGGCGCCCCCAACTGGCGGCGCATGGTGGACCTCACCGACCAGCTCGTCATCCCCACCACGACCGTCGAGGACAAGAAGGAGGGCGCGCGGCTCACCCTCACCGCCGTCAGCCGGGTGAGCGAACGAGGTGCGGAACTCGCGCGCAACGCCGTCGTCATCGTCTCCGAAGCCGAGGCGAAGGATACCTCCATCGCCAACGCCTACGCCGAGGACTTCCGCCCATACGTCCGCGATGTCGTCGTCGTGCCGTTCGACCCCGCCTTGAAGAACGGGGTCATCCGCCACGACGCCCTCCGCTCGAACACCCAGCGCGCGTGGCTCGCCGCGGCGGCCGCCGTATCCCGCGGACTCTGACCCGCCGCCTGGACCCCGTGCAGGAGCGGACGACGTGATCACCCGGGCGGCGGCTCTCGGCCGATACCTCACCACCCGACGCGGACTCGTCCGGCCGGAGGACGCGGGCCTCCCCCAGGAGGACGGCCGACGGGTGAGCGGCCTCCGGCGCATCGAGGTGGCGGCACTCGCCGACGTCAGTGCCGACTACTACCTCCGCCTCGAGCAGGGACGGGACCAGCGCCCGTCGGAAGCGGTGCTCGCGGGCATCGGACGCGCCCTCCAGCTGGACGAGCACGCCATGGACTACCTCTTCCGGCTCGCCTACGACGTCGACCTCTTCCCGGCCGATCACCTGCCGTCCGAATCCCACCAGCCGTCATCCGCCGAGCGGCCGGTGCCCGACACGACGCTCCTCGACCACTGGTCCGACACGGGTGCCTACATCACGGACGGCAACCGGGACATCGTCGCGTCCAACACCCTTGCCCGGCGCGTGGGCGGCGGCCTTCTCGACGTCGGCCAGAACGACGTGCTCGGGTACTTCGACGACCGGATCCGGGCCGTCACCCCGGAGTGGGAGGCGTACGCCCCGAACGTCGTCGCAGCGCTCCGCTACAGCAGCGATCCGAGCAGCCCACGCCTGCAGGAGATCGTCGACGAGCTGACCCGCCGCAGTCCCCTGTTCACGCGCCTGTGGGCCCGACACGACGCCCGGCCGCTCGCCGGCGCCCCACTCCGGGCCTCGATCGACGACCTCGGCACCGTCGAACTGCAGTACCAGCACCTCGTCGTCCCCGACTGGCCGGGACATCAGCTGACGACGATCTTCGCCGAACCGGGGACGCCGGGTTCCGCCGTGCTCGCCTACCTCGCCGTCCGAGGCGACTGACCACCGCCGATCGCCACCGATCGACCCGACGCACGGACGTCGACGCTCGATCGATCCGTGTCCTCCGGGGGCTGGCCGACCGTGGCACCAAGGCCTACCGTTGAGCCATGATCGCGAACGAGGGCGTCCGAGCACGCCGGGACCGGGTCAAGGACTTCATCGCCTCCTGGCGTGAGGTGCCCGTGGTGCTCTGCGACCGCACGCTCGACGTCATCGAGGCCAACCCTGCGGCGTCACGACTGTCACCGGCGTTCCAAGCCGGCGTCAACCTGGCCCGGTTCGCCTTCCTCTCACCCGACCGCGTGGCGGAGGATGCCGGCTGGAACCGCATGTCCGCGACGACGGCGGTGCTCCTCAAGCGCTCCGTCGACGAGCACGACACCGATCGTGCCTCGGCACGGATCATCGGTGAGCTCTCGGCGATGTCGCGCGACTTCGCCCGCACCTGGGCCGCCCCGGAGGAACCGGTGGAGACCTCCGGGCCCATCCACTTCCCGACAGCGGTCGGCGACATCGAGATGGTCTACAACCTGCTGAGCGCACCCGGCCCGGAGGGCGACCTCCTGATGGTGTTCGTCCCGTCCGGACCGGCATCGCGCGCGGCGTTGCGACGACTCTCCGCCGACGTCCTCGGCGACGACCCGGTGTCGCCGAGCGATCCGGTGTCCGCCCCCTGAGCAGCCTCACCGGCGGCGAGGTAGGCGATCGCCGCCGCAGCCGCTGAACCGCGCTCACCGAAGAACACCGTGAGGAACTGGTCGGTCTGCGGGACCTCGAAGGTCTGCGACCGGAAGTCGACCCAGCCGAGCGGCTCGATGAACGTGCGCGTCCGCTTGGACGTCTGCGGTTTGACGAGGTGCTCGGCCCAGATGGTCCGGAACACCGGATGCCTCGCCGACAGCATGCCGACGATCTCCTGCAGGCGCGGATCGTCCGGTCGCCCGTAGTAGCGCAGCGGTGCGGTGAGATCGCGCAGGGTCCCCTCCCACTCCCGGTGGATGCGGTCGTACTCCGGCGCTTCGGGCGGGGTGCTCGCCCGGAAGTCGGCGTACTGCTCGAACGCGGACACGAGCAGGTTGACCCCCGGGTCGAGCATGCCGGCGGGGACCCACGCCCGGGCGAGCGGGTTCGCCGCGAGGACGTACTGGTTGCGGTCGCTCACGTAAGCCGGCGTGGCCGACCAGTGCGTGAGCAACCGGGCGACCCGTTCGTCCACCGTGAACGCGCGCTCGTCGACCGCTCGGATGAACGGCCTCGGACTGACGAGGCGGAGCAGGTACCGTCGCCCGTTGTCGTCGAGCAGCAACGCCCTGGCGAGACCCAGCAACACCTGTTCGGAGGGCCGATGCACGCGCCCCTGCTCGATCCGCAGGTAGTACTCCGGACTGATGCTGGCCAGCTGGGCGACCTCCTCGCGGCGCAACCCGGGCACTCGACGGCTGGCTCCGCCACGGATCCCGACCTGTTCGGGCTGCACGACCTCTCGGCGAGCGCGCAGGAACTCGCCGAGCGCATTCGAGAACCGAGCTGAGGGCATCACCACGTCCGTCTGAGAGAGCGTATGGAGTCGAAGCCCATCATCGCCGATCCCGGGTCGACCGATGGATCCGTTCCCGGTCCGTTCTGGGCTGTTTCTGGACATGTCGGCCTGGTCCAGGCCGACTCGCGATCATGGCCCTGCGCGTCCCACCCGGGTTCCGCGGACCGTCACTATCGTGGTCGCATGGTTGGGCCCGAACCGTCCGGACAGCTCCCGCGGGACCTGGTGGACCTCGTCGACGCCTGGTCCGCGGTTCCGGCGTTCCTCCACGACCGGCACTTCACCGTGCTCCATGCGAACCGGCTTGCGCGGTCGCTGTCGGTCGCGTTCCGTCCGGGGGCCAACCTGCTGCGATCGACCTTCCTCAGACCGGAGGTCCTCCGGGCGAGCCCCGAACCCGAGCTCGTCACCGACCACGTCGTCGGCGCGCTGCGCAGCTCGCTCGGCACGCATGAGTGGGACGACGTGTTCGAGCGCCTCGTCGATGAACTCCGCGCCGGCAACCGGGGTTTCGCGCGGGCTTGGGTCGACCTCGATCCCGGGGCCGAACCGGGTGCCGCGGAGACCTTCACCTTCACCCTCGCCGAGGTGGGTCCGCTCGAACTGCGGTACCTGCAGTTGCAGGTCCCCGAGCACTTCGGGCTGAGCCTGGTGATCTGGCGGGCCTGCGACGAGGAGTCCGAAGTGCTGCTCGCGCGCCTCGCCGCACGGGTGTCGGACGAGGCCCAACCGGACGCGGACTGATCCGTCCGGAACCCGTGTCGGACGAGGTTCCGACGTCCGCAGGAAGCCACCACCGCCGGCTGCTGGTCTGCTGGAGGGCATCGGCCCAGCGCCGCGGCAACCTGGGGAGGATCACCATGGATTCGACGGACGCCACCGTCCCCCACCACGACGCCCCACGGTTGGGCAACCCGGACCTTCCGGCGGAGGGCGAGGAGAACACCCTCCTCCATCCGCAGAGCACGCGGATGACCGGTCCGCAGAACCCGGCCGTCGCGAGTCAGTTCCCGAACCAGATCGACGCTCCCGGCACCGACATCAGCACGCAGGCGTTCTTCTGGTCGTCCTTCAACATCTCGCCCCGTCGGGTCCAGGACGGCGGCTGGGCGCGCGAGGTGACCAAGCAGGACTTCGCGATCTCCGACGAGATCGCCGGCGTCAACATGTACCTCGAGGCCGGTGGCATCCGCGAGCTCCACTGGCACCAGACGGCGGAGTGGGCCGTCATGACCCGGGGGAAATGCCGGGTGACGACCCTGAGCCGGTCCGGGCTGCCGAGCGTGGAGGACGTCGAGGAGGGCGACCTGTGGTTCTTCCCCGCGGGCACGCCGCACTCCCTCCAGGGCCTCGGGCCCGACGGCGCCGAGTTCGTGCTCGCCTTCGACGACGGCGAGCAGTCGGAGTCGAACACCCTGCTCCTCACGGACTGGTTCGCGCATACGCCCCCGGACGTCCTGGCCAAGAACTTCGGGGTCGCCCAGGAGACCTTCTCGGACATCCCGCTGCACAACCTGTGGATCTTCCCCGGTGACGAGCCTGGCCCGCTCGCGAAGGACCAGGAGGACGCCGGCGTCGAGTGGGGCGCCTCCGAACCGATCATCTTCCGCCTCTCCCGGTCGAAGCCCCTCCACCGCAACAGCGGTGGCAGCATCCAGATCGCCGACAGCACCAACTTCCCGCTGTCGCAGTCCGTCGCCGCCGCGCTGGTCACCGTCGAGCCAGGCTCGATGCGTGAGCTGCACTGGCACCCGAACGCCGACGAGTGGCAGTACTACCTGCGCGGGTCCGCCCGCATGACCGTCTTCAACACCGGCCCGCACGCGAACACGACCGACTTCCGGCCCGGCGACATCGGCGTCGTGCAGAGGAACCTCGGGCACTACGTCGAGAACACCGGCGACGACGTCCTCCAGTTCCTCGAGGTGTTCCGCACCGACCGGTACGAGGAGGTCTCGCTCGCGAACTGGTTGGCGCACGTCCCGCCGTCGCTCGTCGCCGCGCACCTGAACATCGACGAGGCGACCCTGGCGACCTTCCCGAGGGAAGCTCAGGGCATCACGCCACTCCGGCCCTGAGCCGCAGGGTGGTTCTCGGCGGGCCACGCTCGCCGGGACCCACCGCCCTAGCTTGAGCGGGACAGCACTCGTATCCATCCGCGCGGAGGGGCACCGATGAACGGCGAACGCAGCACGAGCGACACCATGGACAGCGCCTGGTCCGTCCCCGACGACCGGGCCTTCGTCCTCGGCGACCTGCTCTGCGACCACCGCGACCGTCGGCGGCGGGCCCTGCACACCGCTCGGACCCGACGCTGGCTCGACGCCTACGGCGACGTCGTCGTGCGCTCCGTCCTGCTCTCCACGACGAGCGTCCAACAGCGCGACGAGTTCGCCCGCGCCCTCCGCCACGGTGGCCGGGACCACACGATCGTGCTCGAGCAGCTCGGCGAGTTCGTCCTGGTGACCTCGGAACGCCGGGCGCCCGGGACCGTCGCCGACTGGATCGGCTCCGTCGTCCCGACCGGCGTCCGGGTGTCGGCGATCGGGTCCGCCTCCCTCCACGCCGACGAGGACGACCTGCTGCACGCGGTCAACGAGGCACGCACGGCGGCCGACATCGTGGGGCAGGTCGGCCAGGCGGTCGGTTCGACCCGGGCCGAGGAGCTCGGCGGTTGGCGGTTGCTCCATGCGATCGAGGCGGACCCCTCCCTCATCACCGCGGTGTCTCCCGCCGCCGACGAGCTGCGGCACGCCGACCCCGTCCGGCTGGAGACCATCGAGACCTACCTCGACGCCGGCTGCAACGTCGTCGCCGCCTGCGAGCGCCTGCACATCCACCGCACGACGCTCTACTACCGCCTGGACACGATGCCGGAGGTCGTGCGGGAAGCCCTTGCGGACGGCTGGAAGCGGAGCACCTTGCACCTGACGCTGAAGCTGCTGCGCCTGTGGAACGACCGGACGCCGGCGTCGGGACGCGCGTCGGCTCCGTCCGGGGCTCGGCGACCGCGGGACGGCCGGCGGGCGATCGCCCCGGTCCGGCAGCTGCATCCGCGCACCGCGGGCGCCGAGGAGCTCCCGCGATGACGAGTTCCTCGCGTCGGGTCCCGATCGAGCCGCAGTCCGTCGACGCGCCCCTGAGCGGGACGGCCGTGTTCCTCGTGCTGACCGTGAGCGATGCGGCGGGCGCCATGGACACCGTCCGCAGCACGCTGGCGAGCGTCGCGGACGTGCTCAAGAACGTCGCGTTCCGCGACCTCGACGCCGCCCTGTCGTGCACGGTCGGGATCGGGGCGCGGGTCTGGGGCGAACTCACCCGGGGTCCGCTGCCGAGCGAACTCCATGTCTTCCCGACGGTCGTCGGCGACCGGCACACCGCGCCGTCGACGCCCGGCGACGTGCTGCTCCACATCCGAGCCGCGCGACGCGACCTGTGCTTCGAGTTCGAGCGGCAGCTCCTCGACCTGCTCGGCGACGCCGTCGAGGTCGTGGACGAGACCGTCGGCTTCCGCTCCTTCGACGTGCGGGACCTGCTCGGGTTCGTCGACGGCACCGCGAACCCCGTCGGCCAGGACCTCCCCGACGCGACCCTCGTCGGTGACGAGGACCCCGCGTTCGCGGGCGGCAGTTACGTCGTCGTGCAGAAGTACACGCACCCCTTGGATCGCTGGCGTGCGCTCACGACCGAGCAGCAGGAGGCGATCATCGGTCGCACGAAGGCCGAGAACATCGAGCTCGACGACGCCGAGACCGGCCAGAAGTCGCACAAGACCCTGTCGACGATCGTGGTGGACGGCGCCGAACACGACATCCTCCGGGACAACATGCCATTCGGCAGCCCGGCCCACGGCGAGTTCGGCACGTACTTCATCGGGTACGCCCGGCGGCTGTGGGTGATCGAACGGATGCTGCAGCGGATGTTCGTCGGCGATCCTCCCGGCCTGCACGACCGGCTCCTCGACTTCTCGACCGCACAGACCGGTTCGGTGTTCTTCGCGCCCAGCGCCGCGTTCCTCGAGGCGATGGACGACGACCCGGACCCGGCCCTGCCCGACGCGCCGACCACCACCACCGACACCCCCGCGACACCGCCGGCCGACGGCTCACTCGGCCTCGGGTCGCTCCGCCCGGCCGACGACAGGACGACGTCATGAACCACCTCTTCCGCCACCTCGCCCCGATCACGGAGGAGACCTGGCAGATGCTCGACGATGAAGCGCGCACGAGACTGACCCCGGTCCTCGGTGGACGACGTCTCGTCGACTTCGCCGGGCCGCTCGGCTGGGAGCACTCGAGCACCGACGTGGGGCGCGTCGGCGCGGTCGTCGACGCTCCGCTCGACGGGGTGATCGCCCGCCGACGCACCGTCCTCCCGCTGACCGAGGTGCGCGCCGACTTCGTCCTCTCCCGCGGCGAACTCGACAGTGCCGCCAGGGGCGCGCTCGACGTGGACCTCTCGCCCCTCGACGACGCGGTCACGAGCCTCTCGACCGTCGAGAACACGGCGATCCTCGCCGAGTGGCCTGCGGCGGGGTACACGGGGATCTCGGCGGCCTCGCCGCACCAGCCGTTGCCACGTGAGGACGATCCCACCCGCTTCGCCCAGGTGGTCGCGGCAGCCGTGGAGACGCTCGCCCGCGCCGGGATCGGCGGCCCGTACGCGCTGGCCGTGGACACGCCCAGCTGGGTGTCGGTCGCGGGTGGGAACGACGCGGGTGGCGCACGGCTCTCATCCCACCTGGAATCGATCCTCGGCGGCGGCATCGTGTGGACGCCGGGCATCGAAGGCGCCGTCGTCATCAGCCGCCGCGGTGGCGACTTCCTCTTCGAGTCCGGCCAGGACATCGCCCTCGGGTATGCGGCGCACACCGCGGACTCGGTCAGTCTCTACCTCGAGGAGTCGTTCAGCTTCCGGGTCGTGACGCCCGAAGCGGCCATCGCGATCCGCTAGCGCGGCGAGCGCTGGAGCGGCGAACCGGCGTCGGCTGCTGCGCCGGCCCGGGGCGCCTGGGCGGGGAGGGACGTCTCGACGGCTCCAGCACCGGTCGTCCGGAACCGCCGCTGGTACTCCGAGGGCGTCGTGTTGTAGCGGGCGGCGAACGCGCGACGGAACGCGATCGGGCTGGCGTACCCGGCGGCGGCGGCCACCTCACCCACGGTGTCGCCGGCCTCAAGCATGCCGAGCGCGACGTCGAGCCGGAGCGATCCCACGTATTGAATCGGCGTCATGCCGAGTTCGTCGCGGATGACCCGGTTGAGGTGGCGGACGCCGACGTTCGCGTGGGCGGCGATGTCGGCGAGCGAGCCCGCCCGGGTGGGGTCGCCGTGGATGTAGTCGGCGACGGCCTTCGCGATCGAGGTGCGCGCCGGCTTCGCCCGGACCGAGGCGGAGAACTGCGACTGTCCGCCGGAGCGCCGCATGTAGACGAGCAGCAGCTGGGCGATGGACCGTGCGACGTCCGCGCCGTGGTCCTCCTCCACGATGGCGAGCGCGAGGTCGATCCCGGCGGCGACCCCGGCGGACGAGTAGGTGTCGCCGTCGCGGACGAAGATCGAGTCCGGTCGCACGTCGATCGACGGGTAGGCGGCCGCGAGAGCACCGGTGAACTTCCAGTGGGTCGTCGCCGACTTGCCGTCGAGGAGCCCCGTGACCGCGAGGGCGAACGCGCCGCTGCAGATCGAGGCCACCCGGTCTGCGCGCGACGCGAGGAGCCGGACCGCGGCCTGCACCTCGTCCGGTCGGTACACCTGCGGGGCCGACTCGCTCCCGGGGACGATCACGAGGTCGAGCGGGCCGCTGTCCGCCGCGGCTGCGTCCACGCCGACGCGCAAGCCCATGGAGGTGACGACGTCGCGTCCGTCGTGGGAGAAGAACCGGACGTCGTAGCCGTCGACCCGTTGGTTCGCCTCCGTGAACACCTCCGCCGGGCCGACGAAGTCGAGCGTCTTCACCTGGTCGAACAGGAAGACCCCGACCCGTCGCCGTCGTGGAGGCGTACCGAGTCCGTCCCGTGGTCGGGTCACCGGCTGGGGCGGGCTCATGCCTTCATCCTGCCCGACGATCCCCGGCACGACCACCACCGGTTTCGACGTCTGTCGAAGACCTCGGCGACGAACGTCCGACAACGGCCGTCCGGTCGCGGCGTACGCTCGGACCGGCAGGTCCGCGACCCGGGCTTCCGACCACCGTCACGACGCCCAAGGAGCTCTCCCATGCGACTCGAACGCGCAGGATCCATCCCCCTCGACCTGACGGGCCGCACCGCGCTCGTGACCGGTTCGACGAGCGGCATCGGCTACGCGATCGCGGCGCGACTCGTGGAGGCCGGTGCGGACGTCATCATCAACGGGCGCGACGCCGACCGGCTCGAAGCGGCCATCCTGTCACTCGACGAGGAGTCGGTCGAGTCGGTCCGCGGGATCACCGCCGACGCGAGCACCGCCGAGGGTGCGGAGCAGCTCGTCGCCGAGGCCGGGCACGTCGACATCCTCGTCAACAACCTGGGGATCTTCGAAGCCGTGCCGGCGCTCGACATCACCGACGAGCAGTGGCGGTCGATGCTCGAGGTCAACGCGCTGGCGGCCGCACGGCTCACCCGGCTCCTGCTCCCCGGCATCTCCGCCCGCGGTTGGGGTCGCGTGATCAACATCGCCAGCGACTCGGCCGTGGTCATCCCCGAGGAGATGATCCACTACGGCGTGTCGAAGACCGCCCTCCTCGCCGTGAGCCGCGGCTTCGCGAAGGCGGCGGCCGGCACCGGGGTGACGGTCAACTCCGTGATCGCGGGCCCCACGCACACGCCCGGTGTCGAGACCTTCGTGCGGCAGCTCGTCGGCGACGAACTCGACTGGGACGCCGCCCAGCGCGAGTTCATGCGGTTGCACCGCCCACAGTCGCTCATCGGACGACTCCTCGAGCCCGTCGAGATCGCCAACCTCGTCGTCTACCTGTCGTCGCCACTCGCGTCGGGCACGACGGGCGGCGCCCTCCGCGTCGACGGCGGCTACGTCGACTCGATCCTCCCCTGACCGCCGCGACGACCGAGAGCCGGGCGACCCGATGACGACCTCCTCCGTCCCGACCCGATCCCGCGTCTCGCACGGTGCCGGATTCTGGATCGTCGCGACCACGTTCCTGCTCGTGATGGCGTACTCGACCGTCCCGACACCGCTGTACGCGCTGTATCAGGCGAAGGACGGCTTCCCCGTCTCGACCATCACGGTCATCTTCGCCGCCTACGCCGTGGGGGTCGTCTTCAGTCTGTTCTTCGTCGGGCACATCAGCGACTGGGTCGGACGACGGCGCATGCTGCTCATCGCGATCCTCATCTCCGCCCTCTCGGCCGTGCTGTTCCTGCTGTGGAACAGCGTGGAGGGGCTGATCGTCGCCCGCGTGGTCAACGGCGTCAGCATCGGCGTCCTCACCGCGACCGCGACCGCACACCTCGGCGAGCTGCGAGCGGTGGCAAAACCGGATGAGAACGCGGTGGTCGCCGCCTCGGTCGCCGGGGCCAGCAATCTCGGAGGCCTCGCCCTCGGCCCGCTCATCGGCGGACTCTTCGCGGAGTTCCTCCCCGATCCGCTGGTCCTCCCCCACGCGGTGTTCCTCGTCGCACTCATCGTCGCGGGGATCGTGATCGCCGCGGTGCCGGAGACCGTCGAGCAGAGCGAGCCGAAGCGACGCTATCGACCGCAGCGACTCGCGGTGCCGGCGTCCTCCCGGGGAGCCTTCGTCGCAGCCGGCTTCGGGGCCTTCGCCGGCTTCGCGCTGCTCGGCCTGTTCACCTCACTCGCCCCGACCATCCTCATCGGCACCTTCGACGAACCCGACCACCTCCTCGCCGGGGCGACGACGTTCTCCGTGTTCGGGGCGGCAGCCGTCGGACAGGTGCTCCTCGCCCGACTGCCGTTGCAGCGCCAGCTCCTCATCGCGACCGTCAGCTGCGGCGTCGGTCTCGCCGCCGTCGCCGCCGGTGCGGTGCTCCCGCAGCTGGGCGTCTTCATCGTCGGCGGGATCATCGCCGGACTCGGGGTCGGCGTCCTCTTCAAGTCGGCGATCGCCACGGCCGCGTCCCTCGCCGACCCGGCCCGCCGCGGTGAGACGCTGTCGCTCGTCTTCCTCATCGCCTACTGCGGGCTCGCCCTCCCGGTGCTCGCGATCGGGTTCGCCCTGACCTTCGCGCCCGAGATCGAGGTGCTGCTCATCTTCGTCTCGCTCGTGCTGGTGACGACGGTGCTCGCCGGTGTCGCGATGACGCGGCGGGCGGCCCGACAGGCCTGACCAGGCCGGCCGTTCTCCGGGGTCCCGGTCTCACGCCTACCCGTACGTCTCGGCCAGGTAGCGGTGGGTGAGCGAGACCGCCATCGCGCCCTCGCCGACCGCGGAGGCGACGCGCTTGATCGAGTTGGCTCGGACGTCCCCCGCGGCGAACACCCCGGGTTGGTTCGTCTCCAGGTGCATCGGCTGCCGGGCGAGCGGCCACCGGGTGAGGTGCTCCGGCAGGAGGTCCCCGCCGGTCAGCAGGAAGCCACGGCTGTCGAGCGCGACCGCCGAATCCTCCGCCCAGGCGGTGTTGGGCCGGCCGCCGATGCAGATGAACAGACGCGTGGCCGGGATCTCAGTGGTCGTGCCCGCGGACTCGACGGTGAGCGCACGGAGGCGGTCGTCACCGTGGAGCGCCGTGACCCTGGTGTCGACGAGGATCTCGACGTTCGGAGCCGCGAGCAGGCGACGGAGGAGGTAGGTCGACATGGTCGACGACAGCGACGGACCACGGACGAGGACCGTGACCCGCTCGGCGTGCGCCGCGAGGTTCATCGCCGCCTGCCCGGCTGAGTTCGCGCCCCCGACGATGTACACGTGCGCGCCCACGCACGACGACGCCTCGCTCGTGCCGGCTCCGTAGAACACCCCGGAGCCCTCGAACTCGTCCTCGAGCGGCAGTCCCAGCCGACGCCATTGCACCCCGGTGGCGCAGATGACCGCACGCGCGGACAGGTGGGAGCCGTCCGCCAACTCGGCCTGCATGTGGTGGTCGCCGAAACTGCGGCTCAAGCTGTGCCGCATGACGAGGAGTTCGGCGCCGAACGCGATCGCCTGACGCCGCGCCTGTTCGGCGAGCGCCGCCCCCGAGATGCCGTGCGCGAACCCGAGGTAGTTCTCGATGAGGCTGCTCGAACCGGCCTGGCCACCGACGGCGTCGCGTTCGACGACGGCGACGTCGAGGCCCTCCGACGCCGCATAGACCGCCGCCGAGAGCCCCGCTGGGCCCGCGCCGTACACGAGGACGTCGTACTCGCTGCGCTTCGGGCGTTTGATCCAGCCGAAGTGCTCAGCGATCTGCGCCGGGGTCGGGTCGGCGAGTCGGGTGCCGTCCGGGAAGACGACGACGGGCAGGCGGGTCTCCGTCAACCCGGCTCCGAGCTGGTCGAGGCAGTCCTCCTCCGTCTCGATGAGGACCGTCTGGAACAGGACGCCGCTGCGCGTGAGGTAGTCGCGGATCGCGAACGCCTCGCGCCCGAAGGACCGCTCGAACACCAGCAACGGCGCGATCGCCACCTCCCCGACGGCGGTCATGAACCGAGCAGGCGTTCCCAGTCGGCCGGCACCCGCTCGTGCGGACCGGGGACCGTCTGCGACCGCGGGTGGCTGAGCGGCGGTGCGAGCGTGGGACCGGCGAACGACTCCTCCGTGCCGTAGTCGTAGAACCAGTCCTCCCCCGGTTCGTAGCTGCGGATCACCCGGTGGCCGGTCGCGGTCGCGTGCTTCGTCGCGTGTGTGTTGAGCGAGTCGTCGCAGCACCCGATGTGGCCGCAGAACGTGCAGCGGCGCAGATGCAGCCACCAGCTGGCGGTCGCCTCGCACTCGACACAACCGGGTCCGGACGGCGGGACGTCCGGCTTGATGAATCGCTCGACATCGTCCATGGTGGATCCCTTCCTCGTCTCGTCGTCCGACGACGTGGACCCACCGTACGTCGGCCGGAACGGACTGGCCTTCGACGGGCGTCGGAAGTCCGCAGGAGGGCCGGATCGGCGGTGCGTCAGCGTCAGCGCCGGGCGTTCTGCACGATCGCGGCGAGGGCGTCGAGATAGGACTCGAAGGCGACCCGTCCGTCCGCGGTGAGGGCGATGCGTCGACCGCGGCGGTCGGTGTCGCTCTTCCCGACCTCGACCACCCCGGCCTCGGCGAGCGCCGAGAGGTGCTTCGAGAGCGCCGACTTGCTGACGCCGGTGATGCGGAGGAGCGAGGCGAAGTCAGTGTACTCAGCGGGCGCGAGCGCTGACAGCAGCGCGAGGCGGGCGGGCTCGTGGAAGAGCGGGTTCAGCGCCGGACGGCTGATCTCGGCGTCTTCGGCTCGGTGGTCGTCAGACATCGCGCGACCCCGACCGCCCGCCCAGCGTCGCGGAGCCGTTCGCGAGCCGCACCAGCGCGGGCAAGCAGGCGGCGAACACGACCACGGCTGCGACGACCGCCGACACCGTGTTGGGTACAGGGACGCCTGCGGAGCGGGCGATCCATTGGGTCACGACGTAGACCACGGCGACGGCCACGCCACTCGCGGTGAGCAGCAGGACGCCCCTCCGGTCAGACCAGTCGAGGCGGAGTCGCACCGGCCGCGCGAGGGACAGGGCGACGAAGCCGATGGCGACGAGTCCGAGCAACCAGACCATGTCGAGGTCGACGACGACCCCGAGCGCGATGATGAGCACCGCAGTGAGGATCGCGGTGGTGAGTGCTCCCTCGCGGGCGGAGCGGCGTGAGGCGTCTCGCGCCTGGTTCCAGCGGTCCTGTGCGTCTTCATGATCCATGATCGACCTCCAGTCGTTGCGTCTGGAGAAACTATCACAGTGTTTCCCCAAAGGAAACAACCGCTGCCGTCAGAGGTCGAGCGACAGCCGCCGGCCGAGGGCTTCGATCGCGGCTTCGTCGCGCTGGTAGTGCGACCACTGGCCGATCCGGGTACAGGTGACCAGGCCGGCGCGCTGGAGCGTCGCCATGAACTGCGAGGCGGTCGACTGGGAGACCCCCGCCCGCGCCTGGATGTGTTTCAGACAGACGCCCACCTCGCTCGCGGGCCGATCCTGGGGCGGGAACGACTCGGGGTCCTTCAGCCAGCCGAGGATCGCGAGGCGCGTCGGGTGCCCGAGTGCCTTGAACACCGCCACCAGGTCCGACTCATCAGCGTTCGCCATGGCCCCACTATATCGCTATATCGCGATCTCCCGATGTTGTGTGAGACTGTGCATCGGTAAATCACGATCTAACGATGGAGAAGTCATGACGCAACACACAGCACTCGTCATCGGCGCCCGCGGCGTCATCGGCGGGAACCTCATCACCCACCTCGAGACGCTCGGATGGGACGTCATCGGTCTGTCGCGCCGCGGCGGGACGGACCGAGGTGCCGTCCGCCACATCGCCGTCGACCTGCTCGACCGCAACGCGACCATGCAGGCCCTCCGCGGCCTGACCGAAGTGACCCACGTCTTCTACGCCGCCTACCAGGACCGCCCGAGCTGGGCCGAACTCGTCGCCCCGAACCTCGCCATGCTCACGAACGTCGTCGACGCCGTCGAACCCGTCGCGACGCACCTCGAGCACATCAGCCTGATGCAGGGCTACAAGGTCTACGGCGCCCACCTCGGCCCCTTCGCGACACCGGCGAAGGAGTCCGACCCGCCGCACATGCCGCCCGAGTTCAACGTCGACCAGCAGCAGTTCCTCGAACGCCGACGCGTCGGGGCGAGCTGGTCCTGGTCCGCGCTGCGCCCCTCGGTCGTCGCCGGGATCGGCCTGGGCAACCCCATGAACCTCGCCATGGTCATCGCCGTCTACGCGTCGATGAGCAAGGAGCTCGGCATCCCGTTGCGCTTCCCCGGCCGACCCGGCGCCTACACGAGCCTCATCGAGATGACCGACGCGGACCTCCTCGCGAAGGCGACGGTGTGGGCGGCGACCACCGAGGACGCCCGCGATCAGGCGTTCAACATCACGAACGGCGACCTGTTCCGGTGGTCGTCGATGTGGCCGAAGATCGCCGCGTTCTTCGACCTCGAGGTCGCGCCACCCTTGGAGATGCAGCTCGCCGAGGTCATGGCCGACAAGGAGGCGCTGTGGAACGCGATGGTCGACCGGCACGGGCTCGTCGCCACGCCCTATCGGGACGTGTCCTCATGGACGTTCGGGGACTTCGTGTTCTCGTGGGACTACGACGTCATCGCGGACACCTCGAAGTCCCGGCGAGCCGGGTTCCACGAGTACGTCGACACCGAGACGATGTTCCTCGGCATCTTCCAGGAGCTGCGCGAGCAGCGGCTCATCCCCTAGCGGCGGATGCGTGACCGCTCGCCCGGCGGCCACGCTGACGCTGGCTCCGCAACAGCCCCAGCGCCATGGGCATCGCGATGCCGAGGAAGCAGATCAGGGCGAGCACCGGTGTCGTCATGCGGGCATGATGCCCGCCCGAGCTTGGAACGAGCGGTCAGGAGGCGAACGCGGAGAGCGCGGCCTTCGCGACCGCCGCGACGAGCGCGTCTTCGTAGTCGGCGTCGGGGTCCAGGGTGGTGGTGAAGATCGACAGGATGATCGGCTCCCGATCCGGCGGACGGACGATCGCGACGTCGTTCCGGATGCCACCCGCGCCACCCGACTTGTCGGCCACCGGCCAGTCGGCGGGTGCACCGGCTCGGATCAGGGTGTCGCCGGTCGCGTTCCCGCTCATCCAAGTGAGGAGCGTCTCCTGGTCGGCGGGCTCCAGCACGGAACCGTCGATGAGGCGGGAGAGGTCGTCGGCGAACGCGGCGGGCGTGCTGGTGTCCTCGGTGCTGCCGGGCTCGATCACGTTGAGTGTCGGCTCCGCGTTGACCACCTCGATCACCTCGTCACCGAGGGCGGAGAGCGCGGCGTCCAGTCCGCTCGGCCCGCCGATCCGGACGAGGACGAGGTTGAGCGCCGTGTTGTCGCTCCGACGTACCGAGGCCTCGGCCAGTTGCGACAGGGTGAGGCCGGTGTCGACGTGCTCGCTCGTCACCGGTGAGTAGCCGGCCGCCTCGACGTCCTCCGCCGACCAGGTGACGAGCTCCTCCCGCGCCGCGGCGGGCACCTCGTGGAGGAAGACGGCTGCGGCGAGCGCCTTGATCGTCGAGGCGTATCCGAAGCGCTCATCGGCCCGGTAGGACAGTCGGGCTCGGGACCCGGTGTCGATCGCGCTGACCCCGACGCGCGCGCCGAACTCGGCCTCCAGCGCCTGGAACTCCGCCGAGCGGTCGGGTGCGGGGACCACCGCCGGTGCCGACGATGTCGGTGCCGCGCTCGGGCCACCGGAGGGCGACGGAGCGGACGGGCTGCAGCCGACGACGCCGATCAGCAGCGCTCCGGTCAGGACGACGGTGCGAAGGGAGAGTCGACGGCCGGTCATGAACGAGGGCGATCGGTCCCGGTGATCTGCTGGTCGAGTCGCTCGAGGTCTTTCGCGACGAGCTCGATGTCGCGGGCGAACTCGTCATCGTCGAGCTCGATCTGGCGGACCGTGAAGACGACCTCCGCGCCGTCCGGGTGCGACAGGACCCGGACGGGGTTCGTGACCACCGTGCCCGTGGGCAGCGTGACGTCGTGATCGAGCACACCGAACCGGTTGCGCTCGACGAAGCGGACCTCCACGCGGCCCATCGGCGATTCGACGAACAGGGAGTCGCCCTCGCGCACCACCGCGGCCTGCGCGAGTCCGGCGGCCCAGCGCGGCAGGTTGTCGACGTCCGACGCGTACTCGTAGACGGCTTCCGGCGAGGCGGCGATGACCCGACTGACGTGGTGGCTTCTCATCGTGGCATCATGCCAGCCCTGACGGCCGCACGGCCACCGCGTCAGCCGACAGCGCGGAGGCCGACCAGGCCCGCGGCGATGACCCGACGCGCTGCGAGAAGGCGCGCGAGAACGCCGGCGCACTGGCGTACCCGAGGCGCGAGGCGGTGCGGCCGACCGGCTCCCCGGCACGGAGCATGCCCTGCGCGAGCGTCACGCGCCAGCTGGTGAGGTACTCGGCGGGAGGCATCCCGACCAGCGCGGCGAACCGAGCCGCGAACGTGCTTCTCGACAGCCGTGCCTCCTCCGCCATCGACGTCAACGTCCACGGCTCACCCGGCGCCTCGTGGATGGCGACGAGCGTGCGTGCCAGCGCGGGATCCGCCAGCCCGGTGAGGAGGCCCGCCGGCAACCCGACCTCGTCCGTGTGGTCGAGCATCCAGCGGAACAGTTGCATGAGGACCACCTCGAACAGCCGGTCGACGATGACCCGCTGCCCGCAGGCACCGGCGTCGACCTCGGTGAAGAGGAGATCGAGGGCGGGCCGGAGCGTTGTCACTGCGTCGAGCGGGATCACGACGACCGGCGGCAACGCGAGGAGGAGCGGATGTGTGGCACCGCCCTCGACGTCGATGGTGGCGCAGGCGAATTCGGAGTCCTCGGTCGGCGCGTTGTGGAAGGCGTGTTCCAGCGGCCTCGGGTAGAACAGCAGGCTCGGGCGATCGACCTCGACGGTCTCCATCCGGCCGTCGGCGTGCTGATGCGTGACGGTCATCTCGCCGTCGCGGAGCACGTGCAGGAAGCCGCGCCCGGGGCTCGCCGCGAACGTGGTGACGCCGCACAGCGGGCCCGCGTGGAAGAGGCTCGCCCGGATCCGGAACTGTTCGAGCATCGACGACAGGCGGTCCACGGGGTACATACCGCCAGCATCTCAGACGATCTGCACCGAAGTCCAGACGTATTGCAACGAATCGTCCGGTGTCGGCGCGCAGGATGGGATCACCCCCGGAGACACCGGGCCAGTCAGAAGAGGAACCCAGCCATGTCACTCATCCCCCTCGTCGATCCCGAGACCGCGACCGGAACCACCAAGGAGCAGCTCGACCAGATCCGCGCCGCCTTCGGCACCGTTCCGGCAATGTTCAAGACCGTCGCGAACTCGCCCGCTGCCCTGACGAGCATGTGGTCGGCCTTCGGCGCGTTCGGCGCGAGCAGCTCGCTCGGCGCAGCCCTCGGCGAGCAGATCGCCGTCGCCGTCGCCAACCGCAACTCCTGCGAGTACTGCCTCGCCGCGCACTCCGCGCTCGGCCGGAAGGCCGGTGTCAGCCGTGACGCCATGGCGGCTGCGCAGACCGGGCAGTCCCACGACCCGAAGACCGCCGCCATCCTCGCCTTCGCGCTGCGGCTCGTCGAGCTCCGGGGTCAGGTCCCGTCCTCCGACGTCGAAGCGCTGCGCTCGCACGGCGTCACCGACGAGCAGATCGTCGAGATCGTGGGCCAGGTCGCCCTGAACCTGTTCACGAACTACCTCAACGTCGCGCTCGAGGTGCCGGTCGACTTCCCGACCGTGGCGCTTCGCCCTGCAGCCTGAGCGGGGTGGTCCCGATGACCGAATCCTGGCTCCCCACCCTGCTGGCCGCCACACCGGAGGATGGCTATGCGCTCGCCATCAAGCTGTCGAGAACCGGCGTCAAGATGACCCAGCCTGACGCGGACGTCCGCGCACGTCTGCGGGTCGCCTATGCGGAGAACGCCGACAGCCTGATGGGCGCCTCCCAGGTGATCGCGATCAACTTCCAGACCGTCGCCGCAGCGAACGGCTACTGGCGTTGACCGCCGAACCGCCGCACCACGATCCCGCCCGCGGATGACGTCCACGAGGCGGGATCGTCCTGCGGACGGACGCCTCGGGCGGCAGCGGTTCGTAGCGTGGAAGCATGCCCCGAACCACCCGTGACCACCCTCCCCTGCAGCAGCCGATCACCGGGCGGAGACGACGACGGGGCCGCATCGTCGGCGTCGTCGCGGCGTCGCTCCTCGCGGTGATCGTGGGTGGCGCGATCGTCGCCGCACCGCTCCTGCGGTCGTTCGGGATCTACCTCGTCCCGCCGTCGCCGCAGACCTACGCGGAGGTCGCGCTCGACGGCATGCGCCAGGGCATCGAGGCGACGCCGAAGCGGTACGCGGAGGTCCGGGCGCGAGTGCTCTCCGAGGTCGCCGACGCCGACGTGTACACCGACACCTATGGGCCGCTCGCCGCAGCGGCATCCGAACTGGGCGGCCCCCACACGACGTTCGCCGATCCCGCTGCGGCCGCGGAGCAGTTCGGGCCATCCTCCGGGAACGAAGCGGACAACGAGCTCCCGACCGTGACCAGCACCGACGGCGTGACGACCATCCGCCTGCCGACCCTGATCGGCGGCGGGACGGGGCCGGACTCCTTCGGCCAGCGGTACATCGACACGGTGACGACCGCCATCGCAGACGCGGCGCCCAGCACGACCGACTGGGTCGTCGACCTCCGCGACAACCACGGCGGCAACGTCTGGCCGATGCTCGCGGCCGTCGCACCGCTGTTGGACGACGGCACGGTCGAGACGTTCGAAGCCGTCGACCGATCCACCGTGGTATCGGTGGACGGCGGCACGGTCTCCTCGGATGGTGCGCAGCAGGCCGCGGCGACGAGTCCGCAGCAGAAGGTGGACGGCCCCATCGCCGTGCTGATCGACGGGATGACCGGCAGCTCCGCCGAAGCGGTCGCGATCGCGTTCATCGGCCAAGCGGACGTGCACGTGTTCGGGCAGCCGAGTTACGGCTTCAGCACCGCCAACCAGCCGCTCCGCCTCTACGACGGAGCGGTGGTGAACCTGACCGTCGCCGTCGACGCCGATCGCACCGGCAAACGGTACGGGGTCCCGATCCAGCCGGACACCGTCGTCGACGACGCGCAGCTGCCGGCCGCGGTCACGGACTGGCTCGCGACGTTCCGCTGAGCGGCGACCGCCCGATCAGCGGAAGTCGCCCACCTGCCGCTCAACGGGCGCGGACGGACGGCCTACTCAGCGTTGCACACATGGACCGGACGTGCCCAGGACGAGGACCGGCCCCCACTCTGACGTGTCGGCGAATTCGTCGAGACGGACGTAATAGCCGTCATCGGAGATGAAGGAGACGCCGCTCGTGGCGTCTGAGGAGTCGTCGGCTGCGACCGCCTTCTCGACCTTCCACGCCGGCCTGTCGGCATACATCGCCGCGGCCTCGTCCAACCAAGCGTTGCGATCGAACCCCTCTGCGACGCTCACCGTGATGCTGCCGTCGTACTGGGCGGCACCGCCGCTGCAGGCGAGGTCGACCTCCTTCTCGCTCACCGTCGACGCTCCGTCAGGCAACGTCGCTTCGAACTCCTGACGCAAAGCGAGCGCCGCTTCCTTCGCAGACTCGTAGCTGGGCCCACGGTCGAGCGCCCCGCACCCTGCAAGGGTGCCGACGAGGCAGATAGCGAGGAGAGTGCTGACGGCGCGGCGCATGGCGACCTTCATACCACGACGGTCTGGCCCGGTGGACTCGCGAGGAGCGTCCTCCGACCCCCCGCCCCCGGATCCTGACCGCGGCGTTCCCGAGCTGTCGGGCGCCTGGTCTCAGCGGAAGTCGCCGACCTGTCGCTCCACGGGCACGGTGCCCTCGACGACCACATCGCCGGTGTGCGCGGTCGTGACGGTCTCGATGAGGACGATCTCGACCTCCTCCTCGGCAATGGGATTGTGTTGCACGCCTCGCGGTACGACGAAGAACTGGCCCGGGGTCAGCACCACCTCCTGGTCGTCGGGGAGCTGGATCCGGAGGGTGCCGGAGACGACGAGGAACATCTCGTCCTCGTTCGCGTGGTCGTGCCAGACCAGTTGGCCGAGCAGCTTGGCGACCTTCACGTACTGGTCGTTCACCCGTCCGACCACTCGTGGGGTCCAGTGGGCCTCGACCTGTCGGAGTTCGGCCGCGATGTCGATCCCGTTCAGAGCTGTCATACGACCATCGTCCCGGACCGGATGCAGGGAGTGCCGCACGACACCTCCAACGTTCCGGACACCGGCTTGGAGGACGAGCGGCCGGCGCATGCCCCGACGCGCCAACCGCTCAGGGGGCACCCGCGTAAGCTGCGCGCATGGGGTATCGGGACTGGGATGAGACCGCTGCGGTCGACCGCGTCAGCGACTGGCTCCTGAAGAACTGGGCGGTGCGGGTCGTCCTGGTGTCCGCCGTCGCACTGCTGGCGTTCGGCGTGGACGTCGCGTCCCCTCCCGCGGCCTTCCGCACGTGGTTCATCATCGCGGTCCTGGTCGCGGCCGCGACGATCGCGCTCGTGCAGTTCGCCCGCGCTCGTCGACGTCGGCGGACGCACGCTCAGCCTGACCGAACCGACTAGCCCCAGCCCGCGCCTCGCGTGCACCCGGCCGATCGGATCACACCGGGAGCGGACGGTTCCAGCCGGGGACGTGCACACCGACCGTGTCTTGGGCGGTGCCGTTCCACGTTACGTAGAGACCGGCCACATCCTGCATCGCCGAAGCGACCAGTCCGCCGGCCACCCGCTCGGCGTCGTCCACCGTCTGGAGCCACGTCGCCTGTGCCTCTCGGTCGCCGGCGGCTGCTCGCGCGTTGAGCTCAGGCGTCAGGACGTCGACCATCGCGCTGTCGAGATAGGAGAAGCTGACGTCGATCCGAGACGCCCGCGCGATCTTCATGAGGTCGTCGATCGCCGCCACCGCGAAGGAACGGTCGTGGTCGCCGTGTTCGCGTTCGACCCGTTCGAGCGCCCGGTCCCGACAGCAGTCGAGACCGACCCGCACCGCCACGCCCTGATCGCGCAGGTGGTCGAGCGCGGTGGCGAACGCGACCTCGGAGCCGGACCCGGCGGCGGTCTCGGCGATCCGGGTGTCGACGACCTCCGCGAGGACCCCGTCCGCCGACCCCGCGTCGAGCCCGACGACCTCGGCGTACCTGCGGACGACGGGCCGCGCTTCGTCGATCGAGACGAACCCGGGGAACACGAGGTCGCGCGCATACGTGCGCACGAAGAACGACGCAGCCCCGGCATCGCCCGGAGCCCGCAGGTACGGCGAGATGAGGCAGGTGCGCCAGTGGTCGTCGGCGAGTGGTCGGGTCGTCATGCGACCATTCTGGCCGGAGACGGGTACACCCCCGCTACCCCTGGAGCGCGGCGAGGATCGGGAGATATGCGAGGAAGACCGCACCACCGGCACCGAACCCGGCGATGACCTGCGCCGTCGTGTGCGCCCCCTCGCGGACGCGGGCCCAGCCGACGACGAGCGGCACGAGGAGCAGGGTCGCGGCGAGCGCCACGGGCAGGGAGCCGAACTGCAGGATGGCGACGAAAGCGGCGATGGCCGCGTGGATCGACAACTTCCACGCCAGGTTCACCGCCGTGACGACGAGCAAGCCGATGATCGCGGCGATGCCGACGGCCAACAACCGGGCGTCGGCGCCGAGCCAGACGAGCAGTGACACGCCGAGCACCACGGACACCAGCACGCACGCGAGGATCGGTCCGCGCTGGCGGCGGTCGGAGACGAACCGCCCGCTGACCCTGCCGGAGCGCGCCAACAGGATGAGTGCCGCGTAGGGCAGGACCGCGATCAGCAGCGAGGCGAGCAGGGCCGTCCAGATGCCACGCGGTGCGGTGCCGACACCGGCCTGGATCAGGGCGAACGTCAGGAGCGGCGCCGGCCCGAAGACCTCCGAGACCACCTGGGCGACGCGGAGGCTGCCGGTGGGGCGGGGAGCAGGACGCATCCCTCGACGGTAGTGCCCCGGGGCGGCGGCCGAGTCACGGTGCCAAGCGACAACCTGGTCGGACCGCCGACTATCCTCGTGAGGGTCAGGGCAGACGCGACGCCGACACTGAACAGCAGCGTGGAGTGGCATCCCATCCATCGGCGTTCGAGCCGACGATCGAACGGAGCACGGCGATGACCTCACTCGGATTCGCAGGTCAGCGAGTCGCCTTGGTGACCGGTGCCTCGAGAGGGCTCGGTGCCGGGATCGCCCGCCGGCTGGGTGCTGACGGGTATTTCGTCGCCGTCAACTACCGATCCGGGGCCGAGCAGGCGGCCGACGTCGTCGAGTCGATCCGGCAGGCCGGTGGTGCCGCCGAGGCGTTCAGCGCGGACGTGACGGACGAGGAGTCGGTGGTCTCGCTCGTCGAGCACATCACCGAGGCAGCCGCGCCCATCTCCGTGCTCGTCGCCAATGCGACGGGCCCGCAGCCGTCGGTGCCGATCGACCGGCTCGGCTGGGACGACCACGTCGCCCAGTTGGCGTTCTTCGTGAAGAGCCCGACCCTCCTCGTGCGTTCCATCGCCCCGCACATGCGTGAGCAGCGGTTCGGCCGGATCATCCAGATCGGCTCGGACATGTTCGAGCGTGCCCTCCCCGAGATGTCCGCCTACGTCGCGGCGAAGGGTGCCCAGCTCGGGTTGACCAGGTCGTGGGCGCGCGAGCTCGGGCCGGACGGCATCACCGTGAACCTCGTCGCCCCCGGGTGGATCCCCGTCGAGCGCCACGCCGACGCGTCAGCGGAGGACATCGCGGCGTATTTGGCCGAGGTGCCGATGGGGCGCATGGGCACGATCGCCGACATCGCCGACACCGTCGCGTTCCTCGCCTCCGACCGGACCGGGTTCATCACGGGCCAGCGCATCACCGTCAACGGCGGCCACACCATCGATTGACGCGGACCCGCGACTCGCGGTCAGCAGGGGTTGCCGACACCCCTCGCGATCACGACCGAGGGCGACGACGCGCGGTGAGGATGAACGCGATCAGCCCGCACACGAACTGCACCGCGGCGAGCACCAGCTGGAACACGTCGCCGGGCTCACCGGACCAGTCGATGAGGCACAGCACGAGCTGCGCGAGCCCGGCGACGGTCAGCAGCGCCGCCGCAGCGAGCAGGAGGGTGGAACGGGTCCTCTTCATGGGCGGCGGTGGCATGGACGTCAGCCTAGGTCGTCCCGGCCGGTCGTCGCCAGCGGTTCCTTCACGTCATGCGCAGCTCAGCGTGCGGGGCACACTGCGAGCGCGACTCGCCGCCGGAAGCCTGCGGCTAGGGTGGCCGGATGAAGAACGCGGCTGCGGCACCCTGGGTCCGGCTCGGGTTCCTCGGTGTTCTCGCGCTGATCCTTGGCTTGAACCCGTCCATGCCGCTCCCGTTGAAGCTCGCCGCCCTCTCGCTCCTCGCCCTCAACCTGGCGATGACCCTCCTCAGGTGGCGCGACGACCGCCGGCGTCGAGCGGCGCACGAGGACGGCGAACCCTCATAGTTCGCTGGCCACGCTCGAGTCCTGAGTTCAGAGCGTGAGGAGACCGTCGGGGTTCCGGTCATCGACGCATGGATCCCGTGAGGACCGGCATCCGGCGGGTTGGTGAGGCGTAGACCGGTCGTCATGACCCTCACGACCATCCTGCCCTCGCTCCGCCGCAGCATCCCGGACCCGTTCGTCCCTGACCGTTGGCCGGCACACACCAGCCTCAGCACCACGGACGTGATCGTCGCCGACGTCTCGATGCTGCACCTAGTCGCACGGCAGGGAACGCCGTGCGTCCACACGGCGGCAGCGGTGATCCCCGGCACCGGCGGGTGTCCGTCCTCCAGCGAGCAGACCTCCGTGATCGTCGCCAGCGTCGTCGCGGTGGCCTTCGGTGAAGACGGCCATCACCTCACCCTCGACGCCCGCCTGTCGGAAACCGACGCGTGCTGGTCGGAACTCCGCTTGATCGGCCGGGCGTCCACGACGCACTCCGTCGCCTTCCGCGTCGAGAACGAATCCGCCATCGATCCGGCGGGCGACGAGCCGTGCGTGCAGCTCCCGCGAGACCTCGTGGCTGGAGACCTGCTCGCCGTACCGTGTCGAGGTGGGGTCGCTCAGGCGGTCGGCTCGGTGTCCGGCTTCATCCAGAACGGTGAGTAGTGGTAGCCGTCCGGGTCGTCGAACTGGCGCTGGTACATGAACGGGTAGTCGTCGGTGTCGCCGACCCGTCCGCCCGCGGCGCCAGCACGCTCGACGAGTTCGTCGACCGCTTCCCGGCTGCCGAGGTCGAACGAGACGGTGACCTTCGACGGCGTGTCCGGTCCGCCGATGAGGTCCTCGGTGCCACCGACCCCGGCGTACATCTCGCGGCTGCCGAGCATGACGAACTGCTCGGGAGCGATCTCGAAGCAGGACACCTGCTCGGAGGACATCGCCGCGTTGCGCGTCCAGCCGAGGGCGTCGTAGAAGGCGGTCGCGCGTTCGACGCTCTCGACCGGGCAGGTGATGAAGAGGCTCATGCGGTCAAGCTACGCCCGGCACGAATCAGCCACAAGGACGATCTCCGGGCTGCGGTCGGCGCGATGCGCGACCGTCCGATGGCGACGCCGCGATGGTCGAGTCCATCGCCGCTGACCGGGATGCTCTAGGCGAGTCCGGCCGCGTCGCCTTCTGCACCGTCGCCCGCTTGGGCGTGCACGATCCGCACCCGCGTGACGGAGAAGGACGCGCGCGCGAACGCGTTCCGCATCGGCACGTTCGCGGCGTCGGTCGTGCCGACGATCCGGTCCTGACCGTCGTCGTGGTGCACGTGGACCATCTCCGCCAGGAGGTCGTGGACGTACCCGTGTCCGCGATGGTCGGGCAGCACGCCGAGATAGCTGATGCTCGCGTCGTAGGCGGTCCTGGTCGGGATGATGAACCCGACGGTCGTGCCGTCGAGGAGTTCGGCGACCCGCCACGCCTCGCGCTTCCCCGGCAGGGAGCGGTAGAACGCGAGGTCGTCGTCGGCGAGCGCCTGCACGCCTTCGCTGGCGACCATGTCGAGGGTGTGCGCGTCGAGCGTCCCGGTCGCGACCTGGGCGAACAGCTCGTGGAACCGCTCGTCCGGGGCTTCGACGAAGCGCAGGCGGGTCGAGCGCGGGGGTCTGGGATCGGTGCTCGACCTCGCGAAGCTGATGCGTTCGGTGGTGCGAGAAAGCCCTCCCCCGTGAGCCGCGGCCTCCCGCCAGCGGACGGCGGCGACCGCTCCGGGGTCATCCGCCCACCCCGGAGCGACGTCGACGTTGAACTCCAGTGCCGGGCCGGCGCCGAACGCGTCGACGCCGGCGCGGATGAGGGCCGCTCCGACCACCTCAGGGGCCGACAGCTCGGGGTCGGCAGCGAGGAGGTCGAGGGTGGCAGGTCTCGACGCGTCGGACTGTCCCCACCAGAGCGCGTGACCGACGATCCGCCCGTCCCGCTCGGCGACCCAGGTCCATTCCGGCCGATAGTTCCGGGCATCGACCTCGCCGCCGAAGCGCTCGAAGGCCACCGTCGTCACCGGGCCACTCATCGCCCAGTCGGGCAGGTGGCGCAGCTCAGGCTCGGTGGCTGGTCGGATCAGGACGTCTGCTCGGGTGTCGGTCATCCCTCCCACCTTGGCGAGGAGCGCTTGGTCTGTCCAGGGCGGATCTGGTGCGTCCAGACGCCGGCACCGCCGTCCGGCAGGGTGCCGCTCAGCGCGGTTCGGTCTTCGTCAGGTCCTGGGCGAGCATCACCAGGATGCCGCTCGGGCCACGCAGGTAGGTGAGTTTGTAGACGTCCTGGTAGTTCGCCACACCACGAAGCGGGTAGCACCCGTGTCGGGCCGCCGTGGCGAGCGCGACGTCGATGTCGTCGACCGAGAAGGCGACGCGGTGCATGCCGATCTCGTTGGGCGCTGTCGGTTCCGTCTCGATCGCGTCCGGGTGCAGGTACTCGAACAGCTCGATCTGCCCGTGACCATCCGGCGTCTTGAGGACGGCGATCTTGGCGTGGTTGCCGTCGAGACCGACCGCGGTGTCCGCCCAGTCGCCGCTGATGGTGTCCCGCCCCGCGACTTCGAGCCCGAGGTCGACGAAGAAGGAGATGGCCTCCTCGATGTCCCGGACGGCGATCCCGACGTTCTCCAGCTTGATTGCCATGACCCGCATGCTACTCACCGATCGCGCGGTTGTACCCGACGGAACGAACCTTGTCGGTGACCGGGACGCGACCGACGCGGACGTCACTCGGAAGTGCGACGCTCCCGCACCGCGTCGAAGGTGCGCTGCAGGGCCGCCGTGGACGCCTCGTAGTCGACCTGGGCGACGCCGATGAAGAGGCAGTCGACGACCATGAGCTGCGCGATCCGGCTTCCGAGCGCCCCCGACCGGAACGCGGTCTCCCGGGCGGCCGTCTGGAGGACGATGTCCGCGCCGCTCGCCAGCGCCGACTCCGCGTGGTTCGTGATCGCGATCGTCGTCGCCCCTGAGCGAGCGGCGAGACGGAGGAAGTCGACGGTGTCGGCGGTCGCTCCGGAGTGCGAGATGGCGACGGCGACCGACTGCTCGTCGAGGATCGCGGCAGCCGTCCAGGCCGCGTGCGAGTCGGGCCATTCGAGTGCGACGCGGCCGATGCGGGAGAGCTTGCGCTGGAGGTCGACGGCGACGATCGAGCTCGCTCCGACGCCGAAGATGTCGACGCGGCGAGCGCCGGCGACCGCTGCGGCTGCGCGCGTGAGGGCTTCGGTGTCGAGGGCCTGGGCGGTGTCGGCGATCGACAGGGACTCGTTCGCGGCGACCTTCGCGACGATGTCGTCGAGGCTGTCACCGGCGACGATGTCGGGTGATTGGGCGTTCGTGCCGGCCAGGGCGAGTCGCTCGCGGAGGTTCTCCTCGGTCAGGTCGTGCCGGAAGTCCTTGAAGCGGTCGTAGCCGATCTTCCGCGTGAACCGCACGACCGTCGTCGTCGAGGTGGACGCCTCCTCCGCGATCTCCGCGACCGACCGCGTTGCGAACGCGCCCGGGTCGGCCAGGAGCGACTCCGCGATGCGGCGCTCCGAGGGGCGGAGTTCTTCGAGACGAGCGCGCACCTCGGTGGACACCGCCCGCGCTCTGCGGCCGTCTGCTCCCATGCGTGCTCCCCTCGTCGGTCATCACTGTACCGTCGGCACCGGCCGACGACAGGTATGGAAAGTACCATCCCTCGTCTGACCGTGTATCTTTGTGGCAAAGCCCCGAGCACGATCCAGGAACCAAGGGAGGTCCCGTGACCAGCTCCACACCGCCCATCACGATCAGCAGCGCCGCCCGGCGTCGCGCCATCGTGGCCGGCAGCGTCGGCAACTTCATCGAGTGGTACGAGTTCGGGATCTACGGGTTCCTCGCCACGATCCTCGCGGCCCAGTTCTTCAGCGACGGCGAGCAGACGGGCATCGAGTCGCTCATCGCGACGTACGCGTCCTTCGCCATCGCCTTCTTCTTCCGCCCGGTGGGTGCGGCCCTGTTCGGCCGGATCGGCGACCGGATCGGTCGGAAGCCGACGCTCATCCTCGTCCTCGTACTGATGTCCGGAGCGACCGCCCTCATCGGCATCCTCCCGACGTACGCGTCGATCGGTGTCGCGGCTCCGATCCTGCTCACGCTCGTGCGCATCCTCCAGGGGCTCTCCGCGGGTGGCGAGTTCGGCGGGGCCGTCTCGGTCATGACCGAGTTCGCACCTGCGGGCAAGCGCGGACTCTACGGCTCCTGGCAGTCGTTCACCGTCGCGCTCGGCCTCCTCGGCGGCGCGGGAACCGTCGCGCTGTTGTCGGCCGTCCTGTCCGAAGCGGATCTGGCGGCGTGGGGCTGGCGGATCGCCTTCCTCCTCGCGATCCCGCTCGGCGCGGTCGCCCTGTTCCTCCGCCTCAAGCTCGAGGAGACGCCGGAGTTCCAGCAGATCACCGCCTCGGGCACCGACACCGCCAAGGCTGCGACGCAGCCGGTCGTCCGTGCCGGCGCTGCGGCGACCGCGAAGGCGATCCTCCTCGGCATCGGCCGACTGATGGGGTGGTCCGCCGCGGGGTACACCTTCCTCGTCGTCATGCCCTCCTACCTGCAGAGCAGCCTCAACGCGTCGTTCCAGGAGGCCCTGATCTCGACCGTGCTCGCGAACGCCGGATTCGCCGCGACGATCCTCCCGGCCGGATGGCTGTCGGACAAGATCGGTCGCCGCTGGGTGATGCTCACCGGCACCGGCCTCATCGTCATCCTCGCGCTGCCCCTGCTCAACGTGCTCCAGAACCCGGACCTCGGGGTCGGGATCCACGGGCTCGCCGTGTTCGTCGCCGGAGCCGTCGTCGGCATGATCGCGGGCCCCGGCCCGGCCATGCTCGCCGAGATGTTCCCCACCTCCGTCCGCTACACCGGCCTCGGGTTGTCGTACTCGATCTCGAACGCCGTGTTCTCGGGCAGCGCCGGACTCATCATCACCTCGCTGATCGCCTCCACCGGCGACCTCGACGTGCCCGCGTACTACGTGATGGCGACGTGCGTGGTGAGCGCGATCGCGATCGGCACCCTCCGAGGGAACGCGCACCGGACGGAGCTGCGCAAGTGACCCGGCCCATGCGCGTCATCGGCCTCATGTCGGGCACCTCGCACGACGCGATCGACGCGGCCGCCGCGGAGATCAGCGTCGACGGCGACACCCTCGTCGTCCACCCACTCGGCCTCATCACCGCCGGGTACGAGCCGGAGCTGCGCGCCATGATCACCGCAGCCCTCCCGCCCGCGGCAACGAGCGTCGAGGACGTCTGCCGTCTGGACACCCGGATCGGCCAGGCGTTCGCCGACCTCGCGGTCCGTGCCGTCGCCGAGCTGTGCGATGGCGACGCCGATCTGATCGTCTCCCACGGCCAGACCATGTACCACTGGGTCGAGGACGGCCGGGTGGAGGGGACCCTCCAGCTCGGCCAGCCTGCCTGGATCGCCGAACGCACCGGCGTGACCGTCGTCGCCGACCTCCGTTCGCGCGACGTCGCGGCCGGCGGCCAGGGCGCCCCGCTCGTGAGCATGATCGACGCCCTCTGGCTCGCGGGTGGGACCGCCGCAGCCGTCAACCTCGGCGGCATCGCCAACGCGACGATCGTGCGCCCGGGAACGGATCCGATCGCGTTCGACAGCGGACCCGCGAACGCCCTCATCGACGCGGTCGTCGCCGAGCACACGGGTGGCGCCCGGCAGTACGACGCCGACGGTGAACTCGCCGCGCGCGGCACCGTCCACGAGGAGACCCTCGAGCTGCTGCTCCGCGAGCCGTACTACGGGCGTCCCGCACCGAAGTCGACGGGTAAAGAACTCTTCCACCTCGCGTACCTGCGGCAGCAGCTCGCCGGCCGACCGGCGCTGCCTGTGGAGGACCTGGTCGCGACCCTGACCGAGCTGACCGCCCGGACCGTGGCCGACGCGGTCCGCGGGGTCGAGCGCGTCATCCTCGCCGGCGGCGGCGTCCGCAACCCGCAGCTCGTCGCACGCATCCGCGCGGCCCTCCCCGAGGCCGAGGTCGTCATCAGCGACGACGCCGGGCTCCCGTCCGACGCGAAGGAGGCGCTCGCCTTCGCCGTCCTCGGGTTCCTGACGGTGAACGGACAGGCGGGCTCCCTGCCCTCCGCCACCGGCGCCTCGCACGGCAGCGTGCTCGGCGCGATCGTCCCCGGAAGCGCCCTCCCGGCTCGGACCCTCGACGGGCCTCCGCAGGGGCTACGGTTCGAAGCATGACGGCCGATGGAGCACCGCACCACCGCGACGGCCACACACCGTCAGACCCAGAACGGACGGCCCATCGTGCCTGAGACCTCGAGTACCCTGGCCGCGCTCTCGACGGAGGGACGCAACCCGCGCACGATCGACCTCGACACCCTCGACACGCTTCGGCTGCTCGAGGTCATCAACGACGAGGATCGGCTCGTCGCGGATGCGGTCCGCGCGGAACTGCCGGACATCGCCCGCGCCGTGGAACGCATCACGGAGGCACGACGGAACGGCGGGCGCCTCATCTACCTGGGCGCCGGGACGAGCGGTCGGATCGGCCTGCTCGACGCGGTCGAGTGCCCGCCGACGTTCGGGACCGACCCCTCCGAAGTGATCGGGCTCATCGCCGGCGGCGAGAACGCGTTCGTGGTCGCCGTCGAAGGTGCTGAGGACGACTTCGAACTCGGTGCCGCGGAACTCCGCGCAGCCGAGCTCCGACCCACCGACGTGGTCGTCGGGCTCGCGGCCAGTGGTCGCACCCCCTACGTCATCGGCGGCCTGCGCTACGCCCGCCAACTCGGTGCGGCGACCATCGCGGTGTCCTGCAACACGGGCTCGCGGATCGGGGCCGAGGCCGAGATCGCCATCGAGGTCATGACCGGCCCCGAGGCGCTGACGGGGTCGACCCGACTCAAGGCCGGGACCGCGCAGAAGCTCGTGTGCAACATGCTCTCCACCGCGAGCATGGTGCGCTCGGGCAAGGTCTACTCCAACCTCATGGTGGACGTGCGGCCCACGAACGAGAAGCTCGTCGACCGCGCGCAGCGGATCGTCGCCGACGCCACCGGAGCCGATCGCGCCGTCGCGGACGCCGCCCTGGAACAGGCCGGGTCACATGCCAAGACGGCCGTCGTCATGCTCCTCGCCGACGTCGACGCCGCGACGGCGACACGCCTGCTCGAAGCGAACGACGGCGACGTCCGCGCGGCCGTGTCCGCTGCTGCGAGCGCCTGAACAGGAACGAGAGGACCACCGTGGAGATCATCATCCTTCCCGACGCAGCCGAGGTCGGTCGGGTCGCCGGCGCGAAGATCGCGTCGATCGTGGCCGGGCGGCCTGAGCCGGTCATCGGCCTGGCGACCGGCTCCAGCCCCCAGGGCATCTACACCGAGCTGGCTCGTCGCGTCGCAGCGGGCTCGCTATCGTTCGCCGGTGCCCGCGGGTTCGCGCTGGACGAGTACGTCGGCATCCCGGCGGAGCACCCCGAGTCGTACGCCAAGGTGATCGCCCGGGAGGTGGTCGGTCCGCTCGGCTTCGACCCGTCGCGCGTCCGCGTCCCCGATGGCCGCGCAGCCGACCTCGAGGCCGCCGCGCAGGAGTACGACCGGGCCATCGCCGAGGCCGGCGGGATCGACGTGCAGATCCTCGGCATCGGCGCGAACGGGCACATCGGGTTCAACGAACCCACCTCGTCGTTCGCCTCGCGCACGCGGATCAAGACCCTCGCGCCGAAGACCCGCGAGGACAACGCCCGGTTCTTCGACTCGCTCGACCAGGTGCCCACCCACTGCATGACCCAGGGGCTCGGCACCATCCTCGAGGCCCGAGAACTCGTGCTGGTCGCGCAGGGTGCCGGGAAGGCGGAGGCCATCGCTGCCTCGGTGGAAGGACCGCTGAGTTCCTTCGTTCCCGGGTCCGCGCTGCAACTGCACGAGCACGCGACCGTCATCGTCGACGAGGCCGCGGCGTCGCGACTCAAGCTGGCGGACTACTATCGCTACACCTACGACAATCTGCCGGAGTGGCAACGCTTCGAATGATGGTCGGGCGATGGCCGACGACGCTCCATCCAGCTGAGGCATCGCGTTCCCGCACCCGCATCCCCGCACGCCGCTGACGCCCGATCTCGAGAAGGAAGCCTCGTGGCCCACCCGACCACCGTCCCATCCCCCGCCACCCAGGCCATCGGCGAGGCTGTCGGCGATCCGGCCCGCATCCGGACCCGCGCGATCGACCGAGCCGCCTACGCCGGTGACGCCTCGCACTACCTCCTCACCCCGGAGGCCGTCGTCATCGCGGAGAGCGCGGCCGAGGTCGCCGCCATCCTGCGAGCGGCGAGCCGTTCCGCCGCTCCGGTCACCTTCCGGTCTGGCGGCACCAGCCTGTCCGGCCAGGCGTCGGGCTCCGGTTTCGTCATCGACACGAGGCAGCGGTTCAAGTCCATCGAGGTCCTCGACGGCGGCAAGCGTGTCCGCGTGCAGCCCGGGGCGACGGTGGCCCAGGTGAACGCCCGCCTGACGCGACTCGGCTACCGCCTCGGCCCCGACCCGGCGAGCGAGGTCGCGTGCACGATCGGCGGTGTCATCGCGAACAACTCGAGCGGCATGGCCTGCGGGATCGACGAGAACACGTACCGGACGCTCGAGTCGATGGTGTTCGTGCTCCCCTCCGGCACGACGATCGACACGGCCGATCCCACGGCAGACCGTCAGCTGCACGACGCCGAACCGGAGCTCGCCGAGGGCATCGAGCGGCTGCAACGGCGGGTGCGGTCCGATCCGGCGTCCGTCGCGTCCATCGAGCGCCAGTTCTCGCTGAAGAACACCATGGGCTACGGGATCAACGCCTTCCTCGACTTCGACTCCCCCGTCGACGTCCTCCAGCACCTGCTCATCGGTTCGGAGGGCACGCTCGCGTTCGTCGCCGAGGCGACCTTCCGCACCGTTCCCGTCCTGCCGCTGGTGTCCACGGCGTTGGCCGTGTTCCCCTCGCTCGACGCGGCGACGCGCGCGCTGCCGGAGTTGGTGGCGTCCGGCGCGGCGACGCTCGAGCTCATGGACGCGACCTCGTTGACGGTCGGGCAGCGGCTCCCCGGCAGCCCGGCGGAGATCCAGGGGTTCACGCCGCAGGATCACGCGGCCCTCCTCGTCGAGTACCGGTCCGGTGACACCGTGGAGCTCAGGGACCGCGCGACCGCCGGTGGCGCGTTCCTCAACGGTCTCGACGTGCATGCACCGGTGGCGTTCACGAGTGACGCGTCCCAGCGTGCGCGTGCGTGGGCGCTCCGCAAGGGGCTCTACGCCTCGGTCGCCGGTGCCCGCCCCTCCGGCACGACGGCGCTGCTCGAGGACATCGTCGTCCCCACGGCGGCCCTCGCCGACACCTGCGCCAGCCTGCAGGAGCTCTTCGAGCAGCACGCCTATCGCGACTCGGTCATCTTCGGCCACGCGAAGGACGGCAACATCCACTTCATGCTCACCGACCGGTTCGAGGGCGACGCCGCGCTCGGCCGGTTCGTGGCGTTCACCGAGCAGATGGTCGACCTCGTCCTCGACGCGGGCGGCAACCTGAAGGCGGAGCACGGCACGGGGCGCGCCATGGCACCGTACGTCCGTCGGCAGTACGGCGACGAGCTGTACGGCGTGATGCTCGAGCTCAAGCGGCTCGTGGATCCGGCCGGTGTGATGAACCCCGGCGTGCTGATCGACGAGGACCCGGAGGCACACCTCCGCGGGATCAAGCTGCAGCCGACGGTCGAGGAAGAGGTCGACCGCTGTGTGGAGTGCGGGTACTGCGAGCCCGTCTGCCCGAGTCGGGACCTGACGCTCACGCCGCGGCAGCGCATCGTCGTGCGCCGGGCCGAGGAGTCCGCCCGGGCCCGCGGCGACATCGCGCTGGCCGAGGAGCTGGCGGACGACTACGACTACGCCGGCGTGCAGACCTGCGCGGTCGACGGCATGTGTCAGACCGCGTGCCCGGTCCAGATCAACACCGGCGCCCTGGTGAAGCGGCTGCGACGCGAGGATGCGGCTCCGGTCCCCGCGGCGGGGTGGAAGGCGGCGGCTGTCGGCTGGGGGCCGGCCACGAGGATCGGTTCGGTCGCGCTCTCGGGCGCGAAGCTGTTGCCGGCTCCCGTGGTCGGCGCGGTGACGGATGTCGCCAGGGCCGTGCTCGGCGCGGACACCGTGCCGAAGTACTCCGGCGACCTGCCGGGCGGCGGGCGCTCGCGGAAGGCGCTCGGTCGCAGCGTCGGTGCAGTGGACGGTCCCACGGTAGGCATCTACGTTCCGGCGTGCGTCAACAGCATGTTCGGTGCGGCGGACGGGGGCGACGGCGTCATGGGCGCTTTCACGCGGCTCCTGGAGCGGGCGGGCCTGCAGATGATCGTGCCTGACGGTGTCGAGTCGATCTGCTGCGGGACGCCGTGGTCGTCGAAGGGCTTCGCGTCCGGGGCGGCGGTGAACGAGCAGCGCACGGTCGAGCGCGTCCGAGCGGCGGTCGCCGACAGTGGTCTGGTGGTCGTGAGCGACGCGTCGAGCTGCACGGAGGGTTTCGCGAAGCTGCTCAGCGCGGGTGGCGTCGTGGTGGAGGACGCGGTGGCGTTCGCCGCCCGTGAGATCCTGCCGCGGGTCGAGGTCGAAGCCCGGATCGAGCAGTTGGTCCTGCATCCGACCTGCTCCTCCCGGCAGATGGGGCTCGACCCCGACCTCGTGCTGATCGGCGAGGCCGTCGCCGAGCGCGTCCACGTGCCCGACGACTGGGGCTGCTGTGCGTTCGCGGGCGATCGCGGCATGCTGCACCCGGAGCTCACCGCCTCCGCGACGAAGGCCGAGGCCGCTGAAGTCGCGGCCATCGGTGCCGACGCGCACGCATCGTGCAACCGCACCTGCGAACTCGGCATGACCCGAGCCACCGGCGAGGACTACCGCCATGTGCTCGAGCTGCTCGACGCCGCATCCGCCAGCTCGGCGAGTGGGGTGGGAGCACGCCTGCGATGACGCGCTGAGTCGCGGGTCGGCTGAGCGCCTGTCGCCAACTCACTCGCTAGTGACACTTATACGGCTTAAGTGACACTAAGCCGCGCGACCACGACGCGCATGTCGACCCCGGTTGCGGGATGGTGTTCCGACATGTGCGTCACAGCCGATCGCGAGCTGTCACCGACGAGAGACCGGTCAGTGACCGGGGCCTCCGTAGGCGGCGTCGGCGACGGCGCCGCAGGACGCTTCCCACGTGCTCTGCTCCGACTCGGGGTAGCTGGAGTCGTAACCGGACGAGTCGAGTCGCCACTGGTGGGCTTCCTCAGGAGACAGCCCGTCGGGCATCCCGGTCGCCTGCTGACCCTCGGGGTACGGGCCGACCTGCAGCGTGAGGTCGACGTCGCCGACGAACTGGTGTCCGCGGTCGGCCATGCACGAGCGCATCGCATCGATCCAGCCCTGGTACTGGGTCGCGAACGCCAGCGCCGTCGCACGCTCCTCCTCGCTCGGGACGTAGGTCGCCTCGGCTGCAGCTACCGCGGCGTCGCGCACCTCCCGGCAGGGCTCTGCAGCGGTCTGCCACGCGGCCTGGTCGGCCTCGCTGAGTGCAGACGGCATCCCGTCGAACGTGGTCGCGTCGAATCCGAACCCTGCTTCGGCCATGCAGGACGCCATCGCGACCTGGCCCGCCTCGCGGAACCGCAGCCACAGGTCCTGCAGGTAGAACTCGTCGATGTGCGTGGATGCGGCCGGCGTCGTCGTCGGGGTCGGGGTCGCGATCGGCGTTGCGGTCGGTGATGCCGACGGCGTCTCCGTGGAGGTCGCGGTCGATGCCGCTCTGATCTCCGAGGCGTTCGCCACCGCCTGCGCCGCGACGCCGCCGAGTCCGCCGGCGACCACCAGCCCGGACGCGAGCAGCACCAGGATCTTCTTGCGAGTCATCATCTCTCCAACCTCAGCAGAACGTGTTTATAGGAAGATAGCTTCCGTAAGCCGCTCCCGCAACCCTTCCGGGTGGAGGAGATGGCCGTCACCATGGCCGATGGGCGGTGCGAACCTCGAGTCCGCATGGAGATGACGAATGCCGAGGCGGTGCCCCATGCAGGGCGAGCCGCGGGCAGTGAGCATCAGTCGGCCAGACTCTTCCGGGGCCGCGAGGTGGCGGCGCTCGGCCGATGTTCGATGTCCCGGAAGGCGTCCGCCGCAGCACGAAGGGCGTCTGCTCGAGCCGTGTCGTCGAGGTGCGCGGGCCCGTAGGTGATGACTGGCGTGAGGGCGTCGTACCCGACGAACTCGAACACGCCGCGGTGGATGTGGAACAGGAACTCATCGATGTCGCCGAAGGCGCCGTCCGGCGCGAAGGCCGCTGCTGGGCCTCCGGTCGTCACGAGTGCCACTGCCCGTCGTCCTGCGAGCCGCGCGGTCTCGAAGAGGCCGGCGTCACCACCGGCGACGCCACCCATGACGAAGACGCGGTCCAGCCAGCCTTTCAGGATGGCCGGCATCGAGAACCACCACAGCGGGAAGGACAGTACGAGGAGGTCGGCCGCCAGGACGCGGTCGAGGTCGGAGCGCACGTCGTCGGGCAGGGTGCCGTCGCAGACGGCGCTCCACTGCTCGCGCTGCGGCTTGAACGGGCCGTCGAACGCCGGGAACTCGTGGCGATCCAGGACCGGTTGCCAGGCCTGCGCATAGAGGTCGAGGAGGTCGACGTGGAGGCCCTGTGCCTCGAGGGCCCGGCGGACTCCATGAGCCTGAGCGGTACTGAAGGAGGCGGGTTCGGGGTGCGCGTGCACGATCAGCACGCTTGAGATGGGAGTCGTCGTCACCTGCACATCATATCTACAAACCTCGATACGTAAATATGACTACGAGGAACCGATGGCGTCTCCCACGCGTCGCATGCGGTCTTCGTCGAGTCGGTAGTGCGTCCATTTGCCCACGCGGGTGGGGTGGACGAGGCCGGCGCGCTCGAGGGTTCCCATGTAGGAGGAGATCGTCGACTGCGCGAGGCCGCTCTTCGCCTGGATGTGGCTGACGCAGGCGCCGACCTCGGCGCGATCCGCGATGGGCTCGTAGTCGGCGAAGGCGACCTCCGGGTCGCGGAGCCACTGGACGATCTCGAGCCGCACCGGGTTGGCCAGCGCCTTGAGCGCGTCGATCAGCGCGTCCGGTTCGATCGTTCCCGAATCCTGCACCCTGACCACCTCTTCCATCGACGAACCACTCTATGTCGATTCGTCGCGTTCATGCGCCGGTCAGGCGGGGCTCGCCAGGGCGAATGCGCGCCACATCTGCTCGGGCCGGGCGATCAGGCAGGGCATCTCCAGGACGGCGCCGCCGACGTCGTCGTGTTGCGAGTCGCCGATCATCAGGCACTCCGTCGGGTCGACGCCGAGCGCGTCGGCGGCGAGCTGGAAGATCCGCGGGTCGGGCTTCACGTAGCCGACCTCGTAGGACAGGATGACCGCGTCCAGTAAGGAGTCGATCCCCCACCGCTGGAGGGCGGGACGGATGTCGAGCGCAATGTTGGAGACGATCGCCAGACGCACGCCGGCGCCTGACGCTCGGGCGATGAAGTCGAAGGCCCCGTCGTTCAACACCCACTGGTTCGGCATGACCTCGTACAGCGCTTCGGCGAAGTCGGTCGACACAGATCCATCGTGGCTGAGCGCTGTGACGAAGGCGTGCCGGTGGGCGACGGGATCAAGATCCCACGCCTGGGTGGGGAACAGTCGCTTCGCGTCCACCCACACGTTTCGAATCCGCTCGGTGGACGGCGGCGCTTGGCCGGGAGCCACCAGCGCTCGCGCTTCGTCGATCCAGCCGTCGATCGATCGTGGGACGGCCAACGTGTTGTGGAAGTCGAGCAGGACAGCCCTCGGTCGAGTGGCTTGCCGACCGGCCACCTGCCCTTTGGCGAGCACATCCTCTGGCCCAGATCGGAGCAAGCCTGCTGTGTCGCCACGTCGCTCGTTCATCGAACGAACCTAGCGTGGCTAACTCGAGGGAACTCTCATTCAACCGTTTCATCGGCGTTCGGAGGCGGCGAGGACGACAGCACAACTCGGCTCTTGTCACCTGGTTCAGACGCTGTCGGTGCAGCGCACCTCATCGCGACTTTCGCTTGAGACGAAGAACAAGGGGAGTCGATGACGACCAAGCTGGCCTTCAAAGACGAGCAGGAGATCGTCGCTGCGGCGAAAGACCCCGAGGACTGACAGATCTGCACTTACCACGTCAGTGCTTTTCGCCCTCCACACCGAAGCACACTCACCGACCTGTGGATAACTCGCCAGAACTGCACCGAACATATCTGCGTCGAGCTGTTGAGCGATCGTCGCATACGCACGGAAGCTCGACACCGAGCCGTTAGCTTCGCGCTGCTTAGATGAGCTCATGAGCAACCATCCTCTCCCAGCACCTCGGAACGACCTGCCGCCGGAACCCTTCCCGTGGATGAGCACGAATCGACCCTCCGGGCCGTATCGGATGACCCTGAGGACTCCGCTCAGTGAGGCGCTGCTGGGGTCGTTTCTGCTGGTGATGGCTCTCTGCTTCTTCTTGACCGCGATAGGTGGTGACTCCACCGGCGTCGTGGTGGTGGGCCTTGGCATCTTCGTCATCGCGGGCGGCGGCGGAGTATTCATGCTCATTGTCGCGATAGCGCGCGCACGCTGGTTCCGGGCCTTTGAACGAGCCCACGGCCGTCGACCGTTCTGACCGCCTGTCGCCGAACGGGAGTCACTGAGTAAGGATCGCCCGTACGAAGGGTGGTGGGGTGCTAGCGACTGCGCCGGGGGTCGCGGTTCTGCTCCGGGGAGCGGGCTTCGGGTGCAGCGCTTGGCGGGGTGGGCCAGGCGCGCGAACTGCTCCAAACATCGCAGCTCGTCGACGGCGTGGCCGGCGTCTCGGATCCCGTTGACGACGGAGCTGACGGCCGTGTCGAACCGGCCGGCGTCGAGGTCGGAGGTGAACAGGTCGATGTCCTGGGTAGGACGGTCGACGATGCCGTGCTCTCGGATCGCTCCCGAGCCCGCGAGCAGGTCCACCTGGACCCTACACTCGCCCTACTGCCCCGGCGCCATATCCGCGAAGCGGCTGAAGTGGCCGTGGAAGCCGACGGTGATCGTCCGGGTGGGGCCGTTTCGGTGCTTGGCGATGATGAGGTCGGCCTCGCCCGCGCGCGGGCTGTCCTTCTCGTAGGCGGATTCACGGTGCAGGAGCACGACCATGTCGGCGTCCTGCTCGATCGAGCCCGACTCCCGGAGGTCGGACAGCGCCGGCATCTTGTCGGCACGCTGCTCCGCACCACGGTTCAGCTGCGATAGCGCGATGACGGGGACCTGGAGCTCCTTCGCCATGAGCTTCAGCGCACGCGAGAACTCCGAGACCTCCTGCTGGCGGCTCTCGACCCGCTTACCGGACGTCAACAGCTGCAGGTAGTCGATGACGACCATCTTCAGCCCAACACGCTGCTTGAGCCGACGGCACTTGGCCCGAATCTCCACGAGCGTCATGTTCGGGCTGTCATCGATGTAGAGCGGCGCATCGTTGATGCGACCCCGGACCTGGGCGATCTTCGTCCAGTCCTGCGAGTCGACCGTTCCCTTACGCATGAGCTGCAGCGGCACTGACGCCTCCGCACTCATCAGGCGCATCGCGATCTCGCTGCGACCCATTTCGAGCGAGAAGAAGATCGACGGCTGGTTGTAGTGGACCGACGCCGCACGGGCGAAGTCGAGCGCGAGCGTCGACTTACCGATAGCGGGTCGGGCGGCGACGATGATGAGCTGCCCCGGGTGGAGACCGTTCGTCAGTTCGTCGAGCTCACGGAAGCCCGTCGGCACGCCGGTCATCGAACCGTCGGTGTGCTTCGCCGCCTCGATCTCGTCGATCGCCGCACTCACCGCGTCGGTCAGCGGGACATAGTCCTCGACCTCCTGGTTGCCGGAGACGGCGTAGATCTCCGCCTGCGCGGAGTTCACGAGCTCCACCGCCTCACCCTCGGCCGCATAGCCCATCTGCACGATGCGGGTGCCTGCCTCGACCAGGCGACGCAACAGTGCGCGCTCAGCGACGATGCGGGCGTAGTAGCCGGCGTTCGCCGCGGTCGGCACCAGGCTCGTGAGCGTGTGCAGGTAGTCGGCACCACCGGCACGCGACAACTCACCCGTCTTGACGAGTTCGTCGGTGACCGTGATGACGTCCGTCGGCTCACCGTGCGAGTACAGCGTCAGCAGCGCGTCGTAGATGACCTCGTGCTTGGGGATGTAGAAGTCCACACCGCGGAGCGTCTCGACCACATCGGCGACCGCGTCCTTCGACAGCAGCATGCCGCCGAGTGCGCTCTGCTCCGCCAGCAGGTCGTGCGGAGGGACCCGCTCGTTGCTGCGCGGCTCGTCGTACGAACCGCCGCCTTCCGAGCGGTTGAGGTGAGCGATCGACAAGTGGACATCCCTTCTCGATGTGGACTCGGGTGCAGCGGGTGGTGACGATTCAGGTGTATCAGGGGCGGAGGACATTCGGGCCGCCGCGCGGGTCTCGCGAGCCACGGACGAGGGCTTCGAAGCCTGCTCCCCCGGCTGTTCCGAGACGCCGATGACTCACGATAGGGCCACTCGTCTCCACAACCAACTCTGCCTGTGGATAACTCTGTGGAGAGATCGGGGGAAACGCCGCGTGTCGTGTGCACAAGCTGTGGGAAACCCTGTGGACAGAGAAGTATTTTTGTCGGACAAAGCATCTCTGACCAGGGTTTTCCGATTCCACAGGCTGTGTGTGGAAAGTTCTCTCGATCCTGTGTCGAACGTTGGGGAGAACGGGGGTCACCTGTGTACAACTTGCTTGACTCCGAGGCCGAGAACGGTGTAGCGATCGGCCTCGAGACGCGTGTTCCGCCCCCGTTCAGGGCACAGAAAAGCGCGATGGCGGCAGACCTCTCGGTCCACCGCCATCGCGCTTCACGCGACGTGCATGAGGCGCCCCGACCCGAGGGTCAGGACGCCGCACGGCGGTACTACTTGGCCGCGACCACCTGAAGGGTGATCGTGGCGACGATCTCGTCGCGGAGGCTGATGGTGGCCTCGTGCTCGCCGACGTACTTGATCGGGGTGTGGATCTCGATCTTGCGCTTGTCGACCTCGCCCAGCCCGGCTTCCGCCACGGCCTTCGCGATGTCGGCAGGCTTCACGGAACCGAACAGACGGCCTTCGCCACCCGTCTTGACCGTGAGCTTGACCTTGGTGGCCTGGAGGCGAGCCTTCAGGTCCTGGGCCTCTTCGATCGTGGCGTGCTCGCGCGCAGCGCGGGCCGACTTGATCTGCTCGACCTGCTTCTCGCCACCGCGGGTCCACGGGGTCGCGAAACCCTGGGGAACGAGGAAGTTGCGAGCGTAGCCGTTCTTGACGTCGATGACGTCACCAGCGGAGCCGAGGCCGGAGACCTCGTGCGTCAGAATCACTTTGGACATGTGCGGCGCCTCCTAGCGGCCAGAGCCGGCGTAGGGCAGGAGCGCCATCTCGCGCGCGTTCTTGACCGCGCGTGCGATGAGTCGCTGCTCCTGAACGTTGACACCGGTGATACGACGAGCACGGATCTTTCCCCGCTCGGAGATGAACTTGCGAAGCGTGGCGACATCCTTGTAATCGATGACACCAACGCGGATCGCCTTCGCGGGAGCGACGTTCTTGCCGCCCTTAGCACCGCGGGCAGGCTTGCGGCGGTCGCCGCTCGACTTTCCAGCCATGGTTGTTCCTTTGCGTGTAATGGAGTGATCGACTGAGCCGGCAGAACCGGACCGATCGAATCTGTTTAGAAGGGGGTCTCGTCGCTGTAGCTACCCGGAGTGTTCCAGGCATCTGCACCGCCGTTGCCGCCGGAAGCTGCCGGTGCGCTCTGAGCCCAGGGCTCGTTCTGCTGCACCTGCGGAGCTCCGCCGCCGCGCTGTCCACCGCCGCCGCCACCCGAGGGTGCACGGCTGATGGTCGCGGTCGCGTACCGGAGCGAAGGGCCGATCTCGTCGACTTCGAGTTCCATCGAAGTCCGCTTCTCGCCTTCCTTCGTCTCGTAGGAACGCTGCTTGAGACGCCCGGTCGCGATGACACGGCTTCCCTTGGTGAGCGATCCGGCCACGTGCTCGGCGAATTCACGCCAGACGCTCGCGCGCAGGAACAGCGCTTCGCCGTCCTTCCATTCGTTCGCCGCACGATCGAAGTTGCGCGGCGTGGAAGCGATGGTGAAGTTGGCGACAGCCAGGCCGTTCTGCGTGAAACGCAGTTCCGGATCGCTGGTCAGGTTGCCCACCACGGTGATGACGGTCTCGCCGGCCATGAGCCCTAGGCTTCCTTGGTCTCAGCCGCAGCCGGAGCCGCGTCTGCCTTGGGAGCCGCGGCGACAGCGGCAGCGGGCTTGGCGGCAGCCTTGCGGGCGGCCTTCTCTTCGCTGCGCTTCGTCTCGGTGGCGACCTGAGCGATGGCCTCTTCGGCACGCAGCACCTTGGTGCGCATGACGGCCTCGGAGAGCTTCAGCTGACGGTCGAGCTCCTGCGTGGCAGTGCTCGATGCAGTGAAGTCCACGACGGCGTAGATGCCTTCGGTCTTCTTGTTGATCTCGTAAGCGAGACGACGACGGCCCCAGATGTCGACCTTGTCGATGGTTCCACCATCGTTGCGGATGACGTTGAGGAACTTGTCGAGGCTCGGTGCAACCGTGCGCTCGTCAATCTCGGGGTCGAGGATGACCATGAGTTCGTACTGATGCGTCACTAACCCACCTCCTTCGGACTCGAACGGCCACAGACTTTCTGTGGCAGGAGGGTGTAAGCATCGTTGCTACCGGCCGAGAACAGAGCGGACGCGCCCGGGCAACCTTCATAGTGTACCGGACGGGGACTGCGACCGCCACCGCGGGCCTGTCGCGCGGGCCGCGCACGTGGGATGCTGGTCCGGATGAGCACGCCAGCCAGCCGATCCCGAGCCGACCGACTCGTCGGGCTCGACCTCGCCCGCTTCCTCGCCCTCATCGGCATGATGGCCACGCACGTCTGGGCGTACGACATCGCGACCGGCGGCGACACCCCGATCACGCAGGTGCTGTCGGGCAAGGCCGCCGCCCTGTTCGCCGTCCTCGCCGGCATCGGCATCGTGCTCACCAGCCGACGCGACCTCGCCGCCGGCTCCCCCGCCGCCGCGCGGCTCAACCTCTTCGGGCGCGGCTTCACCCTGCTCGTCCTCGGCCTCACCCTCGGCGTCATCCCCGGGGGCATCTACGTGATCATCGCCTACTACGGCGTCACCTTCTGGTTGGCGATCCCGGCCGTCACCTGGCGGCCGCGCACCCTGCTCATCCTCGCCGGGATCTGGGCGATCGTCTGGCCGATCTGTTCCCAGGCGGTCCGCATGCCGCTCGACGGGGTGGACTCACCGGAGATCGGGAGCGCGTCCTGGTTCGATGTCGCGACCGGAGGATTCGCCCGCGGGCTCCTCATCACGGGCGTATACCCGGCGCTCACCTGGATCGTCTACGTCCTCGTCGGGATGGCGATCGGTCGGATGCTCATGGCTGCGCGAGCCGACGGGACGCTCCGCCGCTTCGCCCTGCTACTCGCCGCGATCGGGCTCGGGGTCGCGATCGCAGCCGACCGGATGGCCGCCCTCCTCCTCGGCCCGCTCGGTGGCGTCCAGGGCATCGCCCGCGGCATGACTGGCGGCCTCGAGCCCGACCCGACGACGATCACCGCCGTCGAGGACGCCCTCACGGAGGGGATGTACGGCACGAGCCCGACGGACTCGTTCTGGTGGCTCGTCGCCCGCTCACCGCACTCCGGCACCACGCTCGACCTCGTCTTCACGATCGGCATCGCCGCGGTCGTCATCGGCCTCTGCCTGGCCCTCGGCACCGTGTTGAACCGCGGCTGGTCGCGCGTGCTCATGCCCGCGACCGGGGCCGGCGCAGCGCCGCTGACCGTCTACTCGGCGCACGTCTTCATGGCATCGGTCGGCGCGCTCATCGCCGCGATCATCGGGTCGTACCAGGACACCGCCTGGCTGATCTCGAGCCCCCAGCTCTGGGTCCTCCACGTCGCCGGTGCCCTGCTGCTCGGCTGGATCATCGCGCTGACCCGTCGCCGCGGCCCGCTGGAGACGCTCGTGCACGCGTCGGGGCGCGCGCTCACCGTCCTCGCGAACCGCAGCACACCGCTGCCCGCAACGCCGCCGCCGGCCCCGCGTCCGGCGGAACACCCCGACCTCCGATGACCAGCTCGGCGACGCGAAGCGCGCAGCTGGACACCCGGCCACTCACCGAACAGATCGACCGCCGCGCGCTCCGCGACTACCGCAGGCGGCTTCCCGGCGACGTCCGTCCGCCACTCGTCTCGGTGGTCTGGCCGGCCGTGGTGCTCTTCGTGCTGCCGGTCGGATTCCTGTCCGCCTGGTGGTTCGTACTCAAGGACGGCTCGATCCCGGCCGAACCGTGGGACGCCTCAGCGCTGATCCTCCTGCCCTACCTCTCGCTCCCCATCGGGATGGTGTTCCTCCTGGTCCGCACGATCCGGCGGCGGAGCGGGCTCCGGCAGTACCGACTGGACCGCTTCGCGCGGGCGAACGGGCTGAGCTACCGGCCGACCGCCATTCCCGTCGCGCTGCCGGGCCTCATCTTCACCATGGGCGGGGCGAGCGTGGTCCGCGACCTCCTCTGGCGCGACGGGCGGTCACCACTGTCCGTCGGGAACCAGCGCACGATCATCGGCTCGGGACGGAACCGCAAGGAGCACCGATGGGGTTACGTCGCACTCCGGCTCCCGGTGCCGCTCCCCCACATCGTGCTCGACGCGGTCGGCAACAACTCCCTCCGGCACCCTCGGCTCCCCGTCACCTTTGCGAAGGACCAGCGCCTGTCACTCGAAGGGGACTTCGACCGTCACTTCGAGCTGTACTGCCCGCGCGGGTATGAGACCGACGCCCTGTACCTGTTCACGCCCGACATCATGGCCCGGTTCATCGACACCGTGGCCGAGCTCGACGTGGAGATCGTCGACGACTACCTCTTCCTCTACGCGCCGAAGGACCTCTCGACCCTCGATCCCGAGGTGTGGACCTGGCTGATGTCCGTCATCGACATCCTGACCGAGCGCATCGCGCAGTGGGAGCGCTGGCGGGATCGACGGCTGGACCCCACCGACACGGCGGCCGTCATCGGCTCGTTCCCGCTGCTCCGTCCGCCTCGTGGTGTGGCCGGTCAGGGGCGGCGCCTGTCCCGGCGGACGGGATGGTGGTGGGTCATCGGACTCGTCCTCGCCGTCTACGGGTGGTACCTCATCGTCGGTGACGCGATCCGCGCGATCACCGGCGGCTGAGCGGGGTCGCCCTCGCCCTCACCGGCTACTTGGCGTCGGCGTAGGAGGTGACGACGGCCGTGGTGACCGGGAACTCGACGGGCGCCGCACCGAAGATGAGGCGCCCGGCCTCGGCCGCTGCTTCGCGCACGAGGGCGACGACGCGCTCGGTCTGCCCCTCCGGGCAGTGGACGACGATCTCGTCGTGGAGGAAGAACACGAGGTGCGCCGATCCGGTGAGCGCGGCATTCGCGCCCCCGATCTCTGCGGCGAGCGCCTGCAGCCGCGTGCGGAGGCCGGCCATCCAACACAACGCCCACTCGGCGGCGGTGCCCTGCACGACGAAGTTGCGGGTGAAGCGCCCCCAGCTGCGTGCCTCCATGCGGGCGCGCTGGGTGGCTGCGGCGTTGGCGCCCTCCATCGAGGCGGCCGACTGGATCTCGCGCCAGGTCTCACCGGGGAGTGGTGAGGTCCGGCCGAGCCGGGTGCTCACCCGTTCGCCGCGTTCACCGGCCCTCGCGGCCGTCTCGACGAACTCGATCGCCCGCGGGAACGCCCTCGTCAGCCGGGGCAGGAGGCGACCGCTCTCCCCCGTCGTCGCTCCGTACATGGCTCCGAGCATGGCGATCTTGGCGTGCGGCCTGGTGTCGACCGCGCCGACGTCGACCATGCCCTGGTAGAGGTCGACCCCGCGGCCCGCATCCGCCATCGCCCGGTCGCCGGACATCGCGGTCAGGATCCGTGGTTCGAGCTGCGCGGCATCGGCGACGACGAACCGCCACCCCTCGTCCGCGAGGACCGCACCACGGACCTGGTGCGGGAGCTGCAGGGCTCCCCCGCCGTCCGAGGCCCATCGGCCGGTGACGACCCCACCGGGAACGTACGTGGGGCGGAACCGACCGTCCTTCACCCAGGTCTCGACCCAGGTCCAGCCGTTGGCCGTGAGCAGGCGCGACAGCTTCTTGTAGCGAAGCAACGGCTCGATGACGGGGTGCTCGATCTCCTGCAACTCCCACTGGCGGGTGGAGGTCGCGTTGATACCGGCCCGCTGGAGGGCCTTGAGCAGTTCGCCGGGCGACTCAGGGCTGAGCTCCCGCACCCCGAGCGCGGCCTTCACCTCTTCGAGGACCTCGACGAGCTTGGCCGGCCGGACGCCTGGCGGCACCTTCGGCCCGAGGGCGTCGGCGAGGATGCGGTCGTGCACCTCCGCGTTCCACGGCAGGCCGGCGAAGGTCATCTCGGACGCGATGAGCGCGCCGGCGGACTCGGCGGCCAGCAGGAGTCCGAGCTGCGAACGCCCCTGCGGCGTCGCCCCGTCGACCGCGGCGCGCTGCAAGGCGAACTCGGCGACAGCGTCGCGCTCGCCACCCGGGAGGTCGAGGTCGAAGAGCGTACCGACCGCCTCCGCGCGCTGGGCGACCCGCGGGTCGAGGACCTCGTCCCAGGGGCCGGGCGGTGCCGTGGCGAGGGCTGAGTCGGCGGTGAACGCGGCATTGCGGAGGATGTTGTGGCAGAGCCGGAGGTCGACGCAGCGCGAGACGCGGACACCCGCGGCGAGGAGCGCCGGGTACCAGAGCGAGGTGTCGTCCCAGACCCAGCGCGGCGGGTTCGGGGTGGCCTCGAGGCGGCGGACGAGCGCGGGGAGTTCGGCGCGCGCGATGGTGGTCGCGGGCGTGGGAGCTGCCTCGCCGGGCGACGCCGGGCGGTCCTCGAGGTGCACGACGCGCACGCGGGCGCCGTCGAGCTGCTGGAGGACGATGTGCACCACCCCAGTCTGCCGTCACCCGCCGACCACGACCGACGCGGGAGGGCGGGACATCCCCCCTATGGGGGTCGGCGGGCCGGTGCCAGACTGCGACCATGCTGATTTCGACGATGAACGATGTCCCCGGCCGACAGGTCACCGAGGTGCTGGGCGAGGTGACCGGGCTGACGGTCCGCGCTCGCAACGCCGGCGTGCAGATCGGCGCCAACTTCAAGGCGCTCCTGGGCGGCGAGCTGTCCGGGCTCACCAGGCAGCTCGCGGAGAGCCGCGAGGAGGCGAAGCAGCGCCTCATCGAAGCGGCCACCGCCCTCGGCGCCGACGCCGTGCTCGCGATGCGCTTCGACGCGGCCGAGGTGGGCCAGAACTACCAGGAGGTCGTCGCCTACGGGACCGCCGTCAAGCTCGGCTGATTCTCGACCGGAGAAACGCCCGAGGGCAGGACCGAACGCGACGTTCGATCCTGCCCTCGGGCAGATCTCCTGCTGTCAGGCGCGGAGGCGGCGGAGCTCCTCGCGACGGACGGCCTGCTCAGCCGGATCCGGCACCGGGAGCGACGCGAGCAGGCGACGCGTGTAGACGTCGCTCGGCGCACCGAGCACCGCCGAACCGGGCCCCTCCTCCACGATGTCGCCGCGGTACAGCACGACGATGCGGTCGGCGAGGATGTCGACCACCGCGAGGTCGTGACTGATGAACAACGACGCGAAGCCGAACTCGCGCTGCAACTCGGCGAAGAGCTCCAGCACGCGCGCCTGCACCGACACGTCGAGCGCCGAGGTCGGCTCGTCCGCGACGAGCAGGGCCGGCTCGAGCGCGAGCGCCCGGGCGAGGGATGCGCGCTGACGCTGTCCGCCGGAGAGTTCGTGCGGGAAGCGGTCGCCGAACGCCTTCGGCAGCTGGACCGCTTCGAGCAGCTCGTCCACCCGACGCCGGGCCGCACGTGCGTCGCCGAAGCGACCGTGCACGATGAGCGGCTCGGCGACGCATTCCGCGATCGTGAGCAGCGGGTTGAAGCTCGTGGCCGGGTCCTGGAACACGAACCCGATCTCGCGCCGCTTCGGCGCGAACTCGCGCTCCTTCACCCGGTTCATCTCCACACCGAGCACCGACAGCGAGCCGCCGGTGACCTTCGTGAGCCCGGCGATCGCGCGGCCGATGGTGGTCTTGCCGGACCCCGACTCGCCCACGAGCCCGAGGACCTCACCGGCGTGGATCGTGAAGTCCACACCCTTCACCGCCCGGAAGCCGGCACGACCGAAGCGCCCGGGGTACTCGATCTCGAGTCCCTTCGCGACGACCACCGGCTCGCCGAGCTGCAGCTGCTTGCCGCGCTCGACCTCGGCCGGCGCGGAGCTCTTGCCGCGGCCGACGTGCGGCACCGAGGACAGCAGCTTCTTCGTGTACTCGGCCTTCGGCGAGGAGAACAGCTCCTGCACGGGAGCCTCCTCGACGATGTCGCCCTGGTACATGACCACGACGCGGTCGGCGAGGTCGGCGACGACGCCCATATTGTGCGTGATGAGGACGATGGCCGTCCCGAACTCGTCGCGGCACCGACGCAGCAGGTCGAGGATCTCCGCCTGCACGGTCACGTCGAGTGCCGTCGTCGGCTCGTCGGCGACGATGAGGCCCGGGTCGAGCACGAGCGCCATCGCGATGACGATGCGCTGCTTCTGCCCGCCGGAGAACTGGTGTGGGAAGTAGTCGACCCGCTCCTCGGGCTCCGGGATGCCGACGCGGCGCAGGATGTCGATCGCCTTCGCCCGCGCTTCTGCCTTCGTGTACGTCCCGTGGGCGCGGAGGCCTTCGGCGATCTGCCATCCCACCTTGTAGACGGGGTTGAGCGCCGTCGACGGCTCCTGGAACACCATCGCCGCGTCACTGCCGCGGATGGACCGCAGCTGCTCAGCCGACGCCGTGACGACGTCCTGCTCCGTCGAGCCGTCGCGCGAACGCAGCACGACCGCGCCGGACGCGGTCGCCGTCTCGGGGAGGAGACCGAGGATGGTCTTCGCCGTGACCGTCTTGCCCGATCCGGACTCGCCCACGATCGCGACGATCTCGCGCGGTGCGACCGACAGCGAGATGTCGTTGATCGCCTTCACCGCGCCGGCGTCGGTCGAGAACGAGACGCCGAGGTCGCGGATGCTGACGATGTCCTTGGTGCCGAGGTCGCGTGGACCGGTGGTCGGCTTCGACAGGCTCATGAGCGCTCGTCCTCTCGTCGGTTCTCCAGATCGCTGTCGGCCGCGGCGTCGCTGACGGCTCCCAGCGACTCGGCGTCCATCATCCCGGCCCCGCCGGGGCTGTCCGGCGTGCCACCGGCGGTGGTGATGCTCGAGGTCGCGGCCACGGAGCCACTCGAGGCGCCGACCCGACGACGGCTGCGCAGACGCGGGTCGGAGAGGTCGTTGAGGCTCTCGCCGACGAGCGTGATGCCGAGCACGACGAGCACGATCGCGAGACCGGGGAACAGCGCGGTCCACCAGATACCGCTCGTGACGTCGGAGACGGACCGGTTGAGGTCGTACCCCCACTCGGCCGCCGCGGTCGGCTCGATGCCGAAGCCGAGGAAGCCGAGGCCCGCGAGCGTGAGGATCGCCTCGGAGGCGTTCAGCGTGATGATGAGGGGCAGGGTCCTCGTCGCGTTCCGCAGCACGTGGCGGAACATGATGCGCGAGCTGGACGCACCGATCACCTTCGCCGACTCGACGAACGCCTCGCTCTTGATGCGGACCACCTCAGAGCGGATCACCCGGAAGTACTGCGGGATGAACACCACGGTGATCGAGATCGCGGCGGCGAGGATGCCACCCCAGAGGCTCGACTGGCCGCGGCTGATCACGATCGACATGACGATCGCGAGCAGCAGCGACGGGAACGCGTAGACGGCGTCGCACACGACCACGAGCACGCGGTCGAGCCAGCCGCCGAAGTATCCGGCGACGAGGCCGAGCAGCACGCCGATGAAGATCGACAGGATGATCGCGGACACGATGACGAAGAGCGCGGTCTGGGCACCCCAGAGCACGCGGGACAGGACGTCGTACCCGCCGACGGTCGTGCCCAGGAGGTTCGTCGCGTTCGGCGCCTGCTGCGTGCCGAACGACCCGTCGTCGCCGCGCAACTGGTTGAAGCGGTACGGCGCGACGAGGGGTGCGAGGACCGCGATGAGCACGAAGACGCCCGTGACGACGAGACCGATGACGAGCATCGCGCGCTGCAGCCCGACGGACTGGCGGAACTGCTTGACGACTGGCAGGCGTTCCCGCAGGGGACGCTTCGCGGGTGCGGTGTGCACGGCGGTGGTGGCTGTCGGAGCACTCATGCTCAGTACCTCACCCTCGGGTCGATGATCGCCGCGATGATGTCGACGATGAAGTTGGTCAGGGCGACGATCACCGCGAGGAGCGCGACGATGCCCTGGACGGCCACGAAGTCACGAGCCTTGAGGTACTCGCTGAGCATGAAGCCGAGGCCCTTCCATTCGAACGTCGTCTCGGTGAGGACCGCGCCGGCGAGGAGCAGGGCGATCTGCAGCCCGATGACGGTGATGATCGGGATGAGCGCCGGACGATAGGCGTGCTTCGTGACGAGTCGGAACTCGCTGACGCCGCGCGAGCGGGCCGCGTCGACGTAGCCGGAGCCGAGCGTGCCGATGACGTTCGTGCGGACGAGACGGAGGAAGACACCCGCCGTCAGCAGGCCGAGGGCGATGGCAGGGAGTACGGCGTGCGCGAGGACGTCGCTGATCGCCGTCGGGTCACCGAGCCGGATCGCGTCGACCAGGTAGATGCCGGAGGGGCTGGAGATGGTCTGGAGCGTCAGCTCCGTGCCGGTGCTCGCGCGACCGGCGACCGGGAGGATCCCGAGCCACACGGAGAAGATGAGCTTGAGCAGCAGACCGGCGAAGAACACGGGAGTGGCGTAGCTGAGGATCGCGAAGACGCGGAGGCCGGCGTCCTGCCAGCGGTCGCGGCGGGCGGCGGCGAGCATGCCGAGCGGGATGCCGACGATGAACGCGACGATGAGCGCGTAGATCGCGAGTTCGAGGGTCGCCGAACCGTAGGTGAGGAGGACCTCGATGACGGGCCGGTTGTCGGAGATCGTCGTGCCGAAGTTGCCGACCGCGATCTGTCCGAGGAACTCGAAGTACTGGACGAAGAGCGGCCGGTCATAGCCCGCGGCACTGATGCGTTCCGCGAGCTGGTCGGCCGGGAGCCGTCCTCCGAGCGCCGCGGTGATCGGGTCACCGGTCAGGCGCATCAGGAAGAAGACCATGGTGACCAGGATGAACACCGTCGGGATGATCAACAGGAAGCGGATGACGAGGTACCGCCAGAGTCCGCCACCTTCAGACCGTCTGGCCGCCTTGGGGGGTGGGGTTGCGACAGCTGCCGTCATTGCAGTGGATCCTCCTCGATCACCGACTCGGTAGAGCCCGGACACACGATCGGGGCGGCTCTGTGGAGCCACCCCGATCGCGACGTCCGACTCACCATAGTCGGATATCAGTTGGTCAGGCTACTCAGCCCTTGCTGATGGGTGCGTAGCGGAACTTGAACGACGCGTCGAGGACGGTGCCCTCGACATCCTTGCCGACGACCGCCACCTGAGCGCCCTGGAGCAGCGGGATGGTCGACAGGTCGGCCGCCTCGAGGTCCTGGATCTGCTCGATGAGCTTCGTCCGTGCGTCGGCGTCCGTCGTCGAGCGCTGCTGGTTGATCAGGTCGTTGACGGCCGGGTTGTCGTAGTGGTTCGCGAGGAAGTTGTCCGTGGCGAAGAACGGCGACAGATAGTTGTCAGCGTCGGAGTAGTCCGGGAACCAACCCAGCTGGTAGGCCGGGTAGACGTCCGTCGTACGGTCCTTCGAGTACTGCACCCACTCGGTCTGCTGCAGGTTGACGGTGAACAGACCGTCCGCCTCGAGCTGGTCCTTGATGAGCGCGTACTCGTCGCCGGAGCCGGAACCGTAGTGGTCACCGTTGTACTGGAGGTTGAGCGCGACCGGAACGGTCACACCGGCTGCCTCGAGCGTCTCCTTGGCCTTCGCCGCGTCCGGGCCGCCGTCGCCGTCGCCGTAGAGGCCCTTGAGGGACTCGGTGGCACCGGTCAGGCCGGCGGGCACGTAGGAGTAGAGCGGGGTGTAGGTGTCCTTGTAGACGTCCTTGGCGATCGCGGCGCGGTCGATGAGGTCGGCAGCGGCCTGGCGGACGGCGAGCGACTTGGCGGGGTCGGCGTCGGCGGTGGTCGCACCGTACGGCATGGTGTCGAAGTTGAAGACGAAGTAGCGGATCTCGCCACCGGGGCCGTCGATGACCTTGACGTTCTTGTCCTTCTTCAGGTCTTCGATGTCGGTCGCGGAGAGGCTGCGCGACGCGACGTCGATGTTGCCCTGCTTGACGTCGAGCTTCAGGTTGGACTCGTCGGTGTAGTACTTCACGTTGACGGTGTCGTTCTTCGCCTCGCCGAGGAGGCCCTGGTAGTCCGCGTACTTCTTGTACGAGATGAGCTCGTTGAACTTGTAGCTGTCGATCGTGTACTGCCCGGCGAAGGCCTTGCCCTTGACGATGTCGTTGTCCGGCGTCAGCTCGGTGGCCGAGAAGACGTCCTCGTCGACGATCGGGCCGACGGGGCTCGAGAGCACCTGCGGGAAGGTCTGGTCGTTCTCGGTCTTCAGCGTGAAGACGACGGTGAGGTCGTCGGGCGCGTCCGTCTTCTCCAGGTTGCCGAGGAGCGACGACGGGCCGTTGTCGTCGGCGATGGCGAGCTGGCGGTCGAAGCTGAACTTCACGTCGGAGGAGGTGAGCTCGTTGCCGTTGGCCCACTTGAGGCCTTCCTTGAGCTTCACCGTGTACTCGGTCGGCGAGGTGAACTCGGCCGACTCGGCGATGTCGGGCTCGACGTCGGGGCTGTTGTACGGCGTGTTCAGCAGGAAGGGGTAGATCTGGTTCATGACGGCGAACGAGCCGTTGTCGTAGGAACCGGCCGGGTCGAGCGTGGTGACCTTGTCGGTCGTACCGATGACGATCGTGCCGCTGGCACCGCTGCTGGAGCCGCTGCCGCCACCGGCGGCGCAGCCGGCGAGGGCGAGAGCGGAGATGGAGAGACCCGCGAGCGCGACGGCGCTCTTCCGGAATCCACTACGTGGGGATGACATTGATGTCGACCTCATTTTCTGTGTGTGAGAGACGGCACGGCTGTGTGCAGGTTCTTCGCACGTGCTTGTAGAGGATTACAGCACGGTCCGAACAACTCCCTCAAACTCAGGAGGCTTCCGGTGCAGATTCGTTACGAGCACGAAACGTGCGCGCGCGGCTGTCGCGACGCAACGACTGCGCGTTTCCGCCGATCCCGACGAGTGTCGGCTTCGAGACGGATCATGGATCACCGGTTGTCGATAGTATACAGTCTACAGATGACAGGTCCGGATGAGGCGGACCTCATCGTTCTGAGGAGCTCGTATGTCTGTGCACCCGCCTGCGGCCACCACCGCTCAGCTCGGCGGCGACACGCCCGCCGCTCCAGGCCTGCGCCCCGCCCAGAGCGCCCGCGTGGCGCGAACACACCTCACCTACCGGGATGCCGCGCCTGGGCTCTCGGTCCGCGAGGCCGACCTCTCGCTCCGCCTGGACGGCGGTGGCCACGGGCTCCTCGACACGACCCACTTCGACACGGTCCGCTTCCCGCCACCGGCCTGGGCGGACGAGGCCATCCGTGAGGCGGTCGCGACCGGCGCCTGGGCGTACACCCCCTACCGCGGCGACCCCGGCGTGCTCGCCGACCTCGCGACGGCGATCGGCGGTTTCCTCGGCAGCCCGGTGGGCCCCGGCAACCTGGCGCTGACGCCAGGCACGCAGGGAGCGCTCTTCACCACGCTCTCCTCGCTCGTCGACGAGGGCGACCTCGTCCTCCTCGCCGACCCGGACTACCTGTTCTGCGAACGCATCCTCGCCTTCCTGGGCGCGCGGGTCGAGCGCATCCCGCTCATCCTGGACGGAGGACAACCGAGCCTCGACCTCGAGGCAGTCGAACGGTTCCTCCCCGAGCAGCCGAAGCTGCTCATGTTCTCGCACCCCAACAACCCCACCGGCGCCGTGTACCCCGCGGACATGATCTCCCGGGTCGCCGACCTCGCCCTCGCCGGCGGGTTCCGTGTCCTCGTCGACGAGCTGTACAGCCGACTCCTGTACACAGATGTCCCGTTCCCGCACCTCCGCTCGGAGCCCGGCATGGCGGATCGCACCATCACGCTCCTCGGCCCCTCCAAGACCGAGTCCATGAGCGGGTTCCGGATCGGCGTCGTCGTCGCCCCGGAGGACGTCATCGCGTCGGTCGAGCAGACGCTCGCCATGACCTCGCTCCGCGCGCCCGCCTACGCCCAGCGCATGCTCGCCCGGTGGCTCGTCGACGACGACGACTTCCTCCGGGAACGCATCGCCGACCTCGAGGCGATCAAGCGGACCACCGTCGAGAGCCTGTCGCGGGTGCCGGGGCTGCGGATGACGCCGCAGGACGGGACGGCCTATCTGTTCCTCGACGTCTCCGCCTTCGGGGTGTCGGACGTCGAGGTGGCCGGAGCCCTGCAGCGCGAGGCTCAGGTCGTCGTGTCTCCCGGGTACCAGTTCGGCCCCTCCGGAACCGGCCACTTCCGGATCTGCTACGCCCGCGACGAGACCGAGTGGGCGGCGGCGCTCGAGCGGATGGTCGCCTGCCTGACCGGACTCGCGACCGCGGCCGGCATCGAGGCATGATCGATGCGACGGTCCGGCCGGCCGGCGCCTACTCGGTCGCCCGGCTCGTCGACGACCTGGTGCACACGGCCGGCATGACCCCCCGCGTCGACGGCGCGCTCCTGGCGACCGGGCGGATCGGCCGTGAACTGGACGACGTCGAAGCGCTGGCAGCCACCCGAGTGGCAACGGAGCGAGCCCTCGCGGCCGCCGCGAGCGTCGTACCCGAGGGCAGAGCGCTCGGAGAGGTCGTCTCACTGACGGTGTACCTCGCGGTGGCCGACGGGTTCGTCCGGCTGAGCGAGATCGCCGACGCGGCGAGCGCCGTCGTCGTCGAGCGTTTCCCGGACGCCGCCCTGCCCGTCCGGGCCGCACTCGGTGTCGCTGCGCTTCCCGGCGATGCGCCCGTCGAGATCCAACTCATCGCCCGCTTGCAGCCGGGTTCGGACGCCTGGGACTGAGGCTGCCCTCCACCGGGAATCGGGCCATGCCGACGCTCAGGGTTCGAGACGCGGGATCGGGACGCCGAGCCGGCGCGCCTCCAGGCGGGTGTCCGCCAACACGGCGAGTGCTTCCGCGGCGCGAGGGTCGGTGTGTGCGGCGAGGCTTCGACCGGCCATCGGGACGAGCTTGGTCACCCACGCCGATGCGGCCGCCATGGGGCCGGGGAACCTGAACGGCAGGGTGGCGCTCCGATGCCGTCCGAGGTCGACCCCTCTGGCCTCGAGGATTGGGAGCAGCGCACGCGCGGTCGCGAACGCGGTGCGGAACGCCTGGCGGTCGCCGATCATCCGGGCGAGCGATCCACTCCGAAGCGCCTGGGCGAACATGCCGGCGTCGGCCACGAAGTGCAGCCACAGCCATCCGCGCATGTCCGGCTCCCGACGGACCGAGAGGCCCGTCTCCCGCAAGGCGGCGACGACCGCCGCCTCCCGCATCGAAGCGGATGCGCCGTCGGTGCCGACGACGACCGAGGGGAGCGACGCCACCTGGAGGACGCCGTCCTCGCCGAATCCGCCACCCGCCTGCGGGAAACCGAACACGACCTGATCTGCGGGCAGTGGTGCGACCGCGTCGAGTGGTTCCTTCCAGACGTTGCCGAACACCAGCACGCTCGCCTCGCCGATGCGTGGGGCCAGGAACGCCGCCGCTTCGGCGAGCCGATGGTGGCCGACGCTGAGCACGATCAGCTCGAACCCGTCCACAGCATCGAGCGTCTCGCGCAACGACGTCCGGAACGTCTCCTGCCGTCGCCGCCCGAAGGGCTTCCGCCGTCCGTCGATCCAGTCCAGCCGAACCTCGTCGCCATACTCCTCGGCGCGTCCCGGCCGCACGTAGAACTCGACGTCGTGCCCGGCCTCGTCGAGCATGCGGCCGTAGACGGTGGCGATCACCCCTCGCCCGAACATCAAGATCCGCATCGTCGACTCCAGTCATAAGATGGAGATCGTCTCCATGTACACAAGATATGGAGATTACCTCCACTTGTCAACGGAAGGCGGCCCGATGCCGGAATCACGCCCGCTCCGGGCCGACGCACGTCGGAACCGCGACGCGATCGTCGCTGCGGCCCGGGAAGCCTTCGACCAGGACGCGCAGCTGCGGTTCGACGACTTCGCAGCACGGGCGGGCGTGGGTGTCGGCACGCTCTACCGGCACTTCCCCACCCGGGCGGCGCTGGCAGCCGCGGTCTACGAGGGCGAGGTGGCGACCCTCTGCGCCGAGGCCCAGGACCCGGCACGGACCTCCGCAGACAACCTGGTCGCCTTCCTGCGCGGGTTCGTGGAACACGTCGTGGCCCACACCGGCCTCGCCCGCGCTCTCGCGGCCTTCGTCGACCCGGACGTGCAACGGACCGGTGGCGGCGAACTCGAGCGCACCGTCGCCGAGCTCCTCACCCGCGCTGTCGCCGACGGGGACATGCGCGACGGCGTGCCCGTCGGTGCCGTCATGGTGGTCCTCCACGGCATCGGCTCATCGACGGACCGCCCCCACTGGCCGTCGGAAGCCCGGGCGGCCGTCGAGGTGCTCGTCGCCGGCCTGCGGAACGTCGCCTGACGAACGGTCCGACCGGCTGCGGATCCGCCGGTCAGTACCCCCGCTCGGCGTCGAAGCGGTTGAGCAGGGGTTCCCCCGCGCGATATCGGGCGAGGTTGTCGATGAACAGCGCCGTGAGGGTCGCGTTCTCGCTCTCCACCGTGGACGCCGAGTGCGGCGAGATGAGCACGTTGTCGAGGTCCCAGAGCGGCGAGTCCGCGGGCAGCGGCTCCTCGCGGAAGACGTCCAGGGCCGCACCGCCCAACCGGCCCGAACGGAGGGCGTCGATGAGGGCGTCCTCGTCGATCACCTGTCCGCGCGAGATGTTGACCACGGCGGCCCCCTCGGGGAGGAGCGCGATCCGCTCGGCGCTGATGAGGTTCTCGGTCTCCGGCGTGAGCGCCGTGCACAGCACGAGCACCTCGGTGCCCGGCAGCACCTCCTCGAGGCGGTCCACATCGCTCAGCTCGACGCCCTCGGGCAGCTCGTAGGAGCCGCCCACGCGACCCACGGCGGTCACCCGGGCACCGATCGCGTCGAAGGTCCGCACCACGTTCGATCCCATGCCACCCACGCCGACGACCGTGACCCGCATGCCGGCCAGCTGCCTGGTGGTGTAGCGCTCGAACCGGTGCTCGCGCTGCCGACGCTGCAGATCCGGCAGGCCCTTCACGACGAAGAGCGCCCCGGTGAGGGCGAACTCGGCGAGCGGCACGGCATGGACGCCACCGGCCGTCGTCGCGACGATGCCGCTCCGGTCGAGGCCGGTGCGACGCATGAACGCGCCGATGCCGGCGCTCGTCGCCTGGATCCACCGCAGCTTCGGAGCGCGCTCCGGCAGCGCAGCGGGATCCTGCCAGTCGAAGTCGAACGCGACCTCCGCCCGCGCGAGCATGTCGTCCCACCGTTGCTGGTCCGCTGGGGACAGCTCGGGGGTCGGGCCGTGATGATCGGCGACGTATTGCGGGACACCGATGAGCGACGGGTCGTAGAGCACCTCGACGTCCGGGTGGGAGGCTGCGATGGCCTCGACGTGCTCCGGTTCGAGGTAACTCGTGATGAGGATCTGCATGATGGTCCATCCTGCCGCGGGCGCGGCGGTGCGTTGGTCGTGACGCGGCGTGCCGCGATGTCGTCCGGTCAGGCGGTCGGCCAGGGGGCCACCGCTGCGAGCCGTTCGGCGGTGAGCGCGGGCCGGACGCCGTCCGTCCCCTCGGTCACCGCACGAACCCGCAGGACCGAGCTCGGTCCACACGCGATCGGGACGAAGCCGGGCCCGTGACCGGGCATGGGTGAGCCACCGTGCACGATGATCCCGACGGTGATCCAGTCGCGCCGGTACCCCATGTTGTGGCGGACGTCGAGGTGCTCGACCGCGAACAGGTCCCCGAGCCGCATGTCGATCCCCGCGAGTTCGGGCGAGTCCGGGACGACGGCGAGGTCCACGTCCCACTGGTGCGCAGGCCGACCGATACCGTTCCCGGCCACCTTGCCCGGCAGCACACCGACCACGTCGAAGCCCATGACGCCGTCCTCGACCGTGAGTGGGAGGACGGCGAGGAGCGCGGGGTCGATGTTCAGCAGGACGATCTCCTCGGGCAGGTCCTCGCGTCGCAACCCCTGGCCCATGGCGTGCACCGCGACCCGGTCCCCGGGCAGCAGGGCCGCCATCGTCTCGTCGTCGAAGGACACGATGACCCGTCCCGCCTCGCCGCGTTTGCCGATGACGGACCCCGTCGCCCCTGCCGCCGCGCCCGACCGAACGGTCGCACGGTTCCCGATGCAGGCGAAGGAGGTCAGTCCGAAACGCGACCCGGCGTCCGGGTGCACGAGGGTGACCCCCGGGGCGACGTGGTCGGTGTCGGTGCCGAACACCGAGTCCCCGAGGTGCACGCCGAGCACGACCCCACCGTCGCCGATCGGCACGTAGGGGTGCCCGTCGCGGTCGATCCGATACGACACCATCGGGGTGAGGCCGGCGTGCTCGACGAAGCCGAGCAGGTTGTTGGCGATGATCGAGCTCATGCGTCCGTCTCCGTCGTGGTCGTGGTCGTGGTGGTCGCGCGGCCCATCCCTGCGAGCGCGACGCCGAGGTTCGCGGCCCGGTCGTCGACGACGGTGAACGCCGACGCCGGTCCGGACAGCAGGGTCGACGGCCCCGGACCGTGCCCGAAGAGCCGACACTCGCCCGTGGAGATGACGCCGATCGTGATCCAACCCGGCCGGTAGCCGCGGCCGTAGGAATGGTCCTGATCCTCGAGGACGACGATGTCGCCGATGCGGAGCGACTCGAGGCCGAGCGAGAGGTCCTCACTGAGCCCGGGGTAGGCGCCCATCAGGTCGGTGTTGGCGAACTCCGAGAGCATGCCGCCTCCTGCGCCCGCCGCCTCCGCCGGGACGCGCATGGCGACACCGACCTGGAGCGTCCCGTCGGTCGCCGTCGAGAACGGCAGATGCGGGAGCAGCCGCGGGTCGAGGTTCTTCACCCGGACGTCCGGGTGGTCGAGGAGGCGCAGGCCCTGACCGCGGGCCTCCACACTCACGGCGTCACCGGTGGTCACCTGGCGGAGCGAGCCGTCGGCGAAGTCGGCGAGGACATAGGCATGCTGACCGATGACCACACCCTCCGCTCCGACGGCGGCACCCGAACGCACCGTCACGACGTTGCCGACGCAGCTGAGGAACTGCAGTGCGGCGTTCGCCTCACCGCCCGCATGCCGGATCGACAGCCCGGGTTCGAGGTGGTCGCTCGCGTAGCCCGTGGCCGCCTCGCCGACGTGCGCACCCATCGTCACCCCTCCCATGCCGGGCAGGATGAAGGGGTGGCCGTCGGGGTCGACCCGGTAACCGTGTCGGTCGGCCTGGGGCGGCCAGACCTCGCCGGTCAGGATCTGCGTGACCAGGCGGTCCTCGTTCGTCCTGAGACTCATGCCGTCGTTCCCTTCGGGACCGGTGCGGTGCCGAGGGCGAAACCGCGGATACGGAGCGGCGGCGCGGTGGCGGCACCGTTGAACACGTTCATGAGCGGCTGGCTCAGGGAGACGGAACCGACGCCGTCGACCCGGGCGAGACTCTCGAGCACGCTCACCGTGAACCGCTGCGACTCGACCGGGCGCGTGATCCGACCGTTCTCGATGAGGAAGCACGCATCGCGCGTGACCCCGGTGATCGTCGAGCGGACCGGGTCGACGGTGCGCGTGTACCAGAAGCGCTGCAGGTAGACCCCGCGCTCGACACCCGCGATGAGGTCGAGCTCGGTGGTGTCGGCGGCGCGGAGGATGACGTTCATCGGGATCGCATGCGGCGCCTCCTCCCGGGCGATGTGGAAGTTGCCGCTCGACGCCGTCCCGAGGGCGAACGCGGTCTCGCGGTCGGTGACGACCTCGGCCACCCGCCCCTGGTCGAGGAACGGGACGTCGCGCTTCGTGGTGCCCTGGAAGTCGAACGGGAACGGGAGACCGAGGTCGGCCGTCGCGTCGTCGTGCACGGAGACGAGCGATGAGGCTGCCTGCTCGCCTGGGCGGGTCGCTGCCGTGCCGAAGCCGGATGCCAAGGCTCCGCCCGTGAAGCCGAACGCTCCGAAGAAGTCGAGGAACTCACCGGCGGCGAGCGCCCCGAGCACCACGTCGTACTCACCCGGGGCGAGTGGAGCACGGCCCCGCGCGGCGGACGCCTCCGCAAGCGTCCGCTCGACCGACTCCGCCGCGAGCAGACGGTCGGAGGATCGGGAGAGGTCCTTCCAGTGGGACGAACCGTCCTCGATGCGGACCGTGAGGGAGCCCTGCGCCTCGGTCGCCGCGGCGTACCGGGAGGTGCCGCGCTCGCGGTCGTGGAAGGCGACCTCGGTGACCGCGCGGCCGAACATGCCCGCAGCAACGCCACCGGCCCGGTCGGCCTCAGACATCGCGCGGTCGGCGAGGGCGACGTGTTCGCCGACGTCCCAGGCCGCCGTGTCCTCACCCCAGAGCAGGGCGCCGGACGCGGTGCGGCCGGACACCTCCGGCTCGTCGACCGGACCGGGATCGGCTCGAGGAGCAGCGGCGGGGAGTCCTCGCTCGGCCTGCTCGCGCGCGGCGGCACTCGCGTTCGCGACCGCCCGACCGAGCCCGGCGATCGAGCTGGCGGCAGCGAGTGACGCCCGCCCGTCCACCTCGGCGCGGACCATGATCTGCACCTCGTCGATGGCCTGGCTCTGGTGCACCCGGCGGCCGGCGAAGCGGGTGAAGTCCCCGCGCCGACCGGTGAGGAAGGCTTCGATGCGGTCGGCCGGGGCGTCGCGCAGGGCGGCCTCGAGCGCCTCCGCGGCTCGCTCGCCGCCCACGACGGGCCTGAACGCGGTGGTGGTCGTGCTGTCGGTGTCGCTCATCGGTCCACTCCGATCCGGAGGTTCCGCACGAGCGTCGGCGAGGCGCCGTGCCCGAGGAAGCCCCATTGCTTGGGTTCGCCCTTGCCGCAGGGCATGCCGAAGGCCTTGAACTCCTCCGGCCCGGCGACCGCCTCGACGGACTGCCAGAACTCGGGCGTCGTGCCGCCGTAGGAGAAGCCACGCAGCAGGCGACCCCGCCGACCGTGCTTCACCTCGTACGCCACCTCGGTGCCGAACTGGAAGTTGTGGCGCCGTTCGTCGATGGACCAGCTGCGGTTGTCGTCGATGTAGTACCCGTCGCCGAGGCGCTCCTGCAGTTCCTCGGTCGACCCACTGCCGGGTTCGAGGAACACGTTCGTCGCGAAGCACACGGGGGTGTAGCCCCAGCCGTCCGAGCGGGCTGCGCCGATCGACGGCACCCCGATCCGGGCGGCCGAGTCCCTGGTGGAGAGGAAGTTGCGGATGATGCCCTCGGAGATGAGCGGCTGACGGGACGCCAGGACGCCCTCGTCGTCGAACGCGAAGGAACCTCGCGTGCCGGGCACCGTCGGGTCCGAGGTGATGTTCACCGCCTCGGAGCCGTAGCGGAGCGAGCCGACCGCGTCCGGTCCGATGAAGGAGGTGCCCGCGTAGTTCGCCTCGTCGCCGAGGATCCGGTCGAGCTCGAGCGCGTGACCCGTGGACTCGTGGATCTGCAGCGCCATCTGGGCGGGGCCGATGATGACGTCGGCCGTGCCCTGCGGCGCGAGCGGGGCGGTCAACAACTCGACGGCCTCCCGACCGATGCGGTCGGCCTCCTCGACCATCCGGAGCCCCTCGACGTACTCCCAGCCCGCCTGCGCGGTGTTGCCGTGGAACGAGTTGGGGAAGGAGCGACGTTGCATCGTGCCGTTGCCGACCGCGTTCACGAGCGCCATCGCGCCGCTCTCGATGAGGTGCTGGTGCTGCATCGAGCCCTCGGTGTTGGCGAAGTGCCGGTGCTGCCGCTTCGCGTTCAGGCCGGCCTGCGCCATGACGACCTCGACGGGGGCGCTGGCGGCGCTCAGGATGTCGCCGAGCAGGGCCTGGCGCGTCGACGCCGAGACCGCGAACGGGTCGAGGACGACGTCGGTCGCGTACCGGCCGCTCACCGGTGGCATCGGCGGCAGCTCGGTGCGGTGGGCGTCCGAGACCCGGTCGGCGTTCCGCGCGTTGGCGAGGGCACGATGGGCGGCGAGCGTCAGGTCGTCGTCGTCGTCGATCGGCACGGAGGCGAACCCCCAGCTGCCGTTGAAGAGCACACGCACACCGACGCCGAGGTTGTGCTCGATCCGCTCGTCGAGGCCGGACTCCAGCGTCGAGTACAGGCGGACCTCCTCGGCTTCGATCAGGCGGGCGTCGGCATAGCTGACGCCCGGCACGTCCACCGCGGCGAGGACCGTCGTGAGCATGGTCGCGGCGGCCTGGTCGTCCGCGAGCTCGCCCCACGCATGAGCCGCAGCGTCGACCGCGGCGAGCGGCGCGACCGTGTCGGCGCTCGTCACGCGCGGACCGCCTCGGTGTCGTCCGCGTCCGACGGGGCGAGCGCGAGCGGGAAGTCGCACCATGCGCGGGTGCGGAACGACAGCTCGAACGCGTTGATCGTCTCCTGGACGAGCGCGCCCTGGTCGAAGTTGCCCTGGTTGAAGTCCTCGCCGGACAGGATCTCGGTGGCGAAGTCCTTACAGAGGTTCGAGTAGAAGAGGAACGGCCACGGCTCCGTGGACGCCCCGCCCTCGGGGAAGAACTCCTGCGGGATCTCGAGCTCCTCGAACTCGACCTGGTCCTTCTTCGCGACCTTGATCGTCTGGCAGATCCCCGCCTCCTCGACCAGGCGGACGATGATCGCACCCTCCGAGCCGTAGATGCGGGCCTCGATGCCGGGGAAGTTGCCGACGGTGACGTAGGACGACTGGATCGATGCGAGACGACCCTGCTCGAACTCGGCGATCCACATGTCGCCGTCGTCGATGTTCATGCGCTGCATGGCGCCCGTGTCGCGCACCATCCGCTCGGGGACGAAGTTGCGCATGGTGCCGACGACACTCGTCATCGGGGCGTCGAGCCACCAGTGCATGATGTCGATGATCGGTGCACCGTAGCCCTCGATGGAGGACACGGCGATGACGTCGGGGTCGGCGTCCGGGTCCACCTGGCGCAGCGGCGTCTTCGGGTCGATCCACTGGCTGTTCTGCTCATAGCCGTTGAAGATGTAGGGCTCGCCGATGAAGCCCTGGTCGATGAGGTGCTTCGCGTACTGGATCGCCGGGGCGAAGCGGAAGGTGAAGCCGAGCTTCGTCTTCACGCCCCGTTCGGCGGCGAGCGCCGCGGCACGCCGGGTCTCGGTGTAGTCGCTGTTGACGGGCTTCTCGCAGAGCACGTGCTTGCCCGCGGCGATGGCCGCCATCGAGATCTCGAAGTGCATGGCGTTGCCGGTCGCGACGTCGATGACGTCGATGTCGGGGTCGTCGATCAGTTCGCGGTAGTCGGTGACGGCGCGCTCGATGCCGAACTCCGCGGCCGCCGAGGCGAGCGCCTCCTCGTCGATCTCGGCCAGCGCGACGACCTCGACGCGCGGGTCGCGCTGCCAGCCGGGGATGTGGGAGCGGACGGCCCATCGGCCGGCACCGACGACGGCGACTCGGAGCTTGCGATCGGACATGGTGGTTCTCCTTCTGCGGGTGCCGGCATCGTGCGATGCGCGGACGGTGGTGGGATCGGTCGGAGGTTCAGGTCACGCGCGCTGCAGGCGGACGCGTGGGTCGATGACGGAGTAGAGGAGGTCGACGATGAAGTTGACGACCACGATGAAGAGGGCCGAGAAGAGCACCGTGCCGACGATCATCGGGGTGTCGAGGTTCGAGATCGCGTCGAAGGCGAGCCGGCCGATGCCGTTCAGCCCGAAGACGGTCTCGACGATGACGACGCCGCCGAGGAAGTAGCCGAAGTCGAGCCCGATCATCGTGACGAGCGGGATGGCGACGTGTCGGAAGCAGTGGCGCCAGAGGATGGTGCGCTCCGGCATGCCCTTCGCCCTGGCCATACGGACAAACGGCGAGTCGAGGGTCTCGATCATGTTGGTGCGCGTCATGCGGGCGTACCAGGCGCCGCCGCCCGAGCCGAGGGTGAAGGTCGGGAGCACGAGGTACCAGATGATCGGATCGCCGAGCCCGTTGAGCGGGAACAGTCCCCAGCTGAAGGCGAAGTAGTAGATGAGGAGCAGGCCGAGCCAGAAGGACGGTGCCGAGAGCCCGATGAGCGAGACGAAGGTCACCGTGCGGTCGACCCAACCACCGCGACGGTAGGCGGCGTAGATGCCGGCCGGGACGCCGAGGATGATCTGCCAGATGAGCCCGCCGATCGCCACGAGCACCGTCGTCGGCAGGGCGGAGACGATCCGCTCGAACACGCTCGTCTCCCGCAGGACGTAGGAGGTGCCGAGGTCGCCGCTCAGGAGCCGCCCGATGAATCCCAGGTACTGCTCCCACAGTGGGGCGTCGAGGCCGAGCTGTGCGCGGATGGACGCGATCGTCTCGGCGCTCGCGTTCGGCCCGGCGAGCGTGGCCGCGGGGTCCGCGGGCACGGCGTAGACGAGGAGGAACGCGAGGCTGACCACCCCGAAGAGGACGAGGGCCATCTGGCCGAGTCGTCGTGCAAGCCACCAGAACACGGTCTACCTCGCCATCGGTGCTGCGGAGTCGAGCATCTCGGACAGCCAGTCGCCGACCAGGTTGAACGCCATCACCGTGACGATGAGGCAGATGCCGGGGATGAAGAGCATCCAGGGTGCGATCTGGAAGTAGGTGCTGCCGTCCGAGATCATCTGGCCCCAGGAGGCTTGCGGGATCGGGACACCGATGCCGAGGAAGGACAGCGCGCTCTCGATGAGGATCGAGGACGCGACGCCGAGGGTGGCGTACACGATGATCGCCGGCAGCAGGTGGGGAATGATGTGCTTCCACATGATCCGGAGGTGACTGACGCCGAGCGTGCGGGTCGCGACGACGAACTCGCGGTGCTTCAGCGAGATGACCATGCCGCGGATGATGCGGGCGAGCGTCGTCCAGTAGATGAGGGCGATGACGATGATGACGTTCGTGGTGCTCCGGGTGGTGACCGCGATGAGCGCGGTGCAGAGGAGCAGGATCGGGAACGAGATGACGACGTCGGTGATCCGCATGAGGACGGCCTCGACGATGCCGCCGAAGTAGCCCGCGATGACACCGACCGTCACTCCGACGATCGTCGCAAGCCCGTTGGCGACGATGCCGATGACGAGCGAGACCTGCGTCCCGGAGATGAGTCGTGAGAGGACGTCGCGGCCGAGGGCGTCGGTGCCGAGCAGGAAGCCGGGCGTGCCGGGCGGGAGGGGCTGCCCCTGGGGCCCGAGCCCGATGTCGTTGTAGGTCTGGAGCGGGTCGTGCGGGGTGATGAGCGGCGCGAGCACGGCGATCAGGGCGATGAGCAGGAGCACGACGAGCGACACGAGGGCCGCGGGGTCGCGTCGGAGACTGCGCAGCACCTCGCGGGCGCGCATGGGCCGGTCGTCGTCGGTGGCCGCCAGGTCGACGCCCTGGCCGATCACGGGCGGGAGTGCTTCGCTCATGCCTCGGCTCCGATCCGGACGGGTTCCGGCACCAGCACCGGATCTGCGAAATGACAGGCAGCGTCCTGGCCCGAGCTCGTCGTCCGCAGCGGCGGGGCGACCGTGCGACAGACCTCCTGGGCCATCGGACACCGCGGGTGGAAGCTGCAGCCGCTCGGCGGGTTCGCGGCGCTCGGCGGTTCGCCGGTCAGGCGGACCCGCGGGAGGCGCGTCGAGCGGTCGCGGACGATCGGCTCCGGCACGGCCGACAGCAGCGCCTTGGTGTACGGGTGCTGCGGGTTGTCGAAGATCTCGTCGCGCGTCCCGATCTCGACGAGGCGACCGAGGTACATGATCCCGACGTGGTCCGCCATGAAGCGCAGGGTCGACAGGTCGTGGGAGATGAACAGGTACGCGAGGCCGAGGTCCTCCTGCAGGTCCTTCAGCAGGTTGAGCACCTGGGCCCGGACGGAGACGTCGAGGGCGGAGACCGCCTCGTCGCAGAGGATGAGGCGTGGGTCGACGCAGAGTGCCCGCGCGATCGACACGCGCTGGCGCTGACCGCCCGACAGCTCGCGTGGACGCCGCTCGATGAAGCTCCGGGAGAGGCCGACCTGGTCGAGGATGCCCTCGACCGCCCGTCTGGGATCGGTCGCCTTCGTGGTCCGGAGCGAGATCGCCTCGAGCAGCGTCTCCCCCACCTTCATCCGCGGGTCGAGCGAGTCGTACGGGTCCTGGAAGATCATCTGCATCGTGCGCCGGTACTCGGCGAGCCGACGTCCGCGCAGCGCTCCGACGTTCTCACCGTTCAGGCGCATGCTGCCGGCGGACGCCTGGTTGATGCCCATGAGCGTCCTGGCGATGGTGCTCTTTCCGGAGCCCGACTCCCCCGCGATGCCGAGGGTCTCGCCCGCTCGCAGCTGGAAGCTGACACCCTGCACGGCGGGGACGCGCGTGGCACGGCGACCGATGCCACCGGAGCGTCGGAAGGTGACCTCGAGGTCCTGCACCTCGAGCAGCGCCTCACCGGTCCGCGACCGGCTGCTCGGACCGTTGACGAGGTCCGAACCGTCCAGCCGGCTCATGCGGCCGACTCCTGCTCGACGGCGAACGCCTCGGGGGCGACGACCCCGCACGCGACCCGCTGTCCGGTTCCGCCGAGTGGCGCTTGGACGAGCGCCGGGTCGTTCGTGAGGCACGTGTCGATCGCGGCCGGGCAGCGCGGCGCGAACGAGCAGCCTCGCGGGCGGCGGCCGGCGGTGGGCGGGGCGCCGGAGATGGTGCGGAGGCGTGGCGGGATCGGCTCCGAGAGCTTGAGGATGGAGCCGAGGAGTGCGTGGGTGTACGGGTGCTGCGGGTCGCCGACGATCTGCTCGGCCGTGCCCTCCTCGACGATGCGGCCCGCGTACATCACGAGGATGCGATCGCAGAAGCTCGAGATCACGCCGAGGTCGTGGCTGATGAGGATGACGCCCGTGTCCTGCTCCGAGACCATGTCGTCGAGCAGGTCGAGCACCTGGGCCTGCACGGTCACGTCGAGCGCGGTGGTCGGCTCGTCGGCGATGAGCAGCTTCGGCGAACAGGCCGTGGCGATGGCGATGCAGACGCGCTGCCGCATGCCGCCCGAGAACGCGCCGGGGAAGTCGTTCATGCGGGCCTCGGCGTCCGGGATGCCCACGCGGCGCAACAGGTCGACGGCACGTGCCCGGGCGGCGACCCGTCCCATACCGAGGTGCGTCTCGAGCGACTCGGTGATCTGACGACCGACCCGCATGAGCGGGTTGAGGCTCGACATGGGGTCCTGGAAGACCATGGCGACCTGCGAGCCGCGCCACTGCTGCAGCGCCCGATCCGAGTACCCGAGCACGTCCTCGCCGCCGAACCGGACCGAGCCACCGGCGATGACCCCCGGGTCCGACACGAGCCGCATGATGGCCTGCGAGGTCAGGGACTTGCCGGAACCCGACTCCCCCACGATGCCGACCCGCTCACCGGCCGAGACCTGGAACGAGACGCCGTCGACGGCGTGGAACGGGTCTCCCGACGAGGTCGGGAAGTCGACCACGAGGTTGGAGACGTCGAGCAGCGCACTCATGTCGCGTCCTTTCGGTGGGGGCGCCGCGGGTGGTCCGTCGAGGGACCACCCGCGGTTCGGGTGCCGTGGTTCCGTGGTGCGGTGATGCGGTCGGCGCGCCGGTGCGCCAGGTGCTGCTGGACCGGTGACTACCGCTTGGCGGTGCCGTCCGACTTCCAGTACTCAGCCATGTCCCAACCCCAGATCGGCTGCGGGAAGTACCCCTCGATGCCGGTGCTGTGGAGCTCGGTCTTGGTGCCGAAGTACAGCGGCACGATCGGGTTGTCGGCGAGCATGAGCTTCGACGCCTCCTCGTACTTCGCGGTCGCCGCGTCCGGATCGGTCTCGGCGAGCGCCTGGGCGACCAGCTCGTCCATCTCCGGGTTGCAGTAGTACGCGTAGTTGTGGCCCTGCGGGACCGCCGACGCACACGACATGAGTGCCTGCAGGAAGTCCGAGCCCTCCGGGTAGTCGGCCACCCAGAAGGTCAGGGCGAGCGGGGCCTTGCCGGCTCCGGCCAATTCGCTGAAGGTGTTCGGGGCGAGCGTCTGCAGGTTCACGTCGATCCCGATGGCCTTGAGGTCCTGCTGCATCTGCGGCGCGAGGGCCGAGAAGGGCGGGACGTTCCAGGCGTACATGTCGGTCGAGATGCCGTCGGCGAAGCCCGCCTCCGCGAGCAGCTTCTTGGCCTTCGCGACGTCCTGCTCGTGGGTCATCTCGTCACCCGTGTAGCCGAGGACCTTCGGCGGGATGAACTCGGTCGCCGCGGTGCCCTGCCCGTTGACGAGCTTGAGCAGCGCCTTCCGGTCGAAGGCGAGGGAGACCGCTTCACGGACCTTCGGGTTGTCGAAGGGAGGCGTGTTGACGTTCATCGTGAGGTAGTAGGTGCTCGGCTTCTCGATCTCGACGAGCTGGTCCTTGAGCTTCGGGTCCGAGGTCACCTGGATGAACTTCGCGGGCGGGATCGGGCTGCCCATCAGGTCGATGTCGCCCTTCTGGAGCATGAGGACCTGGTTGTCGGGGTCGACGCCGAGGATCATGCGGATGTGGTCGGCGTAGGGACGCGGCGAGTCCCAGTAGTCCGGGTTGCGGTCGAGCGTGATCTCCTTGCCCGCGCTGAAGGTGTCGAGCGTGAACGGCCCGGAGCCGACGGGCTCGGTCGCGACGGTCCCGCCGCTGCCCTCGGGGATGATCGAGCCGGCGGGCATGGCGAGGATGTACTTGAACGAGGAGTTCGGCGTCGCCAGCGTGATCTTCAGGGTCTGGTCGTCGACGACCTCGATGCCGCTCGGCAGTCCGGTCGGGTTGGCGGCGTACTCCTCGGCACCGGCGATGCCGCGCCAGAACTCCGCGAGGCCCGCCTTCGTGGCGGGGTCGAGGACGCGGGCGTAGGAGTAGGCGACGTCCTTCGCGGTGAGCGGGTCACCGTTGCTGAAGGTGAGCCCCTGCTTGAGCTTCATCGTGTAGGTGAGGCCGTCGTCGCTCACCTCCGGGAAGGACTCGGCCGCCTGGAGCTTCAGCTCGCTGGTGTCGCGGTCGTAGTCGTAGAGGCGGTCGAACATCATCCGCATCATGTTCCAGCACGTCGCGCCCGTGCAGACGGCCGGGTCGAAGGTCTCCGGATCGGATGCGGCCGCGGTCGTGATCGTGCCGCCGTACTTGGGGTCGCCGCCTGCGGCGGACGTACTCCCGCCGCCCGCACCGCCAGCGCTGCACGCGGTCAGGGCGACCGCGAGCGCTGCTCCGAGCAGCGCGCCTCGCAGTGTCTTCTTCACTGAGTACTCCTGTCAGGGTTGTGCCGGACCTCCTGAGGAAGCGAGCCGCCGACGGAACGTTCATGTGCTGTTGGTGGACAATATCACAGACTGCACACTGTCGACAATCGACAACAAGGAATGGCTTGAGCTAGGATTCGGGCATGGAAACTCTCGAACGAACCGGGTTGACAGGGGCCGCGGTCAACGAGCTCCGGGAGGCGATCCTGGAGGGTCGTCTCGTCCAAGGGGAGCGTCTCAGCGAGGTGAACCTCTCGACCACGCTCGGTGTCAGTCGCGCGCCGGTCCGAGAAGCGCTGCTCCACCTCGAGCAGGAGGGTCTCGTCGTGTCGCTGCCCTACAAGGGCGCGTCCGTCGTCACGCTGTCACCGCAGGACTTCCTCGAGCTGTCCACACTGCGGACCGCGCTCGAACGACTCGCCTGGTCACGCGCGATCGAGCGAGCCGGCGAAGACGAGGTGAGCGCCATGCGCGCCATCATCGAAGAGATGCGCGTCGCCGTGGAGACGGATCAGAAGGCCAAACTCGTCCGCCTCGACATCGACTTCCATGATCAGGTGTTCCTGCTCGCCGACCATTCGCGTCTCTACACCGCCTGGCAGGCCATCAAATGGCAGGTCGCGCTCTTCCTCCTCACGCGACGCGTCAAGGTCGACGACTACCACAGCATCATCGTGCAGGAGCACACCGAACTCCTCGACCTGCTCCTCGAACGACGGGCGGCCGAGATCGACGAGACCGTCGAACGCCACATCGGCTCCGGCTACGGGCGCGTCAGTGAGCGGCTCGCCGGAGACGCCCGAGCCGCGCAGCACGACGACCCGGCCGCCGGAAGGGCGTGAGGCCCCGAGCGCGCTGACCGCTCCGCGATGCGGGTGGCGTCACGCGCCTGCGGGGCGCAGGCTCAGTCGTTCATGGCGGCGTTGGCCGCCTCCTGCGCCTTCTTGAGTCCGTCGGCCACGGGCGTCGTGCCCGCGAAGATCTCCTTGAAGATCGGGTCGTACGCCGCGAGGCCCTTGGCGTAGCTGGCGCCCGTCGGAGGTGCGATCGTCTTCGCGTCGTCGTCGATCACGTCGAAGAAGGGCTGCACGTCGACGTCCTCACCCTTCCAGTACGAGAAGTACTGCTTCTGGGCGGCGGTCACCGCGGGGACGGCCGCGCCGGACGAACCGACGGGCGCGTTGCCCTCGGTGCTGCCGAGCCAGGCGAGCACCTTCTTCACCTGGTCGCGGTGTTCCGTCGCCGCGTTGCCCGCTGCCGCAATGCCGTTCGTCACGCTCACCCGACCGGCGGGACCGGACGGGAGTTCGGCCACGCCCCAGCGGAAGTCGGCGCCGTCGTGCACGGCCTTCAGGCTGTAGAGCCCCGACTGGAACATCGCGACCTTGCCCTGGATGAACGCGTCGCGCGCGAAATCACCGTCGGCGTTCGTCGACGCGGCCGGCGGAGCGACCTTGGCACCGTTGATCGCGTTCACGAGGTAGCTGATGGACTCACTCGTCTTGGGGTCGTTGAAGGCGAAGTCGTCACCGTCCTGGTACGTGCCGCCGTTCGAACCGATGAAGGGCAGCAGCACCGCCTGCAGGTCGTAGCCGAGGCCGGTGCCGTAGGTGGCCGGAGCCGCCGGGTTGAAGCCAGGCTGGTCGGCCGAGACACCGGCCGCGTCCTTCGTCAGCTTCTTGGCCAAGGGCAGGAACGTGTCCTTCGCCGTGTCGGGTGACCAGGTCGCCTTCGTGAGCTCCTCGGGCTTCACGCCGGCCGCGTCGAGCAGGTCGGCGTTGTAGTAGACCGCGATCCCGGCGTCCGACAGCTGGGGCACCGCCCAGAGCTTGTCGTCGCGGGTGAACTGATCGACGACGCTCGGCGCCCACGCCTTCGAGGCGTCGTCCCCGAGGGTCTGCCCGACGTCGAGGAGGCTGCCGCTGTCGGCGTACCCGGCGAGGTAGGTGTTGTTCAGCCAGAAGACGTCCGGTGCGGTGTCGGCCGCGACGTCGGTGCGGAGCTTCGTCCAGTAGTCGGCCCACTCCACGACGTCCACCCGGACGCGGATGTCGGGGTTCTCGCGCTCGAACGCGGCGAAGGAGGTCTCGTAGGCGTCGGCGACGGCCGAGTCCCAGACCCGGACCGTCACGGTCGTGCGTTCCGTCGACCCGGCGGCACACCCGCTCAACAGCAGGGCCGAAGCGCCCGCGATCGCAAGGGCGGCGTGTCGCTTGTGCATGAGCATCCTTCGTTCCGGGGACCTCAGGGAGGCTAGCAGTTCAGTCTGAAGGCCCGCGAAGTGCCAGGGACGGGCTGTGACGAGGTCAGCGTGAGGACCACCACTCGAGGAGCCGACGCGTGGCCTCCTCCTCGCCGAGCGGGCCCTCGTCGAGGCGCAGCTCCAGCAGCCAGCGGTAGGCCTCGCCGACCTCGCGACCGGGCGCGATGCCGAGCACCTCCTGGATGCGGTTGCCGTCGAGGTCCGGGCGGACCGATTCCAGCTCCTCCTGCTCCTGGAGCTCGACGATGCGGTGCTCCAGGTCGTCATAGGCGAAACCGAGCCGGTCGGCCTTGCGGCGGTTGCGGGTCGTGACGTCGGCCCGGACGAGCATGTGGAGCCGTTCGAGCAGCGGGCCGGCGTCGCGCACGTAGCGCCGCACCGCCGAGTCCGCCCACACGCCCTCCGAGTACCCGAAGAACCGCATGTGCAGCTCGACGAGCCGCGCGACGCTCTTGATGGTGTCGCCGTCGTAGCGGAGCGCGGTGAGGCGCTTCTTCGCGAGCTTCGCACCCACGAGGTCGTGGTGGTAGAAGGTCACCGCGGCGCCGGGGCCGATCTTCTTGGTGGCCGGCTTGCCGATGTCGTGCAGGAGCGCGGCCCAGCGGAGGACGAGGTCCGGCGCCTCACCGGGGTGGCGCGCGTGCTCGTAGCCGATCGCCTGCTCGAGCACGGTGAGCGAGTGCTGGTAGACGTCCTTGTGGTGGTGGTGCTCATCGGGCTCCAGCCGGAGCGCGGGCAGCTCGGGGAGGACGAGGTCGGCGATGCCGGTGTCGACGAGCAGCTCGAGGCCGGCCCGCGGACGGTCGGTGGCGAGCAGTTTGCCGAGCTCGGCCTGGATGCGCTCGGGGCTCACGATGGAGATGGTCTCGCGACGCTCCTCCATCGCCTGCACGACGTCGTCCGCTGGGTGGAACCCGAGCTGCGAGGCGAACCGTGCGGCCCGGAGCATGCGCAGCGGGTCGTCGCCGAAGGAGACCTCGGGGGCGCTCGGCGTCCGCAGCAGCTGAGCGACGAGGTCCTCGACCCCGCCGGAGGGGTCCACCAGGGTGATCTCGGGCACGCGGAGCGCCATCGAGTTGACGGTGAAGTCGCGTCGCCGCAGATCGTCCTCGAGGGTGTCGCCGAACGCGACGACGGGCTTCCGCGTCACGCCGTCGTACGCGTCGGCCCGGTAGGTCGTGATCTCGACCGTGTCGGCGTGCTCGACCCCGGCGTCGTCGACGACGGACACCTTCGCACCGATTGTGCCGAAGTCGCGGCCGACGTCCCACCACGCGCTCGCGATCGGCTTGAGGACGGAGAGGATCTGATCGGGTGAGGCGTTCGAGGTGAAGTCGAGGTCGCTGACCTGCCGACCGAGCATCGCATCGCGGACCGGACCGCCCACGAGGGCCAGCTCGAAGCCGGCTTCGGCGAACACCGTCGCGACCCGGGCGACCACGGGCGACGAGGCCAGGTCCCGCAGGCGCACCAAGGATTCCGCCACGCTCACCATGGGATCAATCGTAGCCGGACGGCACCGGAGGCCCCGTCGCCGACAAGCTGACGCCGCGAGTGGACGACGGCCGTACAATAACGAGGAACCCACTCCCCAGCAGACCAGAGGCGGACACGATCACGAACGAACTCGACGACCAGCGGATCACCGTCGGCACTCAGGCACCGACGGCCTTCACCAGTACCGTGAAGGACTCCAATCCGCCGGAACTCCCGTTCACCACGGCTCCGGAACTCGTGCTCGTCACCGGCGGCTCCCGCTCACCGCGGTTCGAGCGCCCCGACGTGGTCCAGCGCAAGGGCATCTACACGCTCATCAACGGGCACCTCACTCCGCAGCAGTCGATGGTCGAAGACCTCCTCGCCGTCGCCGAGGCGCTCGACGCGGCGGAGATCGAGTACCTCCTCATCCGCGGGGAGCACGACCGCCCCGTCATCGTCATCGACCGCTCGCTCCGGAAGCGCCTGCAGGCCGCCCTCGCCGAGGCGTTCGCCGACGAACCCTTCTACAGCGTCCCGATTAAGGCGCGCATGGACTCCATGAAGCCCGCCGGCGAACCGCACCTCCTCTCCGACGGCCTGCTCGCCGGCTCGCGCAAGGCCGAGGTGTTCCGCCTCTACCGACCGCGCATCGAACCGCTCGGCCGCCTCCGCTACGGCATGGAGACGGCGCTGCAGCTCGAGTTCTGGCGGTTCGGCGACGAGGAGATCACCGCTCCGGTCGAGAACGTCCTCATGCGCACCTACATGCCGCGCACGGAGGCGGTCGAGACCACCGTCGAACGGTACGGCCGCACCTGGCGCACCCTCGAGCACATGTTCGGCGCGCTCGCGAGCGACGTCACCTTCGACATCGACCTCGTGTTCTCGTGGGTCGACGGCTCGTCGGAGGAGTTCCAGCGCGCCAGGGCGAAGCGCATGCAGAGCTACGTCGTCGGCGACGGCGATGACTCCGACGCCCGGTTCCGCCAGATCAACGAGCTGAAGTACGCGCTCCGCAGCGTCCACACCTTCGCCCCGTGGATCCGGCGCATCTTCATCGCGACCGACTCCCCCGCGCCCGAATGGCTGGCGGAGCACCCCAAGGTCACCATCGTGCGCAGCGAGGAGTTCTTCGCCGACCTCGATGCCCTCCCGACGCACAACTCCATGGCCGTCGAGAGCCAGCTCCACCGCATCGAGGGGCTCTCGGAGCACTTCCTGTACTCCAACGACGACATGTTCCTCGGCCGGCCGATCAGCCCCGAGCTGTTCTTCTCACCCGGCGGGATCAGCAAGTTCGTCGAGGCGACGACCCGTATCGGTCTCGGCGCGAACGACCCGTCCCGCAGCGGCTTCGAGAACGCCGCCCGCGTGAACCGTCGCCTCCTGCACGAGCGCTTCGGACGCGTCACCACGAGGCACCTCGAGCACTGCGCCGCACCGCTCCGCCGCAGCATCATGGCGGAGATGGAACAGGAGTTCGCCGAGGAGTTCCGTTCGACGGCCCACAGTGCCTTCCGCGCGGCCGACAACATCTCGGTGACGAACTCGTTCTACCACTACTACGGCCTCATGACCGGGCGAGCGGTGCAGCAGACCCAGGCGAAGGTCCGCTACATCGAGACCACGCTCAAGCAGTCGCTCGGACAGATGGAGCGGCTCCTGAAGCGACGCGACCAGGACATGTTCTGCCTGAACGACGGCAGCCGCCCGGAGATCTCCGTCGAGGAGCGCACCACCGCGGTGATCGACTTCCTCGACCGCTACTTCCCGTTCCCGGCTCCGTGGGAGCGCGAGGCCGCCGTGCCGAGCACCCTGGAGATCGAACCCGCCAAGCTCAGCTGAGCGGGCGCCCGCCCTTCGACAGGCTCAGGGACCGACGCGGTCACCGAGCCTGTCGAACCGGACTCACGGGACGATGCGCTCCTCGCGGAGGCGGTCGAAGATCGCCGTGAACGCGTCCAGGGTGCGCCGGTAGCCGGTGAACCCGGCGAGACGGCTCTTGCTCATGTCGGTGACGACCTCGATGTCGCGCCCCAGGTCGCCGTCGGTGTGCCACCAGGACGCCACCCGCGCGAGGTCGGGCTCGACCAGACCGTGTTCGGCCACCAGCTCGGCCCACTCGCCTTCGAGCCCGACCATCTGCTGCTCGAGCGGACGCGGTGCGTCGCGGAACCCCTCCGCCTCGACGCCGAAGTACGCGGCGAGGCGAGGCCACATCCAGCGCCAACGGAAGACGTCGCCGTTGACGATGTTGAACGGCTCGTTCGCTCCGGCCGGCGAGGTCGCCGCCCACAGCATCTGCTCGGCGAGGAGTCCGGCGTCCGTCATGTCGGTGAGCCCGTTCCACTGGGTCTCGGAGCCGGGGAACACAAACGGCCGGCCGAGCCGCTTGCAGAGCGCAGCCTGTACGGCGATCGTCGACGCCATGTTCATCGCGTTGCCGACGGCGTGCCCGATCACCGTGTGCGAGCGGTGCACCGACCAGGTGAAGCCCGACCGCGCGGCCGCCGCGAACAGCTCGTCCTCCTGCTCGTAGTAGAAGTTGGGCGTGTCGAGGCGCGGCTCGTCCTCGTGGAACGGGGTGTCGGGCATCTCGCCCGCCGCGTAGGCCTCGAACGGGCCGAGGTAGTGCTTGAGGCCGGTCACCAGGGCGACGTGCTGCACCGGCTCGTCCGACAGCGCGGCGAGGAGGTCGCGGACCATGCCGCCGTTCACCCGGATGTTCTCGGCCTCGGAGTCCTGCCGCGACCAGGCCGTGAAGAACACGTGGGAGACCCCGCTGCCACCGAGGACCCGACGGAGGTCGTCCGCGTTCCGGAGGTCGGCGGCGACGTGCTCGACCTGCGGGTGGGACACGGGAGCACTGCGGGAGAGGGCCAGGATGCGCCAGTCGCCGTCGGCCAGAAGGTGTGACACGATCGCGGCGCCGGTGATGCCACTGGCGCCGACGACGAGTGCGGTGCGACGGTTCGGTGAAGAAGTCATCCGTCAACGATAGGCGCGTCCGCGCGACGGTCCTCCCGCAACGGCGAGGTCGCAGCCCTTCGGCAGGCTCGGAAACCAGGGGCGTCGCGGTCCGGAGGGGCCTAGGCCATCACGCCGATCGGCATCGTGAGCGGCGGCTCCGGCTCCACGCGGACCGTGTCCGACACCGGGAGCTCGACGCCCGCGAGCGCGAGGCGGCGGGCGCTCTCCTCGGGGTCGATGTAGTGGAGCGGGGGCGTCTCGCCGAGCGGGACGACGGAGTGCAGCACCGTCGACCCGTACACGTGCACGAGGTTGAACGCCCGGGCACCGTCGCGTCCTCGGGTCCCACCGACGGGCACGTTGAGGTCCTGGGTGTAACACGTCGCCGATGCGACCGAGACGGGGATGCCGGCGAAGGTCGCGGTCGAGGAGTAGTGGAGGTGTCCGGCGAGGATGCTGCGGACGTCCGAGCCCTCGAGGACCTCGGCGAGCTTCGGCTGGTCGCGCAGCTCCACGCTCACGGCCAGGTCGAGCACGCTCGGCACCGGCGGGTGGTGCATGGCCAGGATCGTCCCGTGCGGAGCCGTGGTCGCGAGCTCCTCGGCGAGCCAGTCGAGCTGGGCGTCGGACACCTCGCCGTGGTGGTGGCCGGGCACGCTCGAGTCGAGACTGATGACCCGGAGGCCGTTCACGTCGTAGACGCGGTCCACGGGGCGGGTCGTGGGGACCTCACCGAACAGCCCGGCGCGGAACGCCTGGCGGTCGTCGTGGTTGCCCATGACCCAGATGATCTGGGAACCGAGACGCGCGGCGACTGGTTCCACGATCGCGCGGATGCGGTCATACGCGTCGGGTTCGCCCTTGTCGGCGAGGTCGCCGGTGAAGATGATCGCCTCCGGACGCCCGCCGGACGCCTCGAACTCCGCGAAGAGCTGCCGCAGGTGCGTTTCACTGTCGACCGCTCCGTACAGGCTCCCCCCGCCGGCGAGGAGGTGCGTGTCGCTCACATGGAGCAGGAAGTGATCAGGCCTCGGGTACTCGGCCGTGCGAAGACTCACGTGACAACTCTCGTTCGAGCGATGCTCTCCGAACCGCATCGCAGCTGTTCGACCATCTGACCAGACTCTGTTGAACGGCAACGGAACGCCACGCTACGACGTGGGAAACGCAACGGCAAGCGGAGGGGCCGACATCCAGGTGACTCACACCTGACGGTGGGCTGCGGGATGATGTCCGCATGCCGTATCTCGACGACGACGAGCAGCCGCTGCAGCGGATCGACCTCGCGCAGATCCCCCCGACCGGCCGCCTGTTCCGGCTCGAACGTCGGATCGGGTTCCAGGAGCACGCACCCGACGGCCCCGTCGTCTGGGCGCCGGCGCACGACGACGCGCGTGACACGGACGACGCGCGTCGACGGACGGACCTCGCGTCCGTACCCGGGGTGCTCTGGAGCTTCATCGGCAGCTACGGCCGCCAGTCCGCCCCCGCGATCGTGCACGACCACCGGGTGTCCCTCGCACTCAGGCTCCCGTCGGAGGAAGCGCTCACGCAGCGCTTCGAGGACGACCGGCAGTTCCGGGTCGGTCTCCGGCAGCAGCGGGTGCCGCTCCTCCGCGCCTGGCTGATGTGGGCCGTGGTCTCCGTGGAACGGTACCTCCGGCACGCCCCGCGCCTCGCCTCGGTGCTCATCGGGCAGTCGGTCCTCGGCGTGCTGGCGATCGCGACCGCGACGATCGGCCTCGTGACCCCGCTGCTCGGCGTGCAGAGCCCGGCTTGGCTCGCCCTCGGGATCGCACCCGCGGTCCTGGCGGTGTTCTGGCGCGAGGAACGCAGGCTGCTCGTCTGGTTGCCGTATGCGGGCGCACTGCTGGCACCGCTGCTGCTCGTCCAGCTCGTCGCCGTCGGCGCGTTCCGCCTGCTCGAGCTGCTCGTGCGGGAGACGATCGACCGCCCGTTCCTCGACGACTCCCCCGGCCCGGTCGTCTCGCCGACCCTTCGCTGACCCGCGCCGGGCGAGGGTCGCTCCGAAGGTGCAGTGCTCCCTGTCTCAGGAACGCCCCGGCGTGTCGGAGAGGGGGGGTCCGACACGCCGGGACGCACCTGAGACAGGGAGCGCTGCCTAAACGCCCGGGAGCGTACCGAGCCCGTCGACGACCGGGATCGCGGCCAGGAGGCGCTGCGTGTACGGGTCCTGCGGGTCCGACCAGACGCGGTCCACCGGGCCGTGCTCGACGATGCGTCCAGCACTCATCACGGCGACGTCGTCGGCTATCACCCGCACGACGGACAGGTCGTGGCTGATGAACAGCAGCGCCGCGCCGGTCTCGACCGCCAACGTCCGCATGAGCTTCGCCACCCGCGCCTGCAACGAGGCATCGAGCGAGGCGATCGGTTCGTCACCGATGAGCAGCTCCGGCCCCGCCGCGATTGCCCTGGCGATCGCGATGCGCTGCCGCTGCCCTCCGGAGAACTGGTGGGGGTAGCGGGTCCGGCTGGCGGCGTCGAGCTCCACGTGTTCGAGGAGCTGACCGACGTCCCAGGCGTCGCGGACCGGGTTCACCCGGAGGCCGTCCTCGATCTGGCTCCCGATCGTCCGTCGCGGGTTGAGCGAGGCGTAGGGGTTCTGGAAGACCATCTGGATCCGCAGGAGCTCCGGCGGGCGCTTGCGGAGACCGAGCTTGCCGATGGGCGTCCCGTTGAACGTGATCGATCCACCCGAGGTGGGTTCGAGCCCGCACACGGCACGGGCGAGCGTCGACTTGCCACAGCCCGACTCCCCCACGAGCCCGAGGACCTGGCGCGGCTCCAGCTCGAAGCTCACGCCGTCGACCGCGTTGAGCGAGCCACGACCGGGCAGCTTGTACGTCACACGGACGTCGTCGAGGTGCAGCAGCGTCATGACGCCGCCTCCGTTCCCGTGTCGGGCAGCGCGTCGATGAGCGCCTTCGTGTACTCGTGCTGCGGATCGGTGATGACCTGGAAGCGGGTGCCGTGCTCCACGATCTCGCCGAGGCGCATGACCGCGATCGTGTCGGCGAGGGCGGACATGACCCCGAGGTCGTGGGTGACGAGGATGATCGCGATGCCGAGCTCGTCGCAGAGCTTGCGCAGCAGCCGCAGGATGCCGGCCTGCACCGTCACGTCGAGTGCCGTGGTCGGCTCGTCCGCGATGAGGACGGACGGGTCGCACATGAGTGCCGAGGCGATCGCGATGCGCTGCAGCTGTCCGCCCGAGAACTGGTGCGGATACCTGCGCAGCGCCGCCTCCGGATTCGGGACCGCGACCAGGCCGAGCATCTCGAGCGCCCGCGCACGCGCCGCCGCCTTCGACGCTCCGGTGTGGTGCCGGTAGTGGTCGACGAGTTGCGCCTCGACGGTCAGCATCGGGTGCAGGCTCGCGGTGGGGTCCTGGAAGATCATCGCGATCTCCGTGCCGCGGTACCGGTTCATCGTGCGCTGCTTCAGCCCGACGAGTTCGGTGCCGTCGAAGCGGATGCTCCCGCCGAGGTCGGCGCCCGCGGGCAGCAGGCCGCAGATGGCGAGGCCGGTCATGGTCTTCCCGGAGCCGGATTCACCGGCGAGTCCGGTGATCCGCCCGGCGGGGACCTCGAGGTCGATGCCCCGCAGGATCTGCTTGGCCGCGGCGCCGCGGCCGAAGCCGAGGGTGAGCCCCTCGATCACGATGCCGCCGCCCGTTCCGCCTGCCGCGCTCGCTCCGGGTGTCATGTCGTGTCCCTTCGGTGCGTCGGTCCCGCCGTGCCGGCCGCTCACAGGGCACGCCCCTGGACGGCTTCCTGCGAGCGCGGGTCGAGGGCGTCGCGGAGGGCGTCGCCGAGGAAGTTGAAGGCGAGCACCACCGTGAGGATGGCGAGTCCCGGGAAGACCGCGATCCACCAGGAGGAGAAGTTCTGCACGCCGTCTGACACCATCGCACCCCAGTCGGGCGTCGGCGGCACCGCGCCGAGACCGAGGAAGGACAGGCCGGACAGCAACAGGATGGCCGTGCCGACGTCGAGGGTCGCGAGGACCACGACGGGCGAGACGACGTTGGGCAGGATGTCCTTGCCGAGCGAGGTGAACGGCCCGTTGCCGAGCAGCCGGCCAGCGATGACGTATTCGGCACCGCGCGCGCCGATGACGAGCGAACGGGTGACGCGGGCGTAGGCCGGCCAGGAGACGATGAGCATCGCGATGACCGCGTTCGTGAGGCTCGGGCCGAGCGAGGCGGCGATGACCATCGCGAGGATGATCGTCGGGAACGCGAACACCAGGTCGGCGATCCGCATGATCGTCTCGTCGAGCGCCTTGCCGAAGTATCCGGCGATCGCCCCGAGCAGGGACCCGATGAGCATGGCGAAGACCACGAGCATGAGGGCGAGCGGGATCGAGACCTGGGCACCGCTGATGACCCGCGACAGGACGTCACGGCCCACCTGGTCGGTGCCGAACCAGTGCTCGGCACTCGGCGCCTGCAGGCGGTCGAAGTCCTGCGCGAGCGGGTCGAACGGGCGGATCCACGGCGCGAGCACCGCGACGAGCAGCCAGAAGAGCACGATGACGCCACCCGCGACGGCGAGCGGGGTGCGCAGCTGCTTCGAGACGCGGAAGCGGCCCTTGCGCCTGGTCTGGACGGCGAGGACGTCGGTCATGCCACCCTCACTCTCGGGTCGATGAAGCCGTACAACACGTCGACGAGGAAGTTCAGGCCGATGTACACGAAGCCGACGATGAGCCCGACGCCCATGATCGCGGGCAGGTCGAGTTTGGTCGCGGCCGAGTACGCGTACTCACCGAGGCCGTGCCACGAGTACACCTTCTCGACGAGCACCGTGCCGGACAGGAGCGAGCCGAAGGCCACACCGAGCACGGTGATGATCGGGACGAGCGCCCCGCGGAGGACGTACCTGGTCACGACGACGTGCCCCGGCAGGCCCTTCGCCCGGGCCGCCCGCACGTAGTCGAGGTCGAGCACCTCGAGGATCGCCGACCGCGCGAAGCGGGTCAGCAGACCGATCGTGTAGAGCGCGAGCACGGACGCGGGCAGGATCAGGTGGGCGATCGCGTCACCGAAGGTCGACCACTGCCCGGCGAGCAGGGCGTCGATCGTGTACATCCCCGTGACCTTGGGCGGCGGGATCGCGGCGGGCGAGAGGCGGCCCGAACCCGGGAACCAGTGCAACTGCGAGAAGAAGACGAAGTAGACGACGAGCGCGAGCCAGAACGACGGCACCGAGATGCCGATGAGGCTCACGACGCGGATGACCTGGTCGGTGATCGTCTTCCGGCGGAGCGCGGCCCACATGCCGAGGCCGACGCCGATGATGATCGAGATGACGATGGCCGTCAGCGCGAGCTCGGCGGTCGCCGGGAAGGCCCGCCCGAGTTCGTCCGCGACGGCGCCGCGGGTCTGCTGCGAGGTCCCGAGGTCGCCCTGGAACAGGTTCGCGACATAGGTGACGTACTGGACGGGCAGCGGCTTGTCGAGGCCGGCGTTCTCGCGGAACTGCGCCACGATCGCCGGATCCGCCGCAGCCTGCTCACCGAGGGCCGCCTGCACCGGGTCGGCGGGGACGAGGTTGGTCAGCGTGAAGGTGACGAGCGTCACCCCGAACATCAGGAGGACCGTGAGTCCGAGCCGGATGCCGAGGTAGCGCGCGAGCGGGTGGAGACCCGCTCGCGCGCTGGACGTCGTCGGTGCGACGCTACTTGATTCCGGCAAGATCGACGGTCCACGTCGGGTTCAGCGGAACCTCGGTGATCGTGGTCGCGGTGACCACGTTCTGCGCCGGCTGCAGGAGCGGGATGAACGGTCCGCTCGCGTTCTGCGCCTTCTGGAGCTCCTGGTACGCGGCGGCACGGGCATCCGTGTCGGTCGCGGCGAGCGCGGCGTTCGCCAGGTCCGTCACGGTCGGGTCGGCGCCTGCCGCCCAGCCGGCACGGAGGCCGACGAGCTCACCCGGGGTGAACGCGAGGTAGTTGGACGGGTCCGGGAAGTCCGGGCCCCAGTACCAGAGGCCGACGGTCTCCTTGCCGTCCCGGTAGGCGTCGAGCTCGGTGGCGACCGGCGCCGGGGCGAGCGTGACGGTGATGCCGACCGACTTCAGCTGCGCCTGGACGGACTCGGCGATGCTCTGGAGTGAGAGGCCCTGCACGGTGATGTCGTTGGGGAAGTTGAGGGTGACCGCCTCCCCCGCGTAGCCGGACTCCTTCAGCGCCGCCTTCGCGGCGTCGGCGTCGAACTGGTTGCCGTCGGCCGCGTCGAGCGCACCGTTGAAGATCGACGGGATGAACCCGCCGGGGCGGACCGAACCGTCACCGGCGAGGTCGACGATCTTGTCGTAGTCGATGCCGAGCTTGACGGCTTCGAGGAACTTCGGGTTGCTCGTGATGTCGCTGACCGCGGGGTCCTGGTTGAGCAGGAGGAAGATCATGTACCGCGAGGGGTTCGCGATGATCTTGACCTTCGAGTCGTCGAGTTCGGCGACCTGGTCGGGGTTGAGGTCGAGGGCGACCTGCGAGTCACCGGCCTCCACGTTGAGCTTCTGCGTGGGTCCCTGCACGTTCCGGAGGACGACGCGCTCGTAGGCGGGCTTCGTGCCGGTGTACTCCGGGTTCGCCGTGAAGACGACCTGTGAGGCGGCGTCGAACGACTCGAGCTTGTACGGACCGGAGCCGGCGGACGTCGTGTTCAGGAAGGATTCGGCGTCGTCGTCGGCGGTGGCGGTGCCGCCGTTCTCCTCGACGACCTTCTTGTTGACCACACCGAGGGCCGGGTTCGGGAGGATGAACGGCAGCGCAGGGTTCGGCGTCGCCGAGGTGAGCGTGAGGGTCGTGTCCGAGGTCTTCTCGATCGTGACGCCGTCGAGGAGGAAGGACGGGTTGCCCTTCACGCCCTGGACGCGCTGCAGCGAGAACACGGCGTCGTCGACGGTCACGTCGGATCCGTCGGAGAACTTCTTCCCGTCCTTCATCGTGAGCGTCATCACCGTGTTGTCGGCGTTCATCTCGTAGCTCGCGAGGCCGTCGACGGGAGCGGTCACGTCGTCACCCTTGAAGGTGAGCAACGTCTCGTAGAGCGCCTTGGCGACGATCGAGCCGGTCGTCTCGTACTCGCGGTTCGGGTCGGCGGTCTTGAGGTCGAAGGACGCGTCGACGACGAGCGACTTGCCTGCCGAGGAGTCGGAGCCACCTGAGGGGGAGCAGGCGGCGAGCGCGAGGCCGGCGGCGAGGGCGAGGCCGAGGGCCGCCATGCCGCGCCGACTGGTGCGGCTGAAGGATCGTGACAAGGTGGAGCTCCTTATCTGCTTGGAGGGATGAGCTGAAAGTAGTGTCATCAGCGATCATTCGTCAATCTACAAGCCGTTACCAAAGAAGAATTGTCTCGATCTCGCGCGCGAATTGGCATATCCTCTCAATCAGCCGCCAGGACCACCGCTGAATCTGGACGTTTGGAGCATTCGATGCAACTCGACGACACCCACATCCGCATGTTGGAGCTCCTGCGCGAGGACGGCCGGGCCTCGGTCGCCGCCCTCGCCGAGCACCTCGGGATCTCGCGCTCGAACGCCTACGCGCGGTACGAGGCGATGGTCAGGGCAGGCGTGCTGAAGGGCGTCCACGCCGACATCGAACCGGCGACCGTCGGGCTCGGCGTCGCGGCGATGGTGTTCATCACCCTGCGGCAGAGCCAGTGGGCGGACTTCCGCGCGCGGCTCTCCTCGGTCCCCGAGTTGGAGTACTTCGCGGTCACCACCGGCGAGCACGACGCCATGATGCTCATCCGCGCCCCCGACGTCGCGGCGATCCACGAGCTCGTCGCCACGAGGCTGGCCCAGTGGCCGTCGATCAAGGCCACGACCACCGTGTTCCTCATGGACGAGGAACGCTCGGACGTGTCGCTCCGCATGGCGCGGTCGGAGCGGACGAGCGTCGAGGACTCCGGCGAGCGCTTCGGCATGACGCGGTTCGTCCGCACGAGCGACGAGCGGGCTCAGCGGGTTCCTGAGCGACGCGGCCGCTGACGACCGGAGCCGCGCCGACCTCGCGCGGAGTCGTCAGGCCGCGACGATCTCCCGGCACACACTGACGTGGGCCTGGCCGTCGGGGCCGATGAAGTCCTCCGTGAGGATCAACGCGCCATCCTCGCCACGGGAGATGATCGAGCTGGCCTCGCCCCTCGTGGTGCGGTCTCCGGCACGGTTGCGGTGGACGAACGAGATGTCGATCCGCTCGCCCGTCCGGACGCCGCAGAACCGCCCGACGGAGACCGTGTCGCCGACGTACTCCCCCCACAGCACCCCATGCGCCTCGTGGTAGACGAAACGGGTCGGGGCGTCGGCGTCGACGACACTCGCCGACGAGGACACCATGTCGAACACCCGCGCATCGAGGTCGACATCGAGCGGGGTGGTGGTGCCGGCATCGGCGGTTCCTGTCATGCCGATCATTGTGCGGAGGGGCCCGAACAGGTGTCAATCCGTCGACGATCCGTCCACTGACACCACGGTCGCCGCCCGAGCTTCGGGACGAAACGTCGGTTCCGGCCGACCGGACAGGATGTTCCGCTGCGTGGTACCGCGTCGCCTTGACGCCGTCCACCCACGGTGGCTAACTGATCTCCATGTGTCCAGACAGCATCGAATTCCGTGACCCTCGCACGCAGCCACTCCCCCAGGACGACGTCTTCCGGGACTTCCTGGCGAGCGGCTGGGGCGAGGTCGACCGCTCCGTCGACCTCGCGGAGGGCGCCGGTGCTGCCGCCGGACGACACCGCGCGATCCTCGGCGCCCAGTTCGCCGGTCGTTGGATCGTGGTCACCGCCGGGCGCGCCGTCACCCGTGCGAACGACACCGAGTTCCCGTTCCGTCCGGACAGCGACTTCGTGTGGTTGACGTCCTGTCAGGCCGAGGGCGCCGTCCTGATCATGCGCCCGACCGCGGGCGGTCATGACGCGACGCTGTTCCTGCCGGAGCCGGTCGGCCCCGGTGAGGAGGCGTTCTACGCGGACGCCATGCGCGGCGAGCTCTGGATCGGGCCGTCCGCCGGACTCCGGCAGTGGGCCGAGGCACTCGAGGTCGAGGTGCGGTCCCTGGAGGCCCTGGACGAGGCGCTCGCGCTCGTTCCGAGCGAGGCAGCCAGGGCAGGAGCAGCGGAACCCCGTGTCGACGGTCGCTTCGGCGCCTCCCGCGAACTGCTCGTCGCCCTGTCCGCGGCGAAGCTCGTTAAGGACGAGTGGGAGATCGGGCAGCTGCGGGCGGCGGTGGACGCGACGGTCGGCGGGTTCCGCTCGGTCGTGCACGAGCTGCCCGCCGCGATCGACTTCGGTGGCGAGCGCTGGCTGCAGTCGACCTTCGAGCGCCATGCCCGCACCTTCGGGAACGGCGTCGGCTACTCCACCATCATCGGCAGCGGCCCCCACGCCCCCACCCTGCACTGGACCCGGTGCGACGGGCCGGTGCTGCCCGAGCACCTCATCCTCATGGACGCGGGGGTCGAGGCCCGATCGCTCTACACCGCGGACGTCACGCGCACCTTCCCGGCCGGCGGTACGTTCACCACCGCCCAGCGCGAGGTGCACGACCACGTGGAACGCGCCCACCGGGCGGCCATGGCCCAGGTCGGCCCGGGACGCTCGTTCCTCGAGATGCGCAACACCGCCTACGAGCACATCGCGACGAGCCTCGTCGAGCTCGGGATCCTGCAGGTCTCGGTCGACGAGGCGATGTCCCCGAACGGTCAGCAGCATCGGCGCTACCTGCCGAGCGGCACCGGGCACCACCTCGGTCTCGACGTCCACGACTGCGCCCGCATCGGCGACGAACGCTACCTCGACGAGCCGTTGCAGCCGGGGGCAGTGCTGACCGTCGAGCCCGGGCTGTACTTCCACGCGAACGACCTGACGGTCCCGCCCGAGCTGCGCGGGATCGGGGTCCGCATCGAGGACGACCTGCTCGTGACCCCGACGGGCCACGAGGTGCTCTCGTCGGCACTGCCGATCAGCGCGGACGGACTCGAGGCCTGGCTGCGGGGGTGACCCTCGGTTCACAGCTCAGGACCGTCGCCGCGGGTCGCGGCCCGTCCGGCCACATCGGCGGCGACTCGCCCGGTGCGTCCTGAGCTGCGAACGAGCCTAGGCTGGCACGGTGAGTCAGCCCGACGCGCCCATGCGCACCGCCGTCCGCCCGAGCCCCGGCGTCATCGCGACCCTGCGCAACCCGAAGGCGTTCAGCGTCGAGATCCTCGCGGGGATCGTGACCACGCTCGCGCTCATCCCCGAGGTCATCTCCTTCTCCATCATCGCCGGAGTCGACCCCAAGGTGAGCCTCATCGCCTCGGTCGTCCTCGCGATCTCGATGTCGATCCTCGGTGGTCGCCCGGCCATGATCACGGCCGCCGCCGGAGCCGTCGCGCTCGTCGTCGCACCGCTCGTGAAGGAGCAGGGCGTCGAGTACCTGCTGCCCGCGGTCGTCCTCGCCGGGCTCATCCAGATCCTCTTCGGGGTCACCGGGCTCTCGCGGCTCATGCGCTTCATCCCCCGCTCCGTGATGATCGGCTTCGTCAACGCGCTCGGCATCCTCATCTTCGTCGCCCAGGTGCCCCACCTGCTGGGCGTCCCGTGGCTCGTGTACCCGCTCTTCGTCGTCACGGTGCTCATCGTGCTCCTGCTGCCGAAGCTCACCGCGGCGGTGCCCGCGCCCCTCGTCGCGATCGTCGTGGTCACCGCGATCACGATGATCGCCCACGCGGCCGTGCCGACCGTCGGTGATCAGGGTGACGTCTCCGGCGGGCTGCCCGGCCTCACGGCACTCCTCGTCCCCCTGAACCTCGAGACGCTCGGGATCATCTGGCCGACCGCCCTGAGCGTGGCGTTCGTGGGACTGATGGAGACGCTGCTCACTGCGAAGCTCGTCGACGACATCACGGACACGACGTCGTCGAAGGGGCGCGAGTCGTGGGCGCTCGGCGTCGCCAACATCCTCGCCGGTTGGTACGGCGGGATCGCCGGGTGCGCCATGATCGGCCAGACCGTCGTCAACGTGAAGCTCGGTCGGGCCAGGACCCGGATCTCGACCTTCGTCGCCGGGATCTTCCTCCTCCTGCTCGTGACGGCGCTCAGCCCCGTGATGGCGCAGATCCCGATGGTCGCCCTCGCTGCGGTCATGATGATCGTCGCGATCAAGACCGTGAACTGGCACAGCGTGCGCCCGGCCACCCTGCGGCGGATGCCGATCCCCGAGACGCTCGTCATGGTCGTGACCGTCGCCGTCGTGGTGATCACGCACAACCTCGCGATCGGCGTCGCCGCGGGCGCGGTCCTCGCGATGGTGCTGTTCGCCCGTCGGGTCGCCCACGTCATCCGGGTCCGGCGGGTGCCGACGGCGGACGGCGGCTCCGTGCGCTACACCGTCATCGGCCCGCTGTTCTTCGGGAGTAGCAACGACCTCGTCGAGCAGTTCGACTACGCCGCAGACCCCGCGGACGTCGTCGTCGACTTCACCGCCTCCCAGATCTGGGACGCCTCGAGCGTGGCCGTCCTCGACTCCGTGCAGGAGAAGTACGCCGAACACGGCAAACAGGTCGTGTTCACCGGCCTCGACGAGCGCAGCTCGGCCTTCCACGGGAAGCTCACCGGCCACCTCTGAGCCAGGGGGCCCGTCAGGACGGCTCCGGAGTCGCCGATTCGCAGGGCGTCGGAGGATGATGGGGGTATGGCAGAAACCGGAACGCCCAGAGTCGCGGTCTACATCGACTTCGACAACATCGTCATCTCGCGCTACAACCAGCTCTACGGGAAGGCGGCGTTCAGCCGCGATCGCGCACGCTCCCACGTGCCGTCCACCGCACCGGAGGGCGACGAGATCTCCGAGCGTCTCCAGGCGGCCCGCGTCGACGTCGGCGCGATCCTCGACTACACGTCCTCGTTCGGCAACATCGTCATCAGCCGCTCGTACGCCGACTGGTCGGAGCCCGTCAACTCGGCCTACCAGAAGGACCTCGTCGACCGCGCCGTCGACCTCACCCAGATGTTCCCGACGACCAAGGCGATGAAGAACGGCGCGGACATCCGCCTCGCGGTCGACGTCGTCGAGGACCTCTTCCGTCTGCCGGACCTCACGCACATCGTCATCGTCGCGGGTGACTCCGACTACATCTCCCTCGCCCAGCGCTGCCGCCGTCTCGGACGCCACGTGATCGGCATCGGCGTGGCCGGCGCGACGAGCCGGGCGCTCATGGCCGCGTGCGACGAGTTCTCGGACTACGACGACCTGCCAGGCATCGTCCGCCCCGTCGTCAGCAGGACACCGCGCACCCCTGCCGCCGTCGACGCCACGGCGTCCGGCGCCAAGGCGGAGACCTCCGCCGAAGAGACCCCGAAGGCAGCATCGAAGTCCGGTGGGCGTCGACGCGCCTCCTCCGCTGCGGCCACGACGCCCGACGCGCCCGCGACGCAGGCACCGCCTCGGATCGGCGGCCTGTTCACCGAGCCCGTCTTCAGCCACCGCGACGCCGACGAGCTGGACGACGCCGATGAGGAGACGGCCGACCCGTCCGGCCCCGACGCCCAGCGCGCGGCGACCGAACTGCTCGTGCGCGCGCTCCGCCTCGTGCACGCGAAGAACGACGACGAGGACTGGCTGCTGAACGCCGAGGTGAAGAACCAGATGATCCGGATGGATCCGGCGTTCAAGGAGAAGCCGCTCGGCCACCGCTCGTTCAGCGACTTCATCAACTCACGCTCGGACCTCGTCGAGGTCAACCCCGATGCGAGCCCCGACGGGCGACGTCTGCGGTTGCGCGAACTGGGCTGAGCCAGGCTCGGCCCCAGGAGATCAGCCGCGCTGGAGGACCGACCGTCGGGCGGCTTCCTGCTCCCAGGCTGATCTCCTGCGGCGGCGCGGCTCAGGCGCCCCGGAAGAACGCCTGGACCGCGGCGCTCAGCGCGGCCGGATCGTCGATGTGACACAGCTCCCGCGCGGAGTGCATCGACAGCAGCGGCGTCCCGACGTCGACCGTCCGGATGCCGAGCCTGGTCGCGGTGAGCGGGCCGATGGTCGAACCGCACGGGACCGTGTTGTTCGACACGAAGTCCTGTGAGGTCACGCCGGCGGCAGCGCAGCTGCGGGCCCAGAGCGCCGCTCCGAGGGCGTCCGTGGCGTACCGCTGGTTGGCGTTGATCTTGAGGAGCGGCCCACCGCCGGCGATCGGTCGGTTCGTCGGGTCGTGCCGCTCGGGGTAGTTGGGGTGGATCGCGTGGCCGGCGTCGGCCGACAGGCACCACGACCCCGCGTAGGCCTGCAGCCGTTCGGCGGTCGTCGCACCGAGGCCGGCGCCGATGCGGGTGAGGACGTCGTCGAGGAACGGACCGCTGGCGCCGGAGGTCGAGGACGAACCGAGCTCCTCGTGGTCGAAGGCGGCGAAGACCGAGATGTGGTCGGCTTCGTCCGTCGCTCCCCCGTCGCCGGCGGCCAGCAACGCCGCGAGTCCCGCGTGGACCGAGGTCAGGTTGTCCATGCGTCCAGCGGCGAACAGCTGACCGTCGAGACCGAACCGGCGGGGCTCCTGGGTGTCGGCGACGAGGACGTCGTACCCGGCGATCGCGGTGGGGTCGATGCCCGCGATCTTCGCCAGGTGCGCGAGGACGTCGGCGTGGGCGAGCTCTCCGACGCCGTAGACCGGCTGCAGGTGGCGCTGGCGGTCGAGGACCAGGCCGTCGTTGACCGCGCGGTCGAGGTGGACGGCGAGCTGCGGGATCCGCAGGAACGGCCCGGTGCGCACGAGGTGCACGGTCCCGTCGAGGGTGACCAGGCGACCGGCGAGTTCGAGTTCTCGGTCCAGCCATGAGTTGAGGAGCGGCCCGCCGTAGACCTCCACGCCGGCTTGCAGCCACCCGTGAGCGCCGATGGTCGGCTTCGGCTTGAGCTTGAAGCTCGGCGAGTCCGTGTGCGAGCCGAGGATCCGGAACGGGGTCGTCGGGGTGGCGCCCTCCGGCTGCACCCAGGCGATGATCGCGCCCTCGCGTTCGACGAAGAACCGGCCTCCACCGCCATCCCAGGACTCGGTCTCGAGCAGGCGCGTGAACCTGGCCGCCTCCAGCCGCCGCGCACTCTCCGCGACCGCGTGATAGGAGGTCGGCGAGGCGACGATGAAGTCGGCGAGGTCGGTGATGTGGGCGACGGAATCCATGCCCCCATCCTCCCACCAGCCGGTGTGCCGGACGCGGCGAGCCACGAGGCCCTACCCTGGACGGGTGACGAAGACCGGGACGCTCCTCGGGCCCGCCAGCGGCCTGTCCGAGGATCGACGCGGGCGCATCGCACGCATCGTCGACGGCTGGTTCTTCGCCTTCGGTACGGCCGCCGCCGTCTTCCTCGCCTACGTCCTGCTGACGGAGGCCTTCGCCCGAGGGTGGGCCCAGGCCTGGTTCATCCTCGTCATCTACCTCGTCATCGCCTATCTCATCCTGCCGCGGCTGCACACGGTGCTCTCGCGCGTCTACCTGCCCGACTACTTCATCGGACGCACGCGCACCCGAGAGGGCATCCTCGGCGACCCCGTCAACCTCGGGTTCCGCGGCAGCGAGGAGCAGGTGCACACGGCGATGCTGACGGCCGGATGGACCCTCGCCGACGACCTCGGCCTCCGCGCCGACCTGCGGATCGTGTCCTCCACGCTGACACGACGCAGCTATCCGGAGGCGCCGGTCTCCTCGCTGTACCTCTTCGGCCGCCCGCAGGCGTTCTGCTACCAGCAGGAGGTCGACGGCAGCCCGGGCAAGCGACACCACGTCCGGTTCTGGCCGACCCCCGAGGGCTGGCTGCTCCCCGGCGGGTACCAGGCCGACTGGCTGGCGGCCGGCACCTACGACCGCTCGGTCGGCATCAGCGTCTTCACGCTCCAGGTCACCCACCGCATCGCGGACGACGTGGACGACGAACGCGACCACATCGTGGGGTCGATCGAGGCCGCCGGCGTCGGTGCCTCCACCTCCGTGATCGAGAACTTCTCGACGGGGTACCACTCGCGGAACGGGGGCGGTGACGCGATCATGACGGACGGGGACCTTCCGATCGTGGACCTCACCGCCGTCGTCGTCCCGGCGACCGCGACGCTACCGCCGGCCGATGCACCGCCCACCCGATCACTCGTCCGAGCCGGTGAACCACGACCGCTCGACACCACGGTCGGTGTCCTGCTCATGGTCGTCGCGTCGTTGTCGTCCATCCTCTCCGGCGTCCTACTCGTCTCCGACTGGAAGCACGTCATGGCCGAGGTGACCGCGACCGCCACCACGGCGGACGACGCCGTCCTGGTGCCGTGGGTCGTCGGCTTCGTCGTCGGCCTGTCCGCGGCCGTGACGCTGAGCTACCTGGTCCTCGCCTGGCGGGTCCACCTCGGCGGCAACCTGGCACGACTGCTCGCCATGGCCTTCAGTTCCACCTCGATCACCACCCTGACCGCGACGTACCTCGCGGGGGCCGGTGGCCTCACCCTGCAGACCAACCTGATCGGCTTCGCCGTCGACTGCTCCATCATCCTCGCCCTCTCAGGAACCGAGGCCCGCGACTGGGCCCGTGGGCGACAACGACGCACGAGAAGGACCAGAGCATGAGCGACCTCCCGGAGCCGAACCCCGACGGGCCACGGCCGGCGACCTCACTGAAGCGGGCACTCCTGCTCGGTGCCGCCATCGTAACGATCGTCGCCGGGCTGACCGTGCACTGGTCGGTCACCGCCGTCTGGGCCAACCCCGTCACGAACGCCCTCTACACCGTGCTCGTCGCCCTGCTGCTGGCGTTCGCCGCGCCACGGCTCCCGCTCTGGCAGGTCGCCGTCGGAGCGTTCGGGTTCTCCGCGGCGATCGAGTGCTTCCAGGCGACCGGCGTCCCGGCGGCACTGGCGGATCAGTGGGCGCCGTCGGCCCTGCTGCTCGGCACGACCTTCATCCCCACGGACTTCATCTCCTACGCCCTCGGTGCGGCGGCGTTCCTGTTCCTGTCGCTCGCGATCTCCCTGGCGATCCGGTGGATCCGCACCGACCTCCTCGAACGCCGGGCGCGTGCCGAGCGCGAAGCCCGTCGATCGGACCTCGATCCGGTCTGAGGACGCGTCAGCCCCGCGTGGACTCGCCGTACTGCACGGCTTCGAGGTCGAAGACGGCCTCGGCGAGCGCCGAGCGCGCAGCCTCGAAGGCTACATCATCGGCGTCCGCGGTCACCCGGGCGTGTTCGAGGTGCCAGGTGGCGCTGCGGAGCAGTTCCACGGTGGTGGGGGCGGGGGAGGGCGCCCGGGTCGAGCCCGACGGCTGGCCCTCGACGGCCGCCGATCCGGCGGCACCGCCCTCGACGAACTCAATCGCGTCCGCGCCGTTCGTCTCGGTCTCGGTATATGCCTGCTTGTTCATGTGTCCTTCGGGTGTCGTCGGTCGGGGCGGTGGCGGGGCGGCGGTTGCCGGAGTATCCGCGGCACCACCGGGGATTGCCGCGTTCATAGCGTATGCGTCTTGCGGAATACGAGGTGGATGTCGTTGTTCCGGTCTGGCCATTGCGAGGAGTGTCGGCACGCGTCCGCGGTCGTCCGGCGTGTCCGCCGCCCCGAGCACCTGGAACCGCGCCAGACCGTGCTCGGCCCAAGAGGATGCTGTCCAGGCGCAGATCGCGGCGTCGACGAGGTCTTCTCGATGCTTGTGCGCGGTCTCCTTCGTCGGCGAGGGCTCGTCCACGAGGAGCGCCGTCACCGGATGGGAGCGAAGCTGTAACGGCGGCGTCGCGGTGCTGAGGCGATCGAGCCGGGCGATCAGCTCATCGCAGACGTCCGCGCGCCGCTGGCGCCGTTCGGTCAGCGGGAGCGAGGCGTCGAGCTTCTTGTACCGCGGACGCGCCTCGGTGTAGCCGAGTTCCTCAGCGCCGACGAGGGTCGTGTGCGGGTACGCCTCGAAGAAGACGATGTCCTCCTCGGCCGGTGTGCTCAAGCCGTCGAAGTAGTGCAGCCCGGCTGCCTCGAGCGCTCGGAACAGGGCCGCCCCACCGAGTGCCGGAAGGCGCAGATTCGACGGGTAGGCGGACACCTGCCACCGGCCGTAGCGCTGGCCGACCTCCCGCTCGCAGAGCCGCATCCCCGTCGCGTTCTGGACGAGGAGCGGCGCGTCGACCGCGATGACCGATCCGGGTTCGGCGGTCGCGAGGATCCACGAGACCACGGCGTCGATGCCGATGGCCCAGCCCGCGTCGACCACCGTCCCGGTCTCGTCGATGCAGACCACGCCCGACTCGTTCGCCACCCGTCGCTCGGTCCCCTCGCCCCAGGCGAGGTCGACTCCGAGGTAGCGGGTCACGGGTGAGTCCTTCCGGTGGAAGCGGCGGGCACCGCGGACCCGAGCCTACTGGCCGAGCGCTGTCGGCTCCTCCGATCCGACGGCGGGCCGGATCGGAGGAGCCGAGCAGCTGGACGGCCTCGTCAGGCGACGGGGCCCTCGATCAGCGCGATGTCCGCCGTCTGGCTCGTACCAGCGGATGTCGTCCACGTGATGGTGACCGTCTGACCGGGCTCGAGCGAGGCCATGGTCGCGGTGAGGGTCTGCGCGGAGTCGATGGGCGTCCCGTTCAGCCCGGTGATCACATCGCCCGCGGCGAGGCCCACCGAGGCGGCCGGCGTGTTCTCGATCACCGAACCGACGACGGCGCCCGCGCCGGTCTGCGCCGCACCGTCCGCGGCTGAACTCAGGCCGATGCCGATGAAGGCCGGGTAGCCGATCGAGACCGTCTGGGTCTCGACGCCGCTGCGGATCTGACCGACGATCGACAGCGCGTCGTCGATCGGGATCGCGAACCCGTCGATGTCGGTGCCGCCGGAGGACGCCGCGGTGTCGATCCCGATGACTTCACCCTCCGCGTCGTACAGCGGGCCGCCGGAGTCTCCGGCCTGGATGTCCGCGTCGGTCTGGATGAGGCCCGTGAGCTGCTTGCCGCCGCCCGTCGTCTCGTCCTGCACGGTGATGTCCTGGTCGAGCGCGGTGACCGATCCGTCGGCGGCGCTCGGCGTCCCACCCGTCCCGCCCGCGTTGCCGACGCCGGTGACGGCATCGCCGACGGCCGCGCCGCCGTCGTCGTCGATCGTCACGGTGTCGAGTCCCGAGGCGCCGTCGAGTTGCAGGAGCGCGACGTCGTCGGTGGCATCCGTCCCGATGACCCGCGCCGTGTACTGCTGACCCGTGCTGACGACCGTGACGACGATGCTGGTCGCTCCCGCGACGACATGGTTGTTCGTCAGGATCTGTCCGTCGGCCGTGAGGACCATCCCGGTGCCGGCGGCGGCGCCGCCCTGGTAGCCGAGCTCGGTCTCGATGTCCACGACACCGACCGATTCGGCCGCGGTCGCACTCCTGGTGTCCGCGGTGGCGGCATCCGGAGTCGTCTGCTGTTGCGGTGGCGTGAGGCCGCCCGGCGCTCGGAAGCTCTGGCCGTCCCCGTCGGGAACCGTCTCGGCCACCTGGGACGACGCTGCAACGCTGTGGAAGGCGCCCGCGGCCAGGGAGGCGATGCCCAGCCCGCCGGTGACGAGGGAGACGACGGTCGCTGCGGTCGCGGCGGCGATGATCCAGCCGATCGGCTGCTGCTTCGGTGCCGTCGGTGGCTGCGGCGGGGTCTGCGGCGCCTGCAGCGTGGGCTGAGCGACGGATGGGCCGTCGGTGTACTGATGCGGTGCCGTGGCGTAGCCGTACGGCGTCGTCGCCATCCACGGCCGGCCGGGTGCGGCGGCGTTGCCCGGATACCCGGGCGGGGGAGTGACGTCCGTGCCGGGGGCCGGCTGGTACGACCCCGTCGGCTGCTCGTAGGCGGGGGCTGCGGCGGTCGGGTCTGCGGTGGCGGGATCGGTGGCTTCGGGTTCCGGGGTGTCCGGTCCTGTGGTGTTCGTCATGAAGGTTCCTCTCGGCGGCGAGTGCTGAGATCATCTGACTCCTGCAAACCGAGGGAATCGTCACCTGGGGCCAAGAGCCGCCTTTGAGGTTCCCGACCGTTCACCGGGTGTGGTTTGTGTACAGCCTGAGAGACAGGCCCTCGCACCTCCGGAACGGGGCCGGGCGGTCGCCGCGGTGTGCCCTCAGGACCGGGACAGCAAGGCCTCGAGCGCGGGTCGGGCCTCGACCTCCGAGATGTGACCGGCGACGACGAGCTCGGCCAAGCCGTGCACCGTCGCCCACACCGCCGTGGTGAGGGCGGCGACGACCTCGGCCGGCGCATCGGGCGCGAGAGAGGCGGTGGTCTCGGCGAGGATGCCCTCGACGGCGGCGATGAGCGGCGCCATCGCCGCGCTCGGCGCGCCCGGAGCGCAGACGTCCGGGTCGTAGATGACCCGGAACCGTTCGGGATGGTGGGCCGCGTACGCCACGTAGCTCGCGCCGACCCGGATGGCGATCTCCTGCGGCGTGCGCGCGGCCGCGGCCGCCCGCTCGGTGCGCATCGACTCCAGGAGTTCCGACATCGACCGTTCACTCAAACGCTTCAGCAGCGCCGTCCGGTCGCCGAAGTGGTGGTACGGCGCGTTGTGGCTGACGCCGGCGCGGCGGGCGACCTCGCGCAGGCTCAGCGAGACGTGTCCCTGTGTCCGCATGAGGTCGAGCGCAGCGTCTTCCAGCACGGGTCCGAGGTTGCCGTGGTGATAGGCCGTCGTCGATCTTGACACAAGCAACATCGTACCCGTACGGTCGTTCCCGTACCGATGTGGGCAGTGTCTAGATTCTGGACACTGTCAAAACCTACGACCTTTGGAGCACCCATGAGCACCCTCGTCATCGACGGCCATCCCAATCCCGACTCCCTGTGCGCCGCTCTGGCGTCGGCGTATGCGGATGCCCACGGCGACGCGACGGTCCTCGCCGTCCGCGACCTCGCATTCGATCCGAACCTGCGGCTCGGCTACACCCACCGGCAGGAACTGGAGCCCGACCTCGAGCTCGCGTGGCAGCAGATCCTGGCCGCTGACCACCTCGTCGTCGTGGCCCCGGTCTGGTGGGGCTCCGTCCCGGCGCTGCTCAAGGGCTTCTTCGATCGGGTCCTGCTGCCGCGTCGCGCCTACCGGACGAAGGACAACGGGCTTCCCGAGGGACTGCTCACGGGGCGTTCGGGCCGTGTGATCGTCACGACCGACTCGCCATGGTGGTATCTCCCGCTGGTGGGGGACACGACCGTGAAGCAGCTCCGCACCACGACCCTCCGGTTCTGCGGGATCCGGTCCGTCGCAGCGAGCCGGTTCGGCCCGGTCAAGGGCTCGAGCGACGCGCAACGACAGGCGTGGATCGCGAAGGCGGCCCGGCTCGGGAGCGCGGACGCCTCGCGTCGGCCCGCGAGCGACCTGGGCTCGTCGGCAGCGTCGCTCAGTGCCCGTCCACGAGCCTGATGAAGGCACTGAGCTCGGCGACGCCCTCCGGGGTCGTCGGGAGGTACTCGGTGAGCGCGGGGGAGGAGACGAGGTAGGCCGCCCACTGCGCCCGCGAGATGCCGACGTTCAACCGGTTCTTCATCAGGAGGAACGACATCCCGCGCGGTACCTCGGCGGGCGCGGACGCGGCCAGGGTCACGATCGCGATGACCGCCTCCTGGCCTTGGAACTTGTCGACCGTTCCGACCCGGACGGTGCCGAACCCGGCCTGGTCGAGTGCCTCCCGCACCACCGCCACATGTGCGTTGTACGGGCAGACCACGATGATGTCGGCTTGCGTCAAGGGTGAGTCCGAGCGGCGGGAGTCGGGGTCGGTCCAGAGCAGGCCGATGCTCGAGCGGACGAGCTCGACGACGCGTTCGGCCTCCTCGACCGAGCTCGTGGCGTTGCCGACGTGACGGACGTCGACGATGTGGAGGCCTGGCTCGCAGCCGACGAGACGGCGGTTCGCCGTGGCGGCCGCCGACCGCAGCTCACCGCCGTACGACAGGCGCGAGACCGGCTCGGTGACCGCCGCGTCCATCCGCCAGGTCTCGTGGAGGAAGTAGCCGAGTTCCGGTGGCAGGACGTCTCGTCCATCGGCCACGAACCCGAGGGCGGAGGTGTCGATGGGCTCCGGATGCGTCCCCTGGCTCACCTGGGGGAGCTGTTGTGGATCGCCGAGGAGCAGCAGGTTCCGGGCAGCGACGCTCGCCGCGATCGTGTAGGCCAGGGAGAACTGACCCGCTTCGTCGACGACCAGCAGGTCGAGTGACCGGCGTGGGAACCGGTTGGGGTTGCTGAAGTCCCAGGCGGTCCCGCCCACGACGAACCCGCCGGCCTGCTCGTCCGCGTAGGCCGCGTGGCCGTTGGACGGCAGGATCGTGTAGCCGCGGTCGGCGTCCGGGTCGGCACCGGTCCGCAGCGTCTTCGCCACGAGGCCCGGGGCGAGGCCGGCCTTCACGATGCGTTCGAGCAGGTTCTCCACGACGTCGTGCGACTGGGCCACCACGCCGACACGCCACCCGTGCTGCTGCACCAGCGCGGTTATGACGTGCGAAGCGACGTAGGTCTTGCCCGTCCCTGGTGGACCCTGGACGGCGAGCGCTGAGTCGTCGAGGTCGAGCAGGGCGGCGGTGACGTCCGCGATCGTCTCGCGGTCGCCGTGGTGGGGGAGCGGACCACCCGAACCGGTGCGCGGCGGCCGGCGGCGGAGGATGTCGACGACACCGTCGCTCGGCCAGTCGGGCGATGCGTCGACGATGGCCTGCCCCCATTCGGCGATGGCGTCGACCTGCGTCCCAGGCCGGGGCGGGGGAGACGGCGTGAGCGCCACCGGCAGCTCGGTGTAGGGATCCCGGTCGGCCTTCAGCGTCTCCTGGATGAGCACGGAATCGTCGTCGACCTCGAGCACGGTGATCTGCCCGGCTGGACGGGAGCCGGGCTCGGCGCGGGTGACCGTGTACGGGCCCGGGTACTCGTAGACGGCGAAGGGGTCGGCGCCGACCTTCACGCTGCTGCCGGGAGCCCAGCGGCCGAAGAGGCGGACGTGCCGGCGATCGCTCCGCTGCCGCCCCTCCCGGAACCAGTCGCGCTCGACCTCGCCCGCGGTGACCGTGAAGACGTTGCGGGTGTCCTCCCAGTCGTCGCGCGCGGCGATGAGCCGTGAGAAGTGCTCCTGCCAGAACGACTTGTGTTCCCGACGGTGGTAGTCGATCGCGGCTGCAGCCAGGGCATACGCCGCCGCGTCGTCGGAACGTCCGGGGTCGAGCGGGTCGCCGGCCAGGGCAGTCAGGGCGTCGTGCAGGGGCGTCGGGTCGTCGATGAGCGGCTCCGGCGCATCGTTCACGAAGGTGCCGGGGAGCACGCCCCGCTCCTCGCCCAGGGCGAGGAGCCAGTTGCGGAGTCGGCGCGTGGACTCGCAGTCGTACTCGTTGTACTCGGCGATCTCCGCCAGTTTGCGCTCGCCCTCCGCGATGAGCGCCGGGTCGTCGCTGCGGCTGAGCTCGCGGGCGTCGGCGTACTCGGTGATCGACGCGGCCGCATTGGTGACCTCGCTGTCGCGGTGGTCGTCGCCCATGTAGAGGGGTTCGAGCTTCTTGATCGAGTACGACCGGGAGCCGACACGGACCGTCTTGCGGACGAACGGGTAGAGGTCGAAGAGCACGGCCTCCCGCAGGAGGTCGTCGATGACCTGCTCGCCGACGCCGTGTCTGGCGGCCAGGGCGAGCAGGTGCGTCCGTTCGTAGGCCGCGTAGTGGTAGACGTGCATGCCCGGGTACTCCGCCCGGCGGGCGGTGAGGTACTCGAGGAAGTGGATGAACGCGATGCGCTCCTCGTGGAAGTCGTGAGCCCACCAGGATCGGAAGACGCCGTCGGTGTCGACCAGCCCGAACAGGTAGTCGATGCCCCAGCGGGTGCGATCGCCTCGGCGGGCGTCGCCCGGCTCGCCCTCCGTGTACAGCGGGTCTCCCTCGAAGTCGAAGAAGATGTCGCCGGGATCGGGCTGCGGGAGGAGCCCGAGTGCCGCGGCGTCGTGGACGTGGAATGCCGGGACGCCGGGCTCCGAGGTGGGTTCGAGTTGCAGACGGGCTTGATCCCTCAGGGCCGCGAGCGTCGTCTCCGACACCCCGTCGACGGTGCCGCCACCGGTGGCCGGGTGCCCGTGGAACGCGCCGCCGGGGGCCGACCCGGTGAGGGCGAGGGTGGCGAGGTCGTCGATGGTGTGGATCCCGGCGGCCAACAGGCGGTCGCGCTGGGTCAGCCGGAGACCGGCCACCAGCAGGACGTCGCGTGACGCGGTGATCTCCGCGTCGCACCAGGCACAACGTCCGCAAACGCTGTACCGCTGGTCGCCCCACTGCACCGCGTCCGTGTCCTGCAGCCGCTCCGCGACGATCTGCACGAGCCGTGCGCGGCGACGCCGGTAGACCGGGAGGATGTCGGCGACGGCGTGCGTGCTGATCGTCCCGTCGCCCAGGATGAGGTCGACATCGTCGTCGACCGGCACCCCGGCAGCGCTGAGTTGTTCCACGTAGGCCGCGAGCTGCAACAGCGCCGTCACCTTCGGAGAGCGGGCCAGCTTGGTGTCTTGTACCCGGTACCGGCCGTCGGGCCTGCGGACGATGAAGTCGGCGAAGCCGATGAACGAGCCGTCGAAGAACGCGGCCTGGAAGACGATCGGTGCGCCGGCACGGAAGGCTGCGAGCGTCGACGCGACGGCTGCGGCGAGCGCCCCGGCGTCGCGGACGTCGGGGCGTTCGAGCTCGACCACGCCTTCGCCGAACTCCGCCCGGTAGGACTCGAGCACGCGGAGTTCGTGTTGATCGCCCAGCTTCGAGGTGCGCATGAGCATCTCGTCTTCGGGCTCATCGATCGGGTCGATGCGATCGAGCTTCGCGTCGATGGAGCGCAGGAAGGCGAATTCGCAATACGACGCGTTGGAGAGGTCGCTGGCACTCGTGATGGCGGAACCGTCGAGGAGGAACATCGGTGCGGTGGGTGCCTTTCGAGACGACGCTGCGGCGGGGGACCATCGCCCCCGATCGCTGTCAGTCTGGCACGCACCACCGACCCGCGGCCGCCCGTCCGCGACGCCATGAGCGGACGCCGTGCGACGCCTCCCTGGGGAGCACGGTCGCGCCGACCCGAGCGCCGGGTCCCCTACCCTGGAGTCTCCGACGACGACACGAGCGAGGGGGTCGGACCGGTATGGTCACCACGATCGAGGTCGTCGCGGGCGTCGCCTCCCAGGGTGACACCGTCTTCGCGTGCCGGCGCTCCCCTGAGCGGTCCTCGGGCGGCCGGTGGGAGTTCCCCGGAGGCAAGGTCGAGGCCGGCGAACGCCCCGAGGAGGCCCTCGCGCGGGAGCTGCAGGAGGAACTCGGAGCCGATGTCTCCGTCGGTCGTCTCCTCGACCGATCCGTCGTCGCGGTCGGCGCACTGCGGATCGATCTGGCGTGTTACGCCGTCACCTTCCGCGACGGTCCACCGGTGAGCAGCACCGATCACGATGAACTGCGGTGGGTGCCGCGGAACCGCTTGGCCGAGCTGGACTGGGCGTCGCCGGACCTCCCCATGGTCCGGCTGCTTACCGACGGCTGAGTCGACGGTCCGACGTGTCAGGCCCCAGCCCGCAACGGGATCCGGGCCAGGGTGCGGCCGCTGAGCACCAGATCGTCGTGGGTCGAGGTGACCGCCAGTTCGTCGACCGTCCACTCGAACAGGGTCGCGTCCTGCCAGCGTTCCAGGAAGGCCGCGAGCGCAGCCGTCTCCGCCGGGTCGAGCTCGTCCCGGAAGTGGTGCATGCCGACCCCCACGAGCGGGACGGCACGTCCGCCGACCGCCCGCTGGATCGGTTCGAAGGCGTGGGCGGTGGCCGGGAGGTAACAGCGGCCGCGATTGAAGCCGCCGATCACGGGTCCGGCGAGTCTGGCTCGGAACGGTGCGAACGCGCCGACCGCCGATCGGAGACCGGTGAGGAGGTCGTCGGAGGCGTCGACGGAGGCGAGCGTGGCATGCAGCCGGTGGGCGCGACGCAGCTCGATGCCTCGCGCGAGCTTCGCCGCGAACGGCGCGGAGGCGAGGTCCGCCTCGTAGCTCAGGAAGATGGGGTCGACGAACAACCGCTCCACCGGCACGGGCACGACGACGGCGACGCGTGGTTCCACGTAGCGACCGGCCCGGTAGCTGCCATCGGGACTGGCTGCGAGCGCCAGCGGATGGTCGGCGTCGATGAGCGGGAGCTGGGCGTAGCGGTACCGCTCGTCGAAGGTGAGTTCCTCGCCGGGTTGGAACCGCGAGCGGACACCGTCCCAGGTGGCGAGCGGCCCGGGCGATCGCCGTCCGTCCTCGGTGGAGACGGCATCCGTGCGGACATCCTCGACGTCGGCCGTGCTCGAGCGCATCGAGCCCGGCCGCCTGAGCCCTGCGACCGCACCGATCGGCAGCGCGCCGATGGTGTTTCCGGCTGAGCCGGCGGGAGAGGGCATGTCGTGAGGCTAGTCGAGCCTGGCTCCTCCAGCATCGGGGACACCCCGTATTCGGTCGATCAACTGAGTTTTTCCGGAACTCGGACGATCGATGCCGGTGATCAGTGCGCCTTGCCGACCTTCCAATACCCGCAGAACATGACGCGTTCCTTGGGTGTGCCGCTGCGGACCCAGGAGCGACGCACCGCCGCGGCGAGCGCTTGCTCGCCCACGACCCATCCGTACGCCGACGGCCCCGGCGCCTCGAGCGCTTCCGCCGCAGCGAGCGCCCCGCGGCCGGGGACGGCATGCGCATCGTCCCGGACGACCCATCGGACCTCGACCCCGGACGGCGCCTCGAGCGTCTGGACGTCCGCTGCCGACGGCACCTCGACGATCGCGGTCCCGATCGTGTCGGCCGGGAGGTGCGTGAGGATCCCGGCGACGGCGGGCAATCCCGTCTCATCGGCGACGAGCACGATCCGGTCCGTGCCGGGCGGCGGGTTGAACATCCGACCCTCGTCGAGCAGCGCGACCGGGTCTCCCGGTCGGCACGTCTGCGCCCAGCCGGCCGCGGGTCCGGCGGTCCCGTCGGCTGCCGGTCCGGCGGTCCCGTCGGCTGCCGAGCCGTGGATGACGAAGTCGACGTCGAGTTCCGGACCCTCCGGTCCGTCCGCGCGGTAGTCGCGGACGGTGTAGTTGCGCAGCACCGGCCTGACCGACTTCGAGATCGCCAGGTACTTCGCGTAGGCGATCATGTCGAGCTTGGTCGGGAGCCGATCGAGGCCGCCGTCCGAGACGGGGATGAAGAAGCGGAACCACTGGTCGTAGCCGAGGAAGGCGAAGTCGGCGATGTCTCCACCGCCGAGCGTGACCCGGGCGAAGTTCGGGGAGATCGTCGCCCGCCGCAGCACCCGGAGGGTCAACAGGCGCGCCGCCTCGGGCTTGATCCTCGACGCCTCAGCGTTCGTCCGCGCCATCCGGTCTCCTCCGTCCAGCGACCCCGTCAGCCGCTACTGAGGTAACCCTAACTCAGGTGACCCTTACTTCGAAGGTCCTGAGTCGACATCGGCCGCCTTGCGGGACCGCGTGTCGAGCAGCGCGAAGACCAGGGCGATCACGACGAAGCCGATCGTGACGATGGTGCTGTTGCGGTAGGCGTCGTGGTAGACGTCGAGCGAGGCGCCCGAAGCACCGCCGCCGTTCTCCGAGTACACCGTCGCGTAGAAGGTCGCCGTCGCCGCCGCGAGCCCGACCGCGGTGCCGATCCGCTGACCGAGCTGACCGATGGACCCGGCGACACCGCCGGACGCGACCGGGATGTCCGCGAGCATCAGCGTCTGGTTCGGCGAGATCACGGCTCCGCCACCGATACCCGCCAGGAGCATCGCCGCACCCATGGCGTACGGGGTGACCTCCGGGGGAGTGATGAACGCGAGCACCGAGTTCAGGGTGAAGCCGACCACCACCAACACGAGCCCGCCCACGACGAGCGGACGTCCGAGCTTGTCGACGACCCGGCCGCTCAACCAGGAGCTGACCGCCGAGGCGAGCGCGAAGGGGATCGTGATCATGCCCGCGAAGACGGGTTCGAGGCCGAGGCCCTGCTGGACGAACAGCGTGAGGGTGAGGAAGGTGGCCGGCATGGCCGCGAAGTACGTCGTCGAGATGAGGACGCCGTTGCGGTAGCTGCCGAGGGAGAAGAGCGAGAAGTCGACGACGGGCGTCTGTCCGGCGCGCTGGTACCGACCCTCCCACCAGGCGAACAGGCCGGCGAACACGGCGAACCCGAGGAGGAGCCACCAGCGTGCCGGGTCGTCGTCCGGCGAACCCGTCGTCAGCACGAAGGGCAGCATGAGCGACAGCACCGCGAGACCGAGGAGCACGATGCCGACGGGGTCGAGCGAACCGGCCCCGGCCTCACGTGGCTGCTGCTTGGGCAGCAGGCGGGCGGCGATCGGCAGCAGGATGATCGCCAGCGGCACGTTCATCCAGAAGAGCAGGCGCCAACCGTCCTCCGGGCCGCCGACGGCGATGAGCAACCCACCGAGCGTCGGACCGAACGCCGTCGACAGGCCGATGATGGCGCCGAAGAGCCCGAAGGCGCGTCCGCGCTCCTTGCCCACGAAGAGCTGCTGGATGAGCCCGATCACCTGCGGCATGAGGAATCCGGCGGCGACGCCCTGCAGGATCCGCCCGCCGATCAGGATGGCGACGCTCGGGGCGATCGCGCACACGAGGCTCGCAGCACCGAACACGCTCAGGCCGATCATGAACATCTGTCGACGGGAGTGCAAGTCGCCGTAGCGACCGGCGGGCACGAGGATCAGGCCGAACGCCAAGGCGTACCCGGCGACGATCAGCTGCAGTGCGGTCGGGCCGGCGTCGAGGGCCTGCTCGATGGACGGGAGGCCGACGTTCACCTTCGAGAGGTCGAGGATCGTGAGGGCGGCGACGGAGACGCAGACCGCGAAGGCGCGCCACTTGGTCCGGTCGTCGGGGGCGGTGGGCTCGGTGGTCATCCTGGCCAGCCTATGCCCGGCTCGACGGTCCTCACCCCCGGTTGACGAGCACGGATTTCACCGTCCTCGTCGCCGGTTCCGGGGTCGGAACGCCTTCAGACGATGACGAGACTCCCGTCACGGGCTACGCTCGGAAGATGCACATGGACGCCCCGCGAGGGCTGCAGGACCCGGACGAACTGGCCGAACGACACCGCATGCTGGCCGAGTCGCCGGCACTCGCGCCGCTGCGCGACTGGGCGGACGCAATGATGGCCCGCCGGGGACGGCGGCAGAGCGACCTCGTGCTCCCACTCGTCGACCCGGCCGATGCAGCCGTCAACGCGAAGACCCTCATCCTCCTCGACGCCCCGGGCACCCTCGCTCCGGACAGCCTCGACGCACCTGGATCGGGGTTCGCCTCGGTCGACAACGACGACCCGGTCGCCGAGAGTCTCTGGAACCTGCGGAACGACATCGGTTTCGACGACGTCATGGTCTGGAACATCGTCCCGTGGTACCTGAGCGCCGGACGCAAGAAGCCGAACGCCCCCGAGGTCGCCCAGGGTGCCATGGAGTTGCGCGCACTGCTCCCGCTGCTCCGCAACCTCCGCGTCGTGGTCCTCTGCGGTCCGCACGCCCAGGACGGTTGGTGGAAGCACGTCGAGCCGCTGCTCGGGAACACCTACAGCGCGTTCAACGCGCCGCACCCGTCACCGTTGTCGCTGAAGCAGCCTGGTCGTCGCGAGGAGATCGAGAAGGTCTTCGCGCGCGCCAAGCAGGTCGCCGGCTAGCGTCCCGCGCACCGATCCATCCGCAACCCCCTCGCCCCGGTCGGCGAGGGGGTTGCGTCCGTCTGAGCGCTTGCTAGCGTCGAGTGGACGAGGAGAGGAAGAGCACATGGACATCGGAACCATCGCGATCCTGATCGTCATCGCCCTCCTGGCGGTCGGCGCCGTCTGGTACGTCGTGCGGCGCGACCGTGCGGCGCACACCACGGATCAACACCACTCCGCCGAGGGTGAGGCTGAGCACGTCCGCGAGATGGCGAAGGCCCGCGCCCAGTCGACGGGGGTCATCCGTCGGGGCGGCGGGCCCACCGGCGTCTGACATCTCGCCCACAGACGACGACGGTCGCCATCCACGCGGGATGACGACCGTCGTCGCGGGCGTGGAACCCTCGCGCTAGACGAGCGGCGGGAGTCCTGCCGAGACGCGCGCGCCGAGTGTCTGGTCGACGGCGGTCCAGTAGGCGATGACCCGGGCCCGGAGGTCCGGGCGGGTCACCTTGGAGACGTGGCCGATGATGTTGCCGACGAGGCGATCGCGGGCTGCATCGTCGAGCACCTCGCGGACGAGGGTGCCCGCCTGCCCGAAGTCGTCGTCCTCGGCGTGGAGCGTCGCGGCCGCCCGGACGAGCTCGCCGTCGGACTGCCAACCGGAGGACTCGGCCGCGCGGGCCGGGTCGGCGTGGGCTCCGCCGACCGAGTTCGGCGCATACACCGGGGCGTTCGCGTCGTTGAAGGTGTACGTCATCGCCCCTTCCTTCGAGTAGGAGTGCACGGGCGAGTGCGGGGCGTTGACCGGCAGCTGCGCGTGGTTGGTGCCGACGCGGTACCGGTGGGCGTCCGCGTAGCTGAAGATGCGCGCCAGGAGCATCTTGTCGGGGCTCGCCGCGATGCCGGGGACGAAGTTCGACGGCGCGAAGGTCGCCTGCTCGATCTGGGCGAAGTAGTTCTCCGGGTTGCGGTCGAGCGTCATCTTCCCGACCTCGATCAGCGGGTAGTCGCTGTGCGGCCAGACCTTGGTGAGGTCGAACGGGTTGAACCGGTAGTTCGCGGCATCGGCGTACGGCATGACCTGCACGGACAGGGTCCAGCTGGGGTGCTCGCCGCGGGTGATGGCCTCGGAGAGGTCGCGGATGTGGAAGTCGGCGTCCTCACCGGCGATCTGATCGGCCTGGTCCTGCGTGAGGATCTCGATGCCCTGATCGGTCTTGAAGTGGTACTTCACCCAGAAGCGCTCACCGCTCGCGTTGATCCACTGGTAGGTGTGCGAACCGAAGCCGTCCATGTGCCGCCACGAGCCCGGCAGACCCCGGTCGCCCATGAGCCACGTCACCTGGTGGGCACTCTCTGGCGAGAGGGTCCAGAAGTCCCACTGCATGTCGTGGTCGCGGAGGTGCGACCCCGGCAGGCGCTTCTGCGAGCGGATGAAGTCGGGGAACTTGATGCCGTCGCGGATGAAGAAGACGGGCGTGTTGTTGCCCACGAGGTCGTAGTTGCCTTCGCTCGTGTAGAACTTCAGGGCGAACCCGCGGGGGTCGCGCCAGGTGTCCGGGCTGCCCTGCTCGCCGGCGACGGTGGAGAAGCGGGCGAGCATCTCGGTCTCGACGCCCGGCTGGAACAGCGCCGCGCGGGTGTACTGGGAGACGTCTCCGGTCGTGACGAAGCGACCGAAGGCCCCACCACCCTTCGCGTGGACGACGCGCTCCGGCACGCGCTCCCGGTTGAACTGGGCGAGCTTCTCGACCAGGTAGTGGTCGTGGAGTGCGATCGCTCCGTCGGCGCCGACACTCTGGGAGTGCTCGTCGCTGGCGACGGGCGCTCCGCTGTTGGTGGTGGTGTAGCTGGGCTCGGACATGTCTCTCCTCGAGGGGTGGGGCTGGTCGGACGGTCGGTTGGCTTCAGCACTGCCACCATGTCGGTGCCAGCTGACGATCGGCATGGAAGTGCCGTCGAATGATCTGTGGAACGGCGTCAGGACGCATCCGCCTGGCACGCGGGGCACACGCCCCAGAACGTGATCTCGGCGGCGTCGACGACGTATCCCGCCGTGTCGTCGGGGTGGAGGCACGGAGCCGACCCCTTCGTGCAGTCGACGTCGACGACCGCGCCGCACGAGCTGCAGACCAGGTGGTGATGGTTGTCGTCGACGCGCAGCTCGTAGCGACCCGGATGGCCGTCGGGCTCGATGCGACGCACCAGTCCGGCGGCCACGAAGGCGTTGAGGACGCTGTAGACCGCCTGCGGAGACGTCTGCGGAGCGCGAGGCCGGAGGCTCGCCACCACCTGCTCCACGTCGGCGTGCGGTGTCTTGGCGAGGATCTCGAGCACGGCGAGGCGCCCGGTGGTCACGCGCAGACCGGCGGCCCGGATCTTGGCGTTGAAGTCGCTCGCCGCCGACGCCACCACCGATCCGTTCATGCCTCCACCGTATCGAGTTGTTTTGAATTTATCAAAATAAGGCTTCCCCTCAGGTCTTCCCGCAGCCCCCACCACTCTAATATCTGATATTCGATGCAGCGGGCGGGCAAAGAGATTGTGGAGAAGCGCGGAGGCTGTGGAGCGGTGAGCCTCTACAACTCGACGGTGAGCAGCGGGCGCAGCGAGCGGCGCGTCTCCTCAGCCATGTCCACGGCGTCGCGATCGAGCAGCCATTGCAACTGCAGACCGTCCATCATCGCGATGAGCATGCGCGCCGCACTCGCCGGCTCGACACCCGGCGCCAGCTGGCCCTCGCGGGCCATCATCTGGAACGAGAGGGTCATGCCGTCGATCAGCCAGCTGTACCGCCGTACGAAGTGATCGTGTGCCGGGTGATCCGGCGACGTCGCCTCCGCGGAGAGGACGCAGTGGAGTTCGACGAGACCCGGCACGCGCATGTTGTGCTCGACGAGACGCAACAGCCCCCGGATGCCCTCGAGACCGCTGCCGATCTCGATCGCGGACTGCTCACGGTCACGGTCATCGCGGAAGTCGAGGATCGCGGCGAGCAGGTCGTTCTTGGTCGAGAAGTGGTGGAGCAGACCGGCCTGGCTCATGCCGACGCGCTCCGCGACCTCACGGAGGGAACCACTGCGGAAGCCCTGTTCGGCGAAGACGTCCATGCCCGCCTCGAGGATCTCCCGGCGTCTGGCCGCCGTCTTGGCGTAGCTGCCACGGGGGCGGCCGGTCTGCGTTGACGTCATCCCGCGATCGTATCGCCCGGTCGGTCGTCGCGAGACGGACCGGATCTCAGCCTCCGGTCCCACTCCGGCAGTTCCCCAGGTGTCTGTCGTACGGTATCGCCATGAGACGCCCCATCGAGCCCGTATACGACACCGCCGTCGGTGTCGGTCGCTCCCTGTTCGGTGTCTGGCGCCTGCGCCGTCACACCACCGGTATCGAACACCTGCCTGACGACGGCGGGGCAGTGATCGCGATGACCCACTTCGGGTACCTCGAGTTCGCCCTCGTCGAGTGGGCGACCGTGCTCCACAACCGGCGTCGCATCCGCTTCATGGCCAAGCAGGGCGCGTTCGACAAGCCGTTGGTCGGCCGACTCCTGCGAAGCATGCGTCACATCGCCGTCGACATGCGCGCCGGCGGTGCCGCCTATGCGAACGCCGTCGGGGCACTCCGCAGTGGAGAACTCGTCGGGGTCTTCCCGGAGGCGGGCGTCAGCGCCTCGTTCACCGTCCGCGAGCTGAAGTCCGGCGCCGTCCGCCTCGCCCAGGAGGCGGGCGTCCCGATCATCCCCGTCGCCGTCTGGGGTGGCCACCGGCTCCTCACGAAGAACCACAAGGTCGGCTTCCGCGAGCGCTTCGGTGTGCCGGTGCACTTCTCCTTCGGTGAGCCGATCCAGGTCCACCCCGAGGACGACGTCGCCACGAGCACCGAACAGCTGCGCGACCGGCTGCAGAGCATGATCGACGTGCTGCAGCGCGACTACCCGGTCGACGGAACCGGAGCCTGGTGGCAGCCTCGCTCGCTCGGCGGCACGGCACCGACACCCGCCGAAGCCGCCGCGGCCGACCTCGAACGCGAACGTCGACGCGAGGCGCGTCGGCAGTCGGCGAGCTGAGCCCACGTCCGCCGCGGTCTATCCTGTGGAGGTGCCACCTCTGACCTCGCAGACCCTCCCCGTGGAGCACCGTCGCTCCGCCGCCCCATGCCGTGCATGGATGGTGACACCGTGAGTCGCGGGTGGAACGGCTTCGTGGCGAAATCGTCCTGGCTCCCCAAGTCCTGGCGTGAACGAGCCGAACGCGCGCTGAGCGAGGAGTCGACGACGGCACCGTTCGCGGCCGACCCGTCGCCCTCGTCGGAGCCGCAGCCCACCGCCTCCGGACGGACACCCGATGCGGCGACCGGTCCGGCCTCCGCCCCGACGGCACCCGCCGGATCGGCGAATCGGGACGCCACGGAGCACCCGCCGACGCCGGCCCCCACCGCCGACACGGCGTCCGACACCGCCACCGGCCAGCAGTCGGTGGCATTCATGGACCCGGTCGCCCTCCCCGTCACGGCGTCGGCCCCCGTCGTCCCGCTGAGCGTCGCCATCACCGACTTCGAACTCGCCGACGACTCCGTGATCGGGCCCGCCTCGGTCCTCGACAACCTGGAACTCACGAAAGCGGCCGTCACCAGGATCGCAGCAGCGATCCTGTCGACGGAAGGGCCCATCGCCGTCCCACGACTCGTGTCGATCGTCGCCCGCCGCTTCGGCGTGGACCGGCTGGCGGAGGACACCCGGACGGAGCTGTCCGCGCTGGTGACCGAGGCGTTCGTCGTGCAGAACGGGTTCGCCTGGCCCACCGGACTCGACGTCGTCACCTGGCGCGGTGTCCGCCGGGTCGTCCATCGCGACCACCGTGCGGTGACGGACATCAGCCCCGCCGAGATCTGCAACGCCATGGAACTCGTCATCGCCGCGAGCCCCGAGCAGGAGGTGGACCGCGAGCAGCTGCCCATGCAGGCGGCCTCGGTCCTCGGCTACGGCCGCCTCGGTGAGACCGCTCGGCGCTGGCTGGATCTGACGCTCGACCAGGCGGTGCTCCACGGCCGTCTCGTCGAGGACGGCGAGCGCATCCGCCTCCCCTGACCCGGCTTCGTCAGCGGACGGGCGGACCCTGCTGTCCGTAGGGGAGGCTCGTGTCGGTGACGCCGTCGATGAAGGCGTCCATGCGCTGCAGGTTGAACCGCCCCTGGTCGTTGAGCAGGAACTGGTACTCGTGCTCGAGCCCGGGCCGGTAGTCCGGGTTGAAGATCATGGACTGCACGTCGACCCCGAGGCCCTGGAGTCTCTCCTTGAACTCGACCGACTGCGGGTAGAGCGGGTCCCAGTTGCCGACCGTGATGTACGTCGGCGGGTACTTCGCCGTCAGGTAGTCGACGACCGAGGCTGAGGCGACCTCCGGCCGCGTCTTGTAGTCGCGCGCGCCGAAGTAGGACCACAGCACGGTGTCGAGGAACCACCCGAAACTGCCTTCGGCGTTGACCAGGCTGAGGTCGTACGCGCCGCAGGCGAGCACGACGCCGGCTAACTGCTGCGGTTCGATGGGCGACTCGACCTCGATCGAGCTGGCGTACTCGGAGCTCGTCACGACGTTCGCGACCTGGGCGGCGATCTGCGCACCGGCGGAGTCACCGGCGAGGATGAGCTTCGAGGAGTCGACGTTGAGCGCCCGCGCATTGGCGTCGAGGTAGCCGAGGGAGTCGGCGACCTGCTCGATCGGCAGCGGATACTGCCCCTCCGGGGCGATCGTGTACTCCACCGCGATCGCCGTGTACCCCTCGCCGGCGAGCACGCGCATGTAGTTGGAGATGAGTTCCTTGCTGCCGGAGATCCAGGCGCCGCCGTGCACCCAGACGATGGTCGGGAGTGCAGCGCCACTCCCGCGGACACCGTCGGGGGTGTAGACGTCGAGGAGGGCGTCGGCGTCGCCGGAGCGGTACGGGATGTCGCGTCGCACGTCGACACCGTCCGGCACGTACCTCTCGAGGTCCGACTGCACGACCTTCGCCCGCTCGTCGAACGCCATCCGGATGACCATCGACCCCGGCCAGGGCGTCAGTTGCAGCCAGACGAAGATGAGCACGGCGATGGCGAGGATCACGCCGATGATCCAGAACATGGTGTTGCGGACGATGCGCAGGAATCGCGAGAAGCCGGAACGAGGGCGGTCTGTCCTCAAGCGATTCACCTCCTGGCGGGTCTGGACGGCGGCACTGCCTGGCGGAACACGAACATCAAGTGTCGCATCCGTCAGCGCGCCGACGGTGCCGCCGAAGGTTTTCGACGGATTCCGTGACGAATGCGCCCCAGGCTGCGTCCTACTTCATGAACCGGTCATCACCGCCGGTTTCCAACGCAGAAGAAGGAGTACGCCATGAGTGCATCGGACAAGATCCAGAACGCCGCTGAAGACCTCGCGGGCAAGGCGAAGGAAGCCCTCGGCAAGATCACCGGCGACGACAGCAAGGTCGCAGAGGGCAAGGCCGACCAGACCAAGGCCGACGCCAAGAAGGCCGGCGAGAATGTCAAGGACGTCTTCAAGAACTAGTCCTCGCGATACAGTGGCTGGCCCCGCTCACCGGCGGGGGTAGCACCACGATCGGTCGGCACCCCGCTCGATCCAGCAATCACATTTGGAGACATCATGAGTTTTCTCGGCTTCCTGCTGCTCGGCCTCATCGCCGGCGCCATCGCCAAGGCCATCCTTCCGGGTCGTCAGGGCGGCGGCTGGTTGATCACGCTGCTGCTCGGTGTCGTCGGGGCACTGCTCGGTGGTTGGCTCGGCGGCCTCCTCTTCGGCGCGAACCTCCAGGAGTTCTTCTCGCTGCAGACGTGGCTCCTCGCCATCGGCGGTTCCATCGTCGTGCTCCTCATCTACGGCGCACTGACCCGCAACAAGAAGGCGTAACGACAGCCTCACAGCACGCGAACGCCCGGTCCCTCTCGAGGGGCCGGGCGTTCGTCGGTGCTGGGGTCTCGCGCTCAGGCGTGCTGACCCTCGTGCTCCCCTTCACCGATCTCCTCGACCAGCTTCGCGTTGAAGGCCGGGAGGTCGTCGGGCGTCCGGCTCGACACCAGACCCTGGTCGACGACGACCTCCTCGTCCACCCACGAGGCTCCCGCGTTGCGCAGGTCCGTCTTGAGGCTCGCGTAGCTCGTCAGTTCACGGCCGCGGACGACATCGGCCTCGACGAGGATCCATGCACCGTGGCAGATCACCCCGACCGGCTTGCCCTGCTCGAAGAAGGCCTTCGCGAAGGCGATCGAGGCCTCGTCCAGGCGGAGGTCGTCGGCGTTGACGACACCACCCGGAAGCACGAGCGCGTGGTAGTCACCGGAGGACGCCTCGGCGACGGCCACGTCGACCGGCTGGACGTGCCCGTTCTTGCCGGTCACGTCCTGCGTCGCGGGGGAGACCAGTCGGGCCGTCGCGCCTGCAGCGGTGACCGCCTCCCACGGGCTGGTCAGTTCGCTGTCCTCGTAGCCGTCCGTCAGGAGGAAGGCCACCTGCTTGCCGTCGAGTTCTGCACTCATCGTCGCTCCAATCCATCAGCGTCAGGGGCGCCGTCCGGCGACCCGTCAGCGACGATACGCGTAGCCCTGGATCGACGGCCCGACCTTCCGCCGAGCGCGAACGGGCTTGCTCAGGCGTCGCAGGCGATGCCGTCCCCGTCACGGTCGAGGTCGTACACGTCGCTTCCGACGACGTACACCGGTCCCGGCGTGTAGGCCGGTCCGTTCCCACTGCCGCCGGCGCAGTCGACGTCGCTCGCGATCGGGACGCACTGCCCCTCGTAGTTCGGGTCGCAGCCGCCTCCGACCGGGTCGGCGACGGGTGCGGGAGCCACGGGCGCGGGTTGCCGGGTGCCGACCGAGGTCACCTGCGCCACCGGTTGGACCGACACGACCTGGGCGACGAGCTCCCGCGCGATCTCCGCGCCGGCCCGCGTCGTCACACGGTAGGTGTTCGTCTGCTGACCGTCGACCCCGACGGTGGTGACGATGACCTGACCGACGTCGAGGTTCGGGTCCTGCACCTCCGTCGCCGTGAACGGCACCGCGATGACCTCAGTGACCTCGGTCACGATGTCGGTCGGTGTCGGGGTCGCCACCGGGGTCCGCTTCGGAGCGGGGGTGGCCACGTCTTGAGCCGTCAGCAGGGCCGCAGGCAGGTCTGGCGCCGGAAGCGTCGCAGCACTCGCACCGCCACCGACCACGACGAGGCAGAGGGCTGCGGCGACCACGGCGAGCGCGGTACCCCGGTTCCGGATGCCGAGCCGGCTGGCGTGACCGCGGACGAGCGCGACCACGCCGACGACCGCCGCGGCGATGGCGACGAGCGCGAGCAGGGCGCCCCAGAACGCACCGCCGATCGCGCTGAGCAGCACCAGCGCGACGACGAGGCAGATCAGGAGGACGTGCAGGGGCCGGAGTCTGCTCGGACGGTTCTCGACGGGCGACCCGGTCGCAGCGGCGGTGGACGTCGCAGTCGCGGTGTCGGGCATCGTCGCCGGGAATCGCGCCCCACCCCAGGCGAAACCGGTCCACCACCGCTGACCGCCTGGTCGTTCAGGATCGGGATACCAGCCGGATGGAGTGCTCATGCCCTGATGGTGGGGCCTGGCGCCCATCCGCACAAGAACCCCGAGTGGGGCGGTGGGGGGTTTCGCCCACGGGTGTCGTGCTGCGCGGTTCAGACGCCGACGAAACGGACGGTCTGCTGGAGCCTGGTGCGGATGTCGAACAGCTGGTTGCCACCCATGCGCTCGATGCCCGGCAGGCCGGTACGGAGCAGGTCGGCGAGGCGCGATCGCTCCACGAGGACGGTGACGGGATGCTTCCGGCCGATGAACTCGACGGACTCCTCGACGGCGCCGTCGGGTACGACGATGACCGAGGCGGTGAACTTCACGCGGGCCGCCTTCGCGACCGTGCGCGCCGAGCGGACGATCGAACGCACGGGCTCCTCTCGGACGCCGAGCGTCTCGCCGACGACCTCACCACGATGCACGCTCACCGGCCCGCCCCAGTCCTCGGACTTCACCGCGAACAGCCCGGTCGGGCCGAGGACCACGTGATCGATCTTCGCCTCGCCGGGAGCCAGGACGTCGTGCCACACGGTGTACCCGATGCCGAGCGTCGCCACCGTGCGAGCCGTCTGCTCCTCCGCCAGTGCGTTGGCGAGCTGGTGTCGGATCTCGCGCGGGGCGGAGCGGACGAGCTTGGGGTCGTAGGGGTCTTCGAGTGGGACGCCACGGCCGACCCACTCCCTGATGAGCTCGAGATAGGCCTCCCGTGAGTCGCCGCCGGGGTGCCCGTAGGCCCGCGCTCGAGGACGGGAGTCCGCCCGCTGGGTGCCGGAGCGACCGGTGGTGGACGCGGACCAGGTGGGCTCGTCGTCCGCGTCGACGCCGCCGGACGGGACGTTCCGACCGCGGTCGTACGCGGCTCGATCCTCGACCGTGCCGACGCGCTCCCAGGCCAGTTGCACCGCGTTGAACTGCCGCGCGCTGCCGCCGAGGTCGGGATGCGTCTCGCGCATCAGCCGACGATACGCCCGACGGAGCTCGTCCTGCGACGCCGTCGTGCTCACACCGAGCACCTCGTACGGGCTGGCTGAGAGTGGGCTCTCCGGCATCGAGGGTGGTCGCTTTCGTCGGCGGGGTCGGTGTCTCCGACACGGGAGACTATCGCGGTCAGCTGGCAGAGCGCCGAAGTGCCGCTCGCCGACCGTGCCACCCGGGTGCCCTCCGCTCAGCGCCGGACACCGGCACCGGCGGCTCGGACGGTCTCGGCGACGGCATCGGCGATCGGCGTCGGTCGCACGCCGAAGGCGAGCTCGAACGCACTGGAGTCGAACCGGTACGGAGCCGTGTACTGGTAGCTCATCTCGCGCGTCTCGCGCGCACCGGCGTTGAAGAGGGACCCGATCCGCATCATGGCCGCACCCATGACCTTGATCGGGCGGTCATGCCCTCCGGCGAGACGGAGGTAGTCGCGTCCGGTCAGCGCCGGGCCGGTGGGCAGGTGCCAGAGGCGTCCGCGTGCGGCGGTATCCGTGCCGAGGATGGCCAGTCCACGACCGACATCGGGGGTGTAGGTGAGCGAGTGCGGCAGGTCGGCGTCGTACAGCCAGGTGCCCGGCCGTCCTGCGGCGATCGGGTCGATCCCGAAGCTGTTGAACACACTGGTCGATGCACCGGGGCCGAAGAAGTCGGCGCTCCGTCCCACCGTCGAGACCAGACCGTGTTCCGCCACCGCCGCTTCGAGCGCGGCCGCAGCACGAGCACGGACCCGGCCCTTCCGGCTGACGGGTGCCAGCGGAGTCCCCTCCGTCATCGGGCCATCCACCGCGCCGTACGCGTAGACGTTGTCGAGGGAGACGAGGTGCGTCCTGGTCGCCACGGCCGCCTCGATGACGTTCTCGACGATGCGGGGCCAGTGCTGCTCCCAGAGCGCGGCGGAGTAGGGCAGACCAGCGGTGAGGTAGGCGACCTCCGCTCCGTCGAGCGCGGTCCTCACCGCATCTCGATCGAGGAGGTCGGCGATGACCGAGGTGACGCCCGGCACCGTGGACGCCTGGCGACCGACCGAGCCGACGGATGCGCCGGTCGCGAGGAGCGCTTGAGCGGTCTCCCGTCCGATGACGCCGTTGCCGCCGAGGATGACGTGGGTGGTGCTCATGCTGGTCTCGATTCTGAGCGACGCGGTTCGTCGTCCCAGTTGGAGAGTAGCACTATCGGATAGTTTCACTATCCAGTTGGGGATCCGTTCCGCGAACGGTCACCGTTCAGACAGCGGGAAGCAGGATCCCGTCGTCGATGAGCGCACGCACGCGGGGGAGGAGTTCGTCGCCGAGCTCGACGGCGTCGACCTCGACGAGCTGCGCGATCGCGTCGATGATGGCGCCGAGGCCGAGTTCGCCGTCGCACGCACCGACGAGTCCGGCGAGGCCCGTGTCGACGCCGACGGACCTGGCCAGCCCGCCGCCCTGGCGCAAGTGCATCGCCGTCGGGTCCTCGTCGCCCGGCCAGTAGTGGCGTTCCTCGGTGACGTCGCCGGCGAGGACGACGCGCTCACGGAGCAGGGCCTGGTCGTCGAGCGCGACCTGCCAGTCGTGTGCGGCGAGGCAGACGGCGAGGTGGGCTCCGAGCCCCGCCGAGTTGGATCCGGCATGGCCGTGGAGGCGTTCGAACCGGCGCATCGGGGTGGAGGAGTCGGTCCGCCGCAGCAGGACGTACCCGAAGCCGACGCCCGTCACCGACCGTGCCGCGAAGTCGTCGAGCCAGGCTCCTGCCAGGCGCTCGAACTCGGCGGTGCCTGCCCTCGTGCCACCGTCCCGGATCCAGGTCTCGGCGTACTCCGCCGGATCCTGCACCTCCCGTTCGATCACCCAGGCGTCCACCGTCTCCCGGCTGTGCGCCACCCAGTCCGCGACGCGGTCGAGTCCGTCCGTCCGTCCGCGGTACTCCCAGTTGCCGAGGAACTGGGCCACCCCGTCCTCCGCCAGATGCCGGGCCGCCTCGACGAAGACCGACTCGACGAGGGCGTCACCGACGAGCCCGCCGTCGCGGTACTCGTAGTTCGGGACCCCCTCCATCCGTGGCGTGATGACGAACGGCGGGTTCGAGACGATGCGGTCGAACCGCTCGCCCGCCACCGGCTCGAACATGCTGCCGAGGCGGAACTCGATCGAGTCGATCCCGTTGAGCCGCGCGTTGAGCGCTGCGAGCTCGAGCGCCCGCTCCGAGATGTCCGTCGCGACCACGCGGTCGGCGATCCGCGAGAGGTGGAGTGCCTGGATCCCGCACCCCGTGCCGAGATCGAGGGCGGATCCGACCCGCTCCGGCAGGATGATGCCGCTGAGGGTCATCGACGCACCACCGACGCCGAGCACGTGCTCCTCGCCGAGTTCGTGGCCGAGGGCGAGCTCGCCGAGGTCGGAGGCGATCCACCAGGCCCCGCTGCCGTTCGCGTCCACCCAGGCGTACGGGCGGAGGTCGAGGGCGGGTCGGAGACCGCCGTCCTCGCCCCGGCTGAGGAGGCCGAGCTGCACCGCTCCCTCGGAACCGAGCGTCGGCAGCGCTCGGGAGACCGCGTCGACGTCCACCGGCAGCCCGAGGATGAACAGTCTCGCCAACGTCGCGACCGGCTCCACGCCCTCCGTACCCTCCCGGGCGTCGAGCGCTCGGATCGCCACGACGCGGTTCGATCGGTGCAGGGCCGCCTCGGCCATCTCACCCCAGAGGCCGCGCACCCGTTCCACGGTGTATCCGGCGGTCGTGAGGTCGGCACGGAGGAGGTCGATCGGTCGCTGGTCCACGCCCCCAGTGTGCCAGCTGCGGGGCGAGCGGTTCCGCGAAGCGGCCCCACCCACCCCGCAGGCCGATCAGCTGTCCGCCGCCATGATCGACTCCAGGTCCTCGTCCGCGTCCTGATCGGTGGCCGCGGCGGCCTGCTCGGCCTTGGCCGCCCGCTTCCGCTCCCGCTTCGCGAGACGTCGCTCGGTGCGCCGCTCCAGGAGCAGGTAGAGCACCGGCACGAGGATGAGCGTCAGCAACGTCGAGGAGACGAGACCGCCGATCACCACGATCGCGAGCGACTGCGAGATGAAGACGCCGCCGCCGGTGAGGCCGAGGGACATCGGCACCAGGGCGAAGATCGTCGCGCAGGCGGTCATGATGATCGGTCGCAGTCGCAGCCTCGCGCCGTGCAGCACGGCGTCGTCGATCCCGTCACCCCGCGCACGATACGAGTTCACCAGGTCGATCAGCACGATCGCGTTCGTGACGACGATCCCGATCAGCATGAGCAGGCCGATCATCGACGGGATGCCGAGCGGGGTGCCCGTGATGAGCAGCGCGGCGATCGCACCGGTGGCCGCGAACGGCACCGAGACGAGGAGGATGAGCGGTTGGAGCAGGCTCCGGAACGTCGCCACCATCACGATGAAGACGAGGACGATCGCGATGAGCATGGCGAGGCCGAGCTGCGCGAACGACTCCTCCTGATCCTGGGCGACACCGCCGACCGACGCCGTGACACCGCTCGGGAGGTCGAGGCCGTCCAGCCCCTGCCGCACCGCGAGCGTCGTCGCGCTGAGGTCGTCACCGGTCGGGGTCGCCGACACGGTCACGGTCCGCACGCCGTCGATGCGGGTGATCGCTGCGGGGGCCTGCTCCTCCACCACCTGCGCCACCGCGCTCACGGGGATCGGGACGGCGTTGACGTTGGCGAGGTCCTTCTGCGCCTGGGTGAGACGGTCGGCCTCGGCCTGCTGCTCGGCCGCCTCCGCCTCCGCGTCACGCATCGCGGTCAACTGCTCGTCGAGCGTCGTGATGGAACCCTGGAGCTGGGTGATGGCGTCACTGAGCCCCGCGAGCTGCGCGGCACGGGCCTCATAGGCCTGCCGGGCGGCCTCCTCCTCCGGGGTGGTGGGCGTGACCGGCGGGACCTCGACCGGAGCCGCCTGCAGGGCGCTCAACTGCGCTCGGAGCGCGTCGAGCTGCGACGCGGCCGTCGACCGCGCCTCCTGGAGCTCGGACCGTTGCGTCGCCGTCTGGGACGCGGCCTCGTCCTTCGCCCGCTGCGTGGCCTGATCCTGCTCGGCCGTGAGCGCATCGGTCGCGGCCTTCTGAGCTGCGGCCTGCTGCAACGCACTGACCGGGAGCGGGAGTGCCGCGATCTCCGCCGGCGTCGTCCCGACGCGCTGCGAGCGGACGATGATGTCCCGGGAAGCACCCTCGAGGATGACCGAACCCGTCGGCGTGCCGCGGAGTGCGGCGGCGATGGCCTGCCCGACCTGTTCCTGCGTGAAGCCGTAGCGAGCGGCGGCGGCGCGGTCCACGTTCACCTTCAACAGTCCCTGCTCGTCGGCGAGGTCGCTCGTCGCGTCCCGCAGACCGTCGGTCGTGCCGAGCATCTCCTGGACGGTCGAGGCGGCCGTCGCCAGGGCCACGGGGTCCTCGCCCTGGAGCGTCACCTCCATGCCACCGCCGCCACCGGCGAGTCCTGCACCGGCATCACCGACGGTGATCTCACCGACGTCGTCGAGCTTCGCCACGGCGTCGCGGATGGTGTCGGCCACGGCCTCCCGTGAACTCTCCTCGCCCACGGTCACACTGATCTGCGCGGTGTTGCTCGATCCGCTCCCACCGACGGTGGTCAGGTACCCGGACACCCCGGCGGTCTTCGCGAGGACGGCCTCGACGGTCGCCGCCGCATCGCTGGTCACGTCCAGACTCGTCCCCTCGGGGAGCTCCTGGGTGACGGTCACCGTGTTCTCGCCGCCGATGTCTCCGAGGTAGTCGGTCTTCAGGAACCCGGCCGAGACGATCGTCCCCGCGAACACGACGGCCGCGATCAGCAGGGTGACCACCGGCCGCTTGAGCGCGGTGGTGAGGACCGGGAGGTAGGCGCGCTGCAGTTTGGAGTACGCCTCCGATTCGTCCTCCTCGACGGTCGGAGCGGCGTCGGTGGCCGCTGCCGGCGAGGAGGAGCCGCGCATGAACCAGTAGGCGAGGACGGGGACGATCGTGAGCGACACCACGAGCGAGGCGATGAGCGCCACGGAGACGGTGACGGCGAACGGCCGGAACAGCTCACCCACGGTGCCTCCGACGAAGGCGACGGGCAGGAACACCGCGACCGTGGTGATGGTCGAGGCCGTCACCGCACCCGCCACCTCGCGGACCGCGTCGACGACGCTCGAGGCGGTCATGGAACGACCGCTGTGTCGACGCTTGATGTTCTCGATGACCACGATGGAGTCGTCGACCACCCGCCCGACCGCCACCGTCAGGGCGGCGAGGGTGAAGATGTTCAGCGAGTAGTCGCCGATCCACAACCCGATCATCGCGATGAGCAGCGAGAGGGGGATCGAGACGGCGGTGATGATCGTCGAGCGGATCGACAGCAGGAACACGAGGATCACGATGATCGCGAACAGGAGCCCGAGCCCGCCCTCGACGGAGAGGTCGTGGATCGATTGCTCCACCATCGGCGACTGGTCGAACACCACGGTGAACTTGGCGCCGGATCCCAGGTCCTGCTCGAGACCGGGGAGGGCGTCACGGATCGCGTGCGCGAGTTGGACGGCGTTCGCCGACGGGTCCTTGAGGATGGTGAGGGAGAGCGAGGGGAGGCCGTCCGCTCGGGCGATGGAGGTCTCCGCCGCGGGCACGAGCTCGACGTCGGCGACGGCGGAGAGGGCGAACGGCCCGTCCTCGTGCTGGATGGGGAGCGCTTGCAGCTCCTCGAGCGATCCGACCGCCGAGCCGACCTCGATCGACAGTTCCTTGCCGGCGTCGACGCTCGTCCCCGCCGCGGTCACCGCGCCGCTCGCCTGCACCGCAGCCACGACCTGCTCAGCCGTGACCTTCTTGGCGGTGAGGTCGGCCGGGCGCATCGTGATGACGAGCTGGGTGGCGTTCTGTCCGGCCAGGTCGACCTGGCGGACGCCGCTGATGCCGCGGAGGGCGGGGAGGACGGTGCTCTCGACCCTGCCCGCGAACTCCCCGGACTCGTCTTCGGAGGCGATGGCGAGCTGGAGGACCGGGATGTCGTCGCTGCCCCCGGCGAAGACCTCGGTGGTCGTGTCGCTCGGAAGGGTGCTCTTCAGACCCGCGAGCGCGCTCCGGATGTCCCCGACGATCTTCTCGTCGTCCTGCCCGAAGTCCCAGCTCACCTGCAGGGACGTCGAGCCGCCGACGGAGGTGGAGGTCACGCCGGTGACACCCTTGATGCCCTGCACGGCCTGCTCGACGGGCTCGGTCACCTCCCGCTCCACGGACGCGGGCGATGCGCCGGGGTAGGTGGCCGACACGTACGCACCGGGCTGTTGGACGGACGGCAGCAGCTCCTGCTTCAGGGAGCCGACGGCGAAGAGGCCGAACACGACGATGGCGGCGGTGATCAGGCCCACGATCAATCGGTTGGCGAGACTGAGCCTCGTGAGGAATGACATGGGACGGCTGGCCTCTCGGTCGCGGAGTGGGCGCGAGTCGCCCCACTCCACGCTAGGGAGCGTCGTCCGGCGGCACATCCACACGATGACGGACCTGCCGCGGCCCGTCCATCCGCCGATCGGACGACGCCGATGGTCCTGGGGTACCAGGTGCGTCCGTCGGTCCGAGGCCGCCTTGACGGCGAGGTCCACCGATACGAGGCGTACCCTTGATACCCGAGTGCGCGCCGCCGGTGCGCCGGAGTGAGGAGGGTACGTGGATCTGCAGGCGGTCGACCTCCCGAAACTGCGGCGTGATGCGCAACTCGAACGCGACGTCATCATCGAGCATCGTGCCCGAGACGGCGAGGACCCGTGGGACTTCCTGCCGTCGATGCCGACGGTCGACGAGCTCGTCGTCGCCGTGCTCCGGGACGACGCGCTGCACGCGCGAGGGCTCGCCGCCCAGCACGCCATGGCACGGCTCGCGGGGTACTCCTCGTTGGAGGACGCCCAGGATCACCGCGACAATGCGGACCACTTGGAGTACGAGGTGCTCCGGGAGATCGCGCGGGTGCATCCGGAACTGACCCGCGCGGTCTGGCGGATGTCGGGCAAGGTGGCTCGACCCCCGTGGGAGGGCGACGACGCGGAGTGACGCCGTCTGGCTCGACGACACCCGTCGGGCAGTTGTATTCCAGAATGCGAATACGACACATGGTGGGTGACAACCGCTGATCGTGGGCGCATACTCACAATATGCAGCTAGCTGATCGTTTCCGCGCATGACGGAATCCAACCTGTCCGAGACGCCCGGACGAAGCACCGCCGACCGCCGGAAATGGTTCGGACTCGTCGCCATCAGCGTCGCCGTCGCGCTCATCATCGTCGACTCCACCATCGTCAACGTCGCGATCCCGTCGATCGTGGACGACCTCGGCATCTCGTCGACACAGGTCCAGTGGGTCCAGGAGTCCTACACCCTCGTCTTCGCCGCGCTCCTCATCGTCTTCGGGACCCTCGCCGACCGGGTGGGTCGCCGGAGGATGCTCCTCCTCGGGGTCGTCGTCTTCGTCGCCGCCTCGGTGTTCGCAGCACTCGCAGCGACCGGCGAGCTCCTGATCCTCGCGCGGGTCGTCCAGGGCGTCGGCGGGGCGATGATCCTCCCCACCACCCTGTCGATCATCAACGCGACGTTCCGGGGGCGCGACCGGGCGATCGCCTTCGCCGTCTGGGGGTCGACGATCGGCGGCATGGTCGCGGTCGGGCCGCTCCTGGGCGGCTGGCTGACGACCGACTTCTCGTGGCGCTGGGCGTTCGGCATCAACGTGCCGCTCGGTGTCGTCATCGTGATCGGCCTGCTCCTGTTCGTCTCCGAGTCGCGCGACGTGGCGACCGGAGGCATCGACGGTGTCGGCGCTGCGCTGTCGATCGTCACCAGCTCGTCCCTCGTGTTCGGACTGATCGAAGGTCGGAGCCTCGGCTGGTGGACGACCGAGGCACCACTGGTCGTCGGCGACTGGACGTGGCCGTTCACGCTCTCCCCGGTGCCCATCGCGCTCCTGGTGACCGTCATCGGTGCGATCGCGTTCGTGCTGTGGGGCCGCCGGCGCATGCGGCAGGGGCGGAGCACCATCATCGCCTTCTCCCTCTTCTCCCTGCCGTCGTTCCGCAACGGCAACATCGCTGCCCTCATCGTCTCCCTGGGCGAGTTCGGCATCATCCTGTCGCTCCCGATCTGGCTGCAGAACGTCCTCGGATACAGCGCGCTGCAGACGGGCGTGGTCCTCCTCGCCCTGGCGATCGGATCGTTCGTCGCCAGCGGCTTCGCCGGTGCCTTCGGGAACCGCGTCGCGCCGGTGACGATCGTGCGGGTGGGCATCCTCGCGGAGGTCGCCGGTGTCATCGGTATCGGGTTCGCGGTCGGAACCGACACCCCGTGGTTCGCGATCGCCGTGTCCCTCTTCGTCTACGGGTTCGGTGTCGGGCTCGCGACCGCACAGCTGACCGGCGTCGTCCTGAAGGACGTCCCGATCGAGCAGAGCGGGCAGGGCTCGGGGACGCAGAGCACGGCGCGGCAGATCGGATCGGCCCTCGGCATCGCCGTCCTCGGCACCGTGCTGTTCGTCAGCACTGCTTCCGTGCTCGACGCACGACTCGACGACGCCGGGATCCCGGTGGCACAGCGCGACGCCCTGGTCTCGAGCGTGGTCGACAGCGCCGGGGCGTCCATCGCCGGACTCGCCGCAGACCCCTCGACGGCCGCGGTCGCCGAGGACGCCAAGGTCGCGCTCTCGGACGGCACGCGATACGCGGCCTTCGCTGCCGCGGCGTTCCTCGTCGTCGGCTTCCTCGCGACCCTCTCGCTCGGTCACGGCCGGCGGGAGGACGAGGGTGTGCCGGACGATGGCGACGCCGATCGCATCGCGTCAGACGGGTCCTAGCCCGACGCTCGGTGGCGCTCCCGGCGGAAGCCGTGACCTCCCGGTGCACCAGCACCCAGGTTCGTTTGGGGCGCCACCGTAGAATCGTGAGCGGACCACTCCGCCTGAGCGACGTGGTCCATCAGCCCATGACACGACCAAGCCGCCTCCCACGCCTCCTCAGCGCCCTCGCAGCAGCCGCGCTGTCGTTCGCCGTCGTGTCCTCCGGGCTCTTCTCGCCAGGGTCCCTCGCCGCTGCCGCGCCCCTACAGGCCGCTCATTCCGCTGCGACATCGGACGGCCTCGTGTCGGTCGAGGTGAGTCCGAGTGACGGGGGAGCGGTCGAGCAGTCCTCGATCACCTCCTTCGGCATCACGCTGACGAACGGCACCGACGACGACCTGCCGGCCGGCTCCCTCTCCCTGGCGGTCACCACCGCGCGCATCACCGGGACGGCAGCGCTCGACACGTGGCTCGACACCTCCGGTGCCGACGCGGCGACGACACCGACCGGGACGACCGTGGTGCGGACCATCGACATCCCGGAACTCATCGCCGGCCAGCAGTACGTCGTGAGCGGCCTCGACTTCACCCCGCCTGCGCTCGGGTTCGACGATGCGGACGCCTGGGGCTCCTACGGTGTCTCCGCCGGCTACACGGCCGGGGACACGGCCGCCGGAGGGCGGACGGCGTTGGTCTGGCGATCCCAGGGACAGCCCACCGCGGCCTCCGTGGCCCTCGTGGCCCCACTCACCGTCCCGATCAGCTACGGCGGGCTCCTCGACGTCGACGAGCTCACCGAACTCACCGAGGACGACGGCGCCCTCACCACCCAGCTCGACGCGTATTTCGGCGAGCAGATCGCCCTCGGCATCGATCCCCGGATCATCGCCTCCATCAGAGCGCTCGGCACCCGTGCACCCCAGGGCGCCGTGGCCTGGCTCGCCCGACTCGAGGCCGCACCGAACGAGACGTTCGCCCTTCAGTACGGCGACGCGGAACCCGCTGTCCAAGCCGAGGCCGGGCTCGGACAGCTGATGGCACCGACCTCGTTCGACTTCGCCCTGGACGTCGCGGACTTCCCTGCAGTGCAGCCCACCGACACCCCGACGCCGACCGACACACCGACCACCGACCCCGACGGCGTCCAGCCGAGCCCGCAGACCGTGCCGTCACCGGCGACGGCGACCGACGGCGCGTCCCCGACCGCCACGCCGTCCGACGGATCCACCCCGACACCGTCGCCCTCCGAGACACCCGCTCAACCTGTCCCGACCGTTCCGACGATGGCCGAGCTGCTCGAGTGGAGCTACACCCTCCCGAGCATCGTCTGGGCGGGCGGCGCGGTGTCCGACGCCGACCTCTCCGTCTTCACCGCGTCCGGTGGCGCGGTCGCGATGATCGACTCCGACAACACCTCCACGAGCGGCCAGACGCTCCGCGCGTCGACGACGGCCGGAACCACACCGACCCTCCTGGTCGACCACGGCCTCGCCGACTCCTTGAGCGCCGCCGCCTCGGCGACGACGGACAGTGCGTTCCAGAACGCCATCGCGGACGTGAACGCCCGGGCCGCCGCCATCGGGACCGAGGGGTCGACGGGCGGAACGGTCGTCGCCGTCCTCCCGCGCGCCGTCGACGCTGCCCTCCCAGCCCTGGGCGACACGGTCAACGCACTCCGCTCGTTGCCGGCCACCTCCCGGACGTCCCTCGCGAGCACCCTCACGGAGCCGCCGACCGCGGTCACCCTCGGTGCGATGGCCCCGAACGACGACCGGGTGTCTGATGTCCGGGTCCTCCTCGACGACGAACGACTCGTCACCGAGTTCTCCTCCGTGTTGAACGACCCCGAGCTGTTGACCGGGCGTGAGCGCGCCACGCTGCTCTCCAGCCTCGCGGCCGGGTGGCTCCCCACGGCGGAGGGGTGGGGCGCCGCGGTCACCGCTCAACAGGAACGCACGGACACCGTCCTCGCATCGGTCCGCGTGACGGACAGCAGTCGCATCAACATGGTGGGCGGCGAGGTGTCGTTGCCGTTCGCGGTCCGGAACGACCTGCCGTACCCCGTCACCGTCGTGATGCAGGCGTCGCCGAGCAACGGTCGCCTCAGCATCTCCGGGTCCGTCACGCAGGAGATCGCCGCGGATTCACGGGCCACCGTCCTCGTCCCCGTCCAGGCGCAGATCGGGAACGGTGACGCCACCCTCCGACTGCAACTGTTCAGCACGGGTGGTCAGGCCATCGGCGAGCAGTCGTTCGTCGGGGTGAACGTCCGCGCCGACTGGGAGGGCATCGGCGCCATCGTCCTCGCGCTGCTCGTCGCCCTGCTGTTCGTCAGCGGGGTGATCCGCATGGTGCTCAGCCGGCGGGCGAAGCGTCGTGCTCTCGCCGCTTCCGCGGGCGTCGCTCCGGACGACGATGAGCGTGCGGACGGAGAGCCCCCGGTAGAGTCGTCACCCGGACGACGGGAGACGAATGGCTGACGGCATCGGCAGGGCGAGCGCCCTCCTCGCCTCGGGGACGCTGGTCTCCCGGCTCCTCGGCTTCGTCAAGGCCATCCTGGTGGCACAGGCGATCGGTGTCGTCGTCATCGGTGACACCTTCGCCATCGCGAACCAGTTGCCGAACACCATCTACGTGATCATCGGCGGCGGTGTCCTGAGCGCCGTGCTCGTGCCGCAGATCGTCCGAGCCGGGATTCACGCCGACGGTGGCAACGCGTACATCAACAAGCTCGTGACGATCACCCTGGTGTTCATCGGCGGAGCCACGGCGGTGATCACGCTCCTGGCACCGGTCTTCGTGTTCATCGTCGCCGCCGCCCTGCCGCCGGAGCAGTTCGCGCTCGCGACGGCGTTCGCCTACTGGTGTCTCCCGCAGATCCTGTTCTACGCGCTGTACACCGTGCTCGGTGAGGTCCTCAACGCCCGCAAGATGTTCGGGCCGTTCACCTGGGCGCCCGTGCTCAACAACGTCATCGCGATCGCCGGCCTGATCGCCTTCATCGGCCTGTACGGCAGCGGCGATCTCGCCGTCCGCGAGTGGACCGACGGCCGGACCGTCCTGCTCGCCGGGTCCGCCACGCTCGGCGTCGTGGTCCAAGCCGCGTTCCTCATGCTCTTCTGGCGGAAGGCCGGGCTGCGCTTCCGGCCCGACTTCCAGTGGCGGGGCGTGGGACTCCGTGCCACCGGCCGGATCGCCAGCTGGACCTTCGGCATGCTGCTGCTGACGACCGGTGCGGGGATCATCGAGACCCAGATCGTCGCCTCCGTCAGTAACCAGGGGCCGTCCGTCGCGATCCTCAACTACGCGTGGCTGATCTTCATGCTCCCGCACTCGATCATCACCGTCTCCATCGCGACGGCGTACTTCACCCGCATGAGCGAGCACGCGCAGGGGACACGGGAGCACGGACGGGACATCCCTCGGCTCCAGGCCGACATCTCGGCCGCGATCCGCGTGGTGAGCGTCCTCATCGTCCTCGCAGCCGCCGTCATCATGGTCGTCGCCGTCCCCTTCGGCAGCGTGTTCGCCGAGACCTTCGAACAGGCGCAGGCCATGGGCGGCATCGTCATCGCCTTCGTCATCGGGCTCGTCCCGTTCTGCATCCTCTTCGTCCTGCAGCGCGCCTTCTACGCCCTCGGCGACACGAAGACCCCCTTCTTCTTCACCCTCTTCCAGACGCTGCTCTTCGTGCTGCTCGCGATCATCGTCATCCTCGTCCTCCCGGCTCACCTGGTCGGTGCCGGTGTCGCGCTCGCCATCACGATCGCGTGCGTCGCGCAGACCGTGGTCGCCGCACTGTTGCTCCGTCGTCGACTGGGCGGCCTCGACACCAAGCGGATCCTCCTCAGCCTGCTCCGGTACGTCGCGGCCGCCGTGCCGGCCGCAGCGGTCGGTGTCGTCGTCCTGCTGCTGTTGGGCGGCATCGGCGAGGAGGGGTTCACCACCGCGACGATCCCCGGGGCCATCATCACGATGGCCGTCGTCGGAGCCGTCATGGCCGCGGTCTACCTGGCCGTCCTGGCCCTGCTGCGGACGCCGGAACTGCAGGCCGCTCTGGCGCCCGTCCTGGCCCGCCTCGGCCGCTGATCACCGGGCAGGCGGGTCGGACTCATCACGCCCACCTGAGAGCTGTCCGAGGCCCCGCAGGACCGGAATAGGCGCCGGTTAGGATGTGTTACACCACTCGGAAGCCCGGAACCCACCTGGTCCGGGAGTCCACGAACCACTGAGGAGCATCGTGCGTCAGGTCATCATCGTCGGATCAGGACCCGCCGGCTACACGGCGGCGATCTACGCTGCGCGCGCCTCGTTGCAGCCGTTGCTCGTCGCGTCGTCGGTCGAGGCGGGCGGCGAACTCATGAACACCACCGAGATCGAGAACTTCCCGGGCTTCCCCGACGGCATCCAGGGCCCTGAGCTCATGATGAAGTTGCAGGAGCAGGCCGAGCGGTTCGGCACCGAGGTGCTCTACGACGACGTCACCGACCTCAAGCTCGATGGTGACGTGAAGACCGTCACCCTCGGCAACGGTCAGGTCCACGAGGCACACACCGTCATCTTCGCCACCGGTTCCGCGTACCGCAAGCTCGGACTGGCCGACGAGGAGCGACTCTCCGGCCACGGCGTCTCATGGTGCGCGACCTGCGACGGGTTCTTCTTCAAGGAGAAGACCATCGCGGTCATCGGTGGCGGCGACAGCGCGATGGAGGAGGCCACCTTCCTCACGCGCTTCGCGTCGAAGGTCTACGTCATCCACCGCAAGGACACGCTCCGCGCGTCGAAGATCATGCAGGACCGCGCTTTCGCGAACGACAAGATCGAGTTCATCTGGAACAGCGAGGTCGCAGGGATCACCGGCGCCGACGCGGTCGACGGCGTGACGCTGCGATCCACCACCGACGGCACCGAGACCCACCTGCCGCTCGGCGGCTTGTTCATCGCGATCGGCAACGACCCACGGACGCACCTCATCCACGGTCAGCTGGACCTCGCTCCCGAGGGCACCATCGCGGTCAAGGGTCGCTCGTCGAAGACCAACCTGCCCGGCGTCTTCGCCGCCGGCGACGTCATCGACCCCACCTACCGTCAGGCGATCACCGCTGCCGGCAGTGGCACCATCGCGGCCCTCGACGCGGAGCACTACCTCGCCGACCGCGAGCAGGCCGCAGGCGAGTTGTCCGCTATCGGCGAGGCTCAGACCGCTGGTCGCCCGCAGCCGTCCGACCCGGTCCTCGCCACCACCGTTTGATCGACCGCGCGCCCATCTCGACGCGCGCACCACGAAGGAGAACACTCATGTCAGATGCAGTCACCGAAGCAACGTTCGACGAGCTGGTCATCAACAGCGACAAGCCCGTCCTGGTCGACTTCTGGGCCGCCTGGTGCGGTCCGTGTCGCGCCGTCGGCCCGATCCTCGACACCATCGGCTCTGAGAACAGTGACAAGATCACCGTGCTCAAGCTGAACGTCGACGAGAACCCGAACCTCGCGATGAAGTACCAGATCACCTCCATCCCGGCCATGAAGGTCTTCAAGGGTGGCGAGGTCGTTCAGACCGTCATCGGCGCGAAGCCGAAGGCCGCCCTCGAGAAGGACCTCGCAGCTTTCATCGGCTGACCAGGAGATCCTTCTCGTCCAGAACCGCCCGACTCTCCGGAGTCGGGCGGTTCCTCGTTGGTGGGGGCCTCTTGGGTCGATTCTGACGAGACACAGCTGCAGCCGGAGGTTTCACGTGAAACCTCGATGTCGCACCACGTTTCATGCCGTTGACCAGGTGTTTGTCCCGATAGTCGACGCAGGGTGAAACGAGAGCAGTGGTGTGTCGACATCTCGTCTCATCCACGAACACGGGGACCGGTCGACTGACCGGTCCCCGTGTTTCACGTGAAACCTACTTAGGAGGACTGGCCGAATCCGGACTCGCCGAGCTCGCTGAGGATGCGGTTGAGGTCCGCGATCGTCGCGAACTCGACCACCATCTGGCCCTTCTTCGCGCCGAGCGTAACCTTCACCCGAGTGTTCAGTCGGTCGCCGAGTCGGTCCGCGATCTCGTCGAGCTGGCCTCGGCGGGACCCGGCGATCGGCCGCGGCTTCTTCGCCTGGACGCCCTGAGCTGCGGCAGCTTCCGCCGCGCGAACGGAGAGGTCTTCGTTGACGATCTTGTCGGCGAGACGCTGCTGTGCTTCAGGGTCCGTCAGAGAGAGGATGGCCCGTGCGTGGCCGGCGCTCAGGACGCCCGCTGCGACGCGCTGCTGGACCGCTGCTGGCAGCTTGAGGAGACGGATGGTGTTGCTGATCTGCGGGCGTGAGCGGCCGATCCGGTTCGCGAGCTCGTCCTGGGTGATCCCGAAGTCCGCGAGGAGCTGCTGGTACGCAGAGGCTTCCTCCAGCGGGTTCAGTTCGGAGCGGTGAAGGTTCTCGAGGAGCGCATCACGGAGCATGTCCTCGTCCGCGGTGTCCTTGATGATCGCGGGGATCCGGTCGAGTCCGACCTCTTTCGAGGCCCGGAGGCGCCGCTCACCCATGATGAGCTCGTACTGCTCGTCGTCGCCGGGGATGGGGCGGACGACGATCGGCTGGAGTACACCGACCTCGCGGATGCTGGTCACGAGTTCGGCGAGGTGGTCCTCGTCGAACACGGTGCGCGGCTGGTTCGCGTTCGGGACGATGAGCGCGGGGGAGAGGTAGGCGAGCCGCGCGCCGGGGACGGCGACGAGCTGTGGGCCATCGGACGGGGTCGCCTCCGATGACGGTGCCTGAGGCTCGGCGGCCGCAGCAGCAGCGTCGGCAGCGGCGGTAGCGGCGTCCTTCGCGGCCTTCCGAGCCGTCCCCTGGTTGTCGGGGAAGAACACGTCGACGGGACGGTTCGCCTGAGTATCGGAGCTCGTGGTCGGAATGAGGGCACCGATTCCGCGGCCGAGTCCGGTTCGTTTCGTTGCCATCAGTGACTGACTCCCTCAGGGTGGTTCGTATCGGGTGATGCGTGCTGCTGTGCGGCCCAGCGATTCGCTATCTCGGCAGCGGCCTCGAGGTAGGACACCGCACCAAGCGACGTCGGGTCGTAGCTGATGACGCTCTGTCCGAAGCTGGGCGCCTCCGAGATGCGCACGGCGCGGGGGATGATGGACTCCAGGACCTGACCGGTGAAGTGGTCGCGGACATCCTGTGCGACCTGCTGCGCGAGGTTGGTGCGGCCGTCGTACATCGTGAGCAAGATGGTGCTCACAGCCAGACCAGGATTCAGATGGCGCTGGATCAATTGGATGCTGCTCAACAGCTGGCTGAGCCCCTCCAGCGCGTAGTACTCGCACTGGATCGGGATGAGCACCTCCTTCGCCGCGACGAACGCGTTGATCGTGAGGAGGCCGAGCGACGGCGGGCAGTCGATGAGGACGTAGTGGAACGGCTCCTCGGCGTCCTGGATGAACTGCTCGAGGGCGGTACGCAGCCGGTGTTCACGTGCCACCTGGGAAACGAGCTCGATCTCGGCACCGGCCAGGTGGATGGTGGAGGGGGCACAGAAGAGGGTGGGGAACTCGGGGCTCTGCTGCACCACGTCGGCGAGCGGGAAGTCGTCGATCAGGACGTCGTACACGCTGGGCACGTCCGAGTGGTGCTCCACACCCAGCGCCGTGGACGCATTCCCCTGCGGATCGAGGTCGATGACGAGCACCCGGGCCCCTGAGCGGGCGAGAGCCGCACCGATGTTGACCGTCGTTGTCGTCTTGCCGACTCCGCCCTTCTGATTGGAAACCGTGAACACCCGGGTGTGGTCTGGAGTCGGCAGCGTCGCAGTAGCCAAGGCTTTGCGCCTCTCAGTCAGATGGTGGAGTTCGCGAGCCAGGGGAGTCGATGCATCGAAGGCGCTACCAACGGAGTCGCGCGCGGATGCTGCGGAATGCGTTGGTTCGGGTTGTTTCACGTGAAACCTTCTCGCTCGAAACGTGTTCTTCAACCGTACCAGCGCAGGCTGACGCGGGAGACGGGGATCTGCCACGAGCGCGACGGATCCGAGGGTGTCGGGCGCTGGACTTCGGGCACATTCTCCGCCGTGGGCTCTCCGAGGGATCGATACCGCCGGCACCGGCGCACGTCAGGGCGTGAGTTGTGCACACACTTATCCACAGGCGCTCCCGAGGCTTGACAGCATTCTGGCGTTCACTGAATCTCGGCCGCTGTCGCTCCGACGACACCGGACCGATCGCCTTGCTCGGCGACCGCCCGAGCTGGGTGGCTCCTCGCTCGCGGGACGAGTGCTCGATGGATCCGCGGAAACATGCGGATTTTCGTGCCGTACGGCTGGTTCTGGACGAGCACCGACACTCGACCACCCCCGGCAGACAGTGCCCTCATCGACGACCCGCCAATGGATGCGCGAGCAGAAACGGGAGATGAAGGCCGACGAACCGTGCCAGCTGCCGCAAACTGTCCACAGAGTTATCCACAGAGAGCAGCCGCTCGAGTCGGCAGTGGATCATTGCGAACGGCGCGTGCGTTCCGCGCCAGTGTTTCACGTGGAACATCGCGATGTCCTGCCAACCCAAGCGCACTCAGAACGTCCCCCGCGACACCGGTGGCCGCCCGGACCCGGCCGGATGCCCCCCTCCGAACGGACGCCGTCCCGCACTCCTCGCGAGTCGCGAGGAGGCGCAGTTGTGGCGGCGCCAAGAGTACAGCCAGCGTGGTGTAGACCTACCGAGGCCTATCCGACGCGGCGTACCTCAGCACCGCACCATGGTTTCACGTGAAACACGACGCGCCTCGCGAACCTGTTCATCGACGGGCCGCAGTCCGCCTACGCCGGAGGTCTGTTCCGCGGCATGGCGGATCCTCTCCATGGCCAGACATCCACTGGCGGCGGTCCTCTTCTCATCGCTGCGCAGACCGCACGCCTCATGCGCAGGCGGGAAGTTCAGCGGCTAGTCGTGCTGCGTCTACGGCGCCGTCCGCTGGAGTCGAGACACGCCGCTCATCAACGCATTGGAGCAACGCCACCGTCCGGCGTTGTCACAGTACCGACGGCAGCATATCCACGCGGGGCGATGGTGTTTCACGTGAAACACCAACTCCGCGCACGGGCTGATGCCCATACCCCTGAATACCAATGGTGTTCGCGGATGAGCGACGCTCGGCCTGGCGCGGTGCAAGCCGGTGCCGAGTGGGGGAGCGGGCTCGGTTCCTCCAGGACTGCGAGAACCGCGAGTCGTCAGCGGTTGGCTCCCTCAGCGACCTCGGCTGTTCCGGAGCCGGCATTCGCGCAGTGGGGTCCGCCACGCGCGCTTCCGTCCAGGCGCCGCCCGTAGGTGGGTCGGAGACCGGTCTGTGGTGTCCACTGGCTCTGTTCACCGCATGGTGTCTCGCACCGGAGTCTCAGTTGGATCAAGACGGACCCATCCGGCGCATTCCGCCGTGCGCACGACACGTCGTTCCACGTGAAACATGCCTCAGACTCACCTGTGCGAACGAGACCCGTGTTCGACGTGATCAACGTGCCGTGCTTGACCGCGTTTCACGTGAAACCCGCCGCGGTCCGGCTCTTCAGCCGCTCGTACAACGAGTTGGGGCATCCTCTCGTGCTGCGGACGACCGCTCCTGGCTCCGTCGGCGGACGCTCGCGCGTGTGAACATGCCGGTGAAGCAGCTGATGTGCCACGGCAGGCTGTTGCGCGCATGCACTCACGGGTTGCTGGTTGCGGTCAATACACTCCGGTATCAGCATTCCCACCTCCCAGCTCACGCGATGCACCGCAGGGATTCGACCGCCCCCGAGCACCTGCCCGGCGCTTCGCAACGCGTGGCCTCCGCGGTGAGGGACGGCGTCAGCGGGCCGCGAGATGCACCGCACCCGCAGCCCGCCCATGACGACGAATCGCGGCCGCGTGGTCAACCGAACCGGCCCTCGATGAGTGTCTAGGGTGACACATCGGGCCTCGTGGAGCTGGGAGAGCCCGCCCTCCGCCGGCCGCCGACAGCCGACATCGACCGGCGCTGTCGGTTGGAACCACGTACGTCACCAGCTCTCGCCGTGGCGAACTCCGATGCTGACATGGATCGCCTGCTCGCGACTCGCTCCCGGGGAGTGGTCTCGACCCGCCCACCGATTGATCCCGCGAGAACCAGAGCGCGATCACCCGAGGAGAACGTCGTCAGACGGGCACACACATTCGAGGAAGGGGCGACGTAGACCTACAGCCGCTCGCCGCGCGTGCGGACAGGAACACGAATCGTGATCACCGACGGTGAGGGTCGCGGTTGAGCTCCTACGTCCCATCACCGTCGGATCATGACGTCCTCGCCAGGACAAGCGGCTGCTCGGTATCTGGCCAGAGCACATCGCACAAAACGGCCGCGGCTCGATCTGAAATCCTTTATATCAGCACCAACGGGTGCCGAATCGCCTCAAAACAGGGTGTCATCAGTCGCCGAAACCGAGGAGATCGGTGCCTGATTCGACCGGAGAATCGCTCCTGACGAACTCAGGCGCCCCAATCGGCACCCGCCGGCAGGTGGCGTTCGTCAGGAACGATTCTCCTGGGGAACCCACATCGGCTCGATTGCGGCGCCGTGAGGTGTTGCCGGAGGATTCGTCCCCTTGGCAGACCAATTCAGCCGCGGACGGTGCCCAGGATCACTCGTGTCGGCTCGGCCAGTACACCCTCGCCGAGCGTGCGTACTTCGACGCCCGACACCTTGTACTTGCGCAGCTCCTTCGCCGACGCATCGACCTCGGCTTGTGCGCCGGCGCCCTTCATCAGCACGAGCTCGCCGCCGTCGCGAAGCAGAGGAGCGGTGAGCGGCAACAACTTGCGGAGCGCGCTGACCGCGCGAGCCGTCACCTGGTCGAGCTGCTGCGTGAGTCGGACCTCTTCAGCCCTCGCACGCACGACCTCGACGTTGCGCAATCCGAGCGCCCCCACCTGATCGTTCAACCAGGCGACGCGACGCTCCATCGGCTCGATGAGGACGAAGTCGACATCAGGTCGTGCGATCGCCAGGACCAGTCCGGGAAGCCCGGCGCCTGTGCCGACATCGCCGACTCGTCCGGGACGAAGCAACGGTGCAACGATCACGCTGTTCAGAATGTGTCTCGTCCACAACCGGGGAAGCTCGAGCGGCCCGATGAGTCCGAGCGGCTCGCCGTGGGTCGCGAGGTTCGCCGCGAACGAGCGGCCGACCTCGATCTGGTCGCCGAACAGGAGCGCGGCCTCGGCAGGTTCTGGCTCGAGGCCGGCAGCGTCGTGTGCGTCAGTCATCGGAGTTTCACGTGAAACGCGAGCGTCAGCCGCGCGTGATGACGGTGTGGCGATCGCGTCCCTCGCCGTGCGATTCGGACACGAACCCACGAGCAGAGACGATGTCGTGCACCAGCTTGCGCTCGTAGCTCGACATCGGAGGAAGTGCCGCCTCGGTCGATCCGGCTTCGATCCGCTCGACAGCCCGCTCGACGAGAGCACCGAGCTCCTGCTGACGTGCCTCGCGTGACCCACCGATGTCGAGGATGAGGCGTGAGAACCCACCCGTGCGGTTCTGCACAGCGAGACGCGTCAGCTCCTGCAACGCGTTCACGGTGTCGGGGCGGGAGAGCAGACGGAGGTTGCTCTCGGTGGGGGAGTCGATCGACACGTAGGCGCGACCGTTCCGGGCATCGATGTCGATGTCACCGTCGATGTCGCAGATGTCGAGGAACTCCTCGATGTAGTCCGCCGCAACGTCGCCCTCTTCTTCGAGCTGGCTGATCGTGGGGGCGTCTTCGTCCTGGGCTACGGCCAGTTCCTGGTCAGTCACCGATACTCCTACTTGTCTCGTCCGTCGGACTGCTGCTTCTTGGCGCGTGCCTTGCCCATGGGCTGCTGACGCTGCGCCGGGACCTTCTTCTCCGGCACGGGGGCCTCGGAGATCGAGATGACGTCACCGTTCGGCGTCATCAGCTTGCCCTTGCGGGCGAGGCGTTCCTCGCGAGCCTTCGCCGCGTCGGATCCGGGCGTCGGCATGTTCCGGATGACGAGGAACTGCTGCACCATCGTCCAGGCGTTCGAGGTCAGCCAGTAGAACATGACGCCGAGCGGGAACGCGAAACCGGAGAAGAGGAAGACGAACGGGAGGATGTAGAGGAGGATGCGCTGCTGCTTGAACTGCGGGCTGGCCTTCGTCTCGGCGGACATGTTCTTCGAGACGATCTGCAGCTGGGTGATGAACTGCGAGGCGCACATCAGGATGACCATGACCGCGGCGATGATGACGACAGCCCAGTTGACCGGGTTGCCCGCCAGGGCGGCCTGCATGCTGGTGTGCAGGGGAGCGATGCCGAAGAGGTTCGCGTCGCCGAACTGCACGGCGAGCGTCTCGTTCAGTGGACCGACACCGGCCTTGCTCTTCTGGGCGTCGTTCAGCACCGAGAACAGCGCGAAGAAGATCGGCATCTGGACCAGGAGGGGCAGGCATCCGCTCACGGGGGAGGTGCCGTGCTTCTTGTAGAGCTCCATGGTCTCGCGGGACATGGCCTCACGGCTGGCCTGGTCGCGCTTGCCCTTGTACTTCTCCTGCACCTTCTTCATCTGCGGTGCGATCTCGAGCATCTTGCGCTGGCTCTTGATCTGCTTGATGAACAGGGGGATGAGCGCCGCACGGACGACGAGGACGAGGCCGACGATCGAGAGGACCCAGGTCAGGCCGGCTGCCGGGTCGAGTCCGATGGCCGTCCACAGCAGGTGCCAACCCACGAGAAGCAGCTCGACCGCCCACTTGAGCGGCCAGAGAATTGTGCCGATGATGTCCATAGGTGCGGGTCAGCCCTTTCCGTGGCTCGGTTGCACTACAAATCCGTGAGGCGTGACGCTGTAGCGGAAGTTCTTCTTGGGAGGGACCTCGTCGAAGCGCGGTGCCGCCCACGGGTGGCAGCGCGCGATCCGCGCTGCGGCCAGACCTGCGCCGACGACGACGCCGTGCTGTTGCACCGCTCCCAGAGCGTACGCGGAGCAGCTGGGGTAATACCGGCAGACGTCGCCGTAGAGCGGCGACACGGTGGCTCGATACCCGCGAAGCGCCAGCACCGCGGCATTGCGGGGCGCGAGACAGGCAGCAGCGAGAACACCGTTCATCAGCGTGCATCCGTCGGAAGCGGGGTGACGCCTCGCTTGGCGAACGCGCGGTCGAGCTCGTCGTGGAGCGCGGCGAAGGGCGCGGTCGCGGCCGACGGCAGTGCGCGGATGACGACGTCGCTCCCGCGGGCAGCGGAATCGACGCTGTCGTGGCAGATGGCCTTGAGGCGCCGTCTAACGAGATTGCGTGTCACTGCGTTTCCGACCGTTTTCGCAACGATGAACCCGAAGCGCGGCTGTCCGCCCTTCGGGTTCATGCGTACGTAGGTGACCGTGTGCTCGCCGACGAACCGGGATCCGCGACGGACTACCCCTCGGTAGTCGTCACCGGAGGTGATCCGGCTCGCACGCTCGAGCACGACGGCTCTACGCGGAGAGTTCGGTGCGGCCCTTGGCGCGACGAGCCGACAGGATGCCACGGCCGGCACGCGTGCGCATGCGCAGACGGAAGCCGTGCTTCTTGGCGCGACGGCGGTTGTTCGGCTGGAAGGTTCTCTTGCTCATAATTACGATCTCCGGATCATGACCAACCACTGCACAGGTGGCAGCAGGGTACGGAAGGGTGCCCGTGGGCAGAAGTCAACTGATTCAAACTACGGGGTCGACGGTCGAAGGTCAAACCAGGTGCAGCCAAACGACTGATTATCCACAGGATTCCCAGAAATTGTAGCAGTGACACGCAGGCCCGCCGTACAGTGATTTGGGCCTGGGGCGACGTGTTGTTAGCGTGAGTCCCCGGGTTATGCACAGCGTGTGGATAGCACCGTGTTCAGCCCCGCATACTCAGGGGAGAGCCTGTGGATGAACCTGTGAGTATGTGTGGGGAGAACTATGTCGGACGCCGACGATGCGATCGCTGAGACCTGGCAGTCGGTGCTCGGGATCCTCTCCGTCGACGACCGCATCACCCCGCCGCTGCGAGGATTCCTGAACCTCATCGTGCCCAAGGGCATCATGGGCGGCACCTTCTACCTCGAGGTCCCGAACGAGTTCACGATGGGGATGCTGAACCAGCGCATGCGCGCGCCTATCCTCGCCGCACTCGGTTCCATCGTCGACGGCGGCCCGGTCAGCAACTACGCGATCGTCGTCAACCCCGACATCGTCGAGGAGCGCTACGAGCAGGCCGGCTTCCAGCACATCGATCCGGCGCCACTGGAGTCGCCGCAGCCTCAGCTGACCCCGACACCGACCCTGCCCGCGCGGGAGAACGACACCCGGCTCAACCCGAAGTACAGCTTCGACAACTTCGTCATCGGTCAGTCCAACCGGTTCGCGCACGCGGCCGCCGTCGCGGTGGCCGAGGCACCGGCGAAGGCCTACAACCCGCTCTTCGTCTACGGCGACTCCGGCCTCGGCAAGACGCACCTCCTCCACGCCATCGGCCATTACGCGATGAACCTGTACGCCGGCATCCGAGTGCGGTACGTCTCGAGCGAGGAGTTCACGAACGACTTCATCAACTCGATCGCGAACAACCGCGGATCCTTCTTCCAGTCGCGGTATCGGGACATCGACATCCTCCTGATCGACGACATCCAGTTCCTCCAGGGCAAGGCGGAGACGCAGGAGGCGTTCTTCCACACCTTCAACACCCTGCACGACCACAACAAGCAGGTCGTCATCACGAGCGACCTGCCGCCCAAGGCGCTGACCGGATTCGAGGAGCGCATGCGGTCGCGCTTCGAGTGGGGTCTCATCACCGACGTCCAGGCGCCCGACCTCGAGACGCGTATCGCCATCCTGCGCAAGAAGGCGCAGAACGAGAAGCTGCACATCCCGGACGAGGTGCTCGAGTTCATCGCGACGAAGGTGTCGAGCAACATCCGCGAGCTCGAGGGCACCCTGATCCGTGTGGTCGCCTTCGCGAGCCTGAACCGGACGGCGGTCGACATGACGCTGGCCCAGACGGTCCTGAAGGACGTCATCAGCCTCGACGACGACAACGTCATCTCGCCGATCGACATCATCAACACGACCGCGGACTACTTCAAGCTCTCGGTCGACGACCTGTACGGCTCGAGTCGTTCGCAGGCCGTCGCGACGGCACGCCAGATCGCGATGTACCTGTGCCGCGAGTTGACCAACCTGTCCCTGCCCAAGATCGGCCAGCTGTTCGGCAACCGCGACCACACGACGGTCATGTACGCCAACCGGAAGATCACGGACCTCATGCAGGAGAAGCGCTCGATCTACAACCAGGTCACCGAGCTCACGAGCCGCATCAAGCAGAACCTCCGCTACGGCTCCTGAATCCCGCATCCGTCCTGACGCGTCCTGATGAACGTTTCCGGCCTCTCGACACCCATGACGGGCTCGAGGGGCCGTTTTCGTTCACCAGGCGTTGACGAGCACGACTCCGGAGCTCGGATCGTCATCGGATCTGTCCACATTCCGCCTTCCCAGCCCTGTGGATAACCTGTGGAGAGATGTGGAAGCATCGGACCACCTTGTGAGTGAACAGCATTCACCGGCGCTCGAGTCCCACACACCCGGGGAGCTCTCTCCACAGGCCGCCACCAAGTTACACACATGTAGTTCCCTGTGTTCGAGCGGGTTCGGACGACTTATCCACAGTTTCCACACCGGTTAAGACTGTTAACCGTTAATTCAATGATCTCTCCGCCAAACAACCTTTCCCCAGGCTCGCTTCTCCACAGCGGCGACGCCACTCGACGCCGGAGGCCGACCCACTAGCATTGGTGACGTCATCGAGAACCAGAGACAGGGGACTTGTCGTGCGATTCAGCGTCAACCGGGATGTATTCAGCGAAGCCGTCTCGTTCGCAGTGAAGCTGCTCCCGCAGCGCCCGACGCTGCCGATCCTCAACGGCATCCTCATCGAAGCCGGCGACGACGGTCTCATCCTCTCCTCGTTCGACTACGAGGTCTCGAGCCAGACCGGCATCGCAGCCGAGGTCGAGGAGTCCGGTACCGCGCTCGTCAACGGACGCCTGCTCTCCGAGATCGCCAGCCGACTCCCCAACGCGCCGGTCCGGTTCAGCAAGGTCGAGAACCGCATCGAGGTCACCTGCGGTTCCGCTCGGTTCACGCTCGGTTCGATGCCCGTCGAGGAGTATCCGACGATCCCGCAGGTCGACGCGGAGTTCGGGCTCGTCCCCGCCGACGAGTTCGCGACCGCAGTGAGCCAGGTCGCCGTCGCGGCGAGCCGCGACGACGTCACCCCGGTCATCACCGGCGTGCAGCTGGAGGTCTCGAAGACGAGCCTCAGCCTCGTCGCCACCGACCGGTACCGGGTCGCGGTCCGCGAGATCGACTGGGACTCCGGCCAGGGCGACGGATCCAGCGAGACGGTCACGGCGCTCGTGCCCGCCCGCACCCTGCAGGAGGTCGGCAAGACCTTCGGGCACAGCGGCAACATCAACGTCGCGATCACGAATCGCGACGACCGCGAGCTCATCGCGTTCCGGGCCGACCGCAAGACGGTCACCTCGCTCCTGATCAAGGGCAACTTCCCGCCGGTCAAGCGACTCTTCCCCGAGACGACGGACAACTACGCGATCATCAACACCGCGGAACTCATCGAGGCGACCCGACGCATGTCGCTGGTCCTCGAGCGCGAAGCGGCCCTCCGCTTCACCTTCACCATCGACGGGCTCACGCTCGAGGCCGTCGGATCCGAGCAGGCGCAGGCATCGGAAGGCATCGACGCCCTCCTCACCGGCGACGACATCGTGCTCTCCCTGAAGCCGCAGTTCCTGATCGACGGTCTGACCGCGGTCCGGAGCGAGTACGTGCGCTTCTCGTTCACCAAGACGGAGAACACGAACAAGCCGGGACCCATGCTCATCACGAGCCAATCCTCCAAGGATCAGCCGGGTGCCGACAGCTACAAGTACCTGCTGCAGCCGAACCTGCTGCTGCGCTGACACGCAAAGGATTTACCATGCACATCGGTCTCGTCGGTCTCGGCAAGATGGGCAACAACATGCGCACGCGTCTGCGTGCGAACGGCATCGAGGTCACCGGTTTCGACCGGAACCCGGATGTCACGGATGTCGCGACCATCAGCGACCTCGTCGCTGCACTCCCGGCACCTCGCACGGTCTGGGTGATGGTTCCCGCGGGAGCGATCACCGACTCGGTCGTCGAGGAACTCAACGGTCTGCTGGAAGCCGGCGACCTCGTCATCGACGGCGGCAACAGCCGGTTCACCGATGACTTCAAGCACGCCGAGCTGCTCTCCGCCAAGGGCATCGACTACATCGATGCCGGCGTCTCGGGCGGTGTCTGGGGTGTCGACAACGGATACGGCCTCATGGTCGGCGGCTCCAAGGAGCAGGTCGAGCGGGTCATGCCGGTCTTCGACGCGCTTCGCCCTGAGGGCCCGCGCGACGAGGGCTTCGTCCACGTCGGCGAGGTCGGCGCAGGCCACTACGCCAAGATGGTCCACAACGGCATCGAGTACGCCCTCATGCAGGCGTACGCCGAGGGGTTCGAGCTCCTCGACAAGCGCGAGGACATCATCAAGGACGTCCCGGGCACCTTCAAGGCCTGGCAGCGCGGCACCGTCGTGCGGTCCTGGCTGCTCGAGCTCCTCGTCCGCGCCCTCGAGGAGGACCCGGACTTCGAGCAGATCGAAGGGTACGTCGAGGACTCCGGTGAGGGTCGCTGGACGATCGAGGAGGCCATCGCCAACGCGGTGCCCGTCCCGACGATCTCCGCGTCGATCTTCGCGCGGTTCGTCTCGCGCCAGGAGGACTCACCGGCGATGAAGGCCGTCGCGGCACTCCGCAACCAGTTCGGCGGACACGCGGTCAAGAAGGCCGACGACTGATTCACGTCGCCTCCTGGCGAACGAAACGACCCTCCCGCGGCTGTGTGCTCGCCGGGAGGGTCGTTTTCGTTCACCGTGCGCCGTTCAGTCGGCGGTGCCGCCGGTGTCGTCGAGCGCGCAGGAGGCCGGCGTCGGGGCGAGACGGTAGGGTGACGTGGTGATCGTGCGGCACTTGAATCTCACCGACTACCGCAACTACGCGGTGGTCGATGTGGCGCTCGAACCCGGTCCCAATCTGTTCGTCGGGCGGAACGGTCAGGGCAAGACCAACCTCGTCGAGGCGATCGGCTACCTGAGCAGTCTCGGTTCGCACCGGGTCTCCTCCGAACAGGCGCTCATCAGACACGGCGCTGATGCGGCGATCATCAGGGCTCGGATCGTGCACGACGGTCGCGAGCTCCTCGCGGAGGTGCAGCTCAACCGCGGTTCGGCGAACCGGGCCCAGGTCAACCGCTCGCAGATCAAGCCACGCGAGCTGCCGCGCTACGTCTCGACGGTCCTGTTCGCACCGGAAGACCTGCTGATCGTCCGCGGCGACCCGTCCGCGCGACGACGGTTCATCGACCAGTTGCTCGTCCAGCGCATCCCGCGGCTCGCCGGCGTCATGGCCGACTACGACCGGTCGCTGAAACAGCGCAACTCGCTCTTGAAATCGGCGCGCGCACGGGGCCTGAAATCCGGTCCGTTGGCGACGCTCGACCTGTGGGACGACCGACTCGTGCAGTACGGCACCGAGATCATCGCGGAACGGTTGCAGCTCATCGCCATGCTCGGTGGCCCGCTCCGAGCTGCGTATCGAGCCGTCGCCGGCGACGATCACCGGCCCGTCCTGTTGCCGGTCCTCAGCATCTCCGGGACGGACGCCGAAGACGAGTCCGTCGTGGCGGATCCGACGGAGACCCCGGAACCGGGTGCGCCGGTCGACTCGGCCCTCATCGCTGAACGGTTCCGAGCGGCCTTGACGAGCCGTCGTTCCGCCGAGCTCGAGCGCGGCCTGACACTCGTCGGGCCCCACCGCGACGACGTCTTCTTCGGCCTCAACGGGCTGCCGGTGAAGGGTTATGCCAGTCACGGCGAGTCCTGGTCGTTCGCGCTCGCGGCGAAACTGGCCTCCGCGGAGCTGCTCCGAGCGGACTCCTCCCTCGGCGATCCGGTGCTGATCCTCGACGACGTCTTCGCGGAACTCGATTCGCGTCGTCGCGAACGGTTGGCGGCGGCCGTGGCCGAGTACGACCAGGTGATCATCACGGCGGCGGTCTTCGACGACGTCCCGGAACGGTTCACCGCCCACGTGGTGCGCATCGAGGCCGGTCGGATCGTCGACGACACCGAGGATGCGACGTCACCGGCGGTCGTGTCACCGGTTCCGGAGTCGACCCATGACTGAGCCGAGACGACTCGGTCGCGACGCCGATCCGGCCGGAGACCTGTCCGCGGCGGTCTACCTCCGGTTCAAGGAGATCTTCGGCGGTGAGCGGGTGTCGCGCGACCGCAAACGGCGAGAACGCTCGGCGGCCAGCCCGCAGGACTCCGTCCCCTACGGCGTCGGACGCGACCCGAAAGGGCTCGGCTCGGTCATCGATTCGCTGACCGCCGGCCTCGGCTGGAACTCCCCACTCGCACAGCACGACCTCCTCGGCAACTGGGCGGAGCTGTGCGGCGAGGACACCGCCAGGTACTCCGAACCGGTGTCGATCTCCGACGGCGTGCTGCTCGTGCAGTGCCAGTCGACGGCCTGGGCGACGCAGTTGCGCCACATGCGTCACGAGATCCTCGTCCGCATCGCCGAACGGTATCCGGAGGCCGGGGTCGACACGATCCGTTTTCAAGGCCCCGGAGCACCCTCCTGGAAAAGAGGCCCCAGGTCGATTCCAGGGCGTGGTCCACGCGATACTTACGGCTAGGGAGGCAAATACGCCCTCCAGGCTCGGAAACCTGTCTCAAACGGGCGTTTTCTCGCGGCCTGACGAGCTCTGTTTGGTAGGATGGAACGGTCGAATCTCGACGGTTTGGAGCTCTCTTTTCAATGACATCAGAACCGAATACGCACGCCGACGAGTCTGACTACGGCGCAAGTGCCATCCAGGTTCTCGAAGGTCTCGAAGCCGTCCGGAAGCGGCCCGGTATGTACATCGGGTCCACCGGTCCACGTGGTCTGCACCACCTGGTCTACGAGATCGTCGACAACTCCGTGGACGAAGCCCTCGCCGGCTACTGCGACACGATCCTCGTGACCATCCTCGAGGACGGTGGCGTCCGCGTCGTCGACAACGGTCGAGGCATCCCGGTGGACATCCACCCGGTCGAGAAGAAGTCCACGGTCGAGGTCGTCCTCACGATCCTCCACGCCGGCGGCAAGTTCGGCGGCAGCGGCTACGCGGTCTCCGGCGGTCTGCACGGTGTCGGTTCGTCCGTCGTGAACGCACTGTCCACCCGCCTCTCGGTCGAGGTCCGCCGACAGGGGTCGGTCTGGCGTCAGAGCTTCCAGCACGGTGTGCCGGACGCGCCGCTCGAGCAAGGCGAGCCCTCCTCGGAGACCGGCACCACGATCACCTTCTGGCCGAGCCCGGACACGTTCGAGACCACCGAGTTCGACTACGAGACGCTCCGCACGCGTTTCCAGCAGATGGCCTTCCTCAACAAGGGTCTCCGCATCGAACTCGCCGACGAGCGACCCTTGCGCGACGCGATCGAGGCCGAGGACGCCGACGACAACTCGGCTGCGCACTCACAGCGGAAGGACGTCTTCTTCTACGAGCGCGGTCTCGAGGACTACGTCGAGTACCTGAACAAGGCGAAGCGTGCCGAGCTCGTCCACGACGAGATCATCTCCTTCGAGTCGGAGAACACCGAGCGCAAGATCGCGCTCGAGGTCGCGATGCAGTGGACCACGGCGTACAACGAGAGCGTCCACACCTACGCGAACACGATCAACACGCACGAGGGTGGGACGCACGAGGAGGGCTTCCGCGCGGCGCTCACCACGCTCGTGAACCGCTATGCCCGCGAGAAGGGCATACTCAAGGAGAAGGACGACAACCTCTCCGGCGACGACGTCCGCGAGGGTCTCACCGCGGTCATCTCCGTCAAGCTGTCCGAGCCGCAGTTCGAGGGCCAGACGAAGACGAAGCTCGGCAACACCGAGGCGAAGGCCTTCGTGCAGAAGGTCGTGAGCGAGCAGCTCAACGACTGGTTCGACCGCAACCCGAACCAGGCGAAGGAGATCATCCGGAAGGCGCTCCAGGCGGCGACCGCCCGCCTCGCGGCTCGCAAGGCCCGGGAGACGGCCCGACGCAAGGGACTCCTCGAGGGCGGCGGCATGCCCGGCAAGCTCAAGGACTGCCAGTCGAAGGACCCCTCGCTCTCCGAGATCTTCATCGTCGAGGGTGACTCCGCAGGCGGCTCCGCTGTCCAAGGTCGCAACCCCGAGACGCAGGCGATCCTCCCGCTCCGCGGCAAGATCCTGAACGTCGAGAAGGCGCGCCTCGACCGCGCACTGGCGAACAACGAGGTCCAGGCGATGATCACGGCGTTCGGCGCCGGCATCGGCGAGGACTTCAACCCCGACAAGGTGCGGTACCACAAGATCGTGCTCATGGCCGATGCCGACGTCGACGGCCAGCACATCACCACCCTGCTGCTGACCCTGCTGTTCCGGTACATGCGACCGCTGGTCGACCTCGGGTACGTGTACCTCGCGCAGCCGCCGCTCTACCGCCTGAAGTGGTCGAACGCCGATCACCAGTACGTGTACAGCGACCGCGAACGCGACGCCCTCCTCACCGACGGGGTCGCCTCCGGCAAGCGCATCCCGAAGGAGAACGGGATCCAGCGCTACAAGGGTCTCGGCGAGATGAACTACAAGGAGCTGTGGGAGACCACGATGGACCCGCAGACGCGGACGCTCCTCCAGGTCACGCTCGACGACGCCGCGGCTGCCGACGAGATCTTCTCCACCCTCATGGGTGAAGACGTCGAGTCCCGCCGTACCTTCATCCAGAAGAACGCGAAAGACGTCCGCTTCCTCGACATCTAGACCCTTCGACAGGCTCAGGGACCGCCCTTCGGCGGGCTCAGGGACCGGGACCAGAACCCTGTCACCGCGCAACGACACTGATCAACACTCGAACCGCTCAAGGATCGAGAGAACGTAGAGAACATGGCAGACGAAACCAACGACGAGGTAGAGGTCCCCGACGAGGACCACGGCGTACACGGCCGCATCGACCAGGTCGACCTCCAGCTCGAGATGCAGCGCAGCTACCTCGACTACGCGATGAGTGTCATCGTCGGCCGTGCGCTCCCTGACGTCCGCGACGGCCTGAAGCCCGTCCACCGCCGGGTCATCTACGCGATGTACGACGGCGGATACCGTCCCGACCGCTCCTTCTCCAAGTGCGCGCGCGTGGTCGGCGACGTCATGGGCCAGTTCCACCCCCACGGCGACACCGCGATCTACGACGCCCTGGTGCGTCTCGTCCAGCCGTGGAGCCTCCGCTACCCGCTCGCGCTCGGCCAGGGCAACTTCGGTTCGCCCGGTAACGACGGCGCTGCAGCCCCTCGGTACACCGAGACGAAGATGGCGCCGCTCGCGATGGAGATGGTGCGCGACATCGACGAGGAGACCGTCGACTTCCAGCCGAACTACGACGGCGAATCGCAGGAGCCGGTCGTCCTGCCGGCGCGGTTCCCGAACCTGCTCGTCAACGGTTCCGTCGGTATCGCGGTCGGCATGGCCACCAACATCCCGCCGCACAACCTGCGCGAGGTCGCCGACGGCGCCCTGTGGCACCTGTCGAACCCCGACGCCAGCCGTGAGGAGCTCCTCGAGGCGCTCATGCAGCGCATCAAGGGACCGGACTTCCCCACCGGTGCCCAGATCCTCGGCATCAAGGGCATCCAGGACGCGTATCGGACGGGCCGCGGCTCCATCACGATGCGCGCCGTCGTGAACGTCGAGGAGATCCAGGGTCGTACCTGCCTGGTCGTCACCGAGCTGCCGTACCAGGTGAACCCCGACAACCTGGCGCTGAAGATCGCCGACCTCGTCAAGGAGGGTCGCCTCGGCGGCGTCGCCGACATCCGCGACGAGACCTCCGGCCGCACCGGCCAGCGGCTCGTGATCGTGCTCAAGCGCGACGCGGTCGCGAAGGTCGTCCTCAACAACCTCTACAAGCACACGCCGCTGCAGGACAACTTCGGTGCGAACATGCTCGCGATCGTCGACGGCATCCCGCGCACCCTGCCGCTCGACGGCTTCATCACCAACTGGGTCACCCACCAGGTCGAGGTCATCGTCCGCCGTACGGTGTTCCGCCTGCGGAAGAAGGAGGAGCGCGCGCACATCCTCCGTGGATACCTCAAGGCGCTCGACGCCTTGGACGAGGTCATCGCCCTCATCCGTCGTTCGCCGTCGGCCGACGAGGCGCGGACCGGCCTGATGGACCTCCTCGAGATCGACGAGCTCCAGGCCAGCGCCATCCTCGACATGCAGCTGCGTCGGCTCGCAGCGCTGGAACGTCAGAAGATCATCGACGAGGCTGCCGAGATCGAGGCGCAGATCGCCGACCTCAAGGACATCCTCGCGAAGCCCGAGCGCCAGCGTCAGATCGTCAGCGAGGAGCTCACCGCGATCGTCGACCGGTACGGTGACGACCGTCGCACCGAGATCATGTTCGGCTTCGACGGCGACATGAACATGGAAGACCTCATTCCCGAGGAGGAGATGGTCATCACCGTCACCCGCGGCGGATACATCAAGCGGACGCGGAGCGACAACTACCGTCAGCAGCACCGCGGCGGCAAGGGCGTGAAGGGTGCCCAGCTGCGCGCGGACGACGTGGTCGACCACTTCTTCGTCACGACGACGCACCACTGGCTCCTCTTCTTCACCACCAAGGGTCGTGTGTACCGCGCGAAGGCGTACGAGCTGCAGGAGGCCGGCCGCGACGCGAAGGGCCAGCACGTCGCGAACCTGCTCGCCATGCAGCCCGACGAGGAGATAGCCGAGATCCTCGACATCCGCGACTACGAGGCGGCCACCTACCTCGTCCTCGCGACGCACGACGGTCTCGTCAAGAAGACGGCTCTCTCGGAGTACGACACGAACCGCTCCGGCGGCATCATCGCGATCAACCTGCGCGAGGGCGACGAGCTCACCTCGGCCCTCCTCGTGGAGAACGACAGTGACATCCTGCTCGTCTCCCGCAAGGGCATGTCGATCCGGTTCACCGCGAGCGACGAGACGCTGCGACCGATGGGACGTGCCGCCAGCGGCGTCATCGGGATGCACTTCCGCGACGAGGACAAGCTCTTGTCCGCCTCGGTCCTGCCCTCCCTCGAGGGCGAGGAACGGGAAGCGTTCGTGTTCGTCGTCACCGAAGGCGGGTTCGCCAAGCGGACCAACATCGACCAGTACCGCGGTCAGAACCGCGGTGGTCTGGGCATCAAGGTGGCCAAGCTGAACGACGATCGAGGCACGCTCGCCGGCGCCCTGATCGTGGATGAGGGCGACGAGGTCCTTGTGGTTCTCGCCAGTGGCAAGGTGGTAAGGTCTGCCGTGGCCGAAGTTCCAGCGAAGGGGCGCGACACGATGGGCGTCGTCTTCGCACGTTTCGCGGAGAGCGACCGAATCATCGCGCTGGCCAAGAACAGTGACCGAAACCTTGAGACCCAGGATGTTCCGGAGACGGTTGCAGACGCAGCGGCTCTGGAGGGTGCAGAACCCGAAGCATCCGTGCCGGACGAGACTCCGGCGATGAAGGAAGAAGTAGATGAGCAGTAGCGTCGCAGAGAAGTTGGCCAAGAAGTCGACCAAACGCACCAGCACCAAGCAGGTGCGCCTCAAGCTGGTGTACATCGACTTCTGGTCGGCGGTGAAGCTGTCGTTCCTGGCGGCGATCGCGGTCGCCGTGGTCATCGTGGTGTTCTTCTTCCTGGTGTACACCGTGCTCAACACCACGGGTGTCTTCACGAAGGTGGGCGGGCTCTTCACCGACATCGCCGGTCCCGGGAACAACATCCTCCAGTACGTCAACCTGCCGCAGGTCATGGCCTTCGCCGGCATCGTGGCGCTGCTCAACCTGATCGTCATCACGCTGATGGGAGCCCTGCTCGCGGGGCTCTACAACCTCAGCGTGAAGATCACGGGTGGTCTCCTCGTCGGGTTCACCAACAACTGACCTTCCTCCCGGTCCCAGCGTCGCTCGATTATGAGTTGCGCTGGGAATCGGGTAGTCTCATCAAGGTTCAAAACGGGGCTATAGCTCAGGCGGTTAGAGCGCTTCGCTGATAACGAAGAGGTCCCAGGTTCAAGTCCTGGTAGCCCCACCCTGCACGACACGCAACACACTCGATGGATCAGGATCTCGTGTCCGGATCTGTTCGGGGCCTTAGCTCAGTTGGTAGAGCGCCTGCTTTGCAAGCAGGATGTCGGGAGTTCGATTCTCCCAGGCTCCACAATCGAGAAGCAGCCTCCGTCACTCGACGGGGGCTGTTCTTGTTCGAGCAAGCAGCTCGCGAGCACCGCTACATCGCCGTCTACGATGTGTCACTCGCTCGGCCGCCACGACCAATCGGTCCAGTAGTCGCCACGCACGACCCACACGTCGTCGCCGAACTCTTCCGCTGACACGGTGATCGGCCGTGGGTCCCAGAGGGTGCCGTCCAGCCGGCCGCGGTCGACGAGGTAGGTGTTCTCGAAGGCTGTCCGCTCAGCTCCCGCTGGGGGTCTCACGGTGAAGAGCGACCAGCACCCGCCGTTGGCGCATTCGCTCCGCACGCTCATCAGCGTGGTGCCGTGTGGGAACCGCATCGCCTCGGTCGACGGAACGGCGGCACTCTCGGAGCGTCCGAAATCCAGGATCAGGAGCCGAAGCGGGTAGAGATGCAAAGAGACGTCCAGCACCAGCGCCACGGCGATGAGGACGGCCGCCGTCCAAGCCCGTCGGCGTCTCGTCCCTTGCATGGTGCCCCCGTCTCGCCGGCCCCCGCCGGAGACTCGACGGTAGCAGCGTTGCCCGTTCCCCGAGCGACGGCGGTTAAGCTGGCGGCATGGACATCCGCGTCGCTGCATATGCCGTCATCGTCGACGAACGGGGCATGCTGCTCTCCCACTGGAACGAGAGCGGCCACAGCGGCTGGACACTTCCAGGCGGCGGGATCGACCCCGGTGAAGACCCGGCCGACGCGGCCGTGCGCGAGGTGTTCGAGGAGACCGGGTACCACGCAGAGCTCGACGAGCTGATCGGCGTCGACTCGCAGGTCGTGCCCGCTGAGCGTCGCCTCAGCTCGACGGCCACCGGGCCGCTCCACACCCTGCGGATCGTGTACCGGGCGCACCTCACCGGCGGCACCCTGACCTATGAGGCCGATGGCAGCACCGACTATGCAGCGTGGTACCCGCTCGAGGAGGTCGGCTCGCTCGACCGCGTCAGCCTCGTCGACGTCGGCCGACGCTTCGCCGGCCTCATCTGAGGCAAGCGACCGCGGCACACGCGGCCCGCACAACACGAAGCCCCTCCCCGGTCGGAACCGGCGAGGGGCTGCGTCGTGCGAAGCGAACTCAGGAAGCCGCGGGCTCCTCGTCGGAGACCCAGAGCTCGTCGTCGGCACGGAACGTCTGCCAGACGGCGTACGCGACACCGGCCGCGGCGAGGACGCCCAAGCCGATCGCGATGACGGTACCGGCGCCGGCACCCTTCTTGGCGGGCAGCACCTGCTCGGGGACGTGGAGGCGACGCAGCGCCGACTGCACGCGCGTGTCCTTCGCGATGTCGCCGATGCTCAACACCGTGCCGACGACGCCACCGACAGCGGGGACGACGCCGTGCGAGATGCCGTGCTTCACGCCGTCGACGGCGTTCCGCGAGTACTTGATACCGCGGTCGACCGTGGGGACGACGCGGTGCTCGTAGGTGTCGCGGACGACAGGCGCCACCTGCTCCTTCGAGAAGTTCCCGAGCTGACGGCTCACCTCACGAGCGACCTCGTTGGCGTGGTTGAGTACATCCTGCTGGGAGTCCCAGAGGTCGGCAGCGGAACCCTTGAGCTTCTTGAGCTCTTTCCGGCGCTTGCGTGACAGGCTCATGTGGTCATCTCCAATGATCGCGGCAACAACGTAACCTCCATCTTGCCACTTAGACCCCTGGATACCATCCGAGAGTCCCGAACCCTTGTGCAAGAATTGTCTGTATGTCAAAGCACACCGCAGTCGCCACGTTGCACACCAACCACGGTGAGATCAAGGTCAACCTCTTCGGAGACCACGCTCCCAAGACGGTCAAGAACTTCACCGACCTGGCGACCGGCGGGCGCGAGTGGACGGACTCGAAGACGGGCCAGACCCGGAACGACGCGCTGTACAGCGACCTCATCTTCCACCGCATCATCCCCGCCTTCATGATCCAGGGCGGCGACCCGCTCGGCACCGGCACCGGCGGCCCGGGCTACAACTTCGACGACGAGATCCACCCGGAGCTCACTTTCGACGAGCCCTACATCCTCGCCATGGCGAACGCCGGCAAGCGCCGCAACGCGATCACCGGTGCCGTCGAAGGCACCAACGGCTCGCAGTTCTTCATCACCACCGTTCCGACGCAGTGGCTCCAGGGCAAGCACACCATCTTCGGTGAGGTCGCCGACGCCGACTCCCGCGCCGTCGTCGACGCCATCCAGACAGTCCCGACCGGTGCCGGCGACAAGCCGATCGAGCCGGTCGTCCTGCAGAGCGTCACCATTTCCGAGGCGTAGACCCGACTCGGAGGACAGACCGTGACCCTGCCCCGGGATCCGTCGGCCAACGTCTGCTATCGCCACCCAGACCGTCAGAGCTTCGTGCTCTGCCAGCGCTGCGGTAGGACGATCTGCGGCGAATGCCAGACGCCCGGGGCAGTCGGTTTCATCTGCCCCGAGGACATGAAGGCGCAACGCCAGAGTGCCCCGCGCAACCGGATCGGCGCGAGGATCAGCAACTCCTCCCCGATCGTCACCTACGCGATCATCGCCGTGACGGCGTTCGTGTTCCTCCTGCAATGGATTCCCGGGCTCGGCGTCACCAACGCCCTGCTGTACGCCGGCGTGTACTCGGATCCCGCCTACGGCGCCTTCCAGCCCTGGCGGATGCTGACCGCGGTCTTCGTGCACTCGCAGGGGTTCATCTTCCACATCCTGCTGAACATGTACACGCTCTGGATCTTCGGCCGGATCCTCGAGACCATGCTCGGCCACTGGCGCTTCCTCGCGCTGTACCTCGTCGCCGGGTTCGCGGGCTCCCTCGGCGTGTTGTTCCTCTCCGCCCCGCAGACCGCCGTCGTCGGTGCATCGGGAGCCATCTTCGGCCTCCTCGGCGCGTTCCTCGTCATCCAACGCCGGATGGGCGCGGACACCCGCGGGCTCCTGGTGCTCCTCGGCATCAACCTCGTGATCGGGTTCATCCCGGGTGTGAACATCGCGTGGCAGGCCCACCTGGGCGGCCTCGTCGGTGGCGCCCTCATCGGCCTCATCCTCGTCAATACCCGGAAGCGCACGCAGCAGCCCCTCCAGGTGGTCCTCATCGGCGCCGTGAGCCTCGCCTTGGTCGGCGCGAGCCTGGTCCCCGCGCTGGTCTGACGCACCTCGACAGGCTCGGTGACCGGGTCCGGCTCGGTGACCGGGTCCAGCTCGGTGACCTGGTCGGGGCTGCCGACCTGGCCTCGTCGGCGATCCCGAACCACACTCGCTTCGCGTCCATCGGTCGGGGCCGTCGGAGCGTTCGTGTGCGCCGAGCCCACGAAGGTTCAACCATGCAGCCCACGTTGAAGCTTCGAGGAGTTATCCACAGAGTTATGAACACTGGGGATAATTACACGGTTGTCATTCCCCGTGTTTCCGCGGGCCTGTGGAGTTCTCCACAGCGCGGTGTGGATAACCGGGAAGTTCTCCACATTCCTGTGGAGAACTTGGCCGGCTAGGTGCTCCGCGCACGAAACAGCGGGCCGTCCGAAGGACGACCCGCTGTGCACGAAGTATTGGGGTGGGGCTAGCGCCACCTGGTGGTCATGAGGAACCCGATGAAGGCGATGCCGAAGCCGACGAGGATGTTCCACGGCCCGAGGGACTGCACCGGCAGCAGCGTGCCGCTCAGGTAGTAGACGACGATCCAGGCGAGGCCGAGGAGCATGAACCCGAACATGACCGGCTTGAACCAGACGGCGTTCGGTGCGGGCTCGCCGCTCCTCTGCTCGGGTTCGCGGGACGGTTTGGTGCGTGCCTTCGTGCGTGCCATGCCGACATTCTACCTGTTCAGCTCAATCGCTGCCTTGAGGATCAGCTGAACCGAGGTTCTTCTGGGTAGAATCCATGGGTGACAGACGACCTTCCCTCGCGAGCGAGCGCACGCGCCTCCGAGCGCCGCGCCCCGGCGAAGCACCGCATCAGCGTCTTCGGCGTCGCGGGAGAACTCCTCATCACGGCAGGCATGGTCGTCCTGCTGTTCCTGGCTTGGCAGCTCTGGTGGAACGACATGATCATGGCCGGCAGCCAGGCGAACGCCGCATCCAGCCAGTCACAGCAGTGGATCGCGAACGCCGAGACGGAGCCGGCGCCGGAGCCGACCGTCGATGCGAGCGGCGCCCCCAACTACGGCGAACCGCCGGTGACGGCTCGCCCGGCCCCCGGCGATCCCTTCGCCGTGCTCTACGTGCCCCGGTACGGAGCGGACTACCGTCGCGTCGTCGCCGAGGGCGTCGACACGGCGACCGTCCTCAACAGCTTCGACCTCGGCGTCGGTCACTACCCCAGCACGCAGATGCCGGGTGAGGTCGGCAACTTCGTGGTCGCCGGACACCGCAAGGCCTACGGCGGCGCGATGACGCTGATCAGCGACCTGCAGATCGGCGACCGCGTCTACGTGCAGACCGCAGACGGCTACTACACCTACGTTTTCCGGAACATCACCTACGTCCTGCCCACCCAGGTCGAGGTGCTGAACCCGGTTCCCCAGTTGGACGGCGTCGCGCCCACACAGCGCATCCTCACCTTGACCACCTGCAACCCGCTCTACTCGACGGCGGAACGCAGTATCGCTTACGCGGTGTACGAGTCCTGGCAGCCACTGTCCGCCGGACCGCCCGCCGAGATCGCCGCGTCCGTCGCGGCCGCAGGAGGCTGACGATGTACGGCGCACTCTGGAGGGTCCTCCCCGGACCCGTGTGGCTGAGGATTATCATCCTCATCGTGCTGTTCGTGGCCGTGGTGGCCGCGCTCTTCACCTGGGTCTTCCCCTATGTCGACTCGTTCATCGTCGATCAGAACGTGACCGTCGGCGAGGAATGACCCGCATCCTGGTCATCGACAACTACGACAGCTTCGTCTACACGCTGATCGGATACGTCGAGCAGCTGGGTGCTGAGACCACCGTCGTCCGGAACGACGGGATCGACGTCGACGACCTCGAAGGCCGCATCCGTGAGATGGACGGCGTCCTCGTCTCACCTGGACCAGGACGCCCTGCGGACGCAGGGATCTCCGTCGCCGCTGTGCGGGCTGCGCACACCACCGGCACGCCACTCCTGGGCGTGTGCCTCGGTCACCAGGCGATCGCCGAAGCGTACGGCGCAACCGTCGGCGCCGCCGAGGAACTCATGCACGGCCAGACCTCGTCGATCGAACACAACGGCAGCATGCTCTACGAGGGCGTCCCCCACCCCTTCAACGCCACCCGCTACCACTCGCTCGCCGTCGTCGACGGCACCGTCCCCGAAGACCTCGAGGTCACCAGTCGGACGGTCGGCGGCGTCATCATGGGGCTCCGACACCGCGAGGTGCCCATCCACGGCGTCCAGTTCCATCCGGAATCGGTCTTGTCCGAAGGGGGCTACCGTCTCCTGGCGAACTGGCTCGAGACGGCCGGACTGCAGGGAGCTCGACAGCGCGCGGCGGGACTCAGCCCACTCATGCAGCGAGGCCCTTCGACAAGCTCAGGGACCGGGGTTCGCTGAGGGCTGAGGCCGGTTGCCGGGCTACGGCCCTTCGACAGGCTCAGGGAGCGGGGGTTCTCTCAGGGACCGGGACTCAGGGGCCGGGGTTCGCTGAGGGACGGGCCCTTCGACAAGCTCAGGGACCGCGGGGTGCGGCTCAGGTGCCGGGGGTGCAGCTCAGGGACGGGCAGGTGGCTCAGGGGTCGAGGAGGCCTACGGGCCGGTGCAGTACGTCAGGGTGATGACGGACTTCTGCGGGACGTCTCCCGGGCCAGGTGACATCGCCTTCACCGGATCGCCGGCGACGGCCTTGCAGGTCGCGTCCGCCTGCGGCTGCACGACGAACTGCCTCGTCGAGTCCTGCAGGTAGTTGGTCGCATCGACGAGCGGCTGGCCGACGACGTCCGTCAGGGTCACGTTCCCGCTCGACACGACGAGGTTCACCGCGGAGCCCTGATCGACCGAGGTCCCCGCTGCGGGATCCATCCGGAGCACCACACCTGCCGGCACGGTCGGCGAGTTCTCGCGCGTCACGGAGCCCTGGGTGAGCCCTGCGGCGGCGATGGCGGCCCAGGCGGCCTCTGACGACTGGTTGGTGACGTCCGGGATCTCGACCTGCACACGGCCGGTGGAGACGTAGACCTTGATCTGCGTGTTCTTCGTGACCGTCGTGCCGCTCGGCGGATCGGTGCGGATCACGTGCCCGGCCTCGTAGTCGCTGCTGGCCTCGTCGAACTTCGTGGGCACGAGCTCGAGCTGCTCGATCGTGCTGTTGGCACTCTCCCACGTGGCATCGACGAGATCGGGGACCTCACGGGAGTCGGTGGAGATGCTGGTGGCCGGCGGGAGTTGCACGACCCAGAACACCAGCGAGAAGAGGATGACCGCGATACCGGCGACCGCAGCCCAGATCCACACGACCGGTGGCCGACGCTGGGTGCGCGTGACCGTGTCGTCGGAGGTGAGCTGGCGGATCGCCTGTTCGGTGCTCGAAGCGGCCGTCGGCGAGGGGCCGAACAGGGAGTCGTGGTCGTCGCGACGGACGGGGACATGACCGGCGCCGGCCTCGTCGAGGTCCTCGCGGAACTCGACCGCGCTCTGATAGCGCTCGAAGCGGTCCTTCGCGAGGCCGCGGAGCACCACCTGGTCGAGGGCAGGAGACACCTTCGGGTTGATCGAGCTCGGCTTCACCGGTCGCTCGCTGACGTGCTGGTAGGCCACGGCGACAGCGGTGTCGCCGCGGAACGGCGCCTTGCCCGTCAGCATCTCGAAGAGCACGACACCGGTCGAGTAGAGGTCCGTCCGTGCGTCGACCGTCTCGCCCTTGGCCTGCTCCGGGGAGAAGTAGGCGGCGGTACCGAGGATGGCGGTGGTCTGAGCGACGGTGGTCGATGAGTCGGAGACGGCGCGCGCGATGCCGAAGTCGGTGACCTTGACGTCGCCGGCCGTCGTGATCATGACGTTGCCCGGCTTGATGTCGCGGTGGACGACACCGGCGCGATGCGAGTACTCGAGCGCGGTGAGGATGCTGTGCGCGATCCGCACCGCCTCCTCTGAGGCGACCGGGCCCTCGGCGATGAGGTCCTTGAGCATACGGCCTTCGACGTACTCCATGACGATGAAGGGCTCGATGAGATCGTGGCCGGAGCCGTCCTTCACGCGCTCCTCGCCGGCGTCGTACACGCGGACGATCGTGGGGTGCGCCATGCGCGAAGCTGCCTGTGCCTCCTGGCGGAAGCGGGACCGGAAGGCCGGGTCGGTGGCGAGCGTCGACTTCAGGACTTTGATGGCGACGGTGCGCCCGAGCTTGGTGTCCACGCCACGGAAGACGTTGGACATGCCTCCGCGACCGATGAGGTCGCCGACGACGTATCGACCTGCGAGCAGGCGTTGATCGTCAGCCACGTACCACCCCTGAATTCGCTTGGAGGACAAACACTAACAGCTTACTCGCGCGCCCTTCGAGCGCTCTCAGGGATGACCCTGAGAGCACTCGCGGAGGCATCGGCCTACTGTTCCTTGATGACGTTGACCGCGGTCGACGACGGCGATCCGGACGAGGTGCCGGTGCTGCATCGGACCGCGTACGACACCGTCAGCTGCCCCACGGCGTCGACCGTGATGGTGCCGGTGGTGGTGTTCGCGTCGAACTGCCCGGAGGAGTTGTTCTGGAAGTACCCACCGGAGACGGCGACGGTGTAACCGAGGAAGTCCGCACCGGTCGGGCAGGCGTTCTGCAGCGCGAGCCAGTCCACCTTGATCGTGGTCGAGGTGGCGTCCTTCGGGATGACGAGCGATCCGTCGTCGAGCGAGGACTGGTCGAGCTTCGGCGCCTCGGTCGGCGGGTCGATGACGGCGACCTCGTCGTAGACGGTCAGCGTGATGGCCGAACCGGTCTTGACGTTGCCCGTGGGGTTCACGTCGTAGACGGTGTCGACCTGCTCGGGAGACGTCGCCGGGTTGCCGACGTTCTTCGAGACGCTGAAGTTGTAGGGCGGGGCACTGAAGATCGTGTTGAGCTCTTCGAAGGACCGGCCCTGGAGGTCGCTCAGGTTGATCGGGAAGACGGTCGGCGTCGGGGTGGGTGTCGGCGTCGGGGTCTTGGTCTTCGTCGGGGTGGCGGAGCTGGCGGTCGCCGACGGCGTGGTCCCGCCGGCATCGTTCCCCTGGTTCGCGAACACCGCGATGAGCGAACCCACCAGCACGATGACGAGGAGCGCGACGAGACCGATGAGCGGCCAGGTCCACTTGCTGCGCTTCTTCTTCTCGCCCTCGACCGCTGCGTCGTCCTCGAACTGCTCGGCCTCCGCGGCCGACAGCAGCTGCGTGGTGGCGTCGTCGGCGGCCGGCATGCGGCGCGTCTGGTCCATCACGGTGGTCGCGGCTTCGCCGGCTCCACCGAGGATCATCGGGACGGCTGCGGCCGCAGCGTTGAGGTCGCCACGGCGGAGGGCCTGGGCGGCCCGGGCGACGTGCGCGGAGGACGCGGGACGATCGACCGGGTTCTTGGCGATCATCGACATGACGAAACGGCGGACCGGCTCGGCGATCGTGACCGGGAGCTCCGGCGGGGCCTCGTTGATCTGGGCCATCGCGATGGCGACCTGCGACTCGCCCGTGAACGGACGACGTCCGGCCAGGCACTCGTACGCGACGATGCCGAGCGAGTAGATGTCGGTCGACGGCGACGCCGGGTGCCCGCTCGCCTGCTCCGGCGAGAGGTACTGGACCGTTCCCATGACCTGACCGGTCGCGGTGAGCGGCACCTGGTCGGCGATGCGGGCGATGCCGAAGTCGGTGATCTTGACGCGGCCGTCGGGCGTGATGAGCAGGTTGCCCGGCTTGATGTCGCGGTGGACGAGGCCGGCGGCATGCGCGGCCTGCAGTGCCGACGAGGTCTGCGCGACGATGTCGAGCACCTTGTCGGTGGGGAGCACGCGCTCGCGCTCGAGGACGGTCGAGAGCGCCTCGCCGGGGACGAGCTCCATGACGAGGAAGGCGCTGCCGTCCTCCTCGCCGTAGTCGAAGACGTTGGCGATGCCCTCGTGATTCACCAGGGCGGCGTGCCGAGCCTCGGCACGGAAGCGCTCGAGGAACCCGGGGTCCCCCATGTACTCGTCCTTGAGGATCTTGATGGCGATGGTCCGGCCGATGACGAGGTCAGTGGCCTGCCACACCTCGCCCATTCCACCGATCGCAATACGAGATTGCAGTTCGTAGCGACCCCCGAAGGTCAGCCCGGCTGTCGGTCTCATTTATTCAGCACCGCCTCTAGTACTTTCTTCGCGATCGGCGCGGCCACGAGGTTGCCGTAACCGTCCTGTCCGAGTCCACCGCCATCTTCAACAACGACCGCCACGGCGACCTTGGGGTCGTCCGCGGGCGCGAAACCGGTGAACCACAGCGTGTACGGATCGTCCGATCCGTTCTGCGCCGTGCCTGTCTTTCCAGCCACATCGACCCCATCTATTCTTGCATTAGTCGCAGCACCGCTCTGGACGCCCTGGACCATGATGTCCGTGATCTCCTTGGCCACGTCGCTCGTGATCGGCTGCGACAACTGCGCCGGTTCGAACTCCTTCAGCACGCTCAGATCCGGGTTCACGACGCGGTTGACGAGCTGCGGGTTGCAGACGACACCGCCGTTCGCGATACCCGCGGAGACCATGGCCATCTGGAGCGCCGAGGCCCGGACCGTGTACTGCCCGAAGGCGGCCATGGCGGTCTGGTCGTCGCTCAGCGCGTTGGGGAACGTGCTCGGCTGCATCGGCATGGGGTTGAGGCCGGTGCCCGTGATGTTCACGTCCATGTTGAAGCCGAAGCTCTGCGCCATGTCGCGGATCTTCTCGTACCCGAGCTCGACACCGAGCTCGGCCAGCGGGATGTTGCAGCTGAGCTGGACGGCCGTCGCGATGGAGACGGTCGCCCCACCGCCGCAGCTGCCGCCCTCCGAGTTCCGGATCACGGTGCTCGTGCCGGGGAGGGTGTACGTCGACGGGTTCGGGAACTCCGACTCCGGCGTGTACTGGCCGGAGGCGAACGCGGCCGCCGCGGTGACGAGCTTGAACGTGGACCCGGGCGGATCGAGGTCGCCGTCGACGCCCTTGTTCAACAGCGGCTGACGGTCGTCGTCGTCGAGGGCGCGGTAGGCGTCGAGGACGGCGGCGTTGTCGTGGCTCGCGAGCACGTTCGGGTCGTAGCCGGGGCTCGACACGGACGCGAGGATCTTGCCGGTCTTCGGTTCGATCGCGACGATCGCTCCCTCTTGGTCGCCGAGGGCGTCGAACGCGGCCTGCTGCACGACGGGGTCGAGCGTGACCTCGACGGCGGCGCCCTTGGGCGCCTGCCCGGAGATGAGCCGGTTGATGGAGTCGAGGAACTGCGAGTTCGACGTGCCGCTCAGGTAGTCGTTGGTGGCGAGCTCGAGCCCGGAGGACCCCTGCGTCGGTGAGAAGTAGCCGGTGACGGGTGCGTACAACGGCCCGTTCGCGTACACCCGCTGGTACTTGTACTCGTCGTCGCTCGCGACCGATGAGGCGATCGCGGTGCCGTCCGAGAGGAGGATGGGACCGCGTTCCGTGCGGTAGCTGTCGTACAGCGTGCGCGTGTTGCGGCCGTCCGCGTTGAGGGTGTCGGCCTGGAACATCTGGATGATGGTCGTCGACCCGAACAGGGCCAGGAACATCGCCAGGACGACGATGCTCACCCGCTTGAGTTCACGATTCACGAGACCACCGCCTTGGGTTGGGTTCGGACCGTGTCGGAGATGCGCAGCAGCACGGCGATGATGATCCAGTTCGCGACGAGGGACGATCCACCGGCGGCCAGGAACGGCGTCGTGAGACCGGTGAGCGGGATGATCCGCGTCACGCCGCCGACGACGACGAAGACCTGCAGGGCGACCGTGAACGCGAGGCCGATCGAGAGCAGCTTGCCGAAGTCGTCGGTGCCCGCGTAACCGACCCGGAATCCCCGGGAGACGAGCAGCAGGTACAGCGCGAAGATGGCGAACAGACCGGCGAGACCGAGCTCCTCACCGAGGCTGGCGATGATGTAGTCGCTCTGCGGGACCGGCGTGATCTCCGGCATGCCCTGGCCGAGACCGGTGCCGAGCAGCCCGCCGTGGGCGAGGCCGAAGATCCCCTGGACGAGCTGGTAGCTGCCGCCGTCGCGGTCGAAGACCTCCGGGTTGAAGGCGTCCCACCAGTTGTGGAACCGACCGGCGACGTAGGACAGCGTCTGGCCGGCGATGAACGCGCCGGCGAAGAACATGGTGAGGCCGATGATGATCCAGCTGGCGCGGCTCGTGGCGACGTACAGCATGACGAGGAACATGCCGAAGTAGAGCAGACCCGTTCCGAGGTCGCGCTGGAAGACGATCACGCCCATCGCCATCGCCCAGACCACGAGGATCGGGCCGAGGTCGCGCAGCCGCGGGAACTGGACACCGAGGAACTTCTTGCCCACCATCGACAGGCTGTCGCGGGTGCGGACGAGGTAGCCGGCGAAGAAGACGGCGAGGGCGATCTTCGCGATCTCACCGGGCTGGAAGGTGACCGCGTCACCGATCCCGATCCAGACGCGCGCACCGTTGACCTCCCGGCCGATGCCCGGGAGCAGGGGCAGCAGGAGGAGGACGAAGGCGAAGAGGCCGGCGACGTAGGTGTACTTGAAGAGGATGCGGTGGTTCCGGATGATGAGGACGACCGCGATGGCCCCGCCGATGGCGATCGCGCTCCACACCATCTGCCGGACGGCCGCGCTCTCCCAGCCGGCGTCGCCGAGGGCGATGTCGATCCGGTAGATCTCCGCGATGCCGATCCCGCCGAGGACGGTGGCGATCGGCAGGAGGAACGGGTCGGCCTCGGCTGCGGTGTAGCGGAGCACGATGTGGAACGCGAGGACGAGGAGCGACAGCCCCGAGCCGAAGGTGATCAGGGCGAAGTCGAGATGACCGAGCGCGCCGAGCTGCACGAGCATGACGGCGACCGCGTTGATCGCGAAGGCGAAGATGAGGAGTGCCAGCTCGAGGTTGCGGAGCTTCTTCGGGAGCCGGAGCCGACGCATCGTCTTGATGACGCCGGTGTCGGCCTGGATCGGGGCTGCGACGTCACTGGTCATCGGTCACCCGCAGACGTTTGACGATGTCGAGGGCCTCGGAGAACGAGGACGCGCTGATGGTCTGGTCGACGGCCTGCCGATCGAAGTCGGAGAGCGAACCGAGCGGGATGCCCGTGTCCTCCTTGACACTCGACAGCTGGATCGGCCCGACGTCCTGCTGGATGCCCTGGTAGATGACGACCGTGTCGGTGTCGCCGCCGACGAAGTAGCGCGTCTGGGTCCAGGCGTAGCCGAGCACGACGCCGCCGACGATCGCGACGATGACGACGATGAGTCCGACGAGCCAGGTGATGCGGCGGCGCCGCGCACGGCGCTCGTCCTCCTCGATCAGCTCGTCGAGGTAGTCCTCCGACGCCGGCTCGAAGTGGGAGTTGCCGAGCGAGGTGACCCGCCCCGGGTGCAGCCAGCTGTTCGGGATGAGCGACGGCTTCTTCACCGAGGGGGTGAGCGCGAAGGCGACGGGCTTCGAGGCGGAACCGACGACGACGGGATCGGCGTCGCCGACCGGCTGGTCGACGATGTCGACGACGACGACCGTCACGTTGTCGGGTGCGCCGCGGTCGAGGCTCTGTCGGACGAGCTTCTCGGCCGTCCGCTGCGCCGACAACTCCTCCGTCAGCGTGGCCGCGATGTGCGTCTCGTCGACGACGCCGGAGAGGCCGTCGGAGCAGAGGATCCAGCGGTCGCCTGGCTGCGTGCCGAGCGTCATCGTGTCGATCTCGGGCGAGGCGTCGACGTCGCCGAGGACGCGCATGAGCACGGATCGGCGCGGGTGCACCATCGCCTCCTCCGCCGTGATCCGGCCGGAGTCGACGAGGCGCTGGACGAAGGTGTGGTCGACCGTGATCTGGCTGAGCTCGCCCTCGCGGAACAGGTAGATGCGGGAGTCGCCGATGTGGGCGATGGCGACCTCGTTGCCGATGACCGCGAGGGCGGACACCGTGGTGCCCATGCCCGTGAGCTCCCGATGCTTCGAGACCGTCTCGCCGAGGATGGAGTTGGCCGCGAGGATGGCCGCCTGCAGCGTCGCCTCGGCCGCCTCCGACGAGGGATACGGCTCGTCGGCTTCGATGATGCGGTTCAGCGCCATCGCGGAGGCGACGTCGCCTCCGGCGTGGCCACCCATGCCGTCGGCGACGACGAACAGGTGACGCCCGGAATACCCGGAGTCCTGGTTGTTTGAGCGCACTTTACCCACATGGGAGAGCGCCGCGCCGGCGCCGCTGGTCGTCACCGGGTTACCGCCGCAGCTCGAAACTGGTCTGGCCGACCTTGACGGGGGTGTCGAGCGGGATCTGCGTCGGGACACTCACGCGCTTGCCGGCGAGGAACGTGCCGTTGGTGGAATCCAGGTCCTGGACCATCCATTCGTCGTTCCAGAGCATGAGGCGTGCGTGATGGGTCGAGGTGTAGTCGTCGCGGATGATGAGTCCCGAATCGGCCGAGCGGCCGATGGTGATCGGCTCGCGTCCGAGGGGCAGCTCGGTGCCCTGCTTCGGACCGGAGACGATGACGAGGCGGGACGTGTTGTCGACCGTCGCACGCGCGGGCGTGCCGCTCGAGCCGCTCGACGTCGGCCGGCTGGGAGCCGGTGCGGTCGCGGCCCGCATCGGCTGCGGTGGCGTGGCCGGCGCGCCGTTGGACGCCTGCGGTTGCGGCTTGCGGGTGCGCGGACCGAAGAGGTCGGTGCGGAGGGCGTAGACGATGCCGAAGACGAACGTCCAGAGCAGGAGCAGGAAGCCGATGCGGAGGACCAGCAGGGTCAGTTCGCTCACGCGCCGTCTCCCCACGAGTCGCTGAAGGACGACACGTCGTGACGCCGGGTCGCGTCGCTCATCCGTCGGTCCGATCCGGCGGCCTGGGCCACGACCCGGAACACGATCCGGGTGCGGCCGATCTCGATGACGGCGTCGGGGGAGAGTGCCGCCTGGCGGAAGGGCTGACCGTTGAGCTTCGAGCCGTTCGTGGAGCCGAGGTCGCGCGCCTGTCCGGCGTTGCCGTCCCAGAGGATCTCGACGTGCTTCCGCGACGTGCCCGTGTCGGGGATGGTGATGTCGGCCTCGGTGCCACGGCCGATGACGGTGCGGGCCTGCGTGATCGGGTAGCGCTTGCCACCGATGTCGAGCACGGGCGCCCAGGTGACGGAGCCCTTGAGGTTGACGCTGTCGATCTGGACGAGGCCGTCGGGCAGGGAGCGGTCGCCGGACAGCCGGATGGTCACGGCTCCCGGGAACGAGTACCCCTGGCTCTTCGCGTGCTTCTGGACGAGCGAACCGAGCTCGTCGATGAGCGAGGGCCCGATGGCGTCCATGCGCTCGAAGTCGGTGGGGGACATGCGGACGGTGAACTTGTTGGGCACGAGGATGCGGTCGCGGGAGACGACGGCGGCCTTGGTGTCGAGCTCGCGTCGGAGGGCGCTCGTGATCTCGACCGGCTGGAGTCCGGACTTGAAGGTCTTCGCGAAGGCGCCGTTGACGGCGCGTTCGAGTCCCTTCTCGAAGTTGTCCAGAATGCCCACGGTCTCTCGATTCGTGTCGGTGTCCTGGCAATGTTAGACGGTTTGGCTGTACAGGAGGCCAATCGACGCCGGTGCCGACGACAGGTGTTCACCCGCTCGGCAGGCCGGGATCGGGCGTTGTGGAGGAGCGTCGCGGCCGTTTCGTCCCGCCCTGGCGCGGATCTCCGGTGTTCTCCGCCGTGGGTTCCGCGTGCTATCCTCGATAAGTTGCCGCGAGAGCGGTGACGTCTGGTGTCTCGCGCGAGTGGCGGAATTGGCAGACGCGCTGGCTTCAGGTGCCAGTGCTCGAAAGGGCGTGCGGGTTCAAGTCCCGCCTCGCGCACCAGTGGATGTGACACGAAGGCCCTCGAGGAATCGGGGGCCTTCGTCGTGTCCGGGGTCGCTCAGCGAGCATGCTCCGGTCGCTCGCGGACTCGTTGCACCTCGAGGACGACGACCGCGACCCCGACCGCCGTCGCTGTCCCGAGCACGGTCACGATCGGGAGTGCCGCCGACGCGAGGACGACCGCCGCAGCGACGAGGAACAGCGCGGAGGCTCCGGTGGAGATCCGCCCGCGGAGGAGGACGAACCACACCGCGACCATGAACACGGTGACCGGCACCGTGAGCGAGAACGAGGCGTCGGCGGCGGTGAGATGCTCGCCGGCCTCGGTCAGGAGGTCGAGCTCCACCTCGATCCCCGCCGAGACGGCTCCGGCGGCGGCGAAGACGAAGTAGTGCGCGTACCCGAAGGTGAAGCCCTGCCGGGCTGACGTCAGTCGATCAGCCTGCTCGCGGCTGAAGTACATCCACCACATGCCGGCCGCGAGGACGATCCCGGCGACGGCGAGGCCGACGAGACCGTCGATGCGGCGGTCGGCGTTGGCGGCGTCGATGATGGCGTTCGCCGAGCCGAGCAGGCTCTCACCGAGCAGGATCAGGGTGAAGAGGCCGTAGCGTTCCGCAACGTGGTGGGGGTGCCACGGCGTGCGGTGGACACGCTCGGCCCACACGGGCACCAGTACCTCGAGGAGCATCGCGGGCCAGAAGGTCCAGAACTGCCCCTCGACCGGCAGGGCCAGGCGGGCCACCCAGAGCACCTGCACCAGGCTGATGCCGATGGCGAACCGGAGGGCGACGGCCCGCTGCTCCGGGTCGGAGAGCGCGAGCCGGAGCCACTGCGCCACCATCGCGAGGCGCATGATGACGTAGCCGACGGTGATGATCGCCCAATCACCCTCCACCATGGCGTCGTGCACGCCGGCCGCGAGCACGAGGACACCCGCCATCTGCACGATGGTCGTCAGTCGGTAGAGCCAGTCGTCGGTGTCGAACGCGGAGGCGAACCAGGTGAAGTTCATCCACGCCCACCAGATGGCGAAGAAGATCATCGCGTAGGAGATGGTCGTCTCCGCGGCGTGGCCCTCGACGATGCCGTGGTGGAGGTTCTGCGAGGCCTGCGAGACCGCGACGACGAAGACGAGGTCGAAGAGCAACTCGAGCGGACTCGCGACGCGGTGGCCCTCGCCGGGGTCGCGGCCGGACATGCGGAGGAGGCCCAGTCGGTTCAGCATGGTCTCAGTGTGCCGCCTCAACGGATGCCAAGGGCACTTGACACTCCCAGGGATGACAAGCACACTTGACGCATGTCAGGTTTCCTTGTCACTCCGGTCCTCACCGTCGAGGTGCCCCGATGAGGCCCGCGACCGGCGGACGCGAGGGTCACGGCCGCGAAGCCTTCCGGCGGCTCGCCGCGATGAGTGCCCGCGACGTGCTGAGGAATCCCCTGACCGGGGTCTCGATGTGGTTCATGACGGGCATCATCCTCGTGATCTACGTGTCGATGTGGCTGGCGTTCGTCGTGCTCGGGCCCGCTCCGGTCGCCTCCGTGGATGCTGCGGACCCCCGCATCGCGTCCGCCCTCGAACGGGCCGGCGTCCGCGTGGTCGCCGAGGACGCACCCGAGCGGAACACCGTCGTGACGGTCGTCGATGGTCGGGCGCTGGTCGTCCTCGACGCGTCCGACCAGGCCGCCTGGGATCCGATCTGGTTGGGCCTTCGCGACGCGGGCGTCCGTGCCGACGCCGTGACCGTGGTGGACGACGAGGGCGACGCCGAGCTCGACCCCCTGCAGGAGAACCTCGGGATCGTGGTCCTGGTCGGGGTCGCGAGCGTCGCGTTCATCGGGACGACCGTCCCTCTGGTCGCGATGCGGGAGCGCGGACTCCTCCGTCTGCTCGGCACGACACCCCTCCGGCGCTCGACCTTCCTCCTCGCACAGCTCCCGCTCCGCGCGCTGGTCGCCGTCGGCGTACTGCTCCTGACCGCCGGGATCGCGGTGTGGCGCCGGTACGTCGACGGGCTCGACCTGCTGACCCTCGGCACGTCCTTCCTCCTGGGGACGACGATGTTGTTCGCCGTCGCGCTGGCGTCCGCCGCCCGATCGCGGAACGCCGAGGCGACCCAGCAGACGATGGTGATGGTGACCCTCGGACTCGTCTTCGCGTCCGGAGGGCTGCTGCCGCAGGCGATCCTGCCCGCTGCGGTGCAGGTCGTCATGAACTGCCTGCCGACCACCTGGTTCGTGGCCGCCACCAGCGCCTCCCTGACCGGGGCCGAACCCTTCCTGCCCGTGCCGGCGCTGTGGGGGCTCATGGCCGTCGTCACCGTCGCCGCCGGGGCGCTCGCCGTGCGGCGGTTCGAGTGGGATCAGTCCGAACGCCGGCCGGGCGCGACAGAGACATCAGAGACATCCGAGACATCCGACACACGAAGCGAGGTCACAGCATGAGAGCGAACACCGACCGGGGATCGACCCCGCAGGAGCGACGAGCGTCCCTGCGGTACCTGTGGGAGATCGCGGCCGGGGCCATCGGCTTCCTCGTGACCTTCCTCTTCCTGCCGGAGATCGTCCGGACCGAACCGGGCTCCGCCGCAGGCGTGGTCGTCGCGCTCGTCCCACTCGTCCCCGTGGTCTGGATCGCGGTCGCGCTGATCCGCCACGTCGGCCGTGTCGACGAGCTGCAACGCGGACTCCTGCTCCTGAGCCTCGCGATCGGGTTCGGCGCGGCGATGCTGATCAGCCTCGTGATCGTGTTCCTCTCGACCGCGGCGATCGTCGTGGATCAGCCCGAGTGGTGGGTGTTCATCGGCGGGATGGCGGTCTGGGGCGTCAGCATCGGCGTCCTCTCGTTCCGGGCGAACCGATGAAGAACGACGTCCGCGCACTGCGCACCGAACGCGGATGGACCCAGGTCCAGTTCGCTGAGGCCCTCGGGGTCTCCCGGCAGACCGTGAACGCCCTCGAGACCGGCCGCTACGACCCGTCGCTGCCCCTGGCGTTCCGTGTCTCCGCCCTCCTCGCGCGCCCGATCGAGGAGATCTTCTTCCCGGGCGAACACGATGCCCCGCCGTCTGGAGGACGACGATGAACGACCACGCCAGAGCTGTCATCACCGTCGATCGGCTCAGCAAGCACTATGGAGACCGGACCGTCCTGCGCGACGTCTCCCTGAGCGTCCGGGAGGGCGAGGTGTTCGGACTCCTGGGGCCGAACGGTGCCGGGAAGACCACCACGCTGGAGACCATCGTCGGACTCCGGCGACCCAGCGCCGGAACCGTCCGGGTGCTCGACCACGACCCCGCGAGCGACCGCCGCTTCGTGACGGAGCGCCTGGCGGTGCAGCCGCAGGCCGCCACGCTGTTCCCGACGCTGACCGTCGCGGAGACGCTCGAGCTCTTCGCCTCGTTCCACGCCCGCGTCCGCCCGCCCGAGGACGTCCTGGACGAACTCGAGCTCGGCGACGCCCGCCGGGGGCGGGTGAAGCACCTCTCCGGCGGGCAGGAGCGGCGCCTGCTCATCGCCATCGCCCTGATCGGCGACCCCGAGATCGTGGTGCTCGACGAACCCTCCGCCGGACTCGACCCACAGGCTCGCCGCAACCTGTGGTCCATCATCCGGCGCCAGCAGGAACGTGGCACCACGATCCTGCTGTCGACGCATCACATGGACGAGGCCACGCAGGTCTGCGACCGGATCGCGGTGCTCGTGGACGGGTCGATCGCCGCCATGGGGGAGCCGGAGACACTGGTCCGGGAGCACGCCTCCACGGCGACAGTGACGTTCGAGATCCCCGATGCGACCACGGTCGCCGAGTTGCAATCCCACGACATCCCCGGTGCGATCACCGTGACGGCGAAGGGCGCGCTCAGCCTCGTCGAGGTCGTGACCGACGATCCCGACGCCGTCCTCCGCAGACTCACCTTCTCCACCGGCCTCCGGCCGCGGGGGTTCCGCGTCGCGCACGGCTCGCTGGAGGACCTCTTCATCGACCTCGCGAACCGCCCGCGATCCTCGGCCGAGGGCGAGCGGGCGCACGAGCGGTGAGCACGAGCACGATGCAGACGTTCCGGTCGCAGCTTCGGAGCTTCACCACGGCCCACGCGCGCGACCTCCTCCGGGACCCGAGCTCGGCCATCATCCTCGTGGCCAGCTTCCTCGGCTTGATCGGGTTGCTCTGGGGCGTCGACGTCATCGTGGCGGGAGCCGGTGGAGCCCCGGCCGGGGTACTCGAGCGCGGCCTGCCCCTGGTGGCGACGACCGGGCTCATGGCGGTCGCATTCATGCTCACCACGGTCCCGCTCGTCCGGCATCGCGGTACCAGCCTGCTGCGCGCCCTGTCGACGACGCCGGCGCGTCATGACGCGTACCTGCTCGGGCACCTGCCGATCCGCCTCGGCGTGGTCGTGGGGCAGACGGTCGTGATCGTCGCCCTCGCGGCCTGGACGTCGCCGGAGCGTCCGCTCGGCGACCTCGTGGCCGTCGCGGTCACGGTCCTGTTCGGCGGTGCCATGCTGCTCGGGCTCGGATACCTGCTCGCCACCCGGCTGTCGAACCCGGATGTCGCGATGCAGCTGGCGTACCTGCTGCCGATGCTCGCCCTCGTGACGTCCGGGGCGCTCTTCCCGCTCTCGGTCCTCCCCGAGTGGGCCGCTGGGATCTTCCGCGTCCTCCCCTCGACGTGGATCGTCGGCACGCTCGACGCGATCCTCTCGCAGACGCCGCCACCGGCACCGCTCGCGGTGATGTGGGGGCTCCTGGCGGCCTGCGCGCTCGTGGCGGGTCTCGCCGTCGGACGACTCCACCGCTGGGGTGGGCGCGAACGCCTGGCGTGATGCCGGCGGGTCAGGACCGTCGCGGTGGCGCCGTCGACTCGCGGACGATGAGCTGCGAATCCAGACTCGCGACCGACCGCGGGGCGGCACCGGCCATGGCGCGCACGAGGACCTCGACCGCGAGTGATCCGCAACGGTTGATGGCGAGTCGGACGGTCGTGAGCCCGGGCTGACGGATCGAGGCCATCTCGATGTCGTCCGTGCCGATGATGCTGAGGTCTTCCGGGCACCGCTTGCCCAGGGTCCTGACGCCGGATTCGATGCCGAGGGCGACGAGGTCGTTGTAGGCGACGACCGCGGTCGCACCGCTCGCGACGATCGTCGCCGCTGCGGCCAGGCCGCCCTGGATCGACGCCGCCTGGTGACCCAGGCGGGTGAACTCGATGTCGAGGACGGCGCACGCCGCGGCGACGGCGTCCCCACGACGCAGATCCGCCCAGGAGTGTTCGGGGCCGGCGGCGTAGGCGATGTGCCGGTGTCCGAGGGCTGCCAGGTGCTCGACCGCCTGCCGGGGACCGCTCTCCGTGTCCATCACCACGTACGGCAGACCCTCGATGATGCGGTTGACCACCACGACGGGGGTGTCGCCCACGAGCGCGCGGATCTCGTCGTCGGGGAGGCGGGGGGAGCAGAGGAGCATCCCGTTGAGCTTCCGCGCCAGTTCGAGCTGTTCGTGCTCCCGATGCAGGTCCTCATCGGTGTCGAACAACACCGGGCGGTGGCGTCCCTGCCAGGCCTGGGCGTGGACACCCTTCAGGAGTGTCGCGTACACGGGGCTCGCGACGTCGGGGACGATGACGCCGAAGGTCTTCTCCGTCGTCGCGCCGTTGGGGTTGGCGTACCCGAGGTCCGCCGCCGCGCTCAGGACCCGTTCCAGCGTCGCGTCGGCGAGTCGGTCCGGTTCGCCGAAGGCCCGCGATGCGGTGGCGATGGAGACGCCGGCGTGACGGGCGACATCGGTCAGGGTGGCGGTCACGGTTGATCCTTCGCGGGGTCTGGTCTACTCATGATGCGGCATGCCCGCGCCATGAAACTACTTGACAAACTTTGTACAAACCAATCAGAATCGCTTTCATGACGATCGATGCGGATCTCCGCCAGCCGATGCTGCAGCGCCCCGAGGCTACGCGATGACGGGCCCGATCGGGCGACTCGGTGCCGGTTCCGCCCCGCAGCCCGGACACCCCGTACCCTCCGCAGCCGGTGTCCTGCACCTCGGCCTCGGCAACTTCCATCGGGCCCACCAGGCCGTGTACACGGCTGCAGCATTGCGTGCCGGTGGTGACGACTGGGGCATCATCGGTGTCGCCTCACGCTCCCGCACGGTCGTCGACGCCATGCAGGCGCAGGACCTCCGCTACGCCGTCGCCGAGATCTCGCCCAGCGGGACGGCCATCACCGTGCCCGCCGTGCACACCGACGTCTTCGTCGCCGCAGCGGACCCCCAACGTGTCGTCGCCGGTCTCGCCGACGAGCGCATCCGGGTCGTGACGCTGACCGTGACGGAGCACGGGTACAGCACCTCACCGTCGACGGGCCTACTGGACCTCTCGGACCCGCTCATCGCCGCCGACCTGCGCGGCGGTGCACCCCGGACCACCATCGGCCAGCTCGCGCGCGGACTGCAGCGGCGCGCATCCGGAAACGGTGCCCCCGTGACGATCCTCAGCTGCGACAACCTCAGCGAGAACGGGGCCCGCACCGAGGCGCTCGTCCGGACCTTCCTCGGCGAACTGCCCGGCTCGGAGGGTGCGGAGGCGCTCGCCTACCTCGACAGTGCCGTCGCCTTCCCCTCCAGCATGGTCGACCGCATCGTGCCCGCCACGACCGCCCAGCTGCGCGACCTCGTATCGGCGCGCCTCGGCGTCCGTGACGAATCGCCCGTCTCCGCCGAACCGTTCACCATGTGGGCGATCGAGGACCGCTTCGCCGCCGCACGCCCCGCCTGGGAGGCCGGCGGGGCGGTGTTCACCGACGAGGTTGGCGCGTACGAGCAGATGAAGGTGCGGCTGCTGAACGGGACGCACTCCCTCATCGCCTACCTCGGCGCGCTCCGCGGGGCGGCCACGATCTCCGAGGCGATCGCCATGCCCGACGTGGAATCGGCTGCGCGGTCGATCCTCCACCACGAATACGAACCCTCGGTGCGATTCCCCGCCGGAGTCGACGTGGACACCTACGAAGCGCAGCTCTTCGAACGATGGGCGAACCACGCCCTCGGGCACCGCACCGCGCAGGTCGGCACCGACGGCTCGGTGAAACTCCGCCAGCGCATCCCGGAGCCCGCCCTCCGCAGCCTCGACAGCGGATCGACACCGCATCTCATCGCGCTCACCGTCGCGGCCTACCTGTCCTGCATCGCCCCGATGCCCGGGTTCGACCCCGGTCCGCACGCGCGGGCCATGGTCGACCCGGCCCGCGAGGAACTCGCCCGCCTCGCGGACGCCTCGACGGACGGCGCGCAGCTCGCCCACCGGGTCATCGCCGGCCTCCACCTCTTCGGACAGGAGCTCGCCGAGCGACCGGCGTTCATCGCCCGGGTCGGCGAGCTGATCGACACCATCGCGCGACACGGCGTCGACGCGGCGATCCAGGACAGCGTCGCCGCCACGGCCCGACCGACCACCACGACAGGAGCCCTCCGATGAAGACGCTCGCGATCCACGGCGCAGAGGACATCCGCTGGGAGGACACCGACACCCCGGAACCCCGCGACGGCGAGGTCCGCCTCCGGGTGCGGTACGTCGGCATCTGCGGATCCGACCTGCACTACTACTTCCACGGCGCGAACGGCGAGTACGTCATCCGCGAACCCCTCACGCCCGGCCACGAACTCTCCGCCGAGGTCGACGCGGACCCGTCCGGTCAGCTCGCCCCCGGCACCCGGGTCACCGTGCACCCCGCCCGCTACGGCCCCAGCCTGCCCGGGCTCGAGGACCGCCCACACCTGCGACCGGGCGGCGACTACCTCGGCAGCGCCGCAGCGGACCCGCACCGACAGGGTGGCGCAGCGGAGTACCTGATCGTCGAACGGTCGATGCTGCGCGTCCTGCCCGAAGCGCTCCCGCTCCAGCGCGCGGCGCTCGCCGAACCCCTGGCCGTGGCCATGCACGCGGTCGGACTCGCCGGGGACCTCCGCGGCGCCCGGGTCCTCGTCCTCGGTGCCGGCCCCATCGGCCTGCTCGTGATCGCCGCCGCCGTGCGTGCCGGAGCGACCGCGGTCACGGCGAGCGACATGCGGGAGGAGGCCCTCCACCGCGCCGCCACGGTCGGGGCGGAGACGCTCCTCCTCGTGGGACGCGACACCGTCGCCGACGAGTCCGCCGACGTCGTCTTCGAATGCTCCGGTGCGCCCGTCGCCCTCACCCAGGCGGTCCGCGCGGCGAAGCGAGCCGGAACGATCGTCCAGGTCGGCATGCTCCCCGACGCCGCCAGTCCGATCAACCTCGCGCCGATGCTCGCCAAGGAACTCACCATCCGCGGTGCGTTCCGGTTCTCGACCGAGATCGACGAGGCGATCGCCTTCCTCGCCGAGAGCGACCTCCTCGACCGTGTCGTGACCCACGTCCTCCCCGCCGAGGAGGCGGTCGACGCGTTCGCCGTCGCCCGCGACTCCTCCCGTTCCGCGAAGGTGCTCCTCGCCTTCTGAGTCGCACCCCACCGCTCCACCTCCACTCCCGCTTCATCCCGTAGGTCCGAAGGAGTACCTCATGTCAGACCCGAAATCAGCAGTCGCCACCGGCGACCCGACCGCGAACCGTTCCGTCCGCGACCTCGTCCGGGCGGCCATCTCCGGCTGGCTCGGCACCGCGCTCGAGTTCATGGACTACCAGCTCTACTCGCTGGCCGCCGCGCTCGTGTTCGCCGACCTCTTCTTCTCCAACGAGGACCCGGCCATGGCCGTCGTCGCCGCGATGGCGACCTACGGTGTCGGCTACGTCGCCCGCCCGGTCGGTGCCTTCTTCTTCGCCCGGCTCGGTGACAAGACCGGCCGGACGAAGGTCCTCTTCTACACGATCCTGCTCATGGGGCTGTCGACGACGCTCATCGGCTTCCTGCCCACCTACTCGCAGGTGGGGCTCCTCGCGCCGATCCTGCTGGTGCTCCTGCGGATCGCGCAGGGCTTCGGAGCGGGCGCGGAGATCTCGGGTGCCGGCGTCATGCTCGCCGAATACGCCCCAGCGAAGCGACGCGGCATCATCGCCTCGCTCGTCGCACTCGGGACCAACTGCGGCACCCTCCTCGCCTCGGCACTGTGGGCCGGCCTGCTCCTCGCGTACAGCGAGGACGAGGTCATCGCCTGGGCCTGGCGCATCCCCTTCATCGGCAGCGTCGTGATCATGCTGTTCGCGGTCTGGGTCCGCTTCAACCTCAAGGAGAGCCCGGTCTTCGAGGAGCGTGACGACGTCGTCGACGGCAAGGCGCTCACCAAGCAGGAGACGATCGCCCTCGCGACCGAGACCGGCAACCTCCGCACCCTCGAGGCGATGAACCGCAAGCCGATCAAGGCGTTCGCCATCGCGCTCCTCCTGCGCTTCGGACAGGCGGGCAACTCGGGACTCGTGCAGACGTACCTCATCAGCTACATCACCGTCGTCCTGCTGCTCGACCGGTCGATCGGCGTGAACGCCGTCATCGTCTCCTCGCTCGTCGCCTTCATCACCGTGCCGCTCTCCGGCTGGCTCGGTGACCGCTACGGACGGAAGCGCATGTACATGGTGTGGGCGATCATCGCGCTCATCGTCATCGTCCCGACCATGCTCATGATCCACAGCAAGGAGACCGCCCTGGTCTTCGTCGGCTACGTCGTCCTGCACAACCTGGCCGTGATGAGCTTCGCGTCGCTGGAGAACCTGACCCTGCCGGAACTCTTCGGTGCGCGGAACCGCTACACCTATACGGCGATGGCCCGGGAGATCGCGGCGATCGTCGCGACCGGCGCCGGCCCCGTCATCGCCGCCGCGTGGGTGTCCGCCGCCACCGGCTCCTTCATCCCGATCATCATCATGCTCGGCGTCTTCACCCTCTGCGCGCTCATCGCGTCCATCTGGATGCCGGAGGTCGCCGGTCGTGACCTCACCGACCCGCGCGACGCCATCTGAGCCGCCTCGACCTCCTCGAAAGGAACCCCATGAGCATCGAACGCGCGGACGTCATCGTCACGAGTCCCGGCCGAAACTTCGTCACCCTGAAGATCACCACCAGTGACGGGGTGGTCGGCTGGGGCGACGCGACCCTCAACGGGCGCGAGCTCGCCGTCGCGTCGTATCTCGGCGACCACGTCGCGTCGATGCTGATCGGGCGCGACGAGGACCGCATCGAGGACACCTGGCAGTACCTGTACCGCGGGCCGTACTGGCGTCGTGGGCCGGTCACGATGGCGGCCATCGCGGCGGTCGACATGGCCCTCTGGGACATCAAGGCGAAGAAGGCCGGCGTGCCGCTGTACCAGTTGCTCGGCGGGGCGAGCCGATCGGGCATCCGCGCGTACGCCCACGCCTCCGGCACGGACTACCAGGCGCTCGCGAACGCGATCACCGGCTACCAGGAGCTCGGCTTCACCGCCGTGCGCGTGCAGACCGGTGTGCCGGGGCTCGGGCAGGTCTACGGGGTGTCCGCCGCAGGTCCCGGTGTCCGCTACGACTACGAGCCGGCGAAGCGGGCGTCCGACGGCTCGGCGGCGACGGCGCCCACCGAGGAGTCCTGGGACACCGCCGGGTACCTCGCGCACATGCCGGGCGTGTTCGAGCGGATCCGCGAGGACTTCGGGACGGGCCTCCGGATCCTGCACGACGGACACCACCGCATGTCGCCGATCGAGGCCGCACGGTTCGCGAAGGACATCGAGCCGTACAAGCTCTTCTGGCTCGAGGACTGCACCCCGGGGGAGGACCAGACCGCCCTGCGACTCGTCCGCCAGCACTCGACCACGCCGTTGGCGATCGGTGAGGTCTTCAACTCGGTGTACGACTACCAGACCCTCATCACCGAGCGCCTCATCGACTACGTGCGTTCGGCGGTGACGCACACCGGCGGCATCACGGCGATGAAGAAGCTGCTCGACTTCGCGGCGATCTACGGGATCCGGTCCGGCATCCACGGCCCCACCGACATCTCGCCCATCGGGATGGCCGCGGCCCTGCACCTCGACCTCGCGATCCACAACTTCGGGATCCAGGAGTACATGCCGCACAACGAGCAGACCCTCGAGGTGTTCCGGACATCGTTCACCTTCGACGAGGGCTTCCTGCACCCCGGCGAGCAGCCCGGCCTCGGCGTCGAACTCGACGAGGAGGCGGCTGCGGCGTTCGAGTACACGAAGGCGTACCTCCCGGTGAACCGGCTGACGGACGGTACCGTCCACGACTGGTGAGGGCTGTGCGCTGCGCCGCCGGAGCTCCGGTGCGCGGCCGACGATAGGGTGAGGACCCGTGACGGCCGCCCTTCCCCCTGAGCACCGCGAGACGACGCCACGCGGCGTCCTCGTCTCCGTCGTCGCCTCGTTCCTGTTCGCGGCGCTGTTCTTCCTGCCGCCGCTGCTGGAGCCGTTCGAGGCGAACGAGATCTTCGCCTGGCGGGTGATCGCCACGGTGCCGGTGCTCGCCGCTCTCGTCGGGGTGTTCGGCTGGTGGCGGGACGTCCGCGACATCGCGCTCCGTCTCGCTCGTCGCCCGCTCCTCGTCCTGGTGATCGTGCTCGACGGGCTCCTGCTGTCGGTACAGCTGTGGCTGTTCGGCTGGGCACCGCAGACCGGCCACGGGCTCGAGCTCGCGCTCGGGTACCTGCTGATGCCGCTGGCGATGGTCGTGGTCGGCGTCGTCCTGCACCGGGAACGCCTCGCCCCACTGCGCATCGCCGCGGTGGCCGCTGCGGCCGTCGGGGTCACTGCGGCGATCGTGGTCGCCGGCGGACTCTCGTGGGCGACCGTCGCCGTCGCGCTCGGCTACCCGGTGTACTTCGCGATCCGTCGCCGGGCCGGGCTCGACTCCATCGGCGCGTTCTGCTTCGAGCTGCTCGTCCTGGTGCCCGTCGCGGTCGTGCTCGCCCTGCAGCCGTCGTCGCTCGACGTCCTGGCGGCCCACCCGCAGCTGGGGTGGGGGATCCTCCTGCTCGGCGTGATCGGCGGCGTCGCCCTCGTGCTCTACCTCGTCGCGAGCCGCCTGCTGTCGTTCGGCGTCTTCGGGCTGCTCAGCTACCTGGAACCGGTGCTGCTGGTGCACGTCGCGGTGCTGCTCCTCGGGGAGTCGCTGACGCTCACCGACGTCTTCGTCTACGGGCCGATCGTGCTCGCCCTCGTGCTGCTGGGCCTCGAGACCGTGCGCCGCCCGAGCCGCTGAGTGCAGGCCCACCATCGGCGCGTCGCCGCGAACCTGGGAAGTCAAGCCTGCAGGCGCCTTCCACTCGGCCGCCTAGCCTGAGGGCATGGTTACGAAGCATGCTCAAGCAGTGTCGCTCGAGTCGCCGTTCCCACGTGTCGAGGACTCGGCCGAGCGTCATCATGTCGTCCCGATCGGGACCCGCCAGTGGCGGATCTCGAACGACGCCGACCCGTCATCGCCCGAATGTCGTCTCGCCTACGTGGAGGCGCAGGGCACCGGGTACGACGTCCTCATCGTGGCGCCCAGCCCGCCCGAATGGCTGCACGTCGACACCTTCGACGAGGCGAAGCGGGCCGCCGTCCGGCGCCCGACACTCCTGCTCTGACTCGCTCCACCAACGTTCATTCGCCCATGTTTGGGCGACGGAGTGCCCGTTCGCCCAAACATGGGCGAATGAAGGGGATGCGCGAGTGGCTGCTCAGCTCGCGGGCGCTGCGAGGTGCCAGTAGGTGACTCGCGCGCCCGGATAGGTCTCGGTGATCGCGTTCGTCACAGAACGGTAGTGGCTGTCGAGTGTGTGGCCGGCGAAGTACACCTGCCGGTCGGCACCATCACCGACGATCCTCGTCACGATGCCGGTGTGATCCTCGTCGCCGGAGTCGTCCCAATCGAACTGGACGATGTCGCCGAGCTGCAACGCGCTGAGGTCGGTGGCGGCGAGTTCCGTCGCCCGTTCGGGGTGGGCCCGGAGATAGCGCTCGAACAGTGTCGAGCTCACCCACGCGTCCGAATACTCGTGGTCGCCGTCGGCATCGGTGTCGAACGACCAGCCATCGTCCATCTGCCACCCGCGAGCAATGAGTGACTGACTGGCGAAGTTGACGCAGTCGGAGTCCGGCAGGGCGCCGTACTCGGCGTCGTTGTAGGCGTTCCAGTGCGCGTGCACGTAGTCGAGCTGCGCCTGGATCGACGCGTCGTCGGAGCGCTGCTCGATCTGCTCGGGTGAGCATCCCGACAGACCGATCGCCGCGGCCGCCACGGTGACCGCAACGAGCGTGGCGCGGAGGCGCCGTGTGATTCCCGAGCCGATCATCAGACCAACGTTAGGCGTGCCCTGCTGGGGGAACCGTGTGGGTCGGTCCGTCCGACACGATGGCGCGGGGTCGTTCATCGGTCGCGGCGAGATCTGAGATCATGCAGTGTCGCCCGGATGGTACGCGATCCGTCGTGTCGCCATCTGCAGCACGACGCGGTTGCCTGCTCCGGGAGCAACCGCGTGAACCGGGCCCGGACGAAAGGGCACTCCGTGATCCAACCCTCGCCGCCGTCGACGAATCGACCTCCGCTCGGTGGAGGCCTGGTGACCGTGATCATCGCGGCGTTCGTGCTGCAACTCGTCGGCTACGCAGCGCCTCTCGCGATGATGATCGCCGGCACCGCTCCATTCGCGGCGGCCGTCGAAGCCGAGCTGAACGCTCGAGGGTTCACCGGTGAAGACCTCCTCGAGGACGGGTTCATCGACGAGTCGATGCCCTCGCCCGCAGAGGCTCGTGCCCAGGCGAACGCGACGCTCACCGCGGCCTCGTCGCTCATCCCGTTCAACACGATCATCAGCGAAGAGGGCGAATGGGAGGAGTTGGCGTGCTCTTCAGCTGCTTCGGACGGCAGCGAGGTCTCCTTCGCGCGCTCGATGAAGACGTTCGAGGTCGCTCCGGGCACGAGTGAATCGTCGGAGCAGACGATCGCCGACTACTTCGCCGACGAAGGCTGGCCGGTCTACCTCGGTGGCACCGACGAGCCGACCTGGATCAGCTTCGACCTCTCGGAGTCGGCCGAGGCGATCGACCTGCAGAGCTTCGACGACGCCCTGGGTGTGCAGGCGTACACCGAGAGGGCCCGGGAGTACGTGGTGCTGATCTCCGACGAGGGCTGCTACCGCTGACGGGTTCAGACGCTCCCGCGACGCACGATCGACGTGGGGACGAACGAGCCGGTGGGGGAGATGGTCTCGCCCCGCAACTGCGCGAGCAGCACCTCCGCGGCCCGCTCACCGACGGCCGCTGCCGGCTGATGGACGGTCGTGAGCGGCGGGTGACAGCGCAGGGCCCAAGCCGAGTCGTCGAAGCCGACGACCGACACGTCCTCAGGGACCCGCCGACCGGCGGCGCGCAACGCCTCGAGGGCACCTGCCGCGACCGCGTCGGACGCCGCGAAGAGGCCGTCGATCTCCGGTACTCGTGCGAGGAGTTCGGTCATGCCGGAGAAGCCGTCCTGATGGGAGTAGAACGGGACCTCGACGACGAGCCGTTCGTCGAACCGGTCGCCGAGGGCGTCACGGAATCCGGCGAGTCGGTCTGAGCCGGAGTCGCGGTCGAGCGCCGCCGCGATCATGCCGATACGCCCCCGGCCGGCACCGATCAGCTCGCGAGTGATGTCGGCAGACGCGGCACGGTTGTCGATGCCGACGAACGGGAGTTCGCGGAGGTCGGGCGGGTGGCCGACGAACGTCGCCGGGAGCCCGAGGCGTTCGATCACCCGGGTGATCGGGTCGTTCTCGCGCGCGGAGACCATGATGACCCCGTCGACGAAGCCGCCGGAGAGGTACCGGGTGATGCGGTCGGTGTCGCGTTCCGAGTCGACGACCAGGCAGACGAGCTGGTGGTCCGCCTGCGAGAGGGCCTCGTTCGCGCCGAGCAGGATGTTGCCGATGTTGGGGTCGTCGACGAAGAGACTGTGGGGCTCGTGTACGACGAACCCGACGGCCTGCGTGCGCTGCATGACGAGGTTCCGGGCGGCCGTGTTGGGCACGTACCCGACCTTCTCGATGGCGGCCTCGATCGCCTCGCGGGCCTCGGCCGAGACGTACCGCTCGCCGTTGACGACCCGGCTGACGGTGCCGCGCGAGACGCCAGCCTCGACCGCGACATCGTGCACCGTGGCCCGTTTGCGTCGAGTCGGCGGAGGGGTCACGGCTCCACCCTAGCGCCGCGCCGAACGCGCCACGGCGCTCGTCGTGTTGACAGATTCTGAAATCCGACCGTACTCTGTGTACGTTCACAGACTCTCAACGTGGAGTTGTCGCTCTTCGATCTGTGCACGTTCACAGATCGCGGAAGGCACCATGAGCTCCACCCCCACGTTCAGCCACGACGGCATCGCCTACGGCTGCGACTACAACCCCGAGCAGTGGGACCGGTCCGTCTGGCGCGAAGACGTCGCCCTCATGCAGGAAGCCGGCGTCGACCTCGTCGCCCTCAACATCTTCGGGTGGTCGCACCTCGAGCCGCGCCCGGGCGAGTTCGAGTTCTCCGGCCTTGACGAGATCCTCGACCTGCTCCACGCGGCGGGCATCCGGGTCAACCTCGGAACCGGCACCGCCTCAGCACCCCCGTGGCTCACCTTCCGCCACCCCGAGATCCTCCCCGAGACCGAGGACGGCACGACGCGCTTCCCCGGCGGCCGCCAGGCCTGGTGCCCGTCGTCCGCGGTCTTCCGCCGGTACGCCCTGGAACTGGTCGAGCGGGTCGCCGAGCGGTACGGCGCCCACCCGGCCGTCGAGCTCTGGCACGTCTCCAACGAGCTCGGCTGCCACAACGCGCTCTGCTACGACGACGAGTCCGCCGAAGCGTTCCGCGGTTGGCTCCGCGCCCGCTACGGCACGATCGAACGCCTGAACACCGCCTGGGGCACCTCGTTCTGGAGCCAGCAGTACAGCGACTTCGCCGAGATCCTGCCGCCCCGTCTCACCCTGTCGAGCCGCAACCCCAGCCAGGTCGTCGACTTCCACCGCTTCTCCTCCGACGAGCTGCTCGACTACTACCGCGCCGAGCTCGAGGTCTTGCGTCGTCACAGCACCGTGCCGGTCACCACCAACTTCATGGTCACCGCGCACATCCGGAACATGGACTACTGGCAGTGGGCTCCCGAGATGGACGTCGTCGCAAACGACCACTACCTCGACAACCGGCTCGCCGACCCGACCGCGGAGCTCTCCTTCGCGAGCGACCTCACGCGCGGCCTGGCCGGCGGCGGCTCCTGGTTGCTCATGGAGCAGTCGACCGGTGCCGTCAACTGGCAGCCGCAGAACCTCGCCAAGGCGCCAGGCGAGATGACCCGGAACTCGCTGACGCACGTCGCCAAGGGAGCCGAAGCCGTCTGCTTCTTCCAGTGGCGGGCCTCCCTGCAGGGCTCCGAGAAGTTCCACTCCGCCCTGCTGCCCCACGCCGGCACCGACTCGGACGTCTGGCGGGAGGTCGTCGCGCTCGGCGGCACCCTCGATCGACTCGACGAGATCGTCGGGACGCGCGTGCAGGCCGACGTCGCGCTCATGTTCTCGTGGGAGAACTGGTGGGCCGCCGACGGTGAGAGCCGCCCGACCCACGCGGTCGACTACCTCTCGCAGGTGCACGCCGCCCACGCCTCGCTGCGTCGACTCGGCCACACGGTCGACGTCGTCCGTCCCGGAGCGGACCTCTCCGCGTACCGCCTCGTCGTCGTCCCCAACCTCTACCTCGTGCGGGACAGCGAGGCCGCGGTCGTCTCCGACTTCGTCACGGCCGGCGGTCACGCGGTGGTCACCTTTTTCAGCGGGATCGCCGACGAAGAGGACCGCGTCCGCCCCGGCGGGTACCCGGGCGCCTTCCGCGAGCTGCTCGGCGTCAGCGTCGAGGAGTTCGCACCCGTCCTGCCGGGCCAGCCGCTCACGCTCGCCTCCGGGAAGACCGCGACCGCCTGGTCGGAGCGCACCCGCGCCCGCGGCGCCGAGGTCCTCGACACCTTCGCCGACGGCCCCTCGATCGGCCGGCCGGCGATCACCCGCAACCGCATCGCGGGCGGCGGGGACGCCTGGTACCTCGCGACGAACCTCGACGCCGACGCCCTCGACGACGTCCTGCGCGACGCCGCAGCAGGCGCGGGCGCCGTGCCACAGGGCGACGAGCAGCTGCCGGGCCTCGAGGTCATCCGTCGCGTCGGCGACGACCGCAGCTACCGCTTCCTCATCAACCACTCGACGCACGACGTCGAGCTGCCGGCGACCGGGCACGAGCTCGTCACCGGCGAACCCGTCGACTCCATCGCACGCGTGCCAGCCGGCGCCGTGCGCGTCATCAGAGAGGACCGCACGCGATGAGCGTCAACATCGAGACGGCGGAGGCGACGTCACCACGTCCGTCCCGCCGGCGGACGGCAGCGCGACTGCCGAAGGCGGTGGTGCAGCACAAGCGGGCGATCGCCTTCTTCATCGTCCCGTTCGCCGTCCTGTTCGCCCTGTTCTACCTCGTGCCGATCGGCTACGCCGTCTACCAGTCGTTGCTCGTGATCGAGCGTGACGGCACCTTCGGCCAGGCCCGTGAGGTGTTCGGCGGGTTCGCCCAGTACGTGCAGGTCTTCCAGAACGGACCGTTCTGGCAGTCCGTCGGTCGGGTGCTCCTGTTCGGTGTCGTCCAGGTGCCCGTGATGCTGGGCCTCGCTCTCCTCTTCGCCCTGCTGCTCGACTCGCCGCTGCTCCGCGGCAAGCGGTTCTTCCGCCTGGCCTTCTTCGTGCCGTACGCGGTCCCCGGCGTCATCGCCGCCATCATGTGGGGCTTCCTCTATTCGCCCAACCTGTCGCCGTTCACCGCGATCACGCAGAACGTCAACTTCCTCTCCGCCGACCTCGTGCTCTGGGCCATCGCGAACGTCGTGACCTGGGTGTTCGTCGGCTACAACATGCTCATCATCTACTCCTCGCTCCTCTCCATCCCGACGGAGATCTACGAGGCAGCGCGACTCGACGGCGCCGGCCAGGCCCGCATCGCCTGGTCGATCAAGATCCCGCTGGTGATGCCCGCGATCGTCCTCACCGCGATCTTCTCGATCATCGGCACGCTCCAGCTCCTCGCCGAACCGCAGGTGTTCCGGTCCTTCAGCTCGGCCGTGAGCAGCACCTTCACGCCGAACCTCACCGTCTACACCACCTCGTCCATCCCGAACGTGAACCTCGCAGCCGCCTTCTCGGTCGTGCTCGCGCTGGCGACCTTCGTCCTCTCGTTCGGGTTCCTGAAGTTCACGCAGCGAAAGGAAGGCAAATGACCGCCATCCTGTCCACCGGCCGCGGCCCGCAGGAGAGCCGCCTGTCGCGCGCCGGCGCGCTCATCGTGATGCTCGTCTTCACGCTCTACTTCCTCATCCCCATCTGGTGGCTGTTCATCGCGTCGACCAAGTCGTCGTCGCAGTTCTCGAACACCGCCCCGCTCTGGTTCGCCGACTTCAACCTCTTCGAGAACGTCGGACAGCTCGTCGCCTACCGCGACGGCGTCTACCTGAAGTGGATGCTGAACTCGGTCCTGTACGCCGGGCTCGGCGCACTCCTCGGCACCCTGTTCGCGGCGATGTGCGGCTACGCGCTCGCCAAGTACCGGTTCCCGGGCCGCGACCTGATCTTCAACGTCGTGCTCGGCGGTGTGCTCGTGCCGGCCACGGCGCTCGCCCTCCCGCTGTTCCTGATCTTCAGCCAGGTGGGTCTCACGAACACCTTCTGGGCCGTGTTCCTGCCGTCGCTCGTCAGCCCCTTCGGCGTCTACCTCACCCGCATCTTCGCGGCGTCGAGCGTGCCGGAGGAACTGCTCGAGGCCTCGCGGCTCGACGGTGCGGGGGAGGTCCGGACCTTCTTCACCATCTCCGTGCGACTCATGTTCCCGGCGCTCGTCACCGTGTTCCTCTTCCAGTTCGTCGCCATCTGGAACAACTTCTTCCTGCCGCTCATCATGCTGCGCGACGAAGCCCTGTTCCCCGTCACCCTCGGGCTCTACTCCTGGAACTCGCAGGTCAACCAGATCCCCGAACTGCGCCTGTACGTCCTCGTCGGCGCGTTCCTGTCGATCATCCCGCTCGTCATCACCTTCCTCCTGCTCCAGCGGTTCTGGCGGTCCGGCCTCGGTGCCGGCGCCGTGAAGTGACCGCCCGCCGATCAGCACCTCCCGAACCACCCGCACCAGCAACACCATCCCTCACCATTCACAGAAGAACGGATTCGCAATGAACCTCAAGAGAACAGCGGTCGCCGCAGCGGTGCTGTCAGCCGTCGTCCTGAGCGGCTGCTCCTCCACCGGGTCGGACGGCGGCAGTGCTGCTGCGTCCTGTGCCCCGGCGGAGGGCAAGGTCGACCTCAGCTTCACCTCCTGGATCCCCGGCATCGAGGAGGTCGTGGACGTCTGGAACAAAGAGAACCCCGACATCCAGGTCAAGGTCCAGACCGGCCCGAACGGCAACAGCGGCACGTACCAGAACTTCTTCAACCAGTTGAAGGCCGGCAACGCGCCCGACCTCGGTCAGATCGAGTACGACGCCCTCCCGAACTTCCGCGTGCAGAACGGCCTCATGGACCTCGGTGCATGCGACGAGGTCATGGCCGCGAAGGACGACTTCGTCGACTGGACCTGGGGTCAGGTCTCCCTCGGCGAGTCCGACTCGGTCTACGCGGTCCCGCAGGACTCCGGCCCGATGGCCATGTTCTACCGTGCCGACCTCTTCGAGCAGAACGGGATCGCCATCCCGACGACGTGGGCCGAGTACAAGGAGGCCGCCAAGCAGGTGCGTGCCACCGGTGCCTACATCACCAACTTCTCGCAGGGTGACATCAACCAGTTCGCGGGTCTCGTCTGGCAGGCCGGCGGCAGCTGGTTCAAGAACGACGGCAGCGACTGGACCGTCGACCTGACCGACCCCGCCTCCAAGCAGGTCGCCGACTACTGGCAGGACCTGATCGACGAGGACCTCGTCTCGACCGTGCCGACCTGGACGACCGAGTGGGACAACGCCTACAACTCCAGCGCCGCGTGGACCTGGAACTCGGCGGTCTGGGGTGCGAACTCCATCGCCTCCGGTGCTCCCGACACCGCCGGCAAGTGGGCCGTCGCGAAGGCGCCGCAGTGGAAGGCCGGCGACTCCGCCGCCGGCAACTGGGGTGGCTCGTCCACCGCGGTCTTCACCGGTTCCGAGCACCCCTACGAGGCTGCGAAGTTCGCCCTGTGGCTGAACACCTCCGATGAGGCGCTCACCATGCTCAACAAGAGCGCCAACATCTACCCGGCGACGAAGGACGGCCTGAACCTCCCCGTCCTCAAGGAGGGCGTCGACTTCTACGGCGGCCAGCCGATCTACGATGTCTTCGCGGAGGCTTCCTCCGAGGTGTCCGAGGACTTCGCCTGGGGTCCGACGATGACGCAGACGTACAACGACGTGTCCGACGGCTTCAAGGCGGCGGTGTCCGGCAACGGCACCCTGCTCGACGCCCTCACCAAGGGCCAGTCGGCGACGATCGACGCCCTGAAGGCGCAGTCCATCCCCGTCAAGGAGTAATGCAACCGTGATCCATCACCTTCGTGCCGCGGGCGTCAGCCTGATCGTCGACGCCCGTGGCACGGAGGTGCCCACTATCCTCCACTGGGGAGCCGATGTCGGCGAACTCGCCGCCGCCTCCCTCACCGCACTCGCCGATGGCCTGACGCCCGCGATCCCGCCGTCGTCCATCGACGCCCCGCCGCGCCTCAGCCTGCTGCCCACCGTATTCGACGGTTGGAGCGGCCGACCGGGTGTCGGCGTGCACCGGCCGGGCGGACCGGATGCGTCGAACCTGCTCGCGCTGCGGCTGCTCGACCAGCAGGCCAACGACACCTCCCTGATCCTGACGACGTCCGACGAGCGCGCTGCGGTGACGGTCGTCTCGACGATCGAGCTGACCCCGCAGGGCGTGCTGCGAGTCCGGCACGCGGTGCGGAACGACGCCGAGGTCGACCGACCGCTCGCCGTGGACGCTCTCGCCGTCGTGCTGCCGGTCCCGGACCGCGCCACCGAACTCCTCGACTTCACGGGCCTCTGGACCCACGAGCGCACGCCGCAGCGTCACCGCCTCGGCCAGGGCGCCTGGACCCGCGAGCACCGTCACGGCCGACCGGGGCACGACGCCGCCTTCCTGTCCGTCGTCGGAGCCCCCGGCTTCGGCTTCCGCACGGGTGAGGTGTGGGCGACCCACCTCGCCTGGAGCGGCGACCAGGTGCTCTGGACCGAGCGTTCGGCGCTCGGACCCGCGGCCACCGGGTCCGGCGAACTCCTCGCCTCCGGTGAGGTCGTCCTGGCGCCTGGCGAGCGCTACGAGTCGCCATGGACGGTCGCCGTCTACTCCGACGCGGGTCTCGACGGCGTCTCCGCGCGACTGCACCCCTGGATCCGCTCCTGGAGCACGATCACGAAGCCCCGCCCCGTGGTGCTCAACACCTGGGAGGCCGTGTACTTCGACCACGACCTGCCCACCCTGCTGTCGCTCGTCGAGCAGGCGAAGCGCGTCGGGGTCGAGCGGTTCGTGCTGGACGACGGTTGGTTCACCGGCCGGACCGACGACCGACGCGCACTCGGCGACTGGTTCGTCGACCCGGAACGCTGGGCCGGCGGGCTCTCACCACTGATCGACGCGGTCACCGGTGCCGGCATGGACTTCGGGCTGTGGGTCGAACCCGAGATGGTGAACCCCGACTCCGAGCTCGCGCGCACCCACCCCGACTGGGTGCTGGGGCACCCGGACGCCCCGACCTGGCGCTTCCAACGGGTGCTCGACCTCGACCACTCGGACGCGTTCGCCTACCTCCTCGGCCGACTCGACGCACTGCTGACCGAGTACGACATCGCGTTCCTCAAGTGGGATCACAACCGCGACCTGCTCGGCGGTTCGGCACACCGGCAGACCGCGGCGCTCTACCGACTGCTCGACGAGGTGCGCGCGTTGCACCCCGGGGTCGACATCGAGTCGTGCGCCTCGGGTGGCGCGCGGATCGACCTCGGCATCCTGGAGCGCGTCGAGCGGGTGTGGACGAGCGACACGAACGACCCGCTGGAGCGCCAGTCCATCCAGCGGTACACGGGCCTCGTGATCCCGCCGGAGTATCTCGGCGGACACCTCGGCGCCGCCCGCTCGCACACCACCTGGCGGACCTCGGACCTCGCGTTCCGCCTCGCCACGGCACTCTTCGGGAGCGCGGGCATCGAGTGGAACCTCAACGAGGCGGGCGAGGACGAGCTCGACCTCATCGCGGCCTGGATCGGCCACTACCAGCGCCTCCGGCCGCTGCTGCACTCGGGTTCCGTCGTCCGCATGGACGGCGCGGACCCCGCCCTGCAGGCGCATGGCGTGATCGCCCAGGACCGCTCCTCCGCGATCGTCGCGCAGGTGGCGCTCGCCGCACCTCGGACGGCTGTTCCTGCGCCGCTCCGAGTGCCGGGCCTCGATCCCGAGCGTCGCTATCGCGTCCGTCCGCTCGACCTCGGCGCGCCCGCCCGGTCGATCCAGGACGCACCGCCGACGTGGCTGGCCGAGGGGTCGATCGTGCTCACCGGCCGCGCGCTCGCCGAGGTCGGGATCGCGATACCGCTCCTCGCCCCCGAGCAGGCGCAGCTCTTCACGCTCGACGCGGACTAGCCGCTACGGACGAGGACTCCCTTGCCCAGGTTCAGGCGGGGGAGTCCTCGTTCGCGCGAGCTTCGGTCAGATGTTGCAGCCGGAGGCGCGAGCCGCGTCGTAGGGGAACCAGTCGACCGGACCGGGTCCCATCTGCGGCGCGCACAGGATGTTCCAGGTCTCGGCACCGACGACGCCGTCGACCTGCATGCCCCAGTAAGTCTGGAAGGCGACGACGGCTGCTCGGGTCTGGTCGCCGAACTGGCCGTCCACCTCCAGGTTGGACACACCACCGGGGATCCTCGGTCCGAAGGCGTTGAGCAGCGTCTGGATGTTGGCGACGCACCCGCCGTCGCCGCCGACGGAGTACTGGTAGTCGACGCACTGACCGGCGGCGTGGGCTGGGGCGGCGGTCGCCACGCCGCCGACGGAGCCGGCGATCGCGAGACCGAGGGCGGCCCCCGCGAGGGCGATCCTGCTGCGCATCGTTCGTGTGGTCATGATGTTCCTCTCGTTGGACTGCTCGGACGTCCCGAGCGGAGGTCGAGCATCTCGAGCGGTTGCATGGGGAGCGGTGCCCATCAGATGTCGCAGCCGGAGGCACGAGCAGCCTCGTACGGGTACCACGTGATCGGCCCGGGGCCCATGTGCGGGGTGCACATCTGGGCCCAGGTCGCGGGGCCGACGACCCCGTCGGGCTCCACACCGAAGGTGTTCTGGAGCGCGATGACGGCCGTTCGCGTCTGCTCGCCGAACTGGCCGTCGACCTCCAGCTGGGGACCACCGGTCTTGAAGGCGTTGAGGAGCGTCTGGATGTTGGCGACGCACCCACCGTCGCCGCCGACGGAGTACTGGTAGTCGACGCACTGGCCGGCGGCGGACGCCGGTGCGGCGGTCGCGACACCGCCCAGGGAGCCGGCGATCGCGAGACCGAGGGCGGCCCCCGCGAGGGCGATCCTGCTGCGCATCGTTCGTGTGGTCATGATGTTCCTCTCGTTCGACTGCTCGGACATCACGAGCGTAGGTCGAGCGCGTCGAACACCGAATGGGGAGGAGTGCCCATGCCCGGCCGCCGTTCATTCGCCCATGTTTGGGCGAGTGTGTGTTTGTTCGCCCATGTTTGGGCGAACGAAGCGCGCTCAGTCGATGCCGATGTCCTCGCCGACGACGGTGATCTGCGCGGGCACCGGCCACGGGTGGTCGCCGACCGGCGCGAGGCGGACGAGCTCGGTGACCCGAGGGGCCGGAGCACCGGCCTCACCGATGAGCCAACCGCCGACGAGGAACGTCGTGCCGGGGACGGACCACACGGCGATCCCGGTCACGCCGAAGTCGCCGTAGGCACCGTCGGAGAACCGCACCGTCACGAGGTCGCCGTGGGTGAGCTCGGCGAGCTGAGCGGTGACGGCGCCCGGGTCGGGGTCGACGGGATCCAGCTCGGGGATCGTCTCGAGCACCTGCAGGGGCTTCGTCGGCTTGCCGTTCTGATCGAGTGCCGTGCCGGCCAGCAGGAGGCCGCCGATGATCGGCGAGCGACGGGCTCGGCCGGCGAGGTCGAACACGCCGTAGCGGGGCACGCTCAGACGCGCTTGCAGGGAAGCGGTGTCCTCGGCCGACTCGATGGCGGCCGTGAGACCTTTGATGTCGCGGCGAGCGGGAGCGCTGAGGTCGTAGTTCACCCGTCAACTCTCGCAGATCGCGGCGACGCGTGCCTGTCGGCCTTCGTCCACCGAGGTCGACGGAGGTGGGAGGCTGGGGTGGTGATCGCCGCACTCGAACTCCCCGCCACCCTGACCACCCGCGAGCAGACGCTCGTCCTCCGCCGGGCCGGCCTCGGCGACCTCGACGCCCTGATGGCGTTGCTCGCCGACGACCCGATCAGTGCCGCGCGAGGCGACCAAGCCCAGGAGAGCGACCTGCCCGCCTACGAGCGCGCGCTCGCGGACCTCATCGACGACCCGTCGAACGAGATCCTGCTCGTCGAGGACGCCGCCGGTGCCGTCATCGCGACGATGCAGCTCACCCGTATCCCCGGCATGGCCCGACGCGGTTCGACCCGGATGCTCGTCGAGGCGGTGCGGGTCTCCTCCGCGCTGCGGTCCGGCGGTGTCGGTTCGGCCATGATGCGCTGGGTGACGGACGTCGCCGCCCCCGCGACGGGGTCGTCGATCGTGCAGCTGACCTCCGATGAGGCCCGGATCGACGCCCACCGCTTCTACGAGCGTCTCGGCTTCGTCGGCTCGCACCGCGGCTTCAAGTACGCCGTGACGGCGGCGAACTGAGATGGGCGTCGTCCGCACCGCCGCACGCCTGCTCCTCGGGGCCGCCCTCGTGTTCGCCGGCGTCGGCCACCTCACCTTCGCTCGACAGTCGTTCGTCGCCCAGGTGCCGCAGTGGTTGCCGCTGCCCGTCGACCTCGTCGTGCTCGCGTCCGGGGTCGTCGAGATCCTGCTCGGCCTCTCGCTCCTGCTCCTCGGACGGCACCGGGTCGTGGTCGGTTGGGTCGTGGCGGCCTTCTTCGTCGCCGTGTTCCCCGGCAACGTCGAGCAGTTCGTCAGCGGGACCGACGCCTTCGGGCTCGACAGCGACGCCGCCCGCGCCATCCGGCTGCTCTTCCAACCCCTCCTCGTCGTGTGGGCGCTCTGGTCGACGGGAGCGTGGCGCTCCTTCCGGACGAGGAAGCTCAGTCGCGAGGGTGCCTAGTCATCCGGCCCCGCCGGGTGTCAAGGGGCCTGAGCTTCCAGGCTCGATCCGGCAGGGTGGATGCATGCGATGCATTACATACGCGGGTGAGAATGTTGTGACGACCGACGAGGTCGCGGCTCTGCTGGTCGAACTGACGGCGGAGCTCGCGAAGCGCGGCCGCGCTGAAGCGGTCACCATCCCGATCGTCGTCGACTCCGATGTCGAAGACGCATCGGCTCAGCTCGTGATCGGTCTCGGCAACGACGTGCTGTCCGTGCCGCACGCCTGGGATCAGGCCGTACCGGACTTCAGTGAGGCCGAATCGCGTCTCCAGGGCTACCTCGACGACATCCGCCCGTCCACGACGGCGTACGAACCTCGCGACTCCATCGAGACCTCCGACGTCCTCGAGGATCCCGACCTCGACCTGCGCGACTTCTCCCGCTGAGTCGTCCCTACACGCAAACGCCGGCGTCGACCCCTCGGGTCGACGCCGGCGCTCGTTCCGGTCCGCTCAGCGCGGCAGCGGCAGCTTCGCCGTCTCCCGCGCCCGCAGCACGACGATCAGCGTGATGAGCGCTGCCGCCATCACGTAGAACGCCGGAGCGAAGCGGTTGCCGGTCGAGGCGATGAGGAACGTCGCGAAGTACGGCGTGATCCCGCCGAACACGGCGACCGAGAGGTTGTACGCGATCGCCATCGAGCCGTAGCGGATGCTGGTCGGGAACAGCTCCGCCATCGCCGCACTCGATGCACCGTCGTACGCGGCCATGAACACGCCGAGGATGACCATCGCGACGGCGGCGGCGGCGAAGTTGCCGGCGCTCATGAGCATCAGGGTCGGGTAGGTCAGGACGAGGAACCCGACGCAGCCCGCGATCATCACCGGCTTCCGTCCGATCCGGTCGCTCAGCAGGCCCATGAACGGCACGAGGATCGCGATCGCGAGGAGCCCGAGGACCGTGACGCCGTAGCTGAGCGGTTGTGAGTAGCCGAGGTCGGTCTGCAGGTACGAGGGCATGAAGGTCTGCAGGATCCAGTGGCCGACCGCCTTGATCACGACGAAGCCGACGCAGAAGAGCAGGGCCTTCCACGAGGTGCGCAACGACGTCCGGAGCGGTGACTTCGAGACGGCGCCCTTGGCCTGGATCGCCTGGAACTCGGGGGTGTCCTCGAGCTTGTTCCGGAGGTAGAGCCCCGCGAGCCCGAGGGGGAGCGCGAGGAAGAAGAGGGCGCGCCAGCCCCAGTCGTTGAGCGCGTCGGTGCCGAGCGTCGAGGTGAAGAGGAGCACCAGACCTGCGCCGACGACGAAGGCGGCGAACCCGAACACGTCGATGAAGCTGGTCACGAAGCCGCGCCGGTTGGACGGGGCGTACTCGGCGAGCAGCGTGGTCGCGCCGGAGCTCTCGCCACCGGCGGCGAACCCCTGGACGAGGCGGACGATGACGAGCAGGATCGGCGCCCACAGGCCGATCATGTCGAACGTCGGTAGGAGGCCCATGACGACGGTCGCGCCGGACGTCACGAGGATCACCGTCGCGAGGACGGTCTTGCGGCCGATGCGGTCGCCCATCGATCCCCAGAAGAGGCCGCCGAGCGGGCGCATCACGAAGCCGGCTCCGAACACGGCGAACGCGGACAGGAGCGCGGCCTGTGGGTTGCCCTGTTCGAAGAAGTTGAGGCTGATGACGGTCGCGAGGGTGCCGTAGAGCCCGAAGTCGAACCACTCCACGAAGTGACCGGCTCCCGCGGCCCAGATGACCTTCCGCATGCGGCGCGAGCGCTCCGCGTCGTCATAGGGGGTCTGCGCGCTGTGCGCGGCGGCCTCCGCCAGAGTCTCGGTCTGTGTCCTGCTGTCGTCCATCGGTCCTCACATCGTTGTCGGGGTGTCTGGAAGTTCACCTGCTGACGTAGCATACCCACTGAACGGGAAACTCGTACCGCTGAATGGTAGCGTGGAGCAAGCCGCAGGTCGACACCGATCTGACGGCTTCCAGGATCACGCATCACGAAGGAGTGTCGTCCATGCAGCACCGCACCCAGTCCGCCGACGTCGTCGTCATTGGCGGAGGTCTTGCGGGGGTCTCCGCCGCCGTCGCTGCCGCCCGTCTCGGTTCCCGGGTCTCGCTCGTCACCAACCGTCCGGTCCTCGGGGGCAACTCCTCCAGCGAGGTGCGCGTGTGGGTCGTGGGAGCGACCGCGCACGGCCACCAGCGGTTCGCCCGCGAGACCGGGATCATGGGCGAGCTCTTCCTGGAGAACCAGTACCGCAACCCCGAGGGCAACCCGTTCTACTGGGATCAGACGGTCCTCGACCTCGTGCGCGCCGAGCCGAACGTGCAGTTGCACCTCAACACGGACGTCCGCATCGTCACGATGGCGGAGCCGACGGGGGAGGAGTCGTCGGAGGGACCGCGGATCGCGTCCGTCACCGGCTGGACGATGGGGAGCGAGATCGAGACCGAGTTCGTCGCACCGGTCTTCATCGACTGCACCGGAGACGGACTCGTCGGCCACCTCGCCGGCGCGACCTCGCGGATCGGCCGGGAGGGCCGCGCCGAACACGGTGAACCCTGGGCGCCCGAGGTGGCGGACGACGAGCTCCTCGGCAGCTCGATCTTCTTCTACACGAAGGACACGGGACGACCCGAGCGCTTCGTCGCGCCCGACATCGCCCGCGACATCCGCGACACCCCGATCCTCACCAACCGGATCATCCGCACCGGCGACAACGGTTGCAACTACTGGTGGATCGAGTGGGGTGGCGAACTCGACACCGTCGCCGAGAACGAGCAGATCCGCGACGAGCTGTGGAGCGTCGTCTTCGGGATCTGGGACTACATCAAGAACTCCGGTGAATTCGACGCGGACACCCTCACGCTCGAGTGGGTCGGGTCGATCCCGGGCAAGCGCGAGTACCGCCGGCTGCTGGGCGACCACACCCTCACGCAGAACGACCTGCTCGACCAGGTCGACTTCGAGGACACCGTCGCCTTCGGCGGATGGTCGATCGACCTGCACCCGGTGGAGGGCGTCTACGCCGAGACCGCCGGCGCGCAGCAGCGCTTCAGCAACGGCACCTACGGCATCCCGTTCCGCAGCCTCTACTCACGGGACGTCGGCAACCTGCTCTTCGCCGGTCGCAACATCTCCGCGTCGCACGTCGCGTTCGGGTCCACGCGGGTCATGGCGACCTGCGCGACCCAGGGCCAGGCGGTGGGGACGGCGGCGGCGCTCATCGCCCGCGACGGACTGACCCCGCGTGGGCTCGCCGGTGATGCGTTGCCGCTCCTGCAGCGCACCCTCCTCCGCGAGGACGCCCCGGTGATCGGCGTCACCGTCGACGACCCCGACGACCTGGCTCCGCGCGCGACCGTCTCCGCCTCCAGCGCGCTCGCCGGGATCTCGACCCTGGAGCACCTCGGCGACGGTGAACGGTTCGCCCTCGACCGCGACGTCGCGATCCTCGTACCCGTCGCTCCGACGCTCGATCAGATCACCCTGCTGGTCGACGCCGCGCGCGACACGACCCTCCACGTCGAACTGTGGAGCGCGGGCAAGCGCCAGAACGCCGTCCCGGTCGAGCACCTCCTCGACGGCTCGGTGGAGGTCGCCGCGGGGACCGGTGTCCCGGCGACCGTCCGGTTCGGGTGGACGCCCGACGTGGAGCAGAACGCCGTGGTCGTCGTCCGCGCGAACCCCGATGTGAGCCTGCTCCTCACCGACGGCCACCCCTACGGGCTCCTCGTCCTCACGGCCAGGCACGCCTCGGACGAGGTGTTCGACGACCACATCCCCGAGGAGCAGGACCAGGCGATCCTCGACTGGAACGCCCGGAAGCTCCGGGGCCGGAGCGTCGCGCTGACGGTGGGCGGGGGCACCACGGCGTACCGTCCCGAGCGCGTGCTCGACGGCTATCAGCGCCCGTACGGCGGCCCACATTTGTGGTCCTCGGAGCGGCTCGACGAGGGCCGCGACCTGGTCGCCGAACCTGAGGTGCTCAGCCTCCGGTGGGACGGGCCCGTCGACGTCGCCTCCGTCCGGATCGTCTTCAACGACGACGTCGACGCGGACCTCATCAACCTGCACCACCACCGCACCGACTTCGAGGCGGTGCCGGAGCTCGTCGCCGCGTATCGGCTCGAAGCGCGGCCTGCGGGCGCGGCCGAGGGCACGTGGACGGTCTTGGCCGAGGTCGAGGGGAACCGGCACCGGCACCGGATCCACGACGTCGAACCCGTGCGGATCGATGCGCTCCGACTCGTCGTGACGGCCACGAACGGCTCGCCGTACGTCAGCGTCGCGAGTGTGAAGGTGTTCGAGCAGCCGAGCGGGCGCACCACCCGGCCGCGCCGAGCCCGACCGCTACGCTGAACACGGCCTTCCGAGGCCGGACACCCGAACCGACAGCGACACCGTGGAGGACCCGTGGCAGGCGAGATCCAGCAGGGCATCGGTCGTGCGGCATCGGTGCTCGCCGTGCTGGGCGCCTCGACGACCGGGCCGTTGCGGGCCTCGGACATCGCGCGCGCGACCGGTCTGGGCACCTCGACGACCGCCCGGCTCCTCGGCACCCTCGAGGAGCTCGGCTACGTGTCCAAGTCGGCCGACAGCCCGTCGTACGCGATCGGCGCGACGATCCTTGCGCTGGCGAGCGAGGGGCTCAACCAGAACCCGGTCCACCGGGAGTCCCGGGCGCCGGCGCAGGAACTCGCGCAGCGCATCGGCCTCAGTGTGAACGTCGGGGTCCTCGACGGCTCCAGCCTCATCTACCTCTGTCACTTCGAGGGCGCGCTCGCCCCCAAGTCGCACTCCATGATCGGGCTCCGGCAGCCGCTGCACGCGTCGGCCCTCGGCAAGTGCCTGCTGCTCGACCTCGATGCGGACGGCCTCCGCGCGCTGCTCGGTGCGGAACCGCTCGCCCGCTACACGGCCAACACGATCACCGAGCACGCGGCGCTCGTCGCCGAGCTCGCGGCGGCTCGGGAACGCGGCGTCTGCACCGAGGACCAGGAGCTCGCGCTGGGGCGTCTCGGCATCGCGGCGCCCATCCGCGACGCGAACGCCAGAGTGGTCGCGGCGATCTCCATCTCCGGCCGCCTGAGCCTCATGCGCGAACGCGACCTCGACGTGCTCACCGAGGACCTCATCGAGGTGGCCGACCGCATCAGTGTGGGACTCGGACTCATCTCCGCGATCCCGTCCTCCTGACCCGTCCTCCCGTATCCGATCTCACGAACCGAAGGTGACCCGTGGCGCAATTCGACCTGCCCATCGCCCAGCTCCAGCAGTACCTGCCCGACCGCGAGGAGGCCGCCGACTTCGACGCGTTCTGGGCCGACACGATCGCCGAAGCGCATGCGCTCGCCCAGCCGACGGAGCGTGAGCGCTCCAACCCTGAGCTGACCGGTCTCATCGTCGAGGACGTCACCTTCTCCGGCTTCGGCGGCGACCCGATCAAGGGCTGGTTCATCCGTCCTGCGGGCGCGACCGGCCCGCTGCCCTGCGTCGTGCACTACATCGGCTACAGCGGCGGCCGCGGGTTCGCCCACCAGTGGACGATGCTCCCCTCCGCCGGGTACGCGGTGTTCGTGATGGACACCCGCGGTCAGGGCAGCGCGAACCTGCCCGGCGCGACCGCGGACCCCGTCGGCAGTGGACCCCAGGTCGCCGGCAAGATGAGCGCCGGGCTCGACAGCCGGGAGACGTACTACTACCGCCGGGTGTTCACGGACGCCGCGCTCGCCGTCGACGTGGTCCGCAGCTTCCCCGAGGTCGATCCGGCTCGTGTCGTCGTCGCCGGGGTCAGCCAGGGCGGCGGCATCGCGCTCGCCGCTGCCGGGCTCAGCGAGGGTCTCGCCGGCGCACTCGTCGACGTCCCGTTCCTGTCGCACTACCGTCGAGCCCTCCAGATCACCGATGCGAGCCCGTTCGCGGAGCTGAAGACGTTCCTCATCAGCCGTCGCGGCCAGGAGGAGCAGGTGTTCCGCACCCTCTCCTACTTCGATGCGACGAACTTCGCGGCCAGGGCCACGGCACCGACGCTCTTCTCGGTCGCGCTGTGCGATGCCGTGTGCCCACCCTCGACCGTGTACGCGGCGTTCAACCACTACGCGGGTGCGCAGAAGGACATCGCCGTGTACCCGTACAACGGGCACGAGGGTGGGGGACCGGTGCAGGAGCAGCGGCAGCTCGAGGTCCTCGCCGACCTCTTCGCCTGACGCGTCGCCCACCCGCACCGGGGTGAGCGGGCGTGGGACGATGTGCACGTGAGCGAGACCGACGGCACCGATCAGACCCTGCAGGCCGCCCGACGTCGGACGCGGGCCGGCATGATCGCGGCGATGGCGCTCGTGCTCTCGTTCGCGGCCGGGGCGACCGACGCTTTCGCGTTCCTCCAGCTCGGCGGCGTCTTCACCGCCAACATGACCGGCAACTTCGTGCTGGCCGGCCTCACGAGCCGCCCGGACTTCGCCGAGGTCCTCCTCGGGGCGTCGGTCGCGGTGCTGCTGTTCTCCGTCGGGACGTTCCTGGCCTTCCGGTTCACGAGGCCCGTCGCCACCACCGATCGACCGACGCCGGAGGCGCCGCAGCGCCGGCTGGTCCTCGTCCTCGGCGGTGCGGTGGTCGCACAGTCGTGCGTCCTCCTCGGGTGGATCGTGTCCTCCGACCACCGCACCATGCCCGTGGTCTGCGTCCTCATCGCGCTCTCCACCCTCGCCATGGCCGGGCAGACGGCCGTCGCGCGTCGCATCGAACGCTCGGGCGTGACGACCACGTTCGTGACCGGCACCCTCACCAGCCTCATGCAGAGCCTCGCCGACGGCATCCACGACCACCACCTCATCCGCATCGGTGCGATCGTGCTACTCGTGGCGGGTGCCCTCTGCGGCTCGCTCCTCACGGGCGTCGACCCGGTGTTCGGTGCGGCGCTGCCCCTCGTCCCGTCGATCGTCGGGCTGGTGCTCCTCCGGCTCGCGCCGTCGGCATCGGCGCACTGACGACGAGCGTCGGCGCCGAACCGGTCAGGCGATCGCGGCGGTCGCCTCGATCTCGACGAGCTGGTCGTCGTAGCCGAGGACGGTGACACCGAGCAGCGTCGACGGCACGTCGTGATCGCCGAAGGCGGCGCGCACGACCTCCCAGGCCGTCACGAGGTCGGACTGCTTGGTCGAGGCGACGAGGACCCTGGTGCTCGCCACGTCGGCGAGGGTCGCCCCGGCGGCCTCGAGGGCGATGACGAGGTTCTCGACGCACTTCGCCGCCTGCCCGGCGACGTCACCCACGGCTGCGGTCGAGCCGTCGAGGTTCAGCGGGCACGACCCGGCCAGGAACAGCAGCTTCGCGCTCGCCGGGACGGACGAGGCGTAGGCGTATTCGGCCGCATCGGAGAGCTGTTCGGCTCGGATCAGCGTGACGACGGACATGGATCCTCCTCGTGGTTCGGCTCGGTCGCGAGACGACTCATGCTCCATCGTGCCCGACGGCGCCGCCCGGGTTCGACGCCGACGCCAGCTCGGGGAGCTGAGCGTCGCGCGTGAGCTGCGCTCGGATGACCACCGGGAAGTGGTCGCTCGCCTCGGAGGTCGGCGGCTGATCGTCGACGAGGGTGTCGATCGGCTCCAAGTCGGCGTGGGGGCCGGGTCCGCCCGAACGGCCGAGCACCCAGTCGATGCGCGCGTTCCCGGGACGTTGCGGGCCGTACCCGTGGAAGGTGCCGACGTCCGTGCCCTCGGCCGCCGGCGACAGGTCGACGAACCCGGCTCGCTCGAACGCGACGTGCGCTGCGGATCCGCGCGGGGTGTTGAAATCGCCCGTGAGCAGGATCGGCGTGTCCACCTCGGAGAACCGGTCCGCGATGAGTTCGGCGCTCTTCGTCCGGACGTCGTCGCCGTGGGGTGTGGCCTCGTGGTCGAGGTGCGTGTTGGCGAAGACCAGCTCGTCCCCGGTCTGTCGCTCCCGGAGCCGCACCCAGGTGACGAACCGGGCGTGGAGCGACGGCCAGGTGTTCGAGCCGGGTTCGTCGGGGGTGTCGGAGAGCCAGAAGTCGCCGGCGTCGAGCCGCTCGAACCGTGAGCGACGGAAGAACACCGGACCGTACTCGCCGGCGGTGCCGCCGTCGCGACCCTGCCCGAACCAGTCGTACTCGGTGAGGTCTGGGAGGAGGTCGCTGAGTTGGTTCCCGCGGACCTCCTGCAGGCCGAGGAGGTCGGGCCCGGTGCGGGCGATGACCTGCGAGACGAGCGGAGCCCGGTCCACCCATTCGTGACCGGGTTGGGCGACGGCGGTGCGGATGTTGTAACTCATGACGGTCAGGAGGCTCCGGGCCAGGATGGTTTCGCTCACCCGGTCAGCGTAGGGGAGGAGGATGAAGGGGAGCTGTCCCCATGTCGCGGGCGCGTCGGTCTGCCTAGACTCACCCCATGACCTTCGACCTCCGCGATGCTCAGGCCCGGATCCTCGCCCTCAACAGCGAAGACCTCCCCTTCATCTACGACCCGACGCCCGACGGTGTGGTCGCCCACTGGCGGTACGCCGACCAGCGGTGGCTCGGTTTCCTCGGGGCGGGGATGTTCAGCGCGGAGTACGAGCTGCGGGTGGAGTTGCACCCGGAGGACGGCGAGTGGGAGTTCCACGAGGAGTCCTCCTCCTCGAAGACGACGCTCGGGCTGGACGGCCTCTCCACGAAGCGCACCTGGCAGTCGGGGCCTCAGAAGACCTTCACCTTCGGGCGGAGCGTTGCCCCGATCGCGCAGTCCACCGACCGCGACGGCACGACGACCGGCCACTTCATGGGCTACGACTTCACCACCGACGAGGTCAAGCAGCCCGTCATCGACGCCCTCACCGCGGCCGGCTGGCAGCCGCGCAAGGGGTTCTTCGGCAAGCTCTTCGGCGGCTGATCAGCCGCGAGCCACCTCGGCGGGTGCCGCACCGGTCGAGTCGCGGACGACGAGTTCCGGGCGCAGGAGGATGGCGGGGGTCGATTCCCGGTCGTCGGTCCGTTCGCGCGTGACGACCTGCTCGACCGCCAGCGCGGCCATGCGGGCGATGGGCTGACGGACGGTCGTCAGCGACGGCGACACGAGATCGGCGAGGGGGATGTCGTCGAAGCCGACGACGGAGACGTCCGTGCCGATGCCGAGCCCCAGATCGCGGATGCCCTTGCAGACCCCGAGGGCCGTCATGTCGTTGATCGCGATGATCGCTGTCGGCGCTGGACCGGCGCTGAACAGCTCGTGCACGGCTCGTCGGCCGACCTCGGGGGCCTCGAGCTCGTCGGCGCCTGCCGGGAGTCCCGCCCACACCGGCAACTCCGACGCGTCGAGACCCGCCGCCTGCACCGCGGCGAGGAACCCCGCGTGCCGGACGGTCCGGTTCACCGAACGCTGCGACCCGGAGACGAACGCGATCCTCCGGTGCCCGAGATCGGTCAGGTGGGATGCGGCGACGCTGCCGCCGAGGTGGTTGTCGATCCCGATGCTCGCGACGAGGGGCGGATCGCCTGGCTGGACGGGACGGTCGAACAGGATGAGGTTGAGGCCCCGCTCGACGAAGGCCGCCAGGTGCTCGAGCGACGGCAGTGAGGTGCAGAGGACGATGTCGCGGACGCCGTTGTCCCACAGCTCCTCCACGTAGCCGAGCTCTCGTCCGGGGTCGCGCTCGCTGTTGCCGAGGAGGACGTTGTAGCCGTGGCCGAGTGCCGCCTGTTCGAGCTCGCGGGCGAAGGCGCCCCAGAACGGGTTGCTGACCGACGGCACGATGAGGCCGATCGTCTTCGTCTGGCCGGTGCGCAGTTGCCGCGCGGCCCGGTTGGGTCGGTAGTCGAGCGCTCGGATGGCCGCGAAGACCCGATCGCGGGTCTCGGGCTGCATGCGGTCGGAACGACTGTTGAGGACGTTCGACACGGTGCTCGTCGAGACGCCCGCTGCTGCGGCGACCTGTTGGATCGTCACCTTGTCGGCCATGACCGCCCCTCTCGTGCCTCCGCGTCGACCGGGATTCCGGCAGCGGTGCCTTGCTCCAGTGTATCGATACAGCACTCACGCCGCCAAGCTGAAATCGATTCTTCCGCGCGTTCACTGGGATCGCGAGGGGCGAGCACTGCTGGCTCGGTTGACGTCACCATGATCGGTGGTTATGGTCGGTAAATCGATACACAAGATCATCGCCGATCCTGGATACCGATGACGACGACGTCACGGACTCGCGGCATCGTCGCCCCGAATCGATACCCGTGAAGGGAACCAACGCATGACCACCCGGACCATGAGGCCACGCCACCGGCGGACCACCGGCCTCCCCAGGGCGGCCCGTCTCGCCACCGGACTGCTCACCGCGAGCGCGCTCACCCTGGCGCTCGGCGCGTGCTCGACCCCGGAGGCCGAGCAGGACGCCGATCCGAACGCCATCAGCGGCGACCTCACCATGCTGACCCCGATCTTCGAGGGCTCCGCGGGGCAGAAGCTGCTCGAGGAGGAGCTGCTGCCGCAGTTCACGGCGATGTACCCCGACGTGACGGTGTCCGTCGACTACACCAACTACGCCCGCCTCAACGAGAAGCTGACCACCGGCGTCGTCTCCGGCCTGGTGCCGGACGTGATGATGATGGGCGTCGGCTGGATCGAGGCCTTCGCCGATCGAGGCGTCCTGTCCAACCTGAGCGACGGAGGCCTCACCGCCGAGTCGCTGGAGGAGACCATGACGCCGGAGATCGTCGAGGCCGGGCTCTGGAACGGCGACGTGTACGGCGTCCCGATCATGCTCGACGCCCGCTTCGGCGTGGCCAGGATGGACCTCCTCCGGGAGGCCGGCTACGACCACACCCCGCGGACCTGGGATGAACTCGTCGAGATGGCCGACGCGCTCACCGAGCGCGACGCGAAGGGCAAGCTGACGCGCACCGGCTTCGACATGTTGACGATCGAACCGCGCCAGATGTTCGAGACGGCGCTGTTCTCGAACGGCGGATCGCTCTTCTCCGAGGACAACAGCTCGCCTGCGTTCGACTCCGAGCAGGGAGTCGAGGCGCTGCAACGGATCGTCGACCTCTTCCACGACCAGAAGGTCGAGGACACGGGCTTCTCCGCGCCCAACGCGACCGTCAACCCGCTCATCAACGGCCGTGCGGCGATGGCGATCGCCCACAACAACGTCTGGACCCAGGCCGAGGCGGCCGACCCGGAGGTGCTGGACGACCTCGAACCGTTCCTCATCCCCGGCGACTCGCCCAGCATGTTCGTCGGCGGGACGATGGCGGCGGTCTCCGCCACCTCGGCTCATGAACAGGCGGCGCAGAAACTCGTCGAGTTCCTGGCGAGCCCCGGCCCGGCGCTGGCGGCCAACCAGCAGCGCGGCAACGTGCCCGCCCTGACCGAGCTCCTCGAGAGCGACTACGTGCAGGACGACCGCCTCGTGCAGTTCGCGATGGAGAACCTCTCGGTCGCCAAGCGTGAGGGCGGACCTCCGAAGTGGCTCGGGCTCCGCGGCGACGTCGCCCCGGCCATCGAGAACGCGATCCTCCGCAAGAAGACGGCGAAGGCGGCACTCACCGACCTCGCCGCGGCCTTCCAGAAGAAGTTGGACCGGTGATCATGACCGCGACACGCACCCCCGACGTCCCCAGGACGCTCGACCCCCGACAACCGCCACCCATCCCGCGGCGGGCCGCCAGCAAGCGTGCGGCTCGGAAGAGCGGTCTGTTCGGCTGGCTCATGGTCGCTCCGGCCGTGTTCCACATCGGCCTCTGGACGGCGATCCCCGTCCTCGCGACGATCGCCCTGAGCTTCACCGACTACGACATCTTCGACGCCCCCGCGTGGATCGGTCTCGACAACTACGTGGAGATCTTCCAGGACCCGGTGTTCGGCCAGGCCACGTGGAACACGATCGTCTACACCTTCTGGACCGTGCCCGCCTCGATGGCGATCGCGATGGTCATCGCCGTCGCGCTCAACCAGAACCTGCGTCTCCGCACCTGGTTCCGGACCGCGTTCTTCCTGCCGCAGGTGACGGCCACGGTCGCCATCGCGATGGTCTGGCTGTGGATCTTCAACCCGCAGCAGGGTCTCCTGAACGGGATCCTCTCGGTGGTCGGCATTCCGGGTCAGGCCTGGCTGGCCGACCCGGAGTGGGCGCTGCCCTCCGTCATCCTCGTCGGCGCATGGCAGGGCATCGGCATCAAGATGCTCATCTACATCGCGGCGCTCCAGAACGTCGACCCCTCGCTGTACGAGGCCGCCGCGGTCGACGGTGCGGGCCCGATCCGGAAGTTCTTCGCGATCACCGTGCCGATGCTGAAGCCCGCCACCTTCTTCGTGCTCATCATCTCGATCATCGGAGCGTTCCAAGTGTTCGACCAGATCTACGTCCTGACCGACGGCGGACCCGCCAACTCCACGACGATGATGACCTACGAGGTCTACCGCTCCGCGTTCCAGAACTTCGAGATGGGCATGGCGTCGGCGCAGTCGGTGCTGCTGTTCCTGATGCTCCTCGTGATGACCGTCATCGGCCGTCGCGCGACGAAGGGTGACGAGGGATGACCGCCGAACCGCTCACGACGAGGTCGCTCGTCACCGGGGTCCACGAGGACTTCGTGCCGAAGCCTGCCGGACGTCGCCGGAACCGTCGATGGATCGGACGGCTCGTCCTCAACCTGGCCCTCACGCTCGGCGCGCTCACCATGGTGGTGCCGTTCATCTGGATGATCGCGACGTCGTTGAAGTCCCCGGCCGAACTCGCCGAGTTCCCGCCGACGTTCCTCCCCAAGGTCTGGGAGTGGAGCAACTATCCCGAGGCCCTCCAGGCGGCTCCGTTCGCCACCTACTTCCGGAACAGCTTCATCATCTCGGCGTCGCACACGATCATCACGCTGATCTTCGCCGCGATGGCCGGCTACTCGCTGGCCCGCATCCGGTTCCGCGGTCGCGAACTCGTCTTCCTCGGCTTCGTCGCGATGCTCATGATCCCGACCTACACGAAGATCGTGCCGCAGTTCCTGCTCGTGAAGTTCATGCCCCTCTTCGGTGGGAACGACATCCTCGGCCAGGGCGGGTCCGGGTGGCTCAACACCTGGTGGGCGCTCATCATCCCCGGAGGCCTGAGCGCGACCGCGATCTTCCTGTTCCGCCAGTTCTACCTCTCCCTCCCGACGGAGCTCGCGGAGGCCGCGCGGATCGACGGACTCAGCGAGTTCCGCATCTTCTCCCGGATCTACACGCCGCTCATCAAGCCGGCGATCGCGACGGTCGCGCTCCTGACCTTCCAGGAGAGCTGGAACAACTTCCTCTGGCCGCTCCTCGTCACGACGAGGGACGACCTCAGGGTGATCCAGGTCGGGCTCGCCGTGTTCCAGCAGCTCGACGGGACGCAGTGGCAATACCTGATGGCCGGCACCACGATGGCGACCGTCCCGATGGTCCTCCTCTTCCTGTTCTGCCAGAAGTACTTCATCCAGGGGTTCACGAACGCCGGCATCAAGTAGTCGGCGACCCCGCCCACCGCTCACCCCGAGCGGACCGAACACCAGCAAAGGAATCACCATGCAGATCGACCTCACCGGCCGCCGCGCCCTCGTCACCGGCGGAGGCGCCGGCATCGGAGCCGCGATCGCCCGGGCCCTCGGAGCCAGCGGAGCGGACGTCGCCGTGCACTACGCGTCGAGCGCCGACGGTGCCGCCGCGATCGTGGACGAGCTCACCGCCGCCGGTCGGACGGCCGTCGCGATCCAGGGCGACCTGACCGACTCGGCCCAGGCGGACGCGGTGGTGCGGCAGGCGACCGAGGCGCTCGGCGGCCTCGACATCCTCGTCAACAACGCCGGTCACCTCGTCGGGCGGTCCACGATCGCCGAGATGACCGACGAGCACTGGCACCAGGTGCTCGATGTGAACCTCACCAGCAGCTTCGCCGTCACCCGCGCCGCACTCCCCGCGCTCACCGCCTCCGGTGCCGGCCGCGTGATCCTCATGTCGTCCCTCGCCAGCGAGAACGGCGGCGGAGCGGGCTCGGTGCCGTACGCGGCGGCGAAGGCCGGCGTCATCGGGTTCACCCGGGCGCTCGCCAAGGAGATCGCACCCGCCGGCGTGACGGTGAACGCGGTCGCCCCCGGGTTCATCGGCGACACGGCGTTCCACAACACCTTCACCCCCACCAAGGCGCAGGAGGGGATCGTCGCCGGCATCCCGCTCGGACGCGCCGGTACCGTCGACGACGTCGCCGGGGTCGCCCTGTTCCTCGCCTCCGAGCTGTCGTCCTTCGTGACCGGTCAGGTCGTCGACATCAACGGAGGGGCCAACTTCCGATGACCACCGTCACCCGGGCGCGAGGCGGGTGGTGGCACGACTTCGTCTGCCCCACCCACGGCACCGAGCTGCTCGAAGCGCGCGGCGACGCCTTCGTCTGCACCTACGGCTGCGAACTGCGCGGCGAGCCGTACGCCTCGGCCTGGTTGGTGCTCGAACATCAGGCGGCGGCTCGACTCGCGCGCACGGCGGCGCGCCGCTTCCGACGACACGGCGACCCCGCCGACCAGGCACAGGCGCTCGCCGTCGTGCGCGAGTTCGCCGACTACTGCGCCGAGATCACGGCCGAGTGGAACCGCGACAGTGAGAGCTGGATGCTCCAGGGCAAGCTCTTCAAGCAGGCGCTGACGGAGGCGATCTGGGCGACGCAGATCGCCGACGCGGTCGTCGTGCTCGCCGACGAGCCGGCGGCCAGGGAGACGATGGGTGCCCCCGTCGCGACGATGCTCGGCGCGCTCCTCGACACCATCGTCGAGTCCCGCCGGGTGCTCGTCGACGACCGCGACGACCTCACGAGCAATTACGTCGCCTGGCTCGACGCCGCCGGTGCCCTGATCACCCGCGCGCTCGCCGCCCTGGCCGCGCCCACCCCGCACGGCGATCAGGAGCGATGGATCGCGCAGGCCGTCGAACACTCGGCCGTCGCCCTCGGCCAGGACGGCTGGGAGTGGGAGGGGTCCACCTACTACCACCTGTTCGTGCTCCGCGCCTATCTCCTCACCTTCGCTGGAGCGGACCAGGCGGCGCTCGACCCCGCCCTTGTCCGGCGGCTGCGCCGGATGGTCGATGTGCTCGTCGGCTTCGCCGGACCGGACGGTCGGCTGCCGATGCTGCACGACGGCCCCTACGACCGACTCGGCGTCCACCTCGAGGTGCTGGAGATCTGCGTCCTCGCCGGGCAGCTCTGGGACCGGACCGGTCTCGACACCGTCGAGGCCTGGGCCCGGCGGCGGATCGGCGAGCGCCACGACGGGCTCGAGGACCTCCTCGACGGGTGGTTCTCCGGAACACCGCTCCCTGCCCCGAGCGACGCCCTCGACCGTGGCTCGGTGCTCTTCGCCGACGTCGGGTACGCGGTCGTGCGCTCCGAGGCGAGCTCCCTGCAGGCGGTGCTCGACGCCGGACCGCACGGCGGCTCGCACGGGCACCTCGACACGCTCGCCCTGTACCTCTACGGCGACGGCGTCGCGTGGCAGCCCGCTCCCGGCGTCCCGCCCTACGGCAGTGCGCTGCGGCGCGGCCACTACGCGAGGACGTCCGCGCACCCCACCGTCCGCGCGGACGACGCGGACCAGCTCGAGAGCTCCGCCCGCGTGGAGCGCTGGGAGGTCGACCCCGCCACCGACACGACGCTCGTCCAGGCGTCCTCCGACACGGCGATCGACGGCGTCCTCCTCGAACGGCGGGTCGAGTCCATCGGGGGGATCCTCGTGGACGTCGTCCGCGCGACGACCGAGGACGGCTCCGCCCGCAGCTTCACCGCCGCCTTCCGGCCAGCCGTGCCGTTCGAGGTCGTCCAGGACGGCGACGGTTGGCGCACCGGCTGGTCCGGCCCGTCAGGGCGCCGACTGCACGGGCACCATGTCGCGGACGTCGCCTCCGTGCTCGTCGACGCCCCTGGCAGAGGGCCGTCGGACGACCCGACCGTGCCCCTCGCCGTCGGTGACTGGACGGCGACGGCCCCGCGCGTCACCTTCGTGTCGGTCTTCGCCGAGGGCGAGGTCTCGCCGATCGCGTCCGTCGGGCTCGATGCCGGGCGTCTGGTCATCGCCCTTTCCGACGGGCGGACGCTCGAGCGGGAGCTGCTGCCGTGATCCCGGCACTGCTCCTCGATGGCCGGGAGGACCGCCTCCGCGCCGAGCTGACGGGCGTGCGGCGTCGCGAGTTCCGTCGCCTGCTCGACGAGTGCGAACGGCTGCGTGGGATCGAGCTCCCCTCGGAGCACCCGCTGGCCTCGATCACCTTCTTCGGTCCGGCCGCCGCGAACCTCGCGCTCGCCCACCGGCTGACCGGGCAGCCGCAGTACCTCGAGGAGCTGCGGCGCTGGCTCGCGCCGCCACTGGCCTTCGCGCACTGGGGTCGCGCCCACCTGCCGGACCACGACCTCGATGCCGGCTGGCTGCTCCACGGCCTGTCGCTGGCCCTCGCCTGGGCGGGCGATGCGCTCGACGAGGGGGAGCGGACCCGACTCCGGGACCGTCTGATCCTGCAGGGGACCCGCCTGTTCGACTTCGCTGTGGAGACCGAGGGCGACTGGTGGTCGTCCTCGTACTGGCAGAACCACAATTGGATCTGCTTCACCGGGCTCGCCACCGCCGGGTATGTCCTGGCTGACGAGCATCCCGGCGCGTTGGCGTGGACCGAGCGCGCGAAGGCGAACTTCGACGAGGTCCTCGACCTCCTGCCGACCGACGGCTCGAACCACGAGGGCGTCGTGTACTGGCGCTACGGCGAGCCGTGGCTGGCGAGCTATCTCGACGTGCTGCGCGCCGCCGAGGGGATCGACTGGTTCCCGCGCAGCGAGCACCTCCGGGAGACCTTCTGGTTCCGCCTCCACCAGGCCGCTCCGGACCTCGAACGCATCGTCGACCACGGCGACTGCCACGACCACCGCAGTGGACACTCGGTCGCGCTGTATCGGAAGCTGGCCGCCGAGTATCGGATCCCGCAGGCCCAGTGGTTGGCCGATCGTGTGTCGACCGACCTCCTCTGGCGCGAGGCGTCGCAGAGCGGTGTGCGTCCGGGCGTGCTGCCTGAGGCCTATCAGGAGCTGCTCTGGTTCGACCCCACGGTCGAGTCGGTCGGCCTGGAGGAGCTGCCCACGTCGAGGTACTTCCCCGATCTCGGCCTCGTGGCCGGCCGGACGTCGTGGGAGGCGGACGCGACGCTCGTCTCGGTCAAGGCGTCGCCCGGCGGTGGCTGGCGGGCGTGGCGGGAGTCGCATCGACTGCGGCGCGAACGGGGCTGGACGACGCTGAACACCGGTCATCACCACCCCGACGCTGGCGCGTTCGTCCTCCTCGGTGGCGGCGAATACCTCGCGATCGACGAGGGGTACTCCTCCCGGAAGCGGACCGAGCACCACAACGGCGTGCTCGTCGACGGGGCCGGGTACGGCCGGGAAGGGCACTACGACGTCCACGCCGGCCTCGCGGAGGACCGCGTCGGCGAGATGCTCGAGGTCACGCTCGCCGGAGGCTGGGTGCACACGGTCAGCGAGATCGGCGCCCTGTACGCGCCGGAACTCGGGGTCCGCAGGCTCCGGCGTCACCTCGTCCGGACACCGAACGGTGCGCTCGTCCTCATCGACGACCTGGAGGCGGACACCGAGCGGACGTGGACCTGGTTGCTGCAGACGACGCACCCGGCGGCGCTGCTCGACGACGGCCGACGGCTCGCACCCGCCGGCGGCGCTGGGCTCCTCGTGACGGTGCTCGACGACGTCGATTCGGTTGATGTCGTGCATCCGACGGCGGTCCAGGCGAACCCGACCTCGTCGACACCGGGGCTCGAGATCGAGCGGGTGCAGCACACCCTGCGCCGGACCTCGTCCCCCTCGAGCTCCTTGCGGTTCGTCTCCGTCCTGCAACCCGTCCCCTTCGGCGCGCCGGTGCCGCGCGCCGCGACGACGGCCGAGGACGACGGGGCGCTCGTGGTGACGGTGCCTGGACTCGTGGACGTGGAACAGGTGGTCGTGCGACTCGACGGCTCGCGACCACGGCTTCCCCGGATGGACGCGGTCGGCAACGGCTTCGCGGGACGGAGGCTGGAAGGATGAGCGGCATGGCAGTGAAGCGCAGCGGCTGGGAAGGTCGGCTGCTGGGCGCGCTCGTCCACCCGATGAACCTCGCCGCCGCGGGTCTGGCCGCAGCCGTCCTGTCGCTCGGCGTCGTGACCGCCGTGCCCGCCGTCATCGCCGCCGGTCGTTCGATGCGACGGTGGCTCGCGGGGGAGGACCAGGCGGTCTTCACCGGCGTCTTCCGGGAGTTCGCGGCGAGCTGGCGGCGGTCGCTCCCACTCGGTGTCGGGGCCGTCGCCGTGGTGGCGATGCTCGTCGTCGACGTCGCCTTCCTGACCGCCCAGCTCGACGAGGGCTCGGCGCTCGCGATCGCCCTGCTCGCCGCCACCGTACCCGTGGCGCTCGCCCTCGGGCTGCTGCTGCTCGCGCTCCCCGCGTCGGCGGCCCTGCAACCCGACGCCTCGGCCCGGGCGTGGCTCGTCGGGGCCGGCGCCCTCGTTGCGCGTCGGCCGTTCACGGCCCTGCTGCTCCTCCTCGGCGTGGCGACGTTCGCCCTGCTCTGCTACCTGTTCCCGACGCTCCTGCCGTTCTTCGGTCTCTCCCTCCCGGCGTACCTTGCCCTCCTCGTCTGGGGGCGGTCCGGTCTGCCCCGCTGACCCTGGCCGGTGCGGCAGAGGCGCTCACGACTGGCACCTCTTGTTCGCCAACCGTCAATCGGTCCCTCTCTGACCACGACCGGGCCCCTGAGCAACCCCGATCGGTCCCTGAGCTTGTCGAAGGGCGTGGTCCGTGCACCCTTCGACAACCTCAGGGACCGGGGGTGCGCCCCGCCTCTAGGGTCAGCGCAGGACGGAACTCAGCAGGAGGCTCGTCTCGCTGTTGACGACGCCCTCGATGCGGCGGATCCCGCCGAGCACGCGGTCGAAGTCGGTCAGCGTCTCGGTGCGGAGTTCCGCGACGAGGTCCCAGCCGCCGTTGGTCGTGTGGAGCGCGCTGATCTCGGGGAAGCCGCGCAACTGCCGGATGACGTGATCGGTGGTGCGGCCCTCCACCTCGATGAACGCGATCGCGCGGATGGTGCCCGGGTCGAGTTCGTCGCGCACCCGGACGGAGAACCCGACGACGGTGCCCGAGGAGACGAGTCGCTCCAGGCGGCTGTTCACGGTCGCCCTGGCGACGTCGAGCGATCTGGCCAGACTCGCGACCGATGCGCGGCCGTCGGCTCGGAGCGCGGCCAACAGCCGTCGGTCCAGATCGTCGAGTGCCGCCATGCACACAATGTACAACGACGTTACTCACATTGTGCATAACCTGTGCACAAATCGCGCAGAGGTGGCGTAGAGAGTGCAGATCGACGAAACCTAGGCTCGAAGCAGTCGGGAGCACTCCGCTCCGGCCGGCTCCGAGTCCGACTCCGTCTGGAAGGGAACGTCATGACGCGTTTCGTCGATGTCCGCAACATGGTCCGCTGGACCGCCGACCGAGGCCCCGAGCGCATCATCGCCGGCATGATCGGCTACCTCGAGGCCGACTTCCGTCGCTGGCCCTCGTTCGACAAGAGCCCTCGCGTCGCGAGCCACACGCCGTTCGGCGTCATCGAGCTCATGCCGACGAGCGACCACGAGACCTACGCGTTCAAGTACGTGAACGGCCACCCCTCGAACCCGGCGCGTGGCTACCAGACAGTGACCGCGTTCGGCGTCCTCGCGGACGTGCACAACGGCTACCCCACCTTCCTCGCTGAGATGACGCTCCTCACGGCCCTCCGCACCGCCGCGACGTCCGGCATGGTCGCGAAGCACCTCGCCCGGCCGGACTCCACCGTCCACGCGCTCATCGGCGCCGGCAGCCAGGCCGAGTTCCAGGCCCTCGGCATGCGGGCCGCGCTGGGCATCAGCACCGTGCGCATCTGGGACGTCGACCCGCTCGCGATGGACAAGTTCGCGCGCAACCTGGAGCCGCTCGGCTTCGAGGTCGTCATCGGGACGAGCGCCGCCGACGCCGTGGCCGGGGCGGACATCATCACGACCTGCACGGCCGACAAGGCCCTCGCGACGGTGCTCACGGACGACCTCGTCGAGCCCGGCGTGCACCTCAACGCCATCGGCGGAGACTGCCCCGGCAAGACGGAGCTCGAGGCGTCGATTCTCGACCGCGCTGACGTGTTCGTCGAGTTCCCGCCGCAGACCCGCATCGAGGGCGAGATCCAGCAGATGGCGCCCGACTTCCCGGTGATCGAGTTCTGGCAGGTGCTCACGGGCGCCGTCCCCGGCCGCACTTCGCGGGAGCAGATCACCCTGTTCGACTCCGTCGGCTTCGCGATCGAGGACTTCACGGCGCTGCGGTTCCTGAACGACGCCGTCGACGGCAGCGAGTACTTCGAGGAGATCGACCTCGTCGCAGCCCCCGACGACCCGAAGGACCTGTTCGGCCTCGTCGGCGCGCTCTCACCGGTCGGCTGAGTCCGACATGTCCGTGCAGGCGCCGTCGGCGGTCGTCCTCATCAGGCCGCATCGCTTCACGCCGAACCCGCTGACCGCGGCCGACAACGTGTTCCAGGTCGCGGAGGGCGTCCCCTCGGCTGCGGCCGTCGGGGTGGCGCACGCCGCGTTCGACGAGGTCACCCGGGTCGCGCATGCGCTCGACGCCGCGGGTGTGCGGGTGCACCTCTTCGACGACGACGACCCCGACCGACCCGACAGCGTGTTCCCCAACAACTGGCTGTCGACGCACGCCGGCGGGCACCTCGCCGTCTACCCGATGTACGCGGTCAATCGTCGTCGTGAGCGTCGCTGGGACATCGTCGAGATGTTGAAGCGCGAGTACCGGGTGCAGGACGTCATCGACTACTCGGGCCTCGAACTCGACGAGGTGTTCCTGGAGGGCACCGGTGCGATGGTGCTCGACCACGCTGCGCGGGTGGCGTTCGTCGCCCGCTCGCACCGGGCCGATCCGATCGCGCTCGAGCGCTTCTGCACCAACTTCGGCTACGAACCGCTCGTCTTCGACGCCGTCGACCCGCACGGGGTCCCGATCTACCACACCAACGTCATGATGGGCGTGGCGACCGAGTTCGCGCTCGTGGGACTCGACCTGATCGCCTCACCGGCGCGGCGCGATCAGGTCGTCGAACGCTTGACCGCCCACGGGCGCACGATCGTCGACCTCGACTACGGGCAGGTCTGCGATTTCGCGGGTAATGCGATCGAGTTGCGGTCGGCGTCGGGGGAGCGGCTCCTGGCGATCTCGAGCCGGGCCGTCCAGAGCCTCCGCGCGGACCAGCTGGCGGTCATCGAGCGCAGCTGCCGGATCCTCCCGCTGGACGTCCCGACGATCGAACTCGCAGGCGGTTCCGTCCGCTGCATGATCGCCGGGGTCCATCTGGACCGGCGACCAGCAGCGACGGTGTCCGAACCGGCGTCGGGCTCGCAGCTCGCCCGATCGTGACCGCTGCCGGTCAGTACTTGTAGGACTGACCGCCGTCGATAGGGACCACCGTGGCGTTGACGTAGCTCGCGTCGTCGCTCAGCAGGAAGGCCACGACCGAGGCGATCTCGGGGGCTTCGCCGTACCGCTTGGTGGGGTTCGTCTGGATGAACTCCTCGGCAGCGCCGCGCGGGTCGTCGGCGTTGAGCTGCTTCATCGAGTTCTCGACCATCGGCGTCCAGATCGCGCCGGGGGCGATGGCGTTGATGCGGATGCCGTACTGGCCGTACTCGATCGCGGAGTTGCGCGTGAGACCGACGACGCCGTGCTTCGCAGCCGCATAGCCGGACTGGTTGCCGATGCCGCGGATGCCGCCGACGCTCGCCGTGTTGACGACCATGCCGGAACCCTGCTCGCGCATGACCTTCAACACTTTCTCGAGTCCGAGGAAGACGCCGCGCAGGTTGATGGACACGACCTTGTCGAACTCGGCAGCGGTGAAGTCCTCGGTGAGGTTCTGCTTGCCCTCGATGCCGGCGTTGTTGAAGAAGCCGTCGATGCGGCCGAAGCGCGACGTCGTCTCGGTGACGTAGCGGTCGACGTCCTCCTCCTTCGAGACGTCGGCGATCGTCGTGATGACCTCGGCGTCGGGGGTCGCCTGGGTGACGGCCTCGACGGTCGCGGCGAGGCCGGCCTCGGAGATGTCAACGAGGGAGAGCTTGGCGCCTTCTGCTGCGAGTCGGACGGCTGCTGCACGTCCGAGGCCGGAGCCACCGCCGGTGATGAGGACGACGCGGTCGGAGAAGCGATTCATGGTGTGACCTTTCCAGGAGCCTGTCGCTCCGGCGGACACCGTGCCCGTCGCATCAGCGACAGTCCTTCAAACGTACATCTGTTGGATAGATGCACCCGCCGCAGGGCCCCGACGTTCGCGGAGGGCGATCAGTCCTCGCCGAGGAGCATCGGCCGTGCCGCCTCCAGACCGGTGACCGTCGCGGTCCAATCGGGGCGCACGAACTCCTCGCGGGTCACCCGGAGGCCCTGCGACTCGACGAGCTCGCCCGGACGCCCGACGAAGCGGAGCACACCGTTGTCGCGGTAGCCGAGTCGACGCGAGACGCCGAGCGAGGCACCGTTCCAGACGGCCGCGTCGGACACTGCGACGTGCGCGTCGAGGTGGTCGAACGCGAACTGGAGCATGCCCGCCCGCATCTCGACGCCGAGTCCCTTGCCCTGTTGCGACTGCGTGAGCCAGGAACCACTGCCGACTGAGCGGGTGACGGCGAAGTCGCGGGCACCGACGTCCTGCAGGCCGATCGGCACGCCGTCGAGGAGGATCGCGAGGTTGAGCGTCCAGGACGCCGGGGTCACGCCGGCCCGCTGCGTCCAGAGGTGCTTGGCGGTCTCACGCATGAGCTGCTCGCGCGGCTGGTCGGTCCAGGGCGTGGAGAACGGCATGACGTCCGGGTCGTGGATGCCGTCTAGGGCGGCGTCCACGAGGCCGGGGAGGTCCTCGTCGCGGACCTGGCGCAGCACGAGGCGGGGCGTGCGGATCTCGAGGCCGAACAGCGGCCAGACGTCGGTGAGGCTGAGCATCCGCCCACGCTACCCGTCGGATGCCGGATAGCGCTGTAGCCGGTCCGGGTCGGGCTGTCGAGCCGGTGTACGGCGGCCGGCGTCGGTGCGACACTCGTCGCGGCGCCGGTCAGCGGCCCCGTTCGACGATGAGAAGGGCTCACCCATGAAGTACACGCACCTCGGACGCACGGGGACGTCGGTCTCCCGGATCGTGCTCGGCACCATGAACTTCGGTGACCGCACGAGCGAGGAGGACTCGTTCGCGATCATGGACCGGGCGCTCGAGCTCGGCGTCAACTTCTTCGACACCGCCAACGCCTACGGCGGCAGCGCGGGCCGTGGGGCGACGGAGGAGATCATCGGCCGATGGTTCGCGGCCCGGCCGGGCGTGCGCGACGACATCGTCCTCGCCACGAAGGTCCACTCGCCGATGGTCGCCCCGAACGACGACGGCTCGGACGTCGTGAACGCCCGCGGTGCGTCGGCGTGGCAGGTGCGCCGGGAGGCCATCGGTTCCCTCGAGCGCCTGCAGACCGACCGGATCGACCTCTACCAGTTCCACCACATCGACCGGCACATCTCGTGGCAGGAGCTGTGGCAGGCGATGGAGGTGCTCGTCGCGCGCGGCGAGGTCGTCTACACGGGCAGCTCGAACTTCGCCGCGTGGAACATCGCGCAGGCGAACGAGGTCGCGCAGCAGCGGCACTTCCTCGGTCTCGTCAGCGAGCAGTCGCTCTACAACCTCGCGCAGCGCTCCATTGAACTCGAGGTCATCCCCGCGGCGCAGCACTACGGCCTCGGCATCCTGCCCTGGTCGCCGCTGTCCGGTGGTCTGCTGAGCGGTGGCTCGTCCGACAAGGGTGCACGATCCGGCGAGGCCCGCATCACGGAGGCTCGCGCCAAGCAGCAGGACCAGCTCGAACAGTACGACCGGTTCGCCGCCGAGCGTGGGTGGTCCTCGGCGTCGCTCGGGCTCGCGTGGCTCCTGCACCAGCCCGGGGTGACCGGCCCGATCATCGGACCGCGCACGGTCGAGCAGCTGGAGTCCGCGGTCGCCGCGGTCGACATCGAGCTCAGCGCGGACGACCTCACCGCCCTCGACGAGCTGTTCCCCGGCCCGGGCGGCCAGGCGCCGGAGGCCTACGCCTGGTAGGAGCGTGCGATGCGGCCGACCGCCTCGGTGACGGCGGTCGGCCCTTCGTTCAGTTCGAGGATCCGTCGGCTGATGGTCGGCTCGAGGACGAGCGCTTCGAGGACGGCCGCCACGTCGTCGCGGGTGATCTCGTCGTGGAGTTCGGCCGGCCCCAGGGCGACCGTCCCTCGACCCGGGTCGTCGGTCAGCAGGGATGGTCGCAGGATGATCCAGTCGATCGGTTCGCGGGTGAGCGCCACCTCGGCGCGCTTCTTGACCGCGAAATAGTGCTCCTCCTCGTCGCTCAGTGATCGCTCGCGCCACGCTTCGGGCAGGACGGAGAGCAGGATCAGGCGCGTCTGCGTGCCGCTGAGCGCCTCCGACACGCGGGCGAGGGCGGCGTCGTCGATGTCGTCTGTCACGTCCGGGTGCCCGGCGTTCGAGCCGGCGGCGAAGACGACGACGTCGAAGCCCGAGACCATCGCCGCGATCTCCTCCGTGCCGACGTGAGCGAGTTCGCCCGAGACCGTCGTCACGCCGTCGGCATGGAGGGCTTCGGCCTGCTGCGTCGACCTCGTGAGGCCCGAGACAGTCATCCCTCGCGTGCGGAGGCGGCTCGCGAGGAGCCGACCGACCCGGCCCGAGATCCCGAAGATGAAGACCCGCGGCAGCGGTTCTTCGCTCGCGGCGGTGGCTGGGGTGGTCGGTGACGTCATGGGTGGTCCTTCCGTTGTCGATCAACCTACCACTAGTAAGTTACCGTAGGTAGGTAGTATCGAGGGATGGAATCCACCTCGAACGATGGCGCGTCGACCACGAGGCGTCGTCTCTCCTGGGACGACCGTCATGCCCAGTTGCTCGACGCCTTCCGCGATCTCGTCCGCACGCATGACATGGACGACGTCACACTGGCGCGGGTGGCCGCGCGTGCGGGGGTGACGAAGCCGGTGGCCTACGACCACTTCGGCGACCGCTCGGGTCTGCTGTCGGAGGCCTACCGTTCGTTCGAGGCCCACCAGCGGGACGCCCTGCTGGAGGCGCTCGCCCAGGCGCCGCGCGATCTCGCCGCGGTGTCGGCCCTGGTCGCAGAGGCCTACATCGGCTGCTGCATCGCCGAGGGGATCGAGCTCGCGGCCGTGGTGTCGGCACTCAGCGGCTCGGCGACGTTGAATGCGCTCCGGTCGGAGGCGGAGCTGGCATACCTCGAGATCTGTCGTGAGGCGCTGGAGCCCTTCACCGGCCCGCTCGACCCGGCGCCGTTGAGCGCCATCGTCGGCGCGGGCGATGCCCTCGCCCGGAACGCCATGTCCGGATCGATGACGACGGCTCGTGCCTGCGAGACCCTCGCCGTGGTGATCCGAGCCATCGCCCTGGCCTCGGCCGTTCCGGGCGCTCGGCCGGGCCGCGCGACCTGAGCGACCGCTCCGACCATGCTGCCGGGTGCGTCGGAGCGCATCGGCGCCTAGCGTTGGGTCATGGCTTCGGACACCTTCGGCATCTTCCTGAACGGTTCGTGCTCCGGTCAGCGGCATATGGTGTGACTAGTCATGAGCCACTTCTCCACTGTTCCCGCGTCGTATGTCTTCCTGCGCCGCGATCGATCAGTCCTGCTGCAGCGACGGCAGAACACCGGGTACATGGACGATTGTTGGTCAGCGGGTGCCGCCGGTCATGTCGAGCTCGGTGAAACTGCGGCGTCTGCCGCAATCCGTGAGGCGAGGGAAGAGCTCGGCGTCGAGGTGGCACTCGAGGCGCTCTCGGCCGTGGCTGTCATGCAGCGCACCGATGGTACGGAGAACCCGCTGGAACAGCGCGTCGACTGGTTCTTCGTCTGCGACGTCTGGGGTGGCGAACCACTGATCCGAGAACCGATCAAGTGCGCAGAACTGGCGTGGTTCCGCCTCGACGATCTGCCGGTCGACCTGCCCGCTCACGAGCGGCTTGCATTGGACGCCCTGCGCGAGGGGCACAGGTCAGCGCTCCTCACGTTCGGGTTCTGACCAGCTGCCCTCATCGATCGCTGACATAGACGCCCGCCGACCACCCGGGCAGACTGTCTTCGATGAGGCTGCAACCCACATCCGAGGACGATTTCGACGCACTGCGTCATCTGTTCGATGATCCTTCCTTCCATGGTTGGGGAGGACCGGGACGGCTGTCCGACGAGCTCATCCGCGCCAAGTACCTTGGCGCACGACTTCCCGATGTCGAGTGCTTCCTCGTCCTGGTCGACGACGACGCGGTCGGACTCGTCCAGCTCCACACCGACGGAGCGGAGGGTGCCGGGATCGACCTCATCCCGCCGCTTTCCGCTCGAGGTCAGGACGCGGGTGCCGCAGCGATCGGCTGCTGCAGTTCGGTGACCCAGTCGGACTGATCCTCCGACACCGCCCGCACGTAGAGCTCGCGGCACGGCCCCGCCGGCACGAAGCCCCGGGCGAGGATCTCAGCGTGGATGGACTGCCAGCTCTCGGCGATGCGGTCCATCGACCCGAGGTGGATGCCACAGATCGCCAGGCTCTCGGCCGGCAACGTGATGATCTCGAAGCCCTCGCGGGGCGCGCCGTTGTAGGCGTAGCCGACGACGACCTCGGTGCCGTCCTCGCTCGCGTGGTACTGCGCGATCGGCGTGGTCAGCGAACCGCTCTCGTCGCCGATGATGGACGCGACCGCGTCGAACGAGGGACCGACGAAGTCCGCGATGTCCGGCTGTGAGGGGACGACGCCACGACGGGCGGCCAGGCGAACGGCGGGCAGGGGCTTCTCGATGATCTCGATCTCCGACATGTGATGCTTTCTTTCGATGAGGTGGAGCCGCCGTTCCACATCGATGAGTCGTGCGGCCGCGATGCGGTGCTCGCGTTCGACCTCGGCTCGACGCACCTGCAACAACCGGGCGATGCGCGCGGCATCCACCCCTTGGTCGAGGATCAGGGCGATGTCTTCGAGACCGAAGCCGAGATGGCGAAGCGCCACGATCCGGTGCAGTCGTTCCAACTGCGAAGGATCGTACGAGCGGTAGCCGCTGGACTCATCCACATGGGCAGGCACGAGCAGGCCAGCGGTGTCCCAATGCCGGAGCATCCGATGGGTCACCTGGCCGATCTGCGCGAACGCTCCGATGGACAACATGTCTCAGTTCTCCCTCCTCACACGGTGTCAGAGTCAAGCGTTCAGTTCTGAGCGCGTCGCGCGTGGGTGCGCGCCTTCATCCGGTTGCCGCAGACCGCCATCGAGCACCACTTCGCGGTGCCGGGGCGACTGTGGTCGACGAGGAACAGGCTGCATTCGTCGTTCGCGCACGGGCGAAGGCGCCCGGGGAACTCCGCGACGACGCTCGACCACGCCAACACGACGCCCGCCACGAGGCGGTCGTCTTCGGGGACCTGCAGCTCCCAGACCACGCCGCCGGGCGTGACGCGCGGCGTCCGAACCGCATCCCCGAGGATGCCTGCGAGCTCTCGGGTCGCCCCGCCGTCCTCGCCGCGGACGACGGCCTGGAGCGCCTGCCTCGCACGCCGAAGGCGGGCCACCTCGTCCGCGGACCCGGTGCCACCCCAGCTGCGCGCGAGGTCTCGCCCGGCTGCACCCTCGAGACGGTCCGTCGGGGCACCCTCGATGACCGGCGCGCTGTTCAGCACGTTCAGCAGCAGCTCCTCGTCGCGAAGCATCGTTCTCCGTTCTCGCGCCGTGTGGCGCCATGAATCCATGCTACCGTCTGGCTAACCAGTAAAACAATCTAAAGGGGTTAGCAATGGTCACCGTCCACCACCGCACCGTCTCCGTCGATGGGCTCGACGTCTTCTACCGGGAAGCCGGTCCGGCCGATGCTCCGGTGCTCCTGCTCCTGCACGGGTACCCGAGCAGCTCCCACATGTTCCGCCACCTCATCCCCGCCCTGGCCGACCGCTACCGCGTCATCGCTCCGGACCACATCGGCTTCGGTCGCTCCGCCGCCCCCTCGGTCGACGAGTTCGAGTACACCTTCGCGGCCCTCGCCGGCGTGACCGGCCGGTTCCTCTCGACCATCGGCGTGACGCAGTACACGATCTACGTGCAGGACTACGGCGCGCCGGTCGGCTGGCGCCTGGCGCTCGCCGACCCCGCTGCCGTCGTCGGCGTCATCTCCCAGAACGGCAACGCCTACGAAGAGGGCTTCGTGCCCGGGTTCTGGGACCCGATCTGGGCCGACGCCGCCGAACGCACCACCGAGACGCGCGACGCACTCCGTCCCGCCCTCGGCCGGGAAGCCGTCGAATGGCAGTACACCCACGGTGTGCCGGATCCGACGACCGTCGACCCCGACGCCTGGGAGCACGACCTCGCGCTCCTCGCCCGACCGGGCCAGGACGACGTGCAGCTGGCGCTGTTCCGCGACTACACGACCAACCGCGAGCTGTACCCGGCGGTGCACGAGTGGCTCCGCACCTCGCAGGTGCCGGTGCTCGCGATCTGGGGACGGAACGACGAGATCTTCGCCGCCGGCGGCGCCACGGCGTTCACGCGCGACGCCCCGCACGCTCGCGTCGAACTCGTCGACGGCGGACACTTCCTCCTCGAATCCGACCTCGACCTCGTCGCCGACGCCATCACGAGCTGGCTCGCGACGAACGACCGCAGCGCCTAGCCCGACGGATCGATCGATCCGTCTCCGGCCACCCCGGCGTGACCGGGCGGCCGTCCGCACGAGCGGTCGGCCGCCTGGCCGTCGGCTCGGGAGGCTGAGCGACGCAGCCCCTTCACGCCTCGATACCCGAGCCACAAGCCGAACGGGACGAGGAGCGCCAACCCGATGAGCTCCGAGCTCTGAGCCCGGGACGGTGTGTGTTCTGCCACCTGATGACTCCTTCGTGGAGCGGGCGCATCGATACACTCACTGCATGGGAGTGGTCGGCATCGGCGGGTTGTTCTTCCGCAGTCGTGATCCATCAGCGCGCGCGGCGTGGTACCGAGAGCATCTCGGCATCGAAGCCGGCGCCGAGGGCGAAGGTGCCGTCTGGATGCAGGAGGCCGGCGCGACCGTCTTTGCTCCGTTCTCGACAACGAGCGAGTACTTCGATGACGACCAGCCGTTCATGCTCAACCTCCGCGTCACAGGCTTGGACGCTCTGATTGCGCAGCTGGAAGGCGCCGGGATCGACGTCGAGCGTCGGACCGAATGGGAGTCGGACTACGGCCGGTTCGTCCGTCTACACGACCCGGAGGGGCTCCCCATCGAACTCTGGGAGCTCGGCGAGTAGCACGCGTCGCGGCGTTCATTGCCCCGAGCCGGGCCGCTTTCCGTCATGATGCCCGATAGCGGTTCGCTCCTCAGCCCGCGAGGACCCGCTGCAGCGCGTCGTAGGCGGGCGTCGGCTCGCCGTCGTCGAACAGGAGGTCGTGGCCCTGCTGCAGAGCGCCGTCGTCGTCGATGAACCAGTCGTAGGCGTCGTCCACGCCCCAGCTCGTGTACGACACGCAGGCGTCCGAGCCGAGGCACGCCGCGAGGACGGTGGCGTACTGCTCCGCCTGGACGTCCTCACCCTCGTCGTCCGGGACGTCGTTCTCCGAGATGCGGACGGTCAGTCCCGCAGCCGCGAAGGTGTCGAACGTCGTCGCGAGGTCCTCCGCTGAGAGCGCGTCGGTGGCGAGGTCGTAGACGTGGGCTTGCAGGCCGACGCCGTCGATATGGCCACCCTGCGCGTTCGTGCGGAGGGCGAGCTGCAGCAGAGCGTCCTGGCGGGGACCCGGCACATCGGCGCCGTTCTCGTTGATGAACTGCTCGACGTCCGGGTCCGCGTCGTAGACCGCGGTCGAGACCACCACCGGATACGACGGACCGAAGACGCGGTACCAGACGTTCTCCTGCAAGCTCGTGCCCTGATCGACGTCGAACGGTTCGTTCACGACGTCGAGCGAATCGAGCCGGCCGCGGAAGTGCGAGACCACGGTGTGCACGTAGTCGAGCAGGACCGCGGCGCTCGCCTGACGCTGCGACTCGGAGTCGGCGGGCAGGTCGCGCATCCAGCCGGGCATCGCCTCGGTGAACGCGATGGTGTGGCCGTGCACTGCGATTCCCTTGCTCGCAGCGAGGTCGAGGAGCGCGTCCGCCTCCTCGAAGTGGTACTCACCCTGCCTGGGGGAGAGTGCTTGCGGCTTCATCGCGTTCTCCGGGGTGATGAGGCCGACGTTCCCCGCGAGGTTCTCCGCGTACGCCGCGTCCGAGACGAGCGGACCGAGCGCCGCCGCCGCGCCGATCAGGAAGCCCGGTCGAGCGCGGGAGGCGAGCGCCTGCAAACCTTCAGGAGATCGTTCCGCCTCGCCCGCGACAGGACCTGCGGTGGCCAGTGAGGCACCGGCCGGCGCCGTGGCGGTCAGCGAACCGACCGTGAAGGACCCCTCCTCGCTCGAGAACCCCAACCAGAGTCCGCCGGAGTCGAAGACACCGCCGAGCGGGAACGAGGACAGCGTCTCCCCGTCGCTCGCGATCTCGAGTCGGTCGCCGGAACGATGCACGGAGAGTTCCGCCTCGGGATCGGCGAGCGTCACCTCCTCGTCCTCCACCGGCGCAGGGTCGGTCACGTCCTCCGGTGCGGAGCCGTCGAAGACCGCGATCCGGAGATCGTCGCCGCTGAGCGTGAGCGTGAGCCCCGCGGGCTGGATCAGGAATTCGTCGGCGATGACGGGTGGGCGGGCGAGGACGGCCAGGGTGGCGTCCGCGGTCACGTCCGTGAACGACGTCCTGAGGGTGAAGTCGTCCGGGGCATCGAGGTGCACGCCCGCGAGATTGACCGGCGGGTTCGGTTGGCCTCCACCGCCGTCCTGTTCGACGATGGTCCGTCCCGTCGCGGTCACCCGCAGCTCATCGCCGTCTGCGACGATGCCGGGCACGTGCTGCCAATCGTGCTCCAGGAGGTCGATGACCGTCTCCCGCTCAAAGGGGGAGCCGGTCGGCGTGCAGGCGACCAGGGCGAGGACGAGGGCGACCGCCGTTCCGCTCGCGAGGCTCCGTCTGCTGGCGATCGACATGTGAGGAGCGTAAGCGACGGCGGGGCGCGTGCCGGCTACCGGCCGCTTGCGAGGCTGACGGCTTGGAGGCCCACGACCACGGCGTTGACCGGCACAGCGATGACGAGCACGGAGATCGCGCCGATGGCGGCGATGATCGAGTACCGAGGCGTCCGCTTGTGGACCTTCGCCTGGAGGACGAGCGTGACGACGGGCGGAGCGATCGCGATCACCGCGCCGAGGATGAACCCGCCGAGCATCCCGCCACCGCTCAGTCGGTCCTCGGACGGCCCGAACTCGCCCTGCAGGGCGAACGACAGTTGGACGAACCAGCTCACCACCAGCAGCGCGAACAGGAGCAGGGTGATGCCGATGCCGGCCGCCCGGCCGGTGACCGGTCCCTCCTGCTCGGTGAGCCAGGAAGCATCATCCGGCTTGGCAGGCGTCTCGCCGGAGCTCGACCCCGACGGCGGTTGAACGGTCGGCCGCACGTCGTCGCCCGCGTGCTGGTCGTCGCTCACGGCTCACCCCTCGTCAGTCGGTCGGACGCCGGCGTCCCGGCATCCTCGTCAGCCTATGCCGCCTCACCCCGCGAGCGCCTTCCGCACCTGCGCGGAGAGCAGCGGCACCGTCTCCTCCTGGAACCAGGGGTTCTTCGTACGCCAGCCGCGTGCGAGCGGCGACGGGTGCACGATCGGGAAGAACGGGAGGTGCGACTCCGCCGCCCGGACGTTCTCCGTGAGGGTGCGCCCGGCCCGCGGACCGAGGTAGGCGCGCTGCGCGTAGGCGCCGATGAGGATTGTGAGGCGCACCTCGGTCAGCTGCTCGAGGATGCGCGGATGCCAGCGAGCGGCGAAGTCGCGGCGCGGCGGCAGGTCGCCACTCGTCCCCTTGCCCGGGAAGTAGAAGTCCATCGGCACGATCGCCACGTTCGCCGGGTCGTAGAACTCCTCGGGCGTCACACCCATCCATGAGCGGAGCAGGACACCGCTCGGGTCGTTCCAGGGGATGCCGGACTCCTGCGCCAGCCGTCCCGGCGCCTGACTGATGATGAGCACCCGCGCCTCGGGGGAGGCGACGACGAGCGGCTCCCACCCGAGTTCGCGCGCCCAGGCGTTCGACTCGTGGGCGGCGACCTCGGCACGGAGACGATCGATCGGATGCATCCCTGCAGTCTTCCACCGAGTGCGCAATAGGGTGAGAAGATGGACGACGACCAGCGGCGACGGCGCCTCATCCCCGAGCCCGTGGACCGGTTCGCGACCGGCGAGGAGTACCCGGAGTACCGGGTCGACCTCGAACGGATCCGCTTCTCCCCGTACTTCGCCCGGCTGTCGGCCGTCACGCAGGTCGTGTCGCCGTCCGGCGTCGGCCAGGTGGTGCACAACCGGCTCACGCACTCGATCAAGGTCACCGCCGTCGCCCGGGCCATCGCGATGCAACTGACGACGACGGACCCGGCGCAGGCCGCGATCGTCGAGCGCCTCGGCGGCTGCGACCCCGTCGTCGTGCAGGCAGCCGCCAGCGCCCACGACCTCGGCCACCCGCCGTTCGGCCACCTCGGCGAGCAGGTCCTCGACCGCCTCGCACGGGAGCGCCTCGGGCTCGCCGAGGGCTTCGAGGGCAACGCGCAGTCGTTCCGCATCCTCTCCGCACTCGACGTGTGCGAGACGGTGAAGGAGGGCCTCAACCTCACCGCCGCCTCCCGCGCCGCCGTGCTCAAGTACCCGTGGGGCCGCACCGTCCACCGCCCCGACCTCGACCCGGCGGACCCCACGCGCATGCCGCGCGGCTCGACCGCGAGTCGCTGGGAGACGGCGCCACCGAAGTTCTCCGCGTACACACTCGACCTCGACGACATGCTCGACGCCCGCGGCGCGTTCACGGCTATCGCGCCCTGGCAGCAGACCGTCGAGTGCTCCGTGATGGACGTCGCCGACGACATCGCCTACTCCCTGCACGACCTCGACGACTTCTACCGGGCCGGCGTGCTCCAGCAGGCGGCCGTCGCCGTCGAGTTCCGCACCTTCCTCCGGGATCAGCGCGCCCTCGCAGCACTCGACGCCGACGAGCTGTGGAACCGGGCACCCGGCCACTCGCTCGAACTGTTGCGACGGCGGATCGTCTCCCGCGATCCGTGGATCGCGAGCGACGAGCACTTCCGCGCCTCCGTGCAGCGGGTCGCGACCGAACTCGTCGAGGGGCTCCTCGCCGTCCCCTTCGACGGTTCGAGCCGCACCGAGCGCGCCATCGAGTCGTTCGTCTCCTCCTGGATCGGCCGCCTGCAACGGTCCGTCCTCGTCGTCGAGGAGCCCAACGTGCGCTCCGGTCACGTGGCGCTCCTGCCCGAGGCCTGGCACGACGTCACCGTGCTCAAGTTCGTCCACACGCGCTTCGTCATCGACCGACCCGACTTCGCCACCTATCAGCGAGGACAGTCGCGCGTCCTCGACGTCCTCGTCAGTGAACTCGACCGCTGGCTCGACGATCCCCGCGACGGCCCGCGTGCCCCGCAGAAGCTCCTCGACTTCGTCGAACTGGCCACCGACGGCTACTTCCGCCTGCGAGCCGACAACCCGGACTGGCTGCCCGACGACCCGGAGACCGGACGCCCACTGGCCGACCCGAGCGCCCTCGGACGCCTCGGCCGGGCCCGCGGCATCCTCGACTACGTCGCCTCACTCACCGATGAACAGGCGACGGCGCTCGCCGCCAGACTGCGCGGAGACCGCGAGGCCTGGGCCTTCGGCAGCTAGGTGTCGGCTGAGCGGCGGACGGCTATCCGAATGCCCCTGGCGCAATTCGGATAGTTCCGAGCGCGGGATTACTAGAACATCTAGCGTTATCCCCGGCACCGGGAATCACCTCGGTCCCGAAACAGAAGGGATGGCGCGCTCATGGGAAACCTCCTCTACGGAACCCCTCCGACTCCGCACGAGATCGAAGACCGGCTCCTCGCGCACCTGCAGACGGTGATCTTCACGAAGTTCCGCCGCAACGAGAGCTTCGCCTTCCACCTCGAAGCCGTCCCCGGTCGTGGGACGGGTCGTCAGTCGCTGTGGCTGAACCCGATGATCCCCCTCCAGTTCTCCTTCTACGGCAGCCGTGCACCGGAGCTCAACCGGGAATGGCTCGCCGCGCTCCTCGAGCAGGCCAACAGCGCGAAGGGCATGCGCGTCGTCCCCGAGCCGGCCGCCGGCGCCACCAAGCGCGTCGAGTCCGCAGCCTAGGCACGCGGCTCCGCGACCGCGGATCGAACACCGCCACGACGAGCTCCGGCCGTCGGGCGTCCATGACACACCAGTTGGGGGTGGGACCATGCCGATCTCGATCCCTGGCGCGCCCGACTTCTTTGAGTTGGACGATGCGCGCACCGTCGGGCGACTGCTCGACCGCACCGACGTCGTCTTCGAGACCTCCCACTCCGGCGCCGACGTCGCGGGTGGTCTGTCCCTCAGCCGGTCCGCCATCGCACTCGATGTCGGCGGCGACACCGTCCGCGTCCTGACGAGATACATCGTCGCCTGGTCACTCCGCGCCGAGGGTGGGTTGACGGTGCTGACGATCTGGTCGGAGCGCCCGACCGCCGTGCACGAGACGACGATGCTGCCACGCTTCGCGCCGATGGCGTCGTCCGCGCTGACCGGTGTCCTCGGGGCCGAACACGGCTTCCTGCAAGGGACCGCCTGACAAGCTGTGGACTGCTCTGCCCCCGAACGTTCCGTTGAAGGTGACAGTTCGAGATCGGCGTGAGATTCTATGAACGATGAGCGAACACGGTGGGCCCGCTGAGCGGTCCGAGGTCGCAGGTCGAGATGTCGATGAGGCTCGAGACCTGTTCTCCGACGCGTACAACGCCGGCGAGATGGTCATCGAACCCACGGCATCCGCCTTCACCTTCCGGTACACGGCGATCGGCGATGACGAGCTGACGCTGCGCGCCACCCAGTTCGCCGGTCGCGTCACCGGGACGGTGCTCACCCAGGGCGAGTACATCGTGTCGTGGCTGACGGCCGGGCAGGGTGCGACCGATCTCGCCGGCGCACCGGTCAAGCTCGAGTACGGTCGGCCGGCGATGTTCGCGAACGATCGGCTCGCCGAGTTCGACTTCACCGACTACCGCCAGAACCTCATGCACTTCGACGGGTCGTTCCTGGAACGGGTCGCGGGGGAGGTCGAGGGCACCAGCGGGCCGATCCTGTTCGACACGACGGCGCGACCGAGCGGCGAGCAGCTCCGACGCTGGGCGGCCTCGGTCACCACCGTCGCGAGCGTCGTGTACGACGACGCCAGCCCGGCGCTCCTCCGTGCGGAGGCGAACCGTGCTGCCGCGATCGCCCTCTTGGAGACGTTCCCGCACACCGCGCTGCACGCACCGGTCGAGATCGGGCTGCCGTCGGGCGGGAAGACCCGCGCCGCCGTCGAGTACATGATCGCCAACGCGCACCTGCCCATCCGCACCGAGGACGTGGCCGAGGCGGTCGGGATGAGCCAACGGAGCCTGCAGGCGGCGTTCCGCCGCGAACACGACATCACCGCGATCGACTACCTGCGACGGGTGCGGCTCGACCGCGTGCAGGAGGAACTCCGCAGGTCCGATCCCGGTCGTGCCACCGTCGCCGAGATCGCGCAGCGGTGGGGCTTCGCCCATCTCGGACGGTTCTCCGCCTCGTACACGAACCGCTTCGGCGAGTATCCGAGCACGACGCTCGGGTCCTGACCGCCGGCTCGCGCCGACTCAGAACTCGTCGAACTCGTCGTATTCGTCGAGACCCGACAGCGGCTCGGCTTCGAGGGACGGCACGATCTCGAGCGCCCGATGCGCGAACGACTCGACGCTGATGAGGAGGCCCGGGCTGACGAGGACGTTGACCGTGCGGTCGGAGGTGAGCGGAACCCGCACGAAGCGGCCGCCCGCCTGGACGGCGGATTCGATCTCGGTCATGAGCTCCTGCACGTCGACGGCAGGATCGATGTCGTATGAAGCGCGCCCGATGGCGATGCTGTACTGCAGGACCATCACCTCCGGGATCGGTTCGTCCTGGTAAGCGTAGGCAACGCACCCTGGGACGACGGTGGGTTGACCAACCCCGCGACTCGTGCAGGGGGTGTCCTGCACGAGCCACGGGCTATCGGGCGCGGTCGACCCGCGTCTCCTCCCAGACGGGCTCGTCGGAGGTCTGGACGCGACCGTCGGAGCCGAAGACGAGGAACCGGTCGAAGCCCCTCGCGAACCAGCGATCGTGGGTCACGGCGATCACGGTGCCCTCGAACCCTTCCAACCCCTGCTCGAGCGCCTCCGCCGAGACGAGGTCGAGGTTGTCGGTCGGTTCGTCGAGGAGGAGCAGCGTCGCGCCCGACAGCTCGAGGAGCAGGATCTGCAGTCGTGCCTGCTGGCCACCGGAGAGTGACTCGAACGACTGCTCCGCGGCGGCGGCGAGGCCGTAGCGGTCGAGCACCCGGCTGGCGGCCTCGCGCGGCAGGCCCGTCCGGTGCTCATCACCCCGATGCAGGATGTCGAGCAGCGTCCGGCCGAGGAGTTCCGGATGCCGATGCGACTGCGCGAACCACCCCGGCTGCACGCGGGCGCCCAGCTTCGCGACACCGTGGTGCAGCACCGGCTCGAGGGTGCCACCGGCCGCCGCCAGATGACCCGCGCCCGGATCCGGATCGGTCCCACCGCCGGCGAGCAGCCGGAGGAAATGGGACTTGCCCGAACCGTTCGACCCCAGCACGCCGATGCGCTCGCCGAACCAGATCTCCGCGTCGAAGGGCTGCATGAGTCCGGTGAGTTCGAGCGAGGAGCACACGAGCGCACGTCGGCCGGTGCGGGCGCCGCGCAGTCGCATCGTGACCTGCTGGTCCTTCGGGCGCTCCTCCGGCGGACCGACCTCCTCGAACTTCGCGAGTCGGGTCTGCGCGGCCCGGTAACGGGAGGCCATCGAGTCGTTGAACTTGGCCTGCTCGCGGAGCCGCAGGACGAGTGCGCGCAGCTTCACGCGATCCTCGTCCCAGCGTCGGCGGAGCTCGTCCAGCCGGTCGAGCCGTGCCTCGCGGGCCTCGTGATAGCTGCGGAAGCTCGCGCCGTGCGTCCACGTCGTGCTCCCCGCGGCACCGACCTCGAGCGTGATGATCCGGGTAGCGGCCTGCGCCAGGAGTTCGCGGTCGTGGGAGACGAGGAGGACGGTCTTGCGGGTCTCGGCGAGCATGCCCTCCAGCCAACGCTTCGTCGGGACGTCGAGGGAGTTGTCGGGCTCGTCGAGGAGCAGCACCTGTTCCGGACCGCGGAACAGCGCCTCGAGGACGAGCCGTTTCTGCTCGCCTCCCGAGAGCGTGCCGAGCGTCCGCCACTGCGCGCGGTCGTAGGGGACGCCGAGCGCGGCCTCGCTGCAGCTGTCCCAGAGCACCTCCTGGTCGTAGCCGCCGGCGTCGGCGTACTCGGCGAGCGTCGTGGCGTACGCCATCTGCGTGGCCTCGACGTCGTCCTCCATGAGCGCGAGCTCGGCGCGGTCCACCGCCTCGGCCGCCGCCCGGACCCGCGGCGGTGCGACCTGCACGAGGAGGTCGCGCACCGTGCGATCGTCGTCGCCCCGCCCGACGAACTGGTCCATGACCCCGAGCCCGCCGTCGATGGACACGACGCCGGAATCGGGCTGCAGTTCGCCGCGGATGATCCGGAGAAGGGTCGTCTTGCCGGCACCGTTCGCCCCGATGAGCGCGGCGATCGCGCCTTCACCGACGCGGAACGACACCTCGTCCAGCAGCGTCCGCCCGTCGCTCAGCGTGTAGCTGAGATCGCTGACGTCGATGTAGCCCATGGTGTGCACTCCCCGGGGAGCCGATCGCTCCCGAACGGACCCCGCACCGAAGCGAGAGGCCGCCCACCGCCTGGCGAGCCGACCAGTCTAGCCCGACGCCCGTCCGGCGGTCGAGTGGTTCAAGCGAGCGCAGCGGCGATGTCGGTGATCCAGGTGCGGACGGTCGCGTCGTGCTCGACGAACCAGTCGCCCTCGTAGCCGCGGGGAACGCCCTCCACCACCATGATCAACGCGAGGTACAGCGACCAGAGGCGGGCGCGGGTCCACGCCGACTCGTCGGCGAGGAGCTCGTGGCCGGACTCCTCCCGGTACGTGCGGAGCAGCTCGGCGTCGTCGGCGATCGTCGCGGGGACGTCGGTGAACAGGGCGAGTGAGACGAGGTCGGCGGTCGGGTCCGCCCAGTGCGCGCGCTCGTGGTCGATGACCCCGGTGAGCTGGGCGGCCTCAGCGCCGTGCTCGGGCATGATCAGGAGGTTGCCGTCCCAGAGGTCGAAGTGCACGAGGGTCGCCTCGGTCACGGCATCGAACGCCGGGAGTGCCTCGTCGACGAGCCCGATGAGCCGAGCGGCGTCGACCGGCAGATCCACCTCGAAGCGCACGGCGTCCGCGAGCACAGCGTCGAGGAGGACCCGGTACGCCTCGCCCGCCGTGGTCGCCTGCAGCTCAGGGCGGAACGGATACCCGAACCGGTTCCCGTCGTCGAGACCGGTGGCGGGGGAGAGCGCTGCGTCCTCGTCGTCGTCCGGTTCCACGTGGAACGGCGTGCGACCGGCAGCGTGGAGGCGCGCGAGGGTCCGTCCCATCACGTCGCGCGCGAGCGGGACGGTCTCGGTGCTGTTCGCCGGGCGGCCGGTGAGCTCGGTCATGATGAGGGCGTCGCGGCCGTCGAGGTCGGTTGCGAGGACGATCTCCGGTTGCGGGACATCAGCGCGGCCGAGGATGCGGAGCGCGAGGGCCTCCGTGTGCATGAGCTTCCGCTCGTAGGTGAGGCCCTCGGCCTCGGCGGGCGAGAGCTTCACGATGGCGCGCTCGCCGCCGTCGAGTTCCACGGCGGCCACCTCGTTCGCGGTGCCCTCCCCGAGCATCGTGATGGTGGGGCTGCCCGGCTGCATGGCCGGCCGCTCGGCCGCCCAGTGCTCTGCGAGGGCGACCAGGGTGGAACTGGGGGAGGGGGAACGGCTCATCCGCCCACGCTAGCGCCACAGAGCGTCGGCGGCTCGTGCCAAGCTGGGGCGTCCGACATGAGGGAGCACGATGAGCGCCGCAGCACCGACCACCCGCGTCACCGCGCTCGTCGCACCGGGATCCCGGAGGGTGCTGTTCGCCTACCTCGGCGCCGCGCTCATCTGGGGGTCCAGCTTCCTCTTCATGAAGACGGGGCTGACCGGCCTCTCGCCCTCGCAGGTCGCGTTGTCGCGGGTGCTGCTCGGCGCCATCACGCTCTGCATCATCATGACCGTCACCCGTCGGCGCTGGCCGCGCGAGCGACGACTGTGGGCGCACCTCGCGGTCGTCTCGGTGTTCCTCTGCGTCGCCCCCTTCCTCCTGTTCTCCTGGGCCGGGCAGTTCCTGCCGTCGGGGCTCTCGAGCATCCTCAACGCGACGACGCCCATCATGACGCTCGCCGTCGGCGCCCTGTTCCTCCCGAAGGAGCGGCTGAACGGCTTGCAGGTGTTCGGGATCTTCGTCGGAGCGCTCGGCGTCGCCATGGTCGTCGGCCCCTGGCGGGTGCTCGGCGACCCGGCGATCCTGGAGTCCGTGCCCGCGCAGCTCGCCTGCCTCGGGGCGACCCTCTGCTACGGCACCGCCTTCGTCTATCTGCGCAAGTTCGTCCTCGGCACCCACAGCTACGACGCCGTCGTCATCTCGGCGATGGAGATCTCGCTCGCCGCCGTCATCATGCTCGTCCTCTCGCCGTTCATCGCGATGCAGCCCGTGTCGCTCGACCTCCCGGTCGTCGCCAGCATGGTCGCGCTGGGCGCCCTCGGCACCGGTGTCGCATACATCTGGATGACGATGATCGTCGACTCCTGGGGCGCGACCGCGGCGTCGACCGTCACCTATCTCACGCCGCTCGTCGGCGTCGTGCTCGGCATCCTCGTCCTCGGGGAGGTCCTCCACTGGAACGAACCCGTCGGTGGCGTGATCGTCGTCCTCGGCATCCTCGTGAGCCAGGGCAGGCTCCGGTTCAGACGGCGTCCCGCACCGATCTCGGCATAGGGTGGCTGGACGGCCGCGCCCGCCGGGCGTCGCCCCCCACCACGGAACGAGGATTCACATGCGCATCGCATCCGGGCAGTTCTCCGCCGGAACGGACACCGACGAGAACCTCGCCAGCGTGGTCGCACTCCTCGGCGAAGCCGCCGCCGGTGGAGCCGAGCTGCTCGTGCTCCCGGAGATGAGCGGGTACGCGACCTCCGAGCCACCGAGCGCGCTCGCCGCGATCGCCCAACCCCTCGACGGGCCGTTCATCACGGGCGTCGCCGCGGCAGCCGCCGCGCGCTCGCTCCCGACCGTCGTCGGCACCATCGAGGCGAACCCGGACGGCCTGCCCTACAACACGCTCGTCGCCATCGACGCCGAGGGCGAGATCGTCGCGACGTACCGCAAGGTGCACCTCTACGACGCCTTCGGATACGCCGAGAGCGACGGCATCGCCGCCGGCGAGATCACCGAGCCGTTCGTCCTCGAGCTGGGCGGCCTCCGCTTCGGCGCCTTCACCTGCTACGACCTCCGCTTCCCCGAGAGCGCCAGACGCCTGGTCGACGCGGGGGCCGACGTCATCCTCCTGCCCGCCATGTGGATCGTCGGCCCGGGCAAGGAGGACACGTGGACCACGCTCGTCCGGGCGAGGGCGATCGAGAACACCGCCTACGTCGTCAGCGCCAACCAGACGGGGCCGCTCGCGACGGGCAACTCGATCGTCGTCGACCCCGCTGGCGTCGTCATCGCGTCCGCCGGCGAGGCACCCGGTGTGATCTTCGCCGAGCTCGACCCGGCCAGACTCGACGACGTCCGGGCGCGAGTGCCCTCGCTCGCCAACCGCCGGTTCACCGTGGTCCCGCGGACCGCGGAATGAGCCCGGACGTGCGCGTCGCCGACCCTGCCGCCCTGTCGGAGGTCGTGTCGATCACCCGCGACCTCATCAGGATCGACACCTCCAACTACGGTGGCGGGCGAGCGGTCGGCGAGTCCCGCGCCGCCGACCTCGTCGAACGCCTGCTCGGTGAGGTCGGGATCCTCTGCGAACGCTTCGAGGCGGAACCGGGCCGGACCAACCTCATCGCCCGCTGGCCAGGCCGGGACCGCAGCCTCCCCGGCCTGCTGCTCCACGGACACCTCGACGTGGTGCCCGTTGACGCGGCTGCATGGACCGTCGACCCGTTCGGCGGTGAGATCGCCGACGGCATGCTGTGGGGTCGAGGCGCCGTCGACATGAAGAACATGGTGGCGATGATCGTCGCCTCGGTGCGACGCCTGGTCACCGCCGGCGAACAGCCCGAACGGGACGTCGTCCTCGCGTTCTTCGCCGACGAGGAGGCCGGCTGCGTGCTCGGCTCCCAGTGGATGGTCGAGAACCACCCCGAGCAGTTCGCCGGGGTCGGTCACGCGATCAGCGAAGGCGGCGGGTACAGCGTCGCGCTCGGAGCGCGGGCCGACAGTCGCGCCTACCTCCTGAACACCGGCGAGAAGGGCGTGTTGTGGCTGCGGTTGACGGCGCACGGCGCTGCCGGTCACGCGTCCCTCGCGAGCCGCGACTCCGCGATCGTGAAGCTCGCCGCCGCGGTCGGACGCATCGGTGCGCTCGACTGGCCGGTGTCCTTCACCGAGACGACGTCGCACCTGTTCCAGCGACTCCGAGAACTGACCGGTGCCGCCCCCGAGCTGTCGCCGTTCGACCTCGCCGCGCTCGTCGGGCCCAGCGCGTCCCGGCTCCGGGCCGGCCTGCAGAACGTGGCGAACGTCACGATGATCTCCGGCGGCTACAAGGAGAACGTGATCCCCGAGTCCGCGACGGCGACGGTCGATGCACGGTTCCTGCCCGGGCAACGTGACGAGGTCCTCGCGCGTCTCCGGGAGGCCGCCGGCGCCGAGGTCGAGATCGAGGTCGAGTTGGAACTCATCGCGATGGAGTCGCCGAACGACGGGGAGCTCGTGTCCGTCATCGAGGCCGCCATCGAACGCCACGACCCCGGGGCGACCGTGCTCCCGCACCTCATCCCCGGCGGCACCGACGCGAAGGCGCTCAGTCGCCTCGGCATCATCGGATACGGGTTCATCCCACTCCGGCTGCCCGCGGACTTCGACTTCCCCGGGATGTTCCACGGGGTCGACGAGCGCGTGCCGCTCGACGCGCTGGACTTCGGCTGCGCGGTGCTCACGGACATCATCCGCTCGGCCTGACGGCTCGCGGCCCCTGAGGTCGGGTGCCGCCGTTCAGTCTTCGACGCGCGGGGCCGGCCCGGCGAAGGGCCCGGTCAGCCTCGCCCACTGGAGCAGCATGATCGTCTTGGCGTCGATGATGTCGACCCCGATCCGCGCGACGGCATCGTCGATGTCGAGTTCGAGGAGTTCGATCTCCTCTCCCTCCTCCGCGAGCCCACCCCAGTCACCTGAGCGGGCGGCCGGGTCGTACTCCGCGGCGTAGAAGTGGAGTCGTTCGGTGACGGAGCCCGGGCTCATGAAGGCGTCGAACACGTGCTCGACGGCCTCGACGGCGAACCCGGTCTCCTCCAGTGCCTCGCGGGCGACGGCGGTCTCGGGGTCGTCGTCGTCGAGGAGGCCGGCTGCGGTCTCGATGAGTTCGCCGGTCGGGTGGCCGTTGACGTACGCCGGGTACCGGAACTGCCTGGTGAGGAGGAGCTTCCGTGAGTCGCCGTGGTAGAGCAGGATGGTGGCGCCGTTGCCGCGGTCATAGGTCTCCCGCTGTTGGACGGACCAGGCGCCTGAGCGGTCCTGCACCCGGAGGGTGGTCCGGCGGAGCACGTGCCAGGCGGTGGCGAGCAGCTCGACATCGGTCACCTGGACCCGCGGGTTGCCGGTGAGGTCGAGGCCGGTGCGGTGCAGGCCGGTGCGCCCGCGGGCGTCGGGGAGCTCGGCTCCGGGTTGCGGCGGGCGGGGCGCGGAGGAGTCGGGCATGATCCGAGCCTAGGGCGGTTCCGCGAGCCGTTCCACGGGCGCTCGGCCCGAGTGTGCTGCGCCTATGGCAAGCCAATGATGAACACTCTTCGGTTTTCGCGGGTTCTGCAACATACTGGTGGGAGCACCGGTCGTGGTCCACGGAGGACCCCCGTCGAAAGGCACTCGATGACGAGCAGCAGCCCCGCCAACCCTGGAACCGCGGCCACTGACGCGCGGGCGGTCTCGTGGGTCGTCACCACCCAGGACGCGCCCTGGCAGGAGCAGCCGCCGCTCGCCTTCGGCCGGGTGACGGGCATGCCGAACGTCATCGTCGACACCGCCTCGCCCCAGCAGACGATCGACGGCATCGGCGGATGCTTCAACGAGCTCGGCTGGACGGCGCTCGGGCTGCTGTCCGAGGAGGACCGCGAAGGCATCCTGTCGGACCTCTTCACCCCTGGCGCCGGGCTCAACCTCTCGCTCTGCCGCATGCCCGTCGGCGCCAACGACTTCTCCACCGACTGGTACTCCTACGACGAGGTCGACGGCGACTTCGGGCTCGAGCACTTCAGCATCGACCACGACCGGGCGACGCTCGTGCCGTTCATCCAGGCGGCACAGCGGTACCGCGGCGACCTGCGGCTCTGGGCGTCGCCGTGGAGCCCGCCGACGTGGATGAAGACGAACGGTCACTACGCCGCCGCGCGCCCCTGGGACGGGTCCGACGTCGACAACGGCATCCGCGACGACCAGCTGGGTGCCGAGGGGACGGACATGTTCATTCTCGAAGACCGGTACCTCGAGGCCTACGCCCGCTACTTCGCCCGATTCGTCGAGGCCTACGGCGAGGAGGGCATCCGGGTGGAGATGGTGATGCCGCAGAACGAGTTCAACTCGGCACAGGTGTTCCCGAGCTGCGTCTGGACGGCCGAGGGACTCGCCCGCTTCATCGCCGTGCTCGGGCCGGAGATGGACCGGCAGGGGGTGCGTGTGTTCCTCGGCACCGAGGAGCGACCGCACGACGCGCAGATCGAGACCGTGCTCGCCGACCCCGCGGCAGGCCCGTGGGTGCAGGGGGTCGGATTCCAATGGGCCGGCAAGGGGGCGATCGCCGCCGTGCACCACGCCCATCCCGAGTTGGCGCTGTACCAGACCGAGCAGGAGTGCGGCGATGGTCGCAACGACTGGCGGTTCGCCCGGTACAGCTGGGGGCTCATGCGTCACTTCTTCACGCACGGAGCGGAGGCGTACACCTACTGGAACCTCGCGCTGACCGAGGGAGGCGTCAGCCGATGGGGGTGGGCGCAGAACTCACTCGTCGTCGTCGATCCCGAGCGGCGCACGTTCCGGTACACGCACGAGTACTTCCTCATGCGGCACCTGGGGCACTTCCTGCAGCCGGGCGCGCAGCGTCTCGCGACGATGAGTTGGACCGGGCACGAGAACCTGCTCGCGTTCCGCAACCCGGACGGCGGGGTCGTACTCGTGATGCAGAACGACCTCGGCGAGCCGCTGCCCGTCCAGATCGTGATCGGCGACGACGTCATCACCCCGACGCTGCCGGCCGACTCCTTCGCGACCCTCGTCATCCCGCCGGCCTGATCGGTCGGGGTGGGTGGCTCGCCGACTCATGGTGCGTAGTCGTGGAGAACACCTGGGTTGAGGAAGAGGTGCTTCTTGAGGAGTTCGATGTCTCGGAGCGGCACCCGCGCGAGGTCCGCCGCATCATCGAACTGATCCCGGATGGTCTCGATGATGTGGTTGATGATCGCGCGCGCATCTTCGGGGGAGAGGCCGTAGATCGCCGACGCCTTCACGAGCTCGGCGAAGTTCGAGCGTTTCTCCCCTGATCGCCCGTAGGCCATGGCCTGCGTCGCGGTGTCTCCGGATCGCGCATTCGGAGCCAGATCGTACGCGGGCGTGAGGGTGAGATGAGCGCCGTCCCAGAACGCGGCGTGATTCCGCGCATGGTCGTCGGAATTCGAGATCGCCATGTTGAAGGCGATGCGCTCGAACAGTTCCCGACCCGGTTCGAAGGTCGCCGACCCGTGCTTGCGGAGTGAGTCGAGGAGTTCGGGGTAGTTCGCGCGAGTCCCCGACCACTCGTCGCGCGCACTCATCGTCAGGGCCGACACGACATGCTTCCGCTTCAGGCCGTCACGGTCGAACCTTCGAACGAGCAGTACTTCCTTGGAATCCACCGTGATGACCTCGGTTATCGAGGTTCTGATGCCCGCGCGGCGAGCGAGTTCCATCGCCGTCCCTTCGGCGTTGACGACGCTGAAGACGCGGTCCGAACTGGAGGAGAACTTCGCGATGTACGCCACGCCGTCGTCGACGATGGTCGCCTTCGGTCTGGCCCCGCCGATGCTGGTGCCCCTGATGAGCACGTCCTCGAGTGATGGAGGGAGCTTCCGGCCAGCCTGGAGCGTCGCGGACGCCTCCTGAAGTTCGGCCAACGTCGCCGTGCTCTCGCGAGGCACGTACTCGGTCGGACTCTGCTGGAAGTCGATCGCGCCGAATCGGTTGCTTCCTGACGCCAACATGTAGTCGATCTCGGTGAGCTCGCGGTCACCAGGCGCCTGACGGTCGTCGATGACGGCTCGCCCCCACGCGTCCGGGCTGCCATCACGCAGAGCACCTGCGATCGTGAGGCCTGGGAGCGGTTCGATCGTTCCGGACCGTAAGGGAAGTTCCGGTGCGTAGAGACTGATCGCCTCGGGACGATTCCGATACGTCGCTGCGTAGACGAAGGGCATCGTGTCGCCCCTGATCTCGACCGCACCCGCGACGATGGGCACCTCGGAGCCGGGTAGCCAGGTCCACACGAACACGCGTTCAGAAGTCATCGCTCAGTTCTTCCTGCCGACCGTGGCGCACGCGGGCGGGGAGCAGCTCCAGCCGATCCTCCCCCCGTCTGCGCAGGCGGGCGAGTTCGACCCGGTCGTCGATTCCGAAGATGGGGACACCGACGAGATCGGCCACGTCGAACACGGTGCCGACAGCGGTGCTCGATGCACCGTTCTCGATGTTGGCGATCGTCGCGACGGAGATGCCGGCGCGTTGGGCGAGTTCGTTGCGGGTCCATCTCCGCCCGAGACGACCCTCCTTGACGAGCTGCCCCAAAATGATGAGCCCATCGCGGACCACCGGCCGCGGGGGTATGACACGTTTCGGCATCGGAACTCCATTTATGAGGTTTTAGAGATCTAAAACACATTTTATCGTACCCTTCCTCTGCTGTACACGCGAGGGCCTCTCGGGCCGTCCCTTGTGCTCGGTCGTGACGGCGGCCTAGCCTCTGGCGTACCGGCATCGGCGACGGAGGACTCATGGGCAGGCTCATCTACTCGGCGATCACCTCGCTCGACGGTTACCTCGCCGATGAGGAGGGTCGCTTCGACTGGAGCGCGCCCGACGCCGAGGTGCACGCCTTCGTCAACGAGCTCGCGCGACCGATCGGCACCTACCTCTTCGGTCGCCGCATGTACGAGATCATGACGTTCTGGGAGACCGCGGACGAGCTCCCGGACGAACCGGCGGAGATCACCGACTTCGCCGCGATGTGGCTGGCCGCGGACAAGATCGTCTACTCGACGACGCTCGACGCGGTCTCCACGAGCAGGACCCGCCTCGAGCGGTCGTTCGACCCCGAGGCCGTGCGTCGCTGGAAGGCGGAGTCGGACCGCGACCTCAGCGTCGGCGGCCCCAACCTCGCGGCGGAGGCGATGGCCGCCGGGCTCGTCGACGAGGTGCAGCTCTTCCTCACGCCGGTGATCGTCGGCGGCGGCCTGCATGCGCTGCCGGCCAACCTCCGGCGGCGTCTCGAGCTCGTCGACGAACGCCGGTTCGCGGCCGGTGTCGTCCACCTCCGCTACACCGTCACCGGCGAACCCGTCTGAGGAGACCGAGCCGGCCGCACGCTCCGGCTAGACGGCCTCGAGGACGATCGCGGAACCCTGGCCACCACCGCCGCAGATGCCGGCCGCACCCACGGCACCCGGCCCGACGGCCGCGAGACGGCGGGCGAGGTGACCGACGATCCGCGTGCCGGACGCCCCGATCGGGTGACCGAGGGCGATCGCGCCGCCGTTCGCGTTCACGATCGCCGGGTCCACGCCGAGCTCCGACGTGGAGTGCACCGACACGGCGGCGAACGCCTCGTTGATCTCCACCGCGGCGAGGTCCTCCGCCGTGAGCGAGGTCTTCGCGAGGGCCGCGAGGATCGCGTTGGACGGCTGGGCGTGCAGCCCCACGTCGGGACCGGCGACGAGCGCGTGCGCGACGACCCGGGCGATCGGGGTGAGCCCGCGGGCGGCGGCCGCCTCCTCGCTCATGAGGACGACCGCGGCGGCACCGTCGGTGATCTGCGAGGAGTTGCCCGCGGTGATGGTGCCTTCACCACCGAACGCCGGCCGGAGTCCAGCGAGCGATTCGGCGGTGGTGTCGGCACGGAGGCCGTCATCGGCGCTCACGACCGTCGGACCCTTCCGGCCAGGCACGGAGAACGGTTCGATCTCCTCGGCCTGGATGTCCGCGGCGGCCGCCAAGCGCTGGTGCGACCCCGCCGCCCACGCGTCCTGCTCGGCGCGCGCGATACCGAGCGAGCCATTGCGCTCCTCGGTCGACGACCCCATGGAGCGGTGCTCGAAGGCGTCGGTCAGTCCGTCGTGGTCGAGGGTGTCGATGAGCTCGATGGCGCCGTACCGCTTGCCGGCGCGCGACCCCGACCAGGCGTGTGGGGCGAGGCTCATGGACTCCTGGCCGAGGGCGACGACGACGTCGACCTCGCCGGCGTCGATGAGGCGCGTGCCCGTGACGATCGCCTCCATACCGGAGAGGCACACGGCGTTGACGGTGATGGCGGGAACGGTGAAGGGGATGTCCGCGCCGACGGCGGACTGCCGTGCGGGGTTCTGGCCCGCGGCGCCCTGGAGGACCTGCCCGCCGATGACCTGCTGCACCTCGGCGGCGTCGACCCCCGCGCGGGACAGCGCGGCACGGATCGCGTGGGCACCGAGCTCGGTGGCGGGGACGGAGGCGAACGCTCCGTTGAACTTCACGAACGGGGTGCGGGCGTACCCGACGATGACGGTGCTCATGCGCGTGCCTCCTGAGGCGTGGCGGGTGCGGTCGGCACGCCGCCGGTGGTGGTCGGATCGAGCTCGACGGTGAACTCCGCACCCGTCAGTGAGCGCAGTTCGTCGACGCTCGTGTCGGGGGCGAACGCTCGCAGCACGAGCGCCCCCTCGACGATATCGAACACGGCACGGTCGCTGATGATCCGGTCGACGACGCCGACGCCGGTCAGGGGCAGGTCGCACGCCGCGACGATCTTCGGACTGCCGTCCTTCGCGACGTGCTCGGTCACGACGACGACCCGCGGCGTCCCGGCGACGAGGTCCATCGCGCCGCCCATGCCCTTGACGAGCTTGCCCGGGATGGTCCAGTTCGCGAGGTCGCCGGCGCCGGAGACCTGCAGTGCTCCGAGGATCGCCAGCTGCACGTGCCCGCCGCGGATCATGCCGAACGAGGTCGCCGAGTCGAAGTAGCTGCCGCCGTCGAGGAGCGTGACGGTCTGCTTCCCGGCGTTGATGAGATCGGCGTCCTCCTCGCCCTCGATCGGGAACGGACCCATGCCGAGCAGGCCGTTCTCGCTCTGCAGGGTGACGTGCACCCCGGGCGGGACATGGTTCGCGACGAGCGTCGGGATGCCGATGCCGAGGTTGACGTACTCGCCGTCGTGGAGTTCGGTCGCCGCGATCGCGGCCATGTCGTCTCTCGTCCACATGATGATCAGCTCCTCGCTGCTTCGCTCGCCGCGACGGCGGGTCGCACGGTCCGTTGTTCGATGTCCTTCACCCGTGGGGTCGCCGTCACGAGGCGCTGGACGTAGATGCCGGGGGTGACGACGGTGTTCGGGTCGAGGTAGCCGTCCTCGAGCACCTCCTCCGCCTCCGCGATCGTCAGGCGGCCGGCGGTCGCGACGATGGGGTTGAAGTTCCGCGCCGTGTGCCGGAAGACGAGGTTGCCCTCGCGATCGGCCCGGAAGGCGTGCACGAGTGCCACGTCGGCGACGATGCCCCGTTCGAGCACGTAGGTCTCACCGTCGAACACCTCCGTCGGCTTGCCCTCCGCGACGGGGGTGCCGACACCGGTCTTCGTGTAGAACCCGGCGATCCCCGCGCCGCCCGCGCGCAGCCGTTCGGCGAGGGTGCCCTGCGGGGTGAACTCGACCTCCAGCTCGCCGTCGAGGAACTGCTTGGCGAAGAGCTTGTTCTCGCCGACGTACGAGGCGACGACCTTCCGCACCTGACGGTTCTCCAGCAGGATGCCGAGGCCCTTGCCGTCGACCCCCATGTTGTTGGAGACGATCGTGAGGTCGGTGGCGCCGGTGTCCCGGAGCGCTTCGATGAGGTCGCTCGGGTTACCGCTCAGGCCGAACCCGCCGACGGCGATGGTGGCGCCGTCCTGGACGACCTCGTGCAGCGCTTCGGCGGCGCTCGACCAACGTTTCGTCATGTCACTCCTTCGTGGATACGGCGATCGGCGGGTGCCCACATGGTGGTACGACGATCCCGCCTGCACAGTAGTCACGCACACCTCATCCGGGGCGTCAATGCGGGGGTCGTCTCGACCGACCGATCCGCTCATGACGTGGTCGAGGCCACGGCGTATGCTCACCATGTGGACAATCCGGTGGTGCGAGGTGGCTGAGGCGATGCGCGGTGCGCAGGTCGTCTCGCGCGTGAGCCGCATCCTGAAGATCGTGTCCGAGCACCCCGGTGGTGCGTCGTCCTTGGCCGTGGCTGCGGCCGCAGGCCTGACGAGGCCGACGGCGCACCGCCTGCTCGCCTCGCTCGCGGCCGAAGGGTTCCTCGACCACGACGCCCGGGCGGCCCGCTGGCACCTCGGACCCGAACTGTTCCTCCTCGGCTCGCTCGCCGCGGAACGCTACGACGTGGCCGAACTCGCCTGCGAGAGCGTCCGCATCCTCGCCCACGAGAGCGGGGAGAGTGCGTTCCTGTCGGTGCGCCGCGGCTTCGAGACCGTGTGCCTGCTACGCGAGGAGGGCAGCTTCCCGGTCCGCTCCTTCGTGCTCACGGAGGGGGTCCGGTTCCCGCTGGGCGTTGCCTCGGCGGGGCTCGCGATCCTCGCGTTCTCGACCGACTCGGAGATCGACGACTACCTCGCGCGCGCCGACCTCGTCGAGCGGTGGGGCGAGGCCCATGCCGCCGAGCGGGTCCGGGAGCGCATCCAGGAGACGCGGGAGCGCGGGTACGCGGTGAACCCGGCACTCATCCTCGAGGGGAGTTGGGGCATGGGCGCCGCGGTCTTCGACGCCGCCGGGAAGCCCGCCTGGGCGCTCAGTCTCACCGGGATCGAATCCCGGTTCCGGCCTGAGCGCCAGGCGTTCCTCGGCGGGCTGCTCCTCGAACAGGCGCACGAGCTGTCGAAGCGGCTCCGCTGACCCCTGCCCCTGAGCCTGTCGACGGGCGGAGCGCTACTCCGAGACGGCGGAGAGCTCCTCGAACTCGTCGTCGGTCAGCTCGATCGTCGCGCCCTGCAGGTTGTCCTCCAGGTGCTCGACACTCGAGGTGCCGGGGATCGGGAGCATCACGGGCGAACGCTTCAGCAGCCAGGCCAGCGCGAGCTGCGAGGGCGTCGCGTCGTGACGCTCGGCGAGCTGCGTGAGCGGGCCGTCCTGCTTGCTCAGGGCGCCGGTCGCCAGCGGGAACCACGGGATGAAGGCCACGCCGTGCTCGGTCGACCAGTCGAGGAGGTCCTCCGAAGAGCGGTCCGTCAGGTTGTAGAGGTTCTGGACGGACGCGATCGGGGCGATCTGCTGGGCGGCCTCGACCTCGGCCACGCTCACCTGGCTGAGCCCGATGTGCCGGATCTTGCCCTCGTCCTGGAGCTTGCGGAGTTCGCCGATCTGGTCCTCGAACGGCACGGTCGGGTCGATGCGGTGCAGCTGCAGGAGGTCGATGCGGTCGACCGCGAGGCGGCGGAGGCCGAGCTCGACCTGCTGGCGGAGGTACGCGGGGACGCCGGTGGGCGTCCATTCGCCGGGGCCCTGACGCGTCTGGCCGACCTTCGTGGCGATGACGATGTCGTCGTAGGGGTGCAGTGCCTCGCGGAGGAGGGTGTCGGTGACGTCGGGGCCGTACGCGTCGGCGCTGTCGAAGAAGTTCACGCCGAGCTCAGCGGCTCGCTTGATGAGACGGATGGCGCCGTCGCGGTCGTCGGGTTCGCCCCAGACGCCCTCGCCGGTGAGCTGCATCGTGCCGTAGCCGAGGCGGTTGACCGTGAGGTCGCCGCCCAGGTCGAAGGTGCCGGCGGCGGTTGCGGGACGAGCGGTGGTGTCGGTCATGCGTGTGCTCCTTCGGAGAATGCGGGAGTTCCAGCGAAGCACTGCACGCTGGGAGTTGCACCCCCCTTGCGTGCCGGGTCCTGTCCGGTCCCTGAGCCTGTCGAAGGGCGCACTTCGACAAGCTCAGTGACCGGGGTAGGGCTCCGGTTCCTGGGGCTCAGCTCCTCGCCGCAGCCTCGAGGGCCTCGCGGAAGGCGACGATCGCCGGCCTCGCGACGCCCGATTCGCGCGCCGAGGTGAAGATGGTGCGCTCGGGGAGGTCGGGCAGGTCGACGAGGCGGCAGCTCGCGTCGCGCCCGGCCCACTGGAGGTCGGGGATGAGGGCGACGGCGTTGCCCGATTCGATGAGCCGGATCTGCGCCTGCAGGTCGGCGGTCTGGTAGCGGACGTCGGGCTCGAACCCGGCGCGACGGCACAGCTGCTCCGCGAAGTGGCGAGACGCGGCACCGTGCGGCTCCATCACCCAGGGCAGGTCGGCGGCGTCCTCGATGCGCAGCACCGGGTGGATCTCGTTCGCGGCCGGTGGGCAGGCGAGGCGGATCGGGTCCGTCGCGAGCTGCCGGCGGTCGAGTCCGGGGTGTCGCGGGGCGGCGTGCGCGGGGTACTGTTCCGCGACGACCACGTCGAAGTCGCGCGCCCAGGTCTCCGCGAGAGCCGTCTCGGGTTCGTGCTGCACCATCTCGACCCGCACCTGCGGGTGGTCCCGCCGCATCGAGCTGAGGGCCACCGGCATGAGGGCGAGCGCCGCCGATTGGAACACGGCCACGCGGATGGTGCCCGACACGGTCGTGAGCGACGCGCCGAGGTCGGCTTCGGCCCGTTCGAGGGTGTCGAGGAGGGCGTCGGTGTGTCCGACGAGGATCTCGGCCTGCGGCGTGAGCTGCACGCGGCGACCGACCTTGCGGAGCAGTTCGACGCCCGTCTCCTGCTCCAGGACCGACAGCTGCTGCGACACCGAGGAGGGGCTGAAGTTCAGGGCTGCGGCCACTTCGGCGATGGTGCCTCGGATCCGCAGTTCGCGGAGGAGCCGGAGGCGGCGGACGTCCAGCACGGCGGACTCCAATCCATCGGCTCAGCCGATGTGTATCGTTCGAGAACCTTCGCTGTATCTTATGCGTCCCGCCACTGATACTGGCACCATGACCGACACTCTTGCATCGACGCAGCAGCTCGACCGCGACGCCCTCGCAACCGAGGCCATCGCCCTCGTCCGCCGCTGGCTCCAGACCGCCTCGACGATCCCCGCCGACGCGTCCGCCCAGCAGCTCGCCGGTGTGCTGAAGGACCCGACCGGTCTCGAGTTCACCGTCGGGTTCGTCGACGGCGTCGTCCGCCCCGAGGACCTCCGCGTCGCCGCCCGCACCCTGCAGACCATCGCGCCGAAGGTGCCCGCCTTCCTGCCCTGGTACCTCAAGGCAGCCGTCCGGTGCGGTGGCGCGTTCGCCCCCATCCTCCCGGGCGTCGTCATCCCCATCTCCCGCAAGGTGCTCCGCAACATGGTCGGCCACCTCGTCGTCGACGCGACGGACAAGAAGCTCGGCCCGGCGATCGCGAAGATCAAGACCCCCGGCACCCGCCTGAACGTCAACCTGCTCGGCGAGGCCGTCCTCGGCACCGGTGAGGCGGCGCGTCGCCTCGAGGGCACCCACAAGCTCCTCGCCCGCCCCGACGTCGACTACGTGTCCATCAAGGTCTCCTCCACGGTCAGCCCCCACTCGGTGTGGGCGTTCGACGAAGCCGTCGAGCACGTCGTCACGAGCCTCACACCCCTCTTCGAGCGTGCCGCCAAGGCCAGCCCGAACAAGTTCATCAACCTCGACATGGAGGAGTACAAGGACCTCGACCTCACCATCGCGGTCTTCACGAAGCTCCTCGACCTCCCGCAGTTCCACGACCTCGAGGCCGGCATCGTGCTCCAGGCCTACCTGCCCGACGCCCTGTCGGCGATGATCCGCCTGCAGGAGTGGTCGGCCGGTCGTCGTGCCGCCGGCGGCGCGGGCATCAAGGTGCGCGTCGTCAAGGGCGCCAACCTGCCGATGGAGCAGGTCGAGGCCTCCCTCCACGACTGGCCGCTCGCCACCTGGTCGACGAAGCAGGACTCCGACACCAACTACAAGCGCGTCGTCGAGTACGCCCTGCACCCCGATCGCATCGACAACGTGCGCATCGGTGTCGCGGGCCACAACCTGTTCGACATCGCGTTCGCCTGGCTGCTCGCGAAGCAGCGTGGCGTCGAGCGCGGGGTCGAGTTCGAGATGCTCCTCGGCATGGCGCAGGGCCAGGCCGAGGCCGTGAAGCGCGACGTCGGCGAACTGCTGCTCTACACGCCCGTCGTGCACCCGCAGGAGTTCGACGTCGCGATCGCCTACCTGATCCGCCGCCTGGAGGAAGGCGCGAGCCAGGACAACTTCATGTCCGCCGTGTTCGAGCTGAGCGAGAACGAGACCCTCTTCGCCCGCGAGCAGGAGCGCTTCCTCGCCTCCCTCGCCGAGCTCGACACCACCGTCCCCGCGCCCAACCGCCAGCAGGACCGCACGAAGCCGGCCGAGGCCTCGCCCGTCGACGCGTTCGAGAACACCCCCGACACCGACCCCTCGCTCCCCGCCAACCGGGTGTGGGGACGCGACATCCTCACCCGCGTCGCCGACTCGCGGCTCGGGAACGACACCGTCGCAGCCTCCATCCTCGACAGCACTGAGGCCCTCGACGCCGTCATCGACGGTGCGACGGCCGCCGGCGCCGCGTGGGGCTCGCTCTCCGGAGCCGAGCGCGCGGTCATCCTGCACCGCGCCGGCGACGTGCTCGAGCAGCGCCGCGCCGACCTCATGGAGGTCATGGCCGCAGAGACCGGCAAGACCCTCGACCAGTCCGACCCCGAGGTGTCCGAGGCGATCGACTTCGCCCACTACTACGCCGAGCGGGCGCGCGAACTCGACCACGTCGACGGCGCGACCTTCACCCCCGCGAAGCTCACCGTCGTCACCCCGCCGTGGAACTTCCCCGTCGCAATCCCGGCCGGCTCGACCCTCGCGGCGCTCGCCGCAGGTTCGCCCGTCATCATCAAGCCCGCCCGCCAGGCCCGCCGCAGCGGTGCCGTCATGATCGAGGCGCTGTGGGAGGCCGGGGTGCCGCGTGAGGTCCTCCGCTTTGCGCAGCTGGCCGACAACTCGCTCGGTGAGCGCCTCATCGCCCACCCCGCCGTGGAGCGCGTCATCCTCACCGGTGGCTACGAGACGGCGGAGCTGTTCCGCTCCTTCCGTCCCGAGCTGCCGCTCCTCGCGGAGACCTCGGGCAAGAACGCCATCATCGTCACGCCGAGCGCCGACCTCGACCTCGCCGTCAAGGACGTCGTCGCCTCGGCCTTCGGTCACGCCGGCCAGAAGTGCTCGGCCGCATCGCTCGTGATCCTCGTCGGATCCGTCGCCTCCTCGCGCCGGTTCCGTCACCAGCTCGTCGACGCGGTCACCTCGCTGAAGGTCGGCTACCCGGTCGACCCGACCACGCAGATGGGCCCGATCATCGAGCCCGCGAAGGGCAAGCTGCTCGGCGGCCTGACGACGCTCGGTGTCGGTGAGTCCTGGCTCGTCGAGCCGAAGCAGCTCGACGACAGCGGCAAGCTGTGGAGCCCCGGCGTCCGTGCGGGCGTCGCGCGCGGCTCCGAGTACCACCTCACCGAGTACTTCGGCCCGATCCTCGGCGTCATGACGGCCGAGACGCTCGAGGAGGCCATCGCGATCCAGAACGAGATCGACTACGGCCTCACGGCCGGCCTGCACTCGCTCAACCCGGCGGAGCTGCGCGTGTGGCTCGACGGCATCCAGGCCGGCAACTTGTACGTGAACCGCGGCATCACCGGCGCGATCGTGCAGCGGCAGCCGTTCGGCGGATGGAAGAAGTCGGCCGTCGGTGCCGGGACCAAGGCCGGTGGGCCGAACTACCTCATCGGACTCGGCTCGTGGTCGAGCGCCGAGAGCACGGCCGAGCGCACCGTCGGTCGCTCGGCGGAGCGTCGTGGCCCGAAGCCCGTCGTCGCCTCGCTGCTGCGCGCCGCCGACGCGGTGCTGCCCGCCGAGGAGTTCGCGTTCCTGCGTCGCTCGGTCGTGAGTGACACGGCGGCGTGGGCCGAGGAGTTCGGTGTCGCGAAGGACGTCTCGAAGCTGACGGCGGAGCGCAACGTGTTCCGGTACGTCCCGCGTGAGGTCCACGTGCGCCTGGTCGACGGCGGGTCCGTCGCCGAGCTGCTCCGCGTCGTCGCCGCCGGTGCGACCGCGGGTGCGACCGTGCACGTGTCCTCCGCTGTGGCCCTGGCGCCGAAGCTCGTGCCGGCCGTCGAGGCGATCACCGGCACGATCACCGTCGAGAGCGAGGACCGCTGGTACGTGACGGCCTCGTCCCTCGTCGGGACGAAGGCGGGTGCGCGGGTGCGGATCATCGGTGGCACCACGGAGGGTGTCGCCCACGCGACCTCCGGCAGCCCCGACGTCGCGATCTACGCGGGCGACGTCACCGAGGCCGGCCGCATCGAGCTGCTGCCGTTCCTCCAGGAGCAGGCGGTCTCGATCACGGCGCACCGCTTCGGCACCCCGAACCACCTCTCGGACGAGCTCATCTGATCCGACTCCGCGCGGTTCGCAATTCAGGAACGCCCCGGCGTGTCATCCCGACACCCGGGGCGTTCCGCGTTCCCACGCCGCAACCGTCCTGCGTTGTGGACCGTTCTCAGGAGACCTCCGGCGCGCCGGGCGTGCGCGGCGGTGACGCGCCGGGAGTCTCCTGAGTTGGGGATCCACGGGTGGGGGAGTTCACAATTCAGGACCGGTGCGGCATGTCGGCACCGGCGGGCCACGGAAACGGGCGGCGCGCCGGAGGCGTCCTGAATTGCGAACCAGGGAGGAGGGGCCGGGGCGGTCTAGCGGAGGGTGCCGTGGACGGCGAACTCGTCGATGCGGGCGAGCTCGGCGTCGTCGAAGTCGAGACGGTGGATCGCCGCGTAGTTGCCTTCGAGCTGCTCGACCGAGCTGGCACCGATGATCGCGGACGTCACCGTGTTCCGACGCAGCACCCACGACAGCGCGAGCTGCGCGAGGGTCTGACCGCGCTCCTCGGCGATCGCCTGCAGGCCGCGGGCGCGCTCGAGGTAGGTGTCGGTGATCGACTCCTCGTTGAGGAAGTGGCTCGTCGCCGCACGCGAGTCCGACGGCACCGAGCCACCGAGGTAGCGGTCGGTCAGCATGCCCTGCGCGAGCGGGCTGAACACGACGGCACCGAGACCGAGGTCGTCGAGGGTGTCGAGGAGGCCGTCCTCGACCTCGCGGGAGAACATCGAGTACCGGGGCTGGTGCACGAGCAACGGCACGCCGAACTCGCGGATCGCGGCCGCTGCGGCGACGGTCTGCTCGGGCGAGTAGTTCGAGATACCCGCGTACAGGGCCTTGCCCGACTGCACGGCCGAGGCGAGCGCGCCCATGGTCTCCTCGATCGGCGTCTCCGGGTCGGGACGGTGCGAGTAGAACACGTCGACGTACTCGACGCCGATACGCGTGAGGCTCTGGTCGAGCGACGACAGCATGGTCTTGCGGGAGCCCCACTCGCCGTAGGGACCCTGCCACATGTAATAGCCGGCCTTCGAGGTGATGATGATCTCGTCGCGGTGCGCGGCCAGGTCGTCGGCGAAGATCTTGCCGAAGGCGGTCTCGGCGGAACCGGCAGGCGGGCCGTAGTTGTTGGCGAGGTCGAAGTGGGTGATCCCGAGGTCGAAGGCGCGACGCACGATCGCGCGCTGCACCTCGATGCTGCGGCTCTCGCCGAAGTTGTGCCAGAGGCCGAGGGACAGCGCGGGGAGGCGCAGTCCACTGCGGCCGACGCGGCGGTAGGTCATGTCGTCGTAACGGGTTTCGGCTGCTTCGTAGGGCATGGTCTGCGCTTTCATCATCGAATCGTCGTGGTGCCGGTGTCAGCGTACCGTGACCGTTCACGGTGACGACAGTGGCGACGTGGACTACCGTGAGCTGGTGCCGTCCACCTCGTCGACAGACCCGACCACGCCCGCGCCCCAGCCGCGGTCCGGATGCGGTGCGGCCATCGTCCGCGACGGTCGGATCCTGCTGCTCGAACGCCTCCGGGAGCCCGAGGCCGGGTCCTGGGGCATCCCCGGCGGCAAGGTCGACTGGATGGAACGCCTCGAGGACGCGGTCCGCCGCGAGACCCGGGAGGAGACCGGCCTGGAACTCGGACCCGTCGAGCTGCTCTGCGTCGTCGACCACTTCGAAGAACGGCTGCAGCAGCACTGGATCTCGCCCGTGTTCCTCGCGGAGACGTCGCAGGGGGAGCCGGTGCTCCGTGAACCGGAAAAACATGGCGGTGTGCGTTGGTTCCCGCTCGACCACCTGCCCGAGCGCGTGACGGTCTCCACCCGGGCGGCGGTCGAGGCGATCGGTCGGCGTCGGGGACCCGGCCGGTAGAGCGACGCCGACTCGTAGACTCGGGCGCGTGACCGATTCGCGATCGTCCAACGCCCACCACGAGTTCGTGACGTTCGACGCGCTCCGAGCGGAAGCGGTCGAACGACCCGTGCGGCGCGGCGCGGGAGCGTGGGGCTTCTTCGGCACCGTCGCGATCCTGATCGGTGCGCTGCTCGTCCCCGTCGCCATCATGAGCACCTGGGCCGACACCCTCCTCCGGGACACCGACGCCTTCGTGGACACCCTCGCCCCACTCGCCACGGAGCCCGCAGTGCAGGCCTTCGTCGGTGAACAGGCGCTCGCCGCGCTCGAAAGCCAGGTCGACCTCGATGCGGCCGCGGCGAGTTCGTCGGACCTCGCTGCAGCGCTCGGTCTCCCGCCCGCGATCTCGGAGGTGCTCGGCGCGATCGGAGGCGACACCGCCGACGCGTTGCGCGAGGTGCTGCGGCGGAACGTGGCCGAGTTCGCGGCGTCACCCGCCTTCGCGACCGCCTGGACGGACGCCCTGCGGGTCACCCACCAGCAGCTCGTCGCGGGGGTGTCCGGAGCAGACGGCGCGGTGATCGACGTCTCCGCCGAGCAGGGGCTCGGCATCCAGCTCGGTCCGATCGTCTCCGCCACGCGCGGCTGGCTCGTCGACGCGGGGTTCGGGTTCGCCGCGCAGATCCCGGACGTCGACCGCGTGGTCGACGTCGTCCCGGCCGATCAGGTCGCGCCGGTGCTCGGCGTGGTCCGGGCGATCGAGACGACCGCGGGATGGTCGCCATGGCTCGCCCCCGGGCTGCTCGTGCTCGGGGTGGTACTCCTGCTGCTCGGACGCCGTGATCCGAGCCGGACCGTGGCAGCGGGGGCCATGGGTGCGGTCGTCGGCGCCGGCGTGGCCCTCGTCCTGCTCGGCGCGGCCCGACTCGCGTTCATCGTCGCGATCGCGACGGTCATCTCCGGCGGGGTCGGTGAGGCCGCGGCGTCGTTGCTCCTCGGCCCGCCGACCGACTCGGCGTGGATCGTGCTGTGGGTGTCGCTCGGGGTCGCCGTGCTCGCGTTCGTCAGTGCCGCGCTCCGTCTCCCTCAGCGAGTCGCCGGTGGCGTCCGGGCTGCGAGGCGTCCGCTCCCTCGTCCGAACGCCTGACCGACCGCTGCCCGCCGGACGGGCGCTCGAGGTTGCCCTCGTGGTCTCGCCGGGGCGCCGCGAGCTTCCGATGGGCCGGTGCCTCCACGAGGGTGTGGAGGAGCCATGACGCGCCGAGGATCGACCCGAACCAGGCCAGGAGGACGAGCGCACGGAGGGGGAGGGGGAACGCGCCGACCGCTGCCGGCGTGATCGTCTTCGCCAGCAGGATGAGCACGAACACGTGCACGAGGTAGGTGCTGAACGACAACCGCCCGAGCACCTGCGCCGGTCGGCTCCGCAACGCGACGGTCGTCCGGGGGCTCGCGACCGCCAGGCCGCCGACGACGACCGCAGCGAAGGTGATCGCCGCCCACGCGCGCGGGGCGCCGGGTTCGAGGACGACGGCGGCGATCAGGAGCCCGAGGCCGCCACCCGCCGCAACCCACGCCGCGTGGCCGGTGACCGGGAGCCGTGAGGTCAGCTGCGCCACGCAGACGCCGAGCGCGAAGCCGCACAGCACGCGCACGACCGGGGGCGCCATGCCGTTCATGGCCGACGGCGCGAGCCCGGCCGCGAGGGTCGACACCGCGATCGTCAGGACGGCGACGACGAGCAGGGTCGTGGTCGACCTGCGCCGGGACCGACCGCGGATCGCCAGGGCCATCACCGGGAACAGGAGGAACGCGAGGAACTGGGCGGACAGCGACCAGGCCGGCGGGTTCCACCAAAGTGCATCGCCGAACCAGGCACGGGTCAGCGTGAGCTCGGCGAGGAGGCCGACGGGCGGGAACGCGCCGGGTTCGGAATCGATCCCCACGATTGCCCCGCCGAGGCAGAGCGCCAGGAAGGCGAGGAGGACCGCCACGTGAGCCGGGTAGAGGCGGGCCAGGCGGTTCCGGAGGTAGCGACCGTAGCCGCGCAAGGTCCAGCGCCTCGCGCCGTACGCCTGGGCGATCGAGTACCCGCTGAGGACGAAGAAGACGTCCACCGCGAGGCCGGTGTGCGCCAGCGGGGCGAGCCAGGAGAGTTCCGGCAGCACGCTGAACAGCCAGTCTGCCGAGTGGGAGAAGACCACCCACCAGGCGGCGAGGGCCCGGGCGCCCGCGAACGCGGTGAGGTCCGCGCGCGGCGTTGCGACCTCGAAGCTCGGGTCGGGTGGGGGCTCGCGGTCCGCGGTCGAGGTCATGGTGCTCCTGGTCGGTCGTGACGCGACGTTCATCGCCGGAATGTCAGTCTAGAGTGCTTCTGTACCTCATGTTTCTGTACTCTGTGATCTGTGAAGACGATCTCGACGAGCGGCCGCGCGGATCGGCGGATGGACGCGGTACCTCCCGAACCGACCCCCGAACCGACGAACACCCCCGAGCCTCCGGACACCCCGGAGCCTCCGGACACCCCGGAACCAGCGGATCCGCTGCCGAACCCTCCCGGCGAGGATCCGTCGCCCGAGCCGGCTCCGGCGCCCGCAGGCACCGACGCGGCTCCCACCTCGACGCCAGCCGAGCTGGTCCTCGAAGGGCCGGGGATCGACCCGACCGGCGCGACGGTGAGTACGGCGGCGGTCCTCGCGTGGTTCGCCGCGGTCCCCGCCGGAAGCGCCGTCGTCGTGCGCGGTGGCGACGTCATCGCCCTCGACGCGACGCTCCGGATCGCGCGTCGCATCCATCTCCGCGGACACGGCGAGCTGCGGTTCGTCGGTGGCGTCAGCGCCGCGCCGGCACTGAAACTCGTCGGCGACGGCAGCACGGTCACCGGCATCCGGATCACCTACACCGGGCCGGCCGCTCCAGCCACCGGCGGCCGCAGCACCGGCATCGGCATCTGGGCCGACGACGTGACCGTCAGCGGGGTCACCGTCGACGGCTTCCAGAACGGGGTCGCCGTCCAGCCGACCGGTGAGTTCGAAGGGGTGATCGTCTCCGGGTGCCACATCCTGAACGTCACCGGCTCGGGCGGGGGCCGTGGTTCCGCCTCATCGGCGGGCGAGGACCGCGGCGACGGCATCACCGTCTGGGGAGCTCGAGCCACCGTGGTCGGCAACATCGTCTCGGCGGCGGCCGGGACGGACGCCCGCGTCGGCATCCACGCCGAGAGCCTGCCCGCGTATGCGGCCGAGCCTGGTGACTGGGCCGACTCGCTGGTCACGATCGAGGGGAACGTCGTGACGGGGCCGTTCCGGCGGTCCATCGCCGTGGAGGGCATGGCCCACACGGTGGTCACCGGCAACACCGTCTCCGACGCGACCTGGTGGGGCATCGCCGCCATCGACAGCCGCTCCGTCGCCCTGGTCGCGAACACGGTGCGCTGGACCCGCACGGCCGCCGACGACCAGGGGTCGGCCTGGACGCCGAAACGCGGCCCCATCATGATCTACCGGAACGCCCGGGGGACGGTGGTCGCGAACAACGTCATCGACGTCTGTGGGGTCGCGAGCGCCGCGATCATGGCACAGGCGGCGGGGGCGCCCGGGTCGGCCACCGTCGTCGGGGCCAGCGACGCCCTCATCACCGACAACATGGTCCGAATCGCCGACGGCACCTGCCCCGTCGGGATCTCCCTCGATCGGGCGATGCAGCCGGTCGTCACGGGCAATCGCATCACCGTCACCCGCGGGTCAGGCTCCGTGGGTGGCATCGTCGCCTACTTCGCCGAGGACGCCGTCATCGCCGACAACTCCATCACCGGCTCCGCGACCTCGCACGGGTTCGGCGTGCTGCATGAGGGGCCCGGCTCCGTCGTGATCACCGGGAACCGGATCGACCACATCCGGGTCGCCGTCTCCGTGGCCAACTGCAGCGGAGGTGCCACCATAGCCACCAACACCGGTCGCGACTGCGAGTACGGACTCGACACCTTCGGATCGACCGGGCGCTCGGTGGTGTACGGCAACCGCTGGGAGGTGACGAACACCGCGCACGCCAACGCGCAACCGAACACGAGCTACCTGTCGACGCGGCACATGGGGCTCGCCCGCCCGTACGGCGGTGCGTCGGGCGACCTCCTCGTCGGGAACGGCCGTCTGTGGGTGAACGACCAGGGCACCTGGCGCTCGGCCACCCTGAGCTGAACCGACGGGCGGGCCCTCGGTGTCCGAGAGCCCGCCCGCTGGTGGTCGTGGTGGGGAGGTGCGGCGTCAGCTGCGCGGTGCGTGCGACGCGTCGGGTCCGCCCGTGGGCACGGCCCCGTCGGTCGCCGCCGCCTGCTCGCCACCACGGAACTGCGTGCGGTAGAGCTCCGCGTACGCGCCGTCGACCTCGAGCAGCTGCGCATGCGAGCCCTGCTCGACGATGCGGCCGTTCTCCATCACGAGGATCGTGTCGGCGTCGCGGATAGTCGAGAGCCGGTGGGCGATCACGAACGACGTCCGGTCGCTCCGCAGCGCCGCCATGGCGTGCTGCACGAGGAGCTCCGTGCGGGTGTCGACGGACGAGGTCGCCTCGTCGAGGATGAGGAGCTTCGGCTTCGCGATGAAGGCACGGGCGATCGTGATGAGCTGTCGCTCACCGGCCGACACGCTGCCGCCGTCGGCGTCGAGGACGGTGTCGTATCCGTCGGGCAGCTGCCGTACGAAGCGGTCGACCATCGTCGCCTCAGCAGCTTCGACGACCTCCTCGTCACTCGCATCGAGTCGGCCGTACCGGATGTTCTCGCGGATGGTTCCCTCGAACAGCCAGGCGTCCTGCAGGACCATGCCGACCTGCGACCGCAGCTCGGCACGCGTCAGTGCCGTGACGTCGACGCCGTCGAGCAGGATGCGCCCGCCGGTCAGCTCGTAGAACCGCATCACCAGGTTGACGAGGGTCGTCTTGCCGGCGCCGGTCGGGCCGACGATGGCGACCGTCTGGCCCGGCTGGGCGGAGAAGGAGAGGTCCTCGATGAGGGGCTTCTCGGCGTCGTAGCTGAAGGAGACCCCGTCGAACTCGACGTGGCCGTCGGTGTGCTCGGGCAGGTGTGCTGTCGCCGTCTCGGGGTCCTGCTCCTCGGCGTCGAGCAGCTCGAAGGTGCGCTCGGCGGAGGCGACACCCGACTGCAGCTGGTTCGCCATGCCGGCGATCTGGCCGAGCGGCTGCGAGAACTCGCGCGAGTACTGGATGAACGCGGTCGCGTCGCCGAGCGTCATCTGCCCGGAGGCGACGCGCAGCCCGCCGACCACGGCGATGAGCACGTACGACAGGTAGGAGACGAAGGTCATCGCGGGCATGATCATGCCGGAGACGAACTGCGCACCGAACGCTGCGGTGAAGAGCTTCTCGTTGCGCTCGTCGAACTCGGCGAGCATCTCCTTGTCGCGACCGAACACGCGAACGAGCTCGAGGCCGGAGAACGACTCCTCGATGTGCCCGTTGAGCGAACCGGTGTTCTTCCACTGCGCGGTGAACAGCTTCTGCGAGCGGGAGCCGATGACCCCGGCGATCAGCGCCGACAGTGGCAGGGCGATGAGTGCGATGAGGGCGAGCTGCCACGACACGATGAACATCATCGCCGTGATGCCGAGGACGGTGAGCGCCGACTGGACGAGCTGCGAGAACGCCTGCTGGAGCGCGGTCTGGATGTTGTCGACGTCGTTTGTGACGCGAGACATGAGGTCGCCGCGCTGGCGGGTGTCGAAGTAGCTGAGCGGGAGGCGGTTGAGCTTCTGCTCGATGTCCTGGCGGAGGTTGTAGACGACCCGCATGACGAGGCCGTTGAGGACGTACCCCTGCGCCCAGTTGAGGATCGAGGCGATCACGTACATGGCGAGCACGATGATGATGAGCCGGCCGAGCAGGGTGAAGTCGATGCCCTGACCGGGCGTGATGTCGGACTTCACGAGCATGTCGGCGTACTGGTCGTTGCCGGACGCCCGCGCTTCGTCGACGATCTGGTCGAGCGGCACACCCGTCGGCAGCTGCGAACCGATGACACCGTTGAAGATCGCGTCCATCGCGAGCCCGAGGATCTTCGGTGCGATGACGGTGAGGACGACCGACAGGACGACGAGCCCCACGACGAGGCTCATCTTCAGCTTCTCCGGGGCGAGGAGCCCGACGAGTCGCTTCGCGGACGGCCAGAACTGCTCGGCCTTCTTGGACGGGGTGCCGCCGAACATGTCGCCGTCGGCCTCGCTCGGCGTGAACTCCGGCGAGAGGGCCTCCTCCTCGACGGCGTTCAGCTCGGGAGCCTGAGCGGCGTCCTTCGATGCTCCGGCTGAGCGCTTGTCTCGTGGTGAACGGGCCATGATCACGCCACCCCTTCCACAGCGAGCTGCGATTGGACGATCTCGCGATACGTCTCGTTGGATTCGATGAGGTCGTCGTGGGTGCCGCGGCCGACGATGCCGCCGTCGTCCATGACGATGATGTGGTCGGCCTCGCGGATCGTGGCGATCCGCTGGGCGACGATGATGACGGTCGCGTCGGCGGTGCTCTCCCCGAGGGCCGCGCGGAGGCGGGCATCGGTCGAGACGTCGAGGGCCGAGAAGGAGTCGTCGAACAGGTACACGCGGGGCTTCGCGACGAGCGCGCGGGCGATGCAGAGGCGCTGTCGCTGACCACCGGACACGTTCGTGCCGCCCTGCGCGACGCCGTCGTTCAGCATCTTCGGCTTGGCGCGGACGAAGTCCTCGGCCTGCGCGACGTCGAGTGCGCTCCACAGCTCTTCGTCGGTGGCGTCGGGGCGGCCGAAGCGGAGGTTCGACGCGATCGTGCCCGAGAAGAGGTAGGGCTTCTGCGGGACGATGCCGACCACGCCGGCGATCTGCTGCCGGGTGAGCTGCGAGACGGGCACGCCGTCGATCGTGACGTGTCCCTGCTGCGGGTCGTAGAGGCGGGGGATGAGCGAGAGCAGGGTCGTCTTGCCGGAACCGGTGGAGCCGACGATCGCCGTGGTCTTGCCGGGCTCCGCCGTGAAGGTGATGTTCGACAGCACGGGACGCTCGGCCCCCGGGTACCCGAAGGTGACGCCGGTGAACTCGACGCGACCGACGGACGGCACGCGGATGTCAGTGCTCGTCGGGACGGCGAGGCTCGGCTCGGTGTCGAGGACGCTCTGGATGCGCTCGGCGCAGACGACGGCGCGCGGGATCATCATCACCATGAAGACGCCCATCATCACCGAGGTGAGGATCTGGAGCAGGTACTGGAGGAAGGCGGTGAGCGAGCCGACCTGCATCTGCCCGGCGTCCACCCGGTGGCCGCCGAACCAGAGCACGGCCGCGGTGGCGAGGTGCAGGACCATCATGATGACGGGGAACATGAGCACGAAGATGTTGCCGACCTTGACGGACACCCGGGTGAGGGACTCGTTGGCCCGGTTGTAGCGCTCCGACTCGAACGGCTCGCGGACGAAGGCGCGGACGACGCGGATGCCGATGATCTGCTCGCGCAGCACGCTGTTGATGCCGTCGATGCGGTCCTGCATCTGCCGGAACAGGGGCATGAGCAGGTAGACGAGGAACCCGACGATGATGAACAGCACGGGCACCGACACCCACACGAGCCAGGAGAGCCCGGCGTCCTCGCGGAGGGCCATGATGATGCCGCCGACGCACATGATCGGCGCGGACACCATGAAGTTGAGGGTCATGAGCACGAGCATCTGGACCTGCTGCACGTCGTTCGTGCCGCGGGTGATGAGCGTCGCGCTGCCGAACCCGCTGATCTCGAGCGCGCCGAGCGAGTCGACCTTGCGGTAGAACTCGCGGCGCAGGTCGCGGCCGATCGCCATCGCGGTGCGTGCGCCGAAGTAGACGCCGCCGATGGCCGCGGCCACCTGGACCAGGCAGACGATCAACATCGTCATGCCCGTGGACCAGATGAAGTCGGTGTCGCCCCGCGAGACGCCCTGATCGATGATCTGCGCGTTCAGGCTGGGGAGGTAGAGGGCCGCGATCGTGGAGACGAGCTGCAGCACGAAGACCGCGACGACCCACGCCGCGTACGGCTTGGCGTGTCGGAGCGCGAGGGCGAGGAGGGCCATGTGAGGTCCTTTGACGATTCGTGTCCGGTGCGCGGGAGGGCGCGCGGACGGAGGAGAGGTGGAGCCGGCCTGGCGAGGACGCCAGTGCTCCCGGCGATGCTCGGTCGGCGGGAGAGGGTGGTGCCCGTGTGACGATACTCCGCGCCGGTGACACCGGGGTGTCCTGGTTCGGAATCGTGATCAACGCCGACGCGATCACCGATCAGCGAGCGACGGTCCAGCATATATTCCAGATGCCCAGTCTGCCAATCGACCGGGTTCGAGCGGCTCGGCTCAGTCCACGCCCACCGTGATGGTGTGCCAGCCTTCGGCTCCGTTCGGGACCACGTCGACGGGGGTCTCGCTCTGGGTCTTCCCGCTCGCGTCGGTGGCCCGCACGGCGATGGTGTGGTCGCCGGCCGGGGCGTCCCAGTCGAGGACCCACTGCACCCAGGTGTCGTCGGAGATGGCCGACGCGAGGGTCGTGTCGAGCCAGTCGCCGTCGTCGATCCGCACCTGGACGCGTTCGACGCCCGTGTGCGGTGCCCACGCGACGCCCGCGACGGCGACGGTGCCGGCCGCGACCCGCCCGCCGTTGCGGGGGACGTCGATGCGCGACTCCGTCTTGATCGGCCCACGCTCGGACCAGCCGCGGTCGGTCCAGTAGGCGCGGGCGTCGGCGTAGCGGGTGACCTCGAGCTCGACGACCCACTTCGTGGCGGAGACGTAGCCGTAGAGGCCGGGGACGACCATGCGCACGGGGAATCCGTGCTGCAGCGGCAGCGGTTCGCCGTTCATCCCGACGGCGAGGAGGCTGTCGCGGTTCACATCCTGCAACACCTCGAGCGGGGTCCCGGCGGTGAAACCGTCGATGCTCCGGGACAGGACCATGTCGGCCCCGGCCAGCGGTTTGGCGCGGGCGAGCAGCTCGCGGATGGGGTGGCCGAGCCACAGGGCGTTCCCGATGAGGTCGCCGCCGACGGGGTTGGAGACGCAGGTCAGCGTGATGATCGACTCCTGCAGGGGGAGGGCCAGCAGCTCGGCGAAGTCGATCTCGAGCTCCTGCTCGACCATGCCGGTGATCTTGAGGCTCCACGTCGAGGGGTCGACGTTCGGCACCTGCAGGGCGGTGTCGATCCGGTAGAAGGAGTCGTTGGCCGACATGACGGGGGTGAGGCCGTCGATGCCGAGTTCCGCTCCGGCCGGGACCGGCGGTGCGACGACGGCGGCCTTCGGGAGCTTCAGGGCCTTCCGGATGGTCTCCACGGCGACGGCTCCGGCCGACGCCACGCGTGCACCGACTCCCACGACGAGAGCGCCCACGGCCGTGCCGCCGAGCAGCACGAGGAACGAACGTCGGGGGAGTTCGGCGCGGGAGGCGCCCACGACCGGGCGGGCGGCGTCGGTGAGGGTCGCGTCGTCCCAGGTGCGGAGGCGGGCCACGAGGAGGCGCAGGATCAAAATGCCGACCGCCGTGCCGACGATGCTCGGGAACGCCCAGTCGAGCCCGGCGTCGGCGCGGGTGATCGCCGCGACGACCGCGACCCCGCCGACCAGGGCGAGTGCGAGGCAGCCGACGACCGGGCGGCGCTCCTCGAGGACACCGATGCCGACCGCGAGTGCCGCGACCAGGACACCGAGCACGATGAGCAGCACGAGCTTGTCGTTCGTGCCGAACAGAGCGATGACGAGGTCCTTCACCCAGCTGGGCACGAGGTCGATGACGAGGGAGCCGACCGCGAGGAGCGGCGAACTCGCCGGTGCGACGAACGCTGCGACGGCCTCGGCCGACCCGAGGGTGGCGACGGCTGCGACGATGCCGGACGCGCCGGCGAGCAGGGTACGACGGCGAGGCTCCATGCCCGTCATGCTACGCGCGCCCGCTGGACATTCCTCCCGGAACCGGCGCTAGAGGGGTGACTCGGGCTTCGGTGCCCGTAGCCTGGGGGGATGACCGCAGTCGGGCTCGGAATCCCTCGTATCGGGTCGCCACTCAGGCGCATCCCGGACGCTGCCGGACGCCCCGACGTCGACGGCCTCATCGACCGCTTCGGACGCGTCGCCCGCGACCTCCGGGTGTCGATCACCGAGAAGTGCTCCCTGCGGTGCACCTACTGCATGCCGGAGCAGGGGCTCCCGGCGATCGCCCGCGAGGACCTCCTCACGCCGACGGAGATCGGTCGCCTCGTCGAGATCGCCGTCCGCGACCTCGGGGTGCACGACATCCGCTTCACCGGTGGCGAGCCGCTCATGCGCCCCGACCTCGCCGAGATCATCTCCCGCAGTTCCGCCGTCGCCGGTGACGCGTCGATCTCCATGACCACCAACGGCATCGGCCTCGACAAACGGGTCGACGAGCTCGTCGCCGCCGGGCTCACCCGCGTGAACATCTCGCTCGACACCGTCGATCGCGACCACTTCGCCCGGCTCACCCGTCGCGACCGTCTTCCGGCGGTACTCGCCGGGATCGAGGCCGCCAAGCGGGCCGGGCTGACGCCGTTGAAGATCAACGCGGTCCTCATGCGCGACACCCTCGACGGCGCGGTCGCCCTGCTGTCCTGGGCCATCGAGAACGGGTGCCGCCTCCGGTTCATCGAGCAGATGCCGCTCGACGCCGACGAGCAATGGGTGCGGGAGAACATGGTCGACGCGGCCGAGCTGCTCGACGTGCTCGGCTCGCGCTTCACGCTGACGGCCCCGCACCGCGAGGACCCGTCGGCTCCGGCCGAGGAGTGGCTCGTCGACGGCGGCCCGGCGACGGTGGGCATCATCGCCTCGGTCACGCGCTCGTTCTGCGACGACTGCGACCGCACGCGGCTCACCGCAGAGGGCACGATCCGGTCGTGCCTGTTCGGCGACGACGAGACCGACCTCCGCGGCATGCTGCGCTCGGGCGTCGAGGACGTCGAGATCGCCGACCGCTGGCGCGCCGCCATGTGGCACAAGCAGGCCGGACACCGCATCGCGTCGGCCGACTTCGTCCGCCCGGAGCGGAGCATGGGGGCGATCGGTGGCTGAGACGACGACCCAGCAGGTGCTCGTCCGCTACTTCGCCGCGGCCGAGGAGGCCGCCGGTGTGCCGGAGGAGTCCCTCCCCGCGGTGGCGACGGTGGGCCAGCTGAAGTCGGTGCTGTCGGAACGCTACGGCGACGCGATGGTGCGGGTGCTCGCCTCAGGGTCGTTCCTCGTCGACGGGGTCGTCAGCCGCGACGACGAGCGTCCGCTCGGTGCACGCGTGGACGTCCTCCCGCCGTTCGCCGGCGGCTAGGCGGGCGACGCCGCTAGGACGACGCCGACGATGGGCCGCGTTCGGAGCCCGCGCGGGCGGCCCGCTGCTGGAACCATCGGACGACGCCCCGGATGCGGTGGTGTTTGGCGGCGGCCTCCTCGCGGTCGTCACCGGGCTCGTCGACCCCGGGGATCGGTCCGTCGGGGTAGTCGGCGAGGCGTTCGGACCGCATCGTCCAGTCGGGGAAGCGGCGGTAGGGGATCTCCTCTTCGAGCAGGATCCGCATGTCGCGGTGTCTGGCGTCCGCCCACAGCTTCTTCAGCACGTGCTGGACGACCACCGGAGGGCCCTCGATGACCTGGAAGAAGTCGTCGGCCTTGACGGCGAGCATCCCGGTCAGGCCCGAGCGCTCGTTGTTCTCCCGCGATTGTCGGAGCAGCGCGTCCAGGGTGGGACGGGTCAGCGGGGTGGACGAGGTGCTCACGTATGTGACGGAGAGCAACGCGGGTTCGGGCTGCGTCATACTCCGTGACCTTACACGCCAGGTGTCGAATAAGTCACCGGGAGGCGTGCCATGCACGGCGCGCGACCCCCGCTGAGCGGAACGCGAGGACGAGCGAGGCGATCGCGCCCACGATGGTCGTCAGGAAGGCTGCGAAGGCGAGCATCTGGAGGAGTTCGCCCACCGACGACGATCGGCCGATGTACGGCGGGATCTCGTCCGACACGGTGTTCCCGACCCCGAACCCGGCGAAGAACATGGCCAGGAGCCCCAGCCAGACGAGCATCGATCCGAGGGTCGCGACGTGGACCCAGTGGGTGCCGAGGCGCCCGCGCCAGCCGAAGGACGTGAACACCAGGATAGCGGTGAGGCCGAGCAGGAACGCGATCGCGACGCCGACGAGTCCGACGGCGAGGGTGGTCGGCGTGAAGATGCCGTAGATGGCCTCGAGGCCGTACGAGTCGTCCGTCATCGCGAGCGGCGCCCAGATGAGTTCCTCGATCGGTGCGAGCACCAGCATCACCGTCGCGGCGACCGCCCACACGATCACGGCGATGCGCTGCGGGCGGAGGTCGCGGCGTGCGTCGGGCGTCTGCATGGACTCCACGCTAGGTGCTCGACGATGTCGGGGCGTCATCCTGCCGAGGTGTCCTCGGGCGACGGTGCCTCGCCGAGGAGCGCCAACCGCTTCGCGAGGTACGGCGCCGTCCGACTGGCCGGGTCCGCGGCGACGGTGTCCGGTGTGCCGGCGGAGACGATCCGTCCGCCCGCGTCACCTCCGGACGGCCCGAGGTCGATGACCCAGTCCGCCGCGGCGACGACGTCCATCTCGTGCTCGACCACGACGACGGTGTCACCGGAGTCGACGAGCGCGTTCAACTGCGCGAGCAGGCGACGGACGTCGGACGGGTGCAGACCGGTCGTCGGCTCGTCCAGGAGGTAGAGGGTGTGCCCGCGGCGCACCCGCTGCAGTTCCGTCGCGAGCTTGATGCGCTGCGCTTCGCCGCCCGACAGTTCGGTGGCCGGCTGGCCGAGCCGCAGATACCCGAGGCCGACCTCGAGCAGGGTGCGGAGGCTCCGTGCCGCCGCCGGAACGGACGCGAGGAAGTCCGCCGCCTGCTCCACGGTCAGCGCGAGCACGTCGGCGATCGACTTCCCGTCGTAGGTGACCTCGAGCGTCTCCGCGTTGTAACGCGCGCCACCACAGGTCGGGCACTTGCCGTAGCTACCGGGGAGGAACAGGAGTTCGACGGAGACGAAGCCCTCACCGAGACAGGTCTCGCAGCGGCCGCCCGCGACGTTGAACGAGAACCGGCCGGCCGAGTAGCCGCGCTCGCGGGCCAGGTCCGTGGCGGCGAAGGCCGCGCGGACGGCGTCGAAGAGTCCGGTGTAGGTCGCGAGGTTCGAGCGCGGCGTGCGTCCGATCGGCTTCTGGTCCACCCGCACGAGGCGGTCGATGTGCTCGAGGCCCGTCGTGCGGCGGACGGACAGGGTGTCAGCGTGCCCGTCCGGGACGGTCGCCTCGGCCAGACCGGCGCCGGTCGCATCCGGCTCGTCCGTCGCGTCGTCCTCGTCGAGTACGTCGTCACGGTCGCCGCCTGCGCGCAGGTGGTCCCGGACGACGTCGCGGAGGACCCGGCTCACGAGCGTCGACTTACCGGAACCCGAGACGCCCGTGACCGCCGCGAAGGTGCCCAGGGGGATCTCCGCGTCGACACCGGCGAGGTTGTGCAGGCTGATGCCCTCGACCTTCAGCCATCCGCGCGGTTCCCGCAGCGCACGACGAGCGTCGGCCGACCCGTCCGCTTCTGGGAAGAGGAAGGGCCGCGTCGCCGAGGCCTCGACGTCGGCGAGCCCTGAGACCGCACCGCTGTAGAGCACCTCGCCGCCGCCCTCGCCGGCGCCCGGTCCGACGTCGACGATCCAGTCCGCGTTCCGGACGACGTCCATGTTGTGTTCGACGACGTACACCGAGTTTCCCGAGCGCTTGAGCTGCTCCAACACGTCGAGCAGGGGTTCGGCGTCGGCCGGGTGGAGGCCCGCCGACGGCTCGTCGAGCACGTAGACGACCCCGAAGAGCCCGGACCGCAGCTGGGTCGCCAGTCGGAGTCGCTGCATCTCACCCGGGGACAACGTCGTCGTCACCCGGCCGAGCCCCAGATAGCCGAGGCCGAGGTCGGTGAGGACCCCGATGCGCGCGAGGAGGTCGGTCGTGATGGCGACGGCCACGTCGGTGCGCTCGCCGGAGAGTGTCGTCGGGAGCGCCGGTGCGGCGTCGGTGAGCTCGGTCGTCGGTCGGATGACCTCGGCGAGTTCCGTCATCGGGAGGGCGTTGAGTTCGGCGATCGTCCGGCCGGCGAAGGTGACGGCCAGGGCCTCACGGCGGAGCCCGGTGCCGTGGCACAGCGGGCAGGGGCCGGAGCGCACGAACTGGAGGACCTTGTTCCGCATCATCTGGCTCTTGGAGTCGGAGAGGGTGTGGAAGACGTACTGCTTGGCGCTCCAGAACATGCCGTTGTACGGCTTCGCGACCCGGTCGCGCTGCGGGGTGATCTGCACCACCGGCTGCTCCTCGGTGAAGAGGATCCAGTCGCGGTCCTCCTGATCGAGTTCGCGCCACGGCCGGTCGACGTCGTAGCCGAGCGCGATGGTGATGTCGCGGAGGTTCTTCGCCTGCCAGGCTCCGGGCCAGGCGGCGATCGCACCCTCGCGGATGCTGAGCGACGGGTCGGGCACGAGGGAGTCCTCGGTGACCGTGTGCGCGACGCCGATGCCGTGGCACTCGGGGCAGGCGCCGACGGCGGTGTTCGGGGAGAACGCGTCGGAGTCGAGCCGGGTCGTGAAGCCCTCGGGGAAGGTGCCGGCGCGCGAGAAGAGCATGCGGAGGGAGTTCGAGAGCGTGGTGACGGTGCCGACGCTGGAGCGTGAGCTGGGGGCACCGCGGCGCTGCTGCAGGGCGACCGCCGGCGGAAGACCCGAGATGGAGTCGACGTGCGGGTCGTGGCCCTGCTGGATCAGTCGCCGGGCGTACGGCGCGACAGACTCCAGGTACCGGCGCTGCGCCTCGGTGAAGATGGTCCCGAACGCGAGGGACGACTTCCCGGAACCTGAGACGCCCGTGAAGGCGACGATCGCGTCGCGGGGGACGTCGACGTCCACGTTGCGGAGGTTGTTCTCGTTGGCTCCCCGGACGCGGACGAACGGGTCGGATGCTTCGGGGGCGTGTTCGGGCATCAGATCACCCTACGTCGCCGCGGCCCGATGGGCGACCGGGTTGACGTGCTCCGGCCGACGAGCGGTGTCGGCGGTTCCGGGCAGGATCGAGGCATGACTCGTGAACGTTCCTGGCGCGGCTGCGTCTTCATCGGCGTGAGCCTCGACGGATTCATCGCGGGGCCCGACGGCGACCTCGACTGGCTCACCGGACTCGCGCCGCGAGACCACACCGCGGATGCGCCGGGGGAGCACCCGGCACTCGTCTGGGAGACGTTCTTCCCGGACGTCGACACCCTGGTGATGGGTCGGACCACCTACGAGACCGTCCGCGGCTTCGACGAGTGGCCGTTCGAGGGCAAGCGGGTCGTCGTGTTGAGTACCACGCTGGAAGCCGGGGACGACCGCATCGCGATCGCCGGGTCGCTCGACGATGCCGTGGCTTTGCTCGACGAGGCCGGAGCCGGGCGTGTCTACATCGACGGTGGCAGGACGATCCAGGCGTTCCTGGGCGCCGGCCTCGTTGACGAGCTGACGGTGTCGGTCGCACCGGTCCTCATCGGTTCCGGCGCACGCCTCTTCGGCGACCTCGACACCGACGTCCTCCTGCGGCTCCGAGGCACCCACGCGACGCCCGAGGACGGGCTCGTGCGCATCACCTACGACGTGCTGGCGAAGGACGCCTAGGCGCCGTCACGATTATTGCGTTTTCGCGATACAGCCCGATACAACGCGATTCCCGCGCGGCGCGCGCTACAGACCGACCCACTCCGTCTCGCCGTCTGCGAGGTGCTGACGCTTCCAGATGGGGACGGTGCGCTTGATCTCCTCGACGAGGCGCTCACACGCGGCGAAAGCCTCGGCACGGTGGGCGGCCGCGACGGCGGCGACGAGCGCCAGGTCACCCACGACGAGGGAACCGACCCGGTGCGCGGCGGCCACCCGCAGACCGGTCTCCGCGGCGACGGTGCGGCAGCAGTCCTCCAGGAACCGCTGGGCGTCCGGGTGCGCCCGGTAGTCGAGGGCGTCGACCGCCTCGCCGTGATCGTGGTCGCGGACGATCCCCCGGAAGGCGACGAGTGCGCCGTTGGCGGGCGCCGCCACGAAGTCCTCGATCGCATGCGCGTCGAGAGGTGACTCGGAGATGAGGGCGAGGACCTCGGGAACCGTCGACTCACTCATGCGCGCCACCTCCGGCGATCTGGGCGACGAGGTGGTCGAGCAGGCCGTCGAGGACGCTGAGTCCGTCCTTCACGCCGCCGGTCGACCCGGGCAGGTTCACCACGACGGTGCCGCCGGACACCCCGGCGAGCCCGCGGCTGAGCGCCGCGGTCGGGGTCTTGGTCGACCCGAGCGTACGGATCGCCTCCGCGATGCCGGGCAGCTCGCGGTCGAGGTGCGGCCGGGTCGCCTCCGGGGTGCGGTCGCTCGGCGAAAGGCCGGTGCCGCCCGTCGTGATGAGCACCGCGGGCGCAGCATGCAGCGCCGCCGCGATCGCAAGGTGCACGTCCGCGTCTGACACGACCGTCACCGCGTCGACCGCGTACCCGCGATCAGCGAGCCAAGCCGAGATGCGCGGCCCCGTGAGGTCCTCACGCGTGCCCGCTGCGCCGGCGGTTGAGGCGACGATGACGGCTGCAGTCCCCGGACGGACCACTCGCTCCGTCGGCACCGCGACCGTTGCCGAGTCCTGCGAGTCGGGCGTCCAGTCCCCGCGCTTGCCGCCGGACTTCTCCAGCAGGCGGATGTCGCCGAGGACCGAGGCGGGGTCGACGGCCTTCGTCATGTCGTGGAGGGTCAGGCCGGCGATCGACGCAGCCGTGAGGGCCTCCATCTCGACCCCGGTCTGCCCGGTGGTCTTCGCGGTCGCCGTGATCACGATCGAGTCCTCGGTGAAGGCGAAGTCGAGGCTCACGGAGGAGAGCGCGAGCTGGTGGCAGAGCGGGATGAGCTCGCTCGTCCGCTTGGCTCCCGCGATGCCCGCGATGCGCGCGGTCGCGATGACGTCCGCCTTCGGCAGCCCGTCGGCCTGGACGAGTGCGATGACGTCCGGCCGCGTGGTGAAGGTCGCCGTCGCCGTCGCGACCCGCTTCGTCGTGGCCTTGTCGCCCACGTCGACCATCCGTGCGCGGCCGTCGTCGTCGAGGTGCGTGAGCCCGGTCATAGCGTCCATGCTTCCACAGCGTCCCCGGCCTCGAGCGCGAGGACGTCCTCGGGGATCACGAGGAGGACATCGGAGGCGGCGAGACCGGCGACGAGGTGCGAGCCGGGACCGGCGACGGGTTCGACACGACCGTCGTCGCGCCGGCGTCCACGGAGGAACTGTCGCTTCCTTGGCACCGACTGCACCGCGACGGCGAGCTTGGCCGGGCCGCGAGCCGCCTGCGGCAGTCCGGCCGCACGACGCAGGACCGGGGCGACGAAGACCTCGAACGAGAGCTGCGTGCTGACCGGGTTGCCGGGGAACGCGATGATCGGGACACCACGGTACGCGCCGAGCGCCTGTGGCCCGCCGGGCTGCATCGCGACCGATCCGATCCAGCCGTCCAACGGCCCGAGCACGTCGCGGACGACCTCGTGGTCGCCCATCGAGATGCCGCCGGAGGTGAGGATGAGGTCGGCGTCGCCGTGCAGCTCGTCGAGGAGCGCGAGCAGGGCGTCGCGGTCGTCGACCACCCGCGCCCGCCGGACGACCTCGGCTCCCACCGCGACGACGGCGGCCGCCAACGCGGTCCCGTTCGAGTCGAAGGTCTGGCCGAGCGTGGGGGTCTCGCCGGGTTCGACGAGTTCCGCACCGGTGGTGACGATCGCGATGCGAGCCCGCCGCCGCACCTCGACCGTCGTGATGCCGGCTGCCGCCAGGACGGCCAGGTGACGCGAGGCGAGACGGATCCCGGCGGGCAGCAGTTCGTCACCGGCGTGGACGTCGCTGCCGCGTTCGCGGACGAAGAGCCCTGATGTGCGCTCGCCGCCGGAGCGCGGGGCCCCGAGGACGACGGTCTCGGTCCCGTCGGGCGCGGTCTCGACCGACGACTCCTCGACGGGCACCACGACGTCCGCGCCGGGCGGCACCACCGCCCCCGTCATGATCCGCACCGAGGTGCCGGCCTGGAGCTCGGCCGGTTCGATCGGCCGTGCGGCGATCTCCCCGACCACCCGCAGTCGCGTCTCACCAGCGGTGAGGTCCGCGGATCGCACGGCGAAGCCGTCCATCTGCGAGTTGCGGAACAGTGGCAGCTCGACGGGGGAGGTCACGGCGACGGCCGTCACCCGACCAGCGGCGTCGTCGATCGGCACGGATTCGGTGCCGGTGCTCGTCACAGGGCCGAGGACGGCCGCGACGTCCGAGGCATGCTCCTCGACCCGCTTCCGGCTCGGGGGTGGCGTCGTCGTCATGGTGGATCCCGTCGTCGAGGTCGGTCGGAGGTGGTGCACGGGGTGTTCGGAGCGGTGGTCAGTACCGGGGGACGGCCGGGTCGACGAGTCGCGACCAGGCGTCGATGCCGCCCTCGAGGTGCACGGCCGCGTAACCGCGTTCGAGCAGCAGCCGGAGCGCGGACTCGGAGCGGATGCCGTGATGGCAGTAGACGACCACCGGTGTCTTCGGGTCGAGACCGTGGAGTGTCTCCGGCAGGGAGCCGAGCGGCATGAGCGTCGACCCGGGCAGGCGCGCGATCTCCGCCTCCCAGGGCTCCCGGACGTCGAGGAGGACGGATCCGTCGTCGCTGGCGGCCAATTGCTCGGCGGTGATCGTGCGGCCGCCGTGCCGGGGTGCGTGTGGTGCTGCCGATGCCGCGCTCGCCGCATCCCCTCCCGGCGTCCGATGCAGATGCTCGTCGAGCGACACCTGCCGTGCGCCGGCCGGGTCGCGCTCGTAGCGGAGCTCGCGGAAGCCGCCGCTCAGACCGTCGAACATCGTCACACGCCCGAGCGACGGCGTCCCGACGCCCGTGAGGACCTTGATCGCCTCGGTCGCCATGATCGAGCCGATGACACCGACCGTCGTGGGCAGGACGCCGCCCGCTTCGCAGGAGAGGATCGAACCATCGGTCGGCGGGTGGGGGAAGAGGTCGCGGTAGCGGGGGCCGCGGCTCGCCCAGCTGAGCCCTGCCTGCCCGCCGTACTGCGACACGGCACCCCAGACGAGCGGGACGTCGGCGAGGGTGGCCGCGTCGTCGACGAGGTACCGGGTCTCGAAGTTGTCGCTGCCGTCGATGACGAGGTCGATCCGTGCGTCCGCCAGGAGCCCCATGATCTCGCCCGGCCCGAGGCGGAGTCGATGCCTGACGATCGTCGCGTCGGAGTTGATGGCGAGCGCGCGGTCCGCGGCGGAGTCGACCTTGGGACGGCCGATGTCGCCGGTGCTGTGGACCGTCTGCCGGTGCAGGTTGCTGAGCTCGACCTCGTCGTCGTCCACGAGGTGGATCGCACCGTCGCCGGTGCCGACGCCGGCTGCGGCGAGGGCGGGGATCACGATGCTGCCGAGGCCACCGGCACCGACGATCAGGACGCGGGCGTCGGCCAGGCGTCGCTGCGCCGCCAGACCGAAGCCGGGGAGGGCGAGCTGCCTGGCGTACCGCGCGGTCGAGGACATGCGCCGATTATCCCACCGGGTCCGTGACCGCCGCCCCTCAGACCGGGTTCACGCGCGTGCGCAGGAGGCAGAAGGCGTTGCCCTCCGGATCGGCGAGCACGTGCCAGGACTCGTCGCCGGTCTGCCCGATGTCGGCCGGGCGCGCCCCGAGCGCGAGCAGTCGCGTGAGTTCCGCGTCCTGGTCGCCGTCGGTGGGGCTGACGTCGATGTGGAGCCGCGACTTCTGCTGCGGCGGGTCGTCGCTCCGGCTGAGGATGATGGTCGGCTGCGATCCACCGAAGCCGTCGCGCGCTCCGATCTCGACGCCGTCCTCATCGCGGTCGAGCACGACGAAGTCCAGCACCTCGCACCAGAAGCGGGCGAGCGCCTCTGGGTCGCGGCAGTCCAGGACGAGTTCACTGATTCGACATGACATGGCGGCACTGTACCCAGCCGCGTGCATCCAGTGGAACCCGTTGCGGATCCGGCCGTCACTCCTCGTCGGCGGTCTCCGTCCAGCGTTCGAGCGTCATCGTGAAGCCGCGGACGAGTCGGTCGAAGCTGCGGTCGAGGTCGCGGTCGAGCCCGAACGAGCCGGCGGCCTCGAGGGAGACGAAGCCGTGCAGCGTGGAGCGGAACGCGCGGATCGCGTCGATGGCGTCGTCGCCGCGCAGTTCGTAGGCGGTGAGGACGTCGGAGATGACCTGGATGGCGTCGAGCGATGCCGTGGCGTCCTCCTCGTCGTCCGGCCCCGCGATCCACTGCGCGGCGGTGTACCGGGCCGGGTGGTCGAGCGCCCACTGCCGGTACGCCAGGGCCATGCCGTGGATCGCGTCCGCACCCGAGCGACCGACCGCGGCACGGCGCAGCACGTCGCCGAGCTCGGCCTTGGCCTGCAGCGAGATGCTGCGACGCAGGCCGGCCAGGGAGTCGAGGTGCTTGTAGAGCGACGGTTGCCGGACGCCGAGTCGCTCGGCGAGTGCGGCGAGCGTCAGGGACTGGAGGCCGACCTCGTCGGCGAGCACCGCCGCCTCATTGACGACCCGCTCCCGGCTGAGCCCCGCCCTAGGCACGGTGCAGTGCCGTCTGGAGGAAGCCGAGGACGGCGCGCGAGGTGACCTCGGGCTGCTGCGCCTGCGGGTAGTGACCGGCGTCCTGGACCAGGACGACCTCGGCGCTCAGGGTGTCGCCGATCCACTGCGCCTCGGCCGACGGGTCGGGGAAGTCGGGGTCCTTGTCGCCCATGATGACGAGGGTGGGTGCGCTCACGCGGCTGAGGACCGCCTCGGCCGGGGCGTGGTCGGTCTGCCTGGTGGTCTGCGAGAACGCCTTGCCGTAGGCGGGTCGGCGCAGGCTCGTGTAGACGGCGTCGCGGTAGTCGTCGAAGTCGACCGGCTTGCGACCGGCGTTGAGCGTGGGGAGGTAGGCCTTCCAGACCCGCGCCACCCAGAGCGGTGCGGTCATCGCCCGGAAGAGCGCCTGCATGACGGCGCCCGCCTTCGGGTTGCGGACGAACGGCCCGACGAGGACGAGGGCGCTGACGTCCTCGGGGTGTTCCGCGGCGACGATCACGCCGGCTCCCGCCGCAAGGGAGTTGCCGACGACGACGGCCGGTGCACCGAGCTCGCGGATGAGGGCGTGGATGTCCGAGGCGGTCGCGACGTCGCCGTAGCTGGAGAACGTGGTGTCGCTGTCGCCGTGACCGCGGAGGTCGGTGGATGCGACCCGGTAGCCGGCGGCGGCGAGCTCGGGTGCGAGGAAGCGGTAGGAGGAGCGGAGCTCGCCCATGCCGGGGACGAGGATGACGAGCGGGCCTTCGCCCTGCAGCTCGTAGGCGATCTTGCCCTCCGGGCGGTGGAGGTGGCGGGTGGCGGATCCTGCGGACGCCGGGTTCGTGTTCATGTAGCTATATTGACTCGCCGTTTGGCTAATGTCAATAGCTTTTGTGTCGTGGTTCATTCGCCCATGTTTGGGCGACCGGATGTTCGTTCGCCCGAAGATGGGCGAACGAACCGGGGAGCGACGGGTCAGCCGAGCTCGGTCCACCACCGCACGCCGTCGAGCGTGACCAGTGTGGTCTCGCCGTGATGGAGGACGACGAGGAGGACGTCGTCGCAGTGACGGCAGCGCAGCACCCAGGCGTCAGGCGTGCCGAACACGAACTCGGCGGCGAGCGGGGCGACGTCCTCGCAGCCGAGGCACTGCGACATGGTGTCGGTCGGGTCGGTGCCGGTCAGCTCGGACAGGGTGCCGGCGAGGACGTTGCCGTCGAGGTGGGTGGTCATCAGGCCCCTCCGAACCGCTCGGTCTTGATGCGGGCGGGATCGTGGCCGATCGTGACCAGGGTGTCGGCGACGGCCTCGACGAAGCCGGTCGGGCCGCAGACGAACACCGACGGCGCCGCGCCGCCGGCCGCCTCGAGGGCCTGCAGGTCCGCCGCCGCCAACCGCCCAGCGGGACGCGGCCAGCCGTCCGGCGCTCGCCGCGTGTAGATCCAGGTGACCTCGACCCCGGTCGCCGCAGACAGTTCCTCGGCGAAGAAGGCGTCCTCGGGGGAGCGCACCGAGTACACGAGGCGGAACGGGGCCGTGCTCCCGGACGCCTCGTGGGCGCGCACCATCGCCATGAGTGGCACGATGCCCGATCCGCCGCCGACGAGGAGGACGGGCTCGGTCTCCTCCGGTCGCCAGACGAACCACCCGCCGAGCGGTCCGCGGACCTCGACCTGGTCGCCGACCTCGATCGCGTCGACGAGGAACGGCGACACCTCGCCGTCGGGCACGCGGTCGACGGCGATCTCGAGGCGGTCGCCGTCGTCCGCCGAGGCGATGGAGTACGACCGCACGGCCTGATACCCGTCCGGCGCGGTGAGTCGGACGTCGGCGTGCTGTCCGGCGAGGTTGCCTCCCCAGCCCGGAACGTCGAGCACGAGGCTCCGCCCCGAGGGTGTCAGCTGCGTCGCCGAGACCACGGTGGCCGTCTTCCAGACGTCGACATGACCCGTGCGCCTCACGAGTAGCGCTGCTCGAGCCAGGGATCACCGTAGGCGTGATACCCGTTCTGCTCCCAGAAGCCCGGTTCGTCGTCCTGCTGCATGACGAGGCCGCGGACCCACTTCGCGCTCTTCCAGAAGTAGAGGTGCGGGATGAGGAGGCGGGCCGGTCCGCCGTGCTCGGCTTCGAGCGGTTCGCCGTTGAAGCCGGTGGCGATCCAGGCCTTGCCGTCCAGGAGGTCTTCGAGCGGGATGTTGGTCGTGTATCCGCCGTAGGAGTGCGCCATGACGAAGTCGTAGCTGCTCTCGACGTCGGCGAAGAGGGTGTCGAGCGAGACGCCCTGCCAACTGGTGCCGAGCTTCGTCCAGCGGGTCACGCAGTGGATGTCGCGGGTGATGTCGTCCTGCTGCAGGGCCTGGAGGGCGTCCCAGTCCCAGCGGTGGGTCTCGCCCGCCTCGGTTCGGATCTGGAACTCCCACTCATCCGTGTCGATCCGCGGCGTGGGGCCTGCGGAGAGGACCGGGAAGTCCTCCGTGAGGAATTGACCGGGTGGGAGTCGGTCGTCCTGCTCCCGTGCCCGTCCTCCGAAACCGCGCGTGAACACCGCCATGTCGACCTCCTCAGGATGGTCATCACCCTAGTGAGCAGGTGTCGATGAAGCCAGGCCCTCCTGGGGCCACCAAGCGGTTCCGGCCTCGGTCAGCCGATGATGAGGCTCGACAGTGCGTCGATCGAGTGCACGACGGCGAGGGCGTCCGCCGCCTCAGCCGGTGAGCCGTAGCCCCACTCCACGAGGATGGTCGGGATGCCGTGCGCCGTCGCGCCCTCGATGTCGTGGAGGCGGTCGCCGACGAGCACGGTCCGGGAGGTGTCGACCCCGGCGGCCGTGAGGCGTCGCAGCGCCTCGCCGATGACGTCGGCCTTGCTGCTGCGGACCTCGTCCTCCGAGGCGCCCGTGACGACGGTGAAGTACTGGCTGAGGCCGAAGTGGTCGAGGATCGTGTTCGCCTGCGACTCCGGCTTCGACGTGGCGAGACCGAGCGGGACACCGGCCTCGGAGATGCGCGCGAGGAGCCCGGCGATCCCGGGGAACACGGCGGTCCCGACCTCGGCGCCCTCGATGGCGACCTGGCGTCGGTACTCCGTGAGGGCGAGCTGCGACTGCAGCGGGTCCATCCCGGCGAAGTCGCGGAAGGAGTCGAGGAGTGGTGGACCGACCCAGCGCAGCAGCGATTCGTCGGAGGGCACGACGGCTCCGACGTTCGCCAGGGTCGTCTTCATGCGCGAGATGATGCCGGGGGCGGAGTCCACGATCGTGCCGTCGAGGTCGAACAGCACACAGGACCAGCTGCGATGGAAGGACACGGTCGTGCTCGCGAGATAGAGGTCGGTCACGCGGTCCATCCTAAGGTCCGCCTGTGAACGGTCTCGCTGACGGGGTTGTCAACCGGTTGCCAACGTTCTAGGCTGGCACGACCGGCAGCGCGACTGCCCGGTTCCCGATGACGAGAACGAACGCGAAGGCGGAAGCGCACGTGAATGCACAGCACCCGGTGACCTGGACCCTGTCGGGATTCGGCGACGAGATCGACGCGTACCCGACGACACAGATCGCGGTGCTCGAAGCGCTCGGCGCCTCCCACATCGAGGTGCGGAGTGCGTGGGGCACGAACGTCATCGACCTCGACACCGAGCAGTCGGCCCGCCTCGCCGCCCAGCTGGAGCAGGCGGGGATGGGGGTGTCCGCGATCGGGTCGCCCATCGGCAAGGTCGACGTGGCCCTCGACGCCGAGCTGGAGGTCGCACGCCTCGCCCGGGCCATCGCCGTCGCCCACGCACTCGGAACCACCAACATCCGGATCTTCTCCTTCTTCCGCGGTGCGGACGTGCGCGTCGAGGACGCCCGGGACGACGTCCTCGTCCGCATGCGACTGCTCGCCGACCTGGCGGAGCGCGAGGGGGTCGTGCTCCTCCACGAGAACGAGAAGGACATCTACGGCGACGTGCCCGAGCGGATCCTCGACCTCGTCGAGTCGGTCGGATCGCCGGCGCTCCGCCTCGCCTGGGACAACGCGAACTTCGTCCAGTGCGGTGTCGCGCCGTTCGACGACGCCTACGCGATGCTCCGTCCCTACGTCGACTACCTGCAGGTGAAGGACGCGGTCGCCGAGTCGGGCCAGGTGGTCCCGGCGGGGGAGGGCGACGGCCAACTCCGTGAAACGCTCACCGCCCTGCGCGACGACGGCTACACCGGGTTCGCCTCGCTCGAGCCGCACCTGTCCGAGACGCATGCGCTCGGCGGGTTCTCCGGGCCGGCCTCGTTCGGTGTCGCGGCCCGCGCGTTCCGCGGACTCACCGACGAGCTGGGGATCGGGCTGCGATGACCCGCGAGCCGCAGCCCGTCGTCCGCCGCGTCGCCGTGGTCGGGTGCGGCGACATCTCCGCCCTCCACCTCGCTGCCATCGCGACGGTGCCGGGCGCCCAGCTGGTCGCGGTGTGCGACGTCGACGCCGGCCGGCTCGACGCGGCGAGCACGGCGACCGGCGCCCCTGGGTACACGGACCTCGACCGCCTCCTCGACGAGGCGCGACCGGACGTCGTCCACCTCTGCACCCCGCACCATCTGCACGCCGACCAGGCGATCCGTGCGCTCGAACGGGGGATCGACGTCGTCCTCGAGAAGCCGCTGGCCCACACGCGGGCGGAGGCCGACCGGCTCGTGGCGGCAGCCGAGCACAGCCGCGCCAAGATCGCCGTGTGCTTCCAGAACCGGTACAACCGACCGGCGGAACGGGCCAAGGAACTCCTCGACGCCGGCGAGCTCGGCGCGGTGCTCGGCGCCTCGGCGATCGTCCCGTGGCATCGCACGGCCGCCTACTACGAGGACCGCCCGTGGCGGGGTCGCTGGGCCACGGGCGGTGGCGGGCTGCTCATGAACCAGGCCATCCACACGATCGACCTCGTGCAGTGGCTGGTGGGCGACCCGGTCGCCGCGACGGGGTCGATCGCGACCCGTGCGCTCGCCGAGGTGATCGAGGTCGAGGACACGGCCGAGCTGCGCATCGTGCACGCGGGCGGCGCGACGAGCACCGTCTACGCGACGGTCGCCGGCGTCGCGAACCTGCCCGTCACGATCGACGTCGTCTGCGAGCGGGGGACGTTACATCTCGGCGCCGAGCTCACGGCACGCTTCGACGACGGGCGCGTCGAGACCACGGTCGAGCGGGCCACCGCGAGTGGCGAACGCGCGTACTGGGGGGTGTCCCACGAACGACTGATCCAGGACTTCTACGCCGGACTCGACGAGCCGGGGGCCTTCTGGCTCCACCCGGCCGAGGCCCGGAAGGCCTTCGACGTGATCCAGGACGTCTACGACGACGCGATCCCGGACCGTGTCATGCCGACCTCGGACCTATCGGCACCGGCTGCCATCGCCTGACGACACGCCTCCGGGCGGCTGGGACGGGGCTCAGGACGCCGGTGCCTGCCGCGCGAGGCGGCGTGCCTCCTCCGGGCCGGGGAACCGCCCCCGCTCACGGACGGCGGCTTCGAGCACGTGGTCGAGCCGTTGTGACGCCAGGCTGACGCCGCCGAGCGCCACCGCCTCGGAACCCAGCGCCGAGACGACCACCTCCGGCGGGAGCGGGCAGATCGCACCGAGCGTCTCGATGAAGCGCGGGAGGAAGACGTCGGCGCCGGGGGCGCTGCCGCCACCGATCACGAGCAGCTCCGGATCGACCGCCAGGGTGAGGGCAGCCGCCCCCGTCGCCAGGTCGTCGGCGAACTCCGTGACCGCGATGCCCGCGACCCGATCACCGGCGCGGGCCGCATCGAAGATCTCCTCGCGGGAGGGCCGGGGTGTGCTGAGGACCGACCCGCCGTACTCCTCGTTCAGCCGGGACCACCGCAGCTCGGGCATCTCGCCGACGATGCCCGCGGCGCCGTGCACGCCGCGGTGCACCCTGCCGTCGATGATCGACGAGCCGCTCGTCCGCACCCCGCAGAGCAGGTAGACGACGTCGCGTCGGCCCCGTGCCGCGCCGAGGGCGAGTTCCGCGTGCGCGCCGAGGGCGACGTCGCCCTCCACCAGGACGGCCCCCTCGAACTCCCGCTCGAACCAGTCACGGAGGTCGAGTCCCACCCAGCCGGGGAGGCCCGTTCCGCCGAAGTACAGCACCTCGCCGTTCCGCCCGATCGCGCCCGGCGAACCGATGGTCGTGACCCAGACCGAACGGCGGTCGAGGTCGAGGTCGGCGAGGGCCGCGTCGCCGGTCGCCAGAGCCGTCGCCAGGCGTTCCGCGGCTTCGGTGTCCTCGTCGAGGTGTGCGGTGCGCTGCGCGAGCACGGCGCCCGAGAGCTCGGCGACGACGACGTGGATGTGGTTCGCACCGATGTCGATCGACAGGAGGTGCCCGAGTCCGGCGCGGATCCGGTAGGCCGCGGCCGGCCTGCCGATCCGCGAGGTGGCGGTCGCCTCCGCGGGCTCCAACCATCCGAGCCCGACGAGGTCGGTGACGATCGCGTCGACGGCCGTCCGGGAGAGGCCGGAGTCGTTCGCCAGGGTCCGCAGGGTCGAGGGGGCCTGCAGGACCGCTCGCAGGATCCCCAGGGAGTTCATGCGGCGGAGCAGCGACCGGCTGCCCATCGACCCGCCGGTCGAATCGATCATCGCCTCGGGAGCCATGGCCGTCCTCTCTCTCGATGTCCAGGGAGCTCTTGCGACTTATCACGCCACGTTGCAGTATTAACTGCTCGTCGGTCCGACTCTACCCACGTCGACCGACCGGAAGCCGCCGTCGGGCGGTCGACCACCCACGAGAGGGCAACCACATGCTGCACACCTTCACCTTCGGTGACCTCCGCGTCCCCGCGAACCTCCCCGGCGCACCCGTCGCCACGCGCACCGGCCACATCATCCCGGCCGGCCCCGTCGCGCTGCTCCACCCGTTCGGCGACACCGGGTTCTACCGGCACGGCTGGAACTCGTGGAGCCCGAGTGGCTGGACCACCACCGACGGCGAGACCATCGGCATCAAGGACAGCCCGGACCGACTCCTCACGGCCGACGACGCGCTCAACGAGACCCCGCACCACCATTCCGGCAGCGGTGTCGGTGCCATCGCGGGACCCGACGGCACGGTGCTGCTGATCGGCACGCTCGGCCTCGGCAACCCGCGTGTCGGCGCCGACCGCAACACCATCTGGGCGCGGAGCGAGACCGACGAAGCCGAGTGGTTCGTGACTTTCGGCCCGGAGCAGCAGGCCTTCGCCGACTACGCCGCGGTGCTGTCGGAACGGCTCGGTCGGCGCTCGCAGCGGGCCGGTCGCGTCTGGAGCAGCTGGTACTCCTACTACGAGGGCATCGACGAGGAGCTGGTCGCCCGCACCGTGGCCGACCTCACCGGGTACCCCTTCGACGTGTTCCAGCTCGACGACGGCTGGGAACCGATCGTCGGCGACTGGACCGCCGGACCGGACTTCCCCTCCGGTATGCAGGCGACCGCCGAGCGGATCGCTTCGGCCGGGTTCCGGCCAGGCCTGTGGCTCGCTCCGATGATCGCGCTGCCGGACTCCACGATCGCCCGCGAACGCCCCGACCTCCTCGTGCAGGACGACGCCGGACGCCCACTGGCGACCGGCTACAACTGGAACTCGCACTACTACTCGCTCGACACCACGCAGCGCGAGGTGCAGGACCACCTCCGCGAGGTCTTCGAACGCGTCACGGGCTGGGGATTCAGCTACCTCAAGCTCGACTTCATGTACGCGGGCGCCGTCGCCGGCCGTCGCCACCAGGACGTGCACCGCGAAACCGCCTACCGGGACGCGATCTCGTTCATCAGGGAGACCGTCGGCGACGACGTGTACCTGCTCGGCTGCGGCGTGCCGATGATCCCGTCCATCGGCGTGTTCGACGGCGCCCGCGTGGGCCCGGACGTCGGCCCGTTCTGGGACAACGCCGAACGGATCGGCGACCCTTCCGGTGTCGGCGCCTGGAACTCGATCGTCGATTCCATCAACCGGGTCTGGTTGAAGGACGTCTACGAGGTCGACCCCGACGCGGTCTACTTCCGCAGCGCCCGGAACCTCCTCGACCCGGTCGAACGTCGCCTGCTCCAGGACGTCGCCGCCATCCTCGAGTTCAAATCGACCTCCGACCCGGTGGTCTGGCTCCACGAGAGCGAACGCGCCGAACTCCGACAGTACCTCAGCGAGACGCCCACGGTCGAGCAGACGGGGCGGTTCACGTTCCGGCTCGACGGCCGCGAGGTCGATCTGACGGACGTGGTGGCGGGCGAGGCCCGCTCCGACACCTCGTACATCGGGTGAGGCACACCGTCCGCCGCCGGACCCGCACTATCCAGTAAACGAAGCGTGATCGCCCGAAGGAGGAGCTGCGCCGGAGTCGTGAGATTCTGGGCAGGATGAGCGTGAAACCAGGGTCCGCGCAGCGGTTCGAGGCCGCCGGGACCGATGTGGATCAGGCTCGGGAGCTGTACGGTGCCGCCTACAACATCGGCCGGATGACGGTCGAACCGACCGCCGCCGAATTCCGGTACCGCTTCACCTCCGTCGGCGACGACGATCTCGCGCTGCGCGCGTCGCAGGTCGAGGGGCGGATCACGGGGGCGTCGTTCACGCAGGGCGAGTACGTCGTCGCCTGGATGACGCGCGGCGAAGGCGTCTCAGACCTGCTGGGTTCGCCGATGACGTTCCTGCAGGGGCAGCCGGCGATGTTCGCGAACGACCGCCCCGCGCAGTTCGACCTCATCGACTATCGGCTCAACATGATGCACTTCGGTGGAACGTACCTCGAGGGAGTCGCCGCGGAGCTCGAGGGCTCGGTCGGTCCGATCACCTTCGACACGACCTTCCGACCGTCGGGCGAGGCGCTGCGGCGATGGGCGGAGGCGGTGGCGAGCGTCGGCCGGGTGATCTACGACGACGGCAGTTCGGCCGTGCTCCGCGCCGAGGCGAACCGCTCGGCCGCGGTCGCGCTCCTCGAGACCTTCCCTCATCTGGCCGTGCAGCCACGGCGGGATCGCGTCGTGGCGTCCGGTCGGAAGACGGCGGCTGCGGTGGAGTTCATGATCGCCAACGCCCACCGCCCAATCCGGACCGAGGAGATCGCCGCCGCCGCCGGGCTCAGCCCGCGCAGCCTGCAGACGGCCTTCCGTCGGGAGTACGACCTCACCGCCACCGACTACCTCCGCTCGATCCGCCTCGACCGGGTCCGACAGGAACTGCAGGACGCCGAACCGGGCCTGGCGACCGTCGCCGAGCTCGCACGACGGTGGGGGTTCTCCCATCTCGGACGGTTCGCGGCGTCCTACGCGAGCCGCTTCGGTGAGTACCCGAGCGTCACCCTCGCGTCGAGCGCCCGCTGAATCGCCGGTCTTCCCTAGGCTGAGGCCATGACACGATCTACGGTGAACGACCCGCTCGCCCCGAAGCCCGTCGGGCCGTATTCGCACGCCGCGGTCGCCCCGAGTGGAGCGCTGTACCTCTCCGGGCAGACGCCGATCGATCCGGCGACCGGAGCCCTCGTCGAGGGTGATGTCTCCGAGCAGACCCGCCAGGTGTTCACCAACCTCGAGTCGGTGCTGACGGCCGCCGGGCGCGGGTTCGGCGACGTGGTCAAGGTGAACGTCTACCTCGTCGACATGGCCGATTTCGCGGCGATGAACCGGGTCTACGAGACGGTCTTCTCGGCGCCCTACCCTGCGCGCACCACGGTCGCGGTCGTCGGGCTGCCGCTCGGCGCACGCGTGGAGATCGAACTGGTCGCCTGAGGCCGCGCGAGGGACGACACCACTTGTCCCAGGCGGTCGTCGGCGGGAGGCCTCGCGCCGCGCGCTCCTCGTTCAGCAGCTCCTCGATGAGGGGGAGCTTCGCCGCGGTGTAGGCGCGGCCGTCGTCATGCGCCGCGGCCAGGCCGAGTTTGAGGTCCTGATAGCGGCGCACGGCGGAGGCGTCGTGCAGCAGCTTGTCGCGGAACAGCCGCTGGTTGCAGTGCTCCCAGTCGTCGGCGGTGAAGACGTGGAGGAGATGCGTCCGCCTGCTCCCGTCAGAGCGGGCGTAGACGGCGTGCGTCGTGGGGCCGGCGGGCTTCGGGTCGTAGCCGAGTTCCACCAGCAGCGGACCGAGCGCGCGAGGATCGGTGCCGTCCGACGCCCGCGCGGCGAGGTCGATGATCGGCTTGGCGACGAGTCCCGGAACGGCGGTGCTGCCGATGTGCTCGATCGCGTCGACCTCGGTGTGCAGAACCGCGGTGAGCCGCGCCGCCTCGAGTCGGAACGCCTCGGCCCACGCCGTCCGGTGCCCGCTCAGCTCGATCATCGCGGCGGGGCGGTCGATTCGCGCATGATGAGCGTGGTCGCGAGGTCGGTGATGACCGGGACGTCAGTGCCCCCGAGGTGCGCGAAGAGGGTCTGCACGGCGTAGGAGCCGGAGGCGATGTGCGGGCTGCGGATCGAGGTGAGCGCCGGTGTCGTGAAGTCCGAACCGAAGATGTCGTCGAAGCCGATGAGGCTCAGCTGTGCGGGCATCTCGACGCCGCGGGAGCGCAGCTCCAGCATGATGCCGATGGCCAGGAGGTCGTTGTACGCCAGGACCGCGGTGGCACCCGTCTCGAGCACGGCCGTGGCGGCCGCCCTGCCCGCCGCCATGTCGGGCTGCGTCGACGGCACCCGCACCGTCTCGATCCCGCGCTCGGCGCACAGCTCCCGCGTCCGGTTCCACCGGTGCCGCGACATCCAGGACCGGCCGGGCCCGGAGACGAACGCGAGGCGGCGGTGCCCGAGCCCGACGAGATGGTCGATCGCCTCCGTGAGGCCGGGGTCGACGTCGGCGACGATGCTGTCGACGTCGTCGACCTGACGGTTGATCACGACGACGGGCTTCTCCTGGCCCAGCGCACGGACGTCGTCGGGCAGGAGCCGCGACGTCGCGAGGATGAGACCGTCGACCGAGGGCATGAGCCGTCTGGCGGTCAGCAGCTCCATCTCCGCCGACTCCTTGAACTCCGCGAGCACGAGCGTGTAGTTGCGCTCAGCCGCCTCGCGCTCAGCACCGCGGACCACGTCGAAGAACATCGGGTTGGTGATGTCGGCGACGATGAGGCCGAGGGTGCCGGTGCGTCCGGTGGGGAGCGCGCGAGCGGCCGGGTTGGCGACGTAGTTGAGCTGCCTCGCGGCGTCGTGGATCTTCTGCGCCGTCTTCTCGTTGATCCGTCCGGGGCGGCTCAGGGCCCGCGACACCGTCGACGGGTTGACGCCGGCGAGCTGGGCGATGTCGTAGATGGTGGCGGCGCGCTTCGTCTTCGCGGGCACGGCGGAGGCCTCGGGCGCTCCGGCTTCGGGCGCTTTCGCGTCGGGTGCCGGCAGGACGACTTCGGGCGACGCGTCAGAGGTGCTCATGGGGCTCGCTCCTCTCGATCGCCGCCGTCGGCGACCTGAGCCATCGTACTGCCGCGGTCACCGCTCGCGGGCTCACCCCGGGGCCCTCAGCGGCTCCCGACGTCGAGCGCGTGGCTCGCCCATTCGTAGGACAGCCGGTGCGACTCGAAGACGCTGTCGACGCTCGGGAAGTCGACCTCGATCATGTAGTCGCCGTCGTAGTCCGCAGGCATCGCCGCGACGATGGCGTCGAAGTCGAGCACACCGAGTCCGGGCTCCGCCCACAGGCGTTTCGTCTGCGAGGTCTCCTGGTACGACAGGGTGCCGTCGCCCGCACCGTCGAGGTGGTCGGCGTAGACGTCCTTGATGTGGATGCCGCCGACCCGGTCGCGGTAGTCGGTGATCATGGCGACGGGGTCTGCGCCGGCCCAGCGCAGGTGGCCGGTGTCGGGACCGAAGCCGATGAGGTCCGGTCCGAGGGTGTCGAGCAGGCTCCGGATCTCGTGCTCCGTCTCGAAGACCCCGCCGACGTGCGAGTGGTGCAGCGGGCGGACCCCCTCGGCGAGCAGGACCTCGCAGGTGCGACCGGCGTGCTCGATGGCGCGGTCGAGGCGTTCCTGCGAGAAGTCCGCGCCGACGGCCGGGGTGACCATGCGGCCCGGGACCGACATGGAGGAGATCATCGTCCGGTCGAGTCCGAGCGAGGCCTGTGCGGCTCCGAACGCCTTCGCGGCCTCCAGGACGTCGGCCAGCTCGACCGTCTCGTCGAACGGGCTGCTGAACAGGCTGAGCGACGGCGCCAGACCGTAGCCGTCGATCCAGGACCGGTACTCGTCGGCGGTCATGCCCTCGGGGATGTCGGCCTTCACCGCGGTGAACCCGATGCGCTGGAAGTCGGCGAAGGCCTCCTCGAACACCTCCCGCGTCTTGCCGCGTGCACTCCAGTAGGGGATGGGGTTCGCCGCCACCCGGGGCGTCCTGGCGTTCATCGGGCCACCGCCGGAACGGTGTCGAGGCGGACGGGCGCTCCGGTGCGGGCCGATTCGTAGAGGCCCGTGATGATCGAGATCGCCTGTCGGTTCTCCGCGAGGGTCACGCGCAGCGGCTCCTCCCCGCGGATCGCGGCGAGGACGTTCCGGTACTGCCGCAGATGCGCGTCCGACATCTGGCCGGCGACGCTGGAGCCGGCCTGGGTCTCGTCGGCGAACTGCTCGGCCTGGTTCGTGCCGGCGCCCTGCGAACCGAAGAACGCCTCAGCGCGCTCCGTGCCGGCGGGGGTGGCGTGGAAGTAGGTGAGCTGGTCGTTCTCGATGACCGCCGAGCCGCGGTCGCCGTGCACCTGCAGCCTGGCCATGAGTCCCGGGTAGACGGCGGTGGAGCCGTGGAGGACGCCGAGCGCGCCGGAGGCGAACCGCACGACACCGACCGCGACGTCCTCGGTCTCGATCCGTTCGTGGGCGAGGAGCGCGGTGTAGCCGAAGACCTCGACCGGACGCCCGAGCACCGCGACGAGCAGGTCGACGGTGTGCACGCCCTGGTTCATGAGCGCACCGCCGCCGTCGAGCGCCCAAGTGCCACGCCAGTCACCGGAGTCGTAGTAGCTCTGGCCGCGCCACCAGTCGACGGACGCGATGCCCGAGGTGAGTCGACCGAAGTCGCCGCGCTCGACCGCGTCGAGGATGATCTCCGTCGAGGGGTCGAACCGGTGCTGCGAGATGACGGTGACGAGCGTCCCGGCTCGCTCCTGGGCGGCGATGATGTCGTCGGTCCGCGAGACGGTGACGTCGGCCGGCTTCTCGATGATGACGTGCTTCCCGGCCTCGAGCGCCTCGATGGCGAGATCGGCGTGCAACCCGGTGGGCGTGCAGACGACGACGATGTCCGGGTCGGTCTGCGCCAACGCCTCGGTGAGGCTCGCGAACGCCCGTCCGCCGCGCTCGGCGACGAGGGCCTCCGCCTTCGCGAGTTCGGGGTCTGCGACGGCGACGAGCTCCAACTCGTCGCGCAGCTGGTCGATGACGATGCCGTGCTGCTTCGAGATGATGCCGGCGCCGGCGATGGCGATGCGGTGCGGTCGGGTCATGCGGGGGTTCGCTCCAGTTCGGTGGGTGCTGCGGGCTGCGGTCGTGCCGGCTCAGGCGAGCCGGCGGAGGTGCGCGAGGGCGGCCTCGAGTTCGGGCTGGAAGTCCTCGAAGAGGCACTCGACGGTGACGGGGCCGTCGTAGCCGCCCTCCCGGAGGGCCTCGATGAAGGGGGCGAGCGGCCAGTCGCCCTGCCCTGGGGGTCGTCGCTCGGCGTCGGCGATGTGCGCGTGCCCGATGCGCGGCCCGAGCTCCCGGACGACCGACAGCGGCTCGGCCTCGAGCATGATGTGGAAGAGGTCGGCGACGACGGGGACGCGCTCGATGTCGAACTCGTCGAGGAACGCGACCGTCTCCTCGAGGGAGTTCAGGAGGTTCGTCTCGCGTCGGTTCAACGGCTCCAGGACGATCTGCAGCTCGTTCCGCTCGGCGGCGTCGCGGGTCTCGACGACGACCTCCGCGAACCGTGCCCGGGCAGCCGCGAGGTCGACCCCGTCGGGGATGGTGCGCGCGGTCCCGCTCCCGAAGACGATCTTCGCGCCCGGTTCCGCGACCGAGCCGATGATGGGCATGGCGGCGTCGAGGTAGGCGGTGACGCGGTCCGCCGGGACGCCAGGGTCCGCCAGGGACAGCTCGGCGGGGAACAGGATCGCGAAGGAACCGCGGCGGACCGTGGCGTCGTACGCCGGGTTGCGCACCCAGCCGTCGCCCTCGGCCACGACGAGGTTGCCGACGATGGTCGATTCGGCGTAGTCGGCGCCGGCGGCGAACGCTGCGGCGATGCGCTCGCTCGGCACGATCACGCCGTAGCCGCTGAGCGGGTACCGCTGGGCCGTCGGGTTCGTGTCGGATCGCGTGTCCGTGTCGGACATGGGGGTCCTTCCGTTCGTGGGGTGGAGGGTCGTCATGGCTACTTCAGGCTTCCCGAGATGAGGTCCAGGCGCCAGAAGCGCTGCAACACCAGGACGAAGATCACGACGGGGATGACGGCGACGAGCGCGCCCGCGATGGCCACCGAGTAGAGCACCGGTTCGCTGCCGCCGCGGTTGAGCATGAGGAACATGGCGACGGTGATCGGGGAGAGTTCCGACTTCGACTGCATGATGTACGGCAGCAGGAAGTTGTTCCAGGCGCCGATGAACTGCAGGAGGAACACGGTGACGAGGCCGGGGAACAGCAGCGGGAGGCCGATCGAGACGAAGGTGCGGCCCTCGTTCGACCCGTCCACCCGTGCGGCTTCGAGGAGCTCCTGAGGCACGGACCCCCGCGCGAACACGTAGGAGAGGTAGATCCCGAACGGCGTGATCGAGATCGGGATGAGCACCGCCCAGTAGGTGTTGGTGAGGTTGAGCTGCGCGAACAGCATGTACTGGGGGATCGCAAGCGTGATCGTCGGCAGGAGGACACCGGCGAGCAGCCCCACCATCACGGCCTTCTTGCCGGGGAACCGGTAGAGCGCGAGCGCGTAGCCGGCGGCCGCCGAGACCACCGTCGACAGCAGTGCTCCGCCGATCGAGTAGATGAAGCTGTTGCCCAGCCAGCGGATGAAGGAGCCGTTCTCGTACTCGAAGAGGTCGACCAGGTTGTCGACGAGGCTCGACCCGACGGAGAAGGCGCCCGTCGAGAACAGCTCACCGGTGCTCTTCGTCGCGGCGAACACGACCCAGACCATCGGGAGGAGGAAGTAGACGACGGCGATGAGCAGGACGATCGTGGGGAGGAGGCCGCCGAGCTTCCGGACGAGGCTCGGACCGTTGTCCGGCTTGCGGTCGTGCTCGCGGTGGCTCCGGCGCGAGGCCTCCCTGGCACGTCGGTCCTCCTCGACCCGTTCCGGGGTGCGTGCGGTGGTGGTCATGCGTTCCTCCGAGCGGCGAGGCGTTGCCCACCGAGCACCAGGAGCGACAGCAGCACGGTGGCGAGGGCGAGGATGATGGAAGCCGCCGACGCCGAGTTGAGGTCGTCGTGGGCGAAGGCGTCCCGGTACACCCGCATGAGCGGGAAGTAGGTCGAGTTGATGGCCGGCGTGAGACTCGAGAGCATCTGCGGTTCGCTGTACACCTGCAGGGCGCCGATGATCGAGAACAGGCCCGTCAGGATCGTCGCGGGCACGATGTGCGGCAGCTTGATGTACCAGGCGATCCGCGGCTCGTCGCAGCCGTCGATGCGGGCGGCGTCGATCTGCTCCTTCGGCAGCGACTGCAGCGAGGTGTACAGGATGATCGTGTTGAACCCGATCCCGCCCCACAGCACGACGTTGATGATCGCCGTCATGACGAGGTCGCCGCGCAGCAGCGTCGGGAACTGCAGGCCGAAGGTCTCGGCGAGCTGGTAGATCGGGCTGATCTCCGGCACGTACAGGAAGCCCCACATGAGCGCCGCGATGACGCTCGGGACACCGTACGGCAGGAAGATCGCCATGCGGCTGAACGCCCGGAGGTGGGCGCGCGGCAGGTCGAGGAGGAGCGCCAGCAGCATGGCCGTCAGCATCATGATGGGGACGAGGAACAGCGCGTACACGGCGAGGTTGCCGAGGCTGGTCCAGAACGTCGGGTCCTCGAGGACCTTCACGTAGTTGCCGAGCCCGACGAAGACCTCCTCACGCACGCCGTAGGCGCTCGCCCCGGCCGCCGTCCCCATGAGGCTGAGGCCGCCGGAGTAGACGATCGGGATGATGAAGACGAACACGAAGAGCACGACCGCGGGTGCGATGAGTCCCCAGGCGAACAGGTGGTGCGGACGCGTCAGCGAGGCGCGCCGTCCGGTGGGAGCCGTGCCCGCGGCGGTGCCGCGGGCACGGGGCTGCTCGATGGTCGGCACGGTCATTACCCGGCCAGATCCTTCTGCACGATGTCCTGCACCTTCGGGAGGACGTCGGCCCACGGGCTCGTCCCCTCGATCGCGTTGCCGAGCTCGTCGGTGATCGCGGTGAAGGCGACCTGCGTGTTCGGTCCCCACTGCACGGACACGAGCTTCGAGGCGGCCTCGGTGGCGCTCGGCCAGTACGTGGTGTCCTCCGGCATGAGGTCCGGCGGCGTGCGGTCGATCTCCTGGCCGTGGAGTGCCCCGGTGAACTTGTTGACCTCGACGAGCCCCTCGGCGCCCTCCTCGGAGGCGTTCAACCAGGTGATGAATTCGAGGGCCTGCTCGTAGTGCGGGCTCTCCTTGAGGATGACGTTGGCGGAGCCGCCGCGCGCGAAGACCCTCGGGTCGGCGGTGTCCCACTGCGGGATCTGCGCGGCCGACCACAGGCCGACCGTGTCGGGATACTGGTTGAGCAGTGGCCCAGGCGCCCACGCCCCGGCGATCGTACCCAGCACGCGGCCGCTCGCGGTCGCCTCGATCTGCTCCGGGCTGCCGGTCTGGTACGTGCTCACGAGGTCGTCCTCGACCATGCCCTGCCAGAAGTCGAGGACCTCCTGCGTCTGGGCGCTGGCGATGTCGACGCTCCACTCCTCGTCGGAGTAGTCCCACCACTCGGCCCCGTTCTGCAAGGCGAGGCCCATGAACTGGTCGGCGTCGATGGAGCTGAAGTTGAAGAGGTACCGGTCGCCGTCGAGCGTGCGGACCTGCTCGGCGAGGGCGCGGAAGTCGTCCCAACTGGCCGCCGGTGTGAGGCCGTACTGGGCGAAGAGGTCGTTGCGGTAGACGAACAATGCCGGCCCGAGGTCCTGCGGGACGCCGTAGACCGTGTCGTCGAAGGAGACGGTGTCGAGCACCGTGGGGGAGTAGGCCTCCTCGAGCTCCGCCTTCGCGCTGTCGAGCGGGGCGAGCACCCCGGCGGAGACGTAGGTCGGCATCTGCGTGTACTCGGCCTGCGCGATGTCGGGGCCGTCCCCGGCGCGGACGGCGCTCAGCACGCGGACGGGCATGTCGGCGCCGCTCGCCGGGGCCGAGATGTTCACCTGGATGTCGGGGTTGGCCTCGTTCCACACTTCGACGCGTTTGTCGATGTTGGAGCCCCAGGCCCAGAACTCGAGCGTCACCGGGCCGTCGGCCGAGTCGTCGCCGCCCGGCCCTGAGCAGGCGGTCAGTGCGAGGGCGAGGATTCCCGCGGTCGCGATTCCGAAACGAATGCTGCTTGCCACTGCAATCTCCTTTGATAGCGGGGGTGCGCTCCTCGCGGCAGTGAAGCGTTTCAGCGGTGGTCGGCCGGGACGTCCTGGGCGGAAGCGGGATCAGTCTCGCAGAAGGTCCGCGACGTGGCAAGCGATTGCCACGAAGTGGTGGCAATCGGTTGACAGCATGTCGGTCGCTGGCTTCAATGGAGGCGTGCCACTGACGCTGCAGAACGATCCAGACCGCCTGCTCCCCGCCGATCCGGGGACGCGCGACGTCGCCCGCGAGCTCTACCGCTCGGTCGCCGAGCTGCCGATCATCTCCCCCCACGGCCACGTCGACCCGGCCATGCTCGTCGACGACACCCCGTTCACGGACGCCACCCAGCTCTTCCTCCGTCACGACCACTACGTGACCCGCCTGCTGCACGCCTCCGGTCACGCGCTCGCCGAGGTCGGCGTGCCCGACATCGCGGACGGTGGTGCCGTCGCCGCCCCGCGTGACGCCTGGCGTCGGTTCTGCGAGGAGTGGCCCCGTTTCGCCGGCACCGCCTCCGGATACTGGCTGAGCACGATCCTCGGTGAGCAGTTCGGCATCACGGAGCAGCCCGACGCGGCGAACGCGGACCGACTCTTCACCACGATCGAGGATGCCCTCCAGCAGCCGGCGTTCCGTCCGCGCGCGCTGTTCGACCGCTTCCGCATCGAGGTGCTCGCGACCACCGACGACCCGATGGACGATCTCGCGGCCCACGCCGCGCTCGCGGCCGATCCCGGCTTCCGGGGGCGCGTGCTCCCGACGTTCCGTCCCGACGCCTACCTGGACCCGTCGAAGCCCGGGTGGTCGGAGCGCGTCGCCGCGCTCGCCGCCTGGAACGGGACGCCCGAGGGCAGTCACCGCGGCTATCTCGAGGCCCTCGCCGGCCGTCGTCGGCACTTCATCGAGCACGGCGCCGTGTCCGCCGACCACGGGGTCCTGGAACCGCGCACTGTGGAGCTCGACGCCGCCGAGGCGCAGGCCCTCTTCGACCGCGCTCTGTCGGGGACCGCCGACGCCGCCGAGCGTGGGCGCTTCGCCGCCCACATGCTGTTCGAGAGCGCCCGGATGAGTGTCGAGGACGGGCTCGTCATGACCGTCCATCCGGGCGTCTTCCGGGACCACCACTCGGCCACGCGCGGACGCTCCGGCCCCGACACCGGCCACGACCTGCCGGTGCGAACCGAGTACGTGCAGCCCCTCCGCCCGCTGCTCGAACGCTTCGGGACGGCTCCCGGATTCCACCTCGTCCTCTTCAGCGTGGACGAGACGAGCTACTCGCGGGAGATCGCCCCGCTCGCCGGGTTCTACCCGAGCGTCTTCATCGGCGCACCGTGGTGGTTCCTCGACGCACCCGACGCCGTGCTCCGCTTCCGAGCGGCCGTGACGGAGACCGCGGGCTTCTCGCGGGGGTCCGGGTTCATCGACGACACCCGCGCGTTCCTCTCCATCCCGGCACGTCACGACATGTCGCGGCGCCTCGACGCGGCGTTCCTCTCGCGGCTCGTCCGTGAAGGGCGTGTCGACCGGGTGACGGCCGAGCGGACCATCCTCGACCTCGTGGTCGACCAGCCGCGACGGGTCTTCAAGCTGTGAGGGCGCCAGCGGCGCAGCGTCCCACCGACGCCGAGCACGGAGCGGAGACGGCCCCTCGGCTGTCGCGCGCGCTGCTGCCCGGCTTCCCGACGGCGCCGGTCAGGATCGTCCACCTCGGACTCGGTGCCTTCCACCGCGCGCACCAGGCCTGGTACACGCAGCTCGCCGACCCCGACCACGAGTGGGGCATCGCCGCGTTCACCGGTCGGAGCCCACAGGCCGCGGCCGAACTGAGCGCTCAGGACTGCCTGTACACCGTCGTCGAACGGTCGGCCGCGGGCGATACGGCGACCATCGTCGGCTCGATCGTCGAGGCCAGGGATGGAGCCGACCTCCCGCGCCTGGTCGACCTCCTCGCGCTGGAGTCGACCGCGATCGTCACGCTCACCGTCACCGAGTCCGGGTACCGCCTCGACGCGGACGGCCGACCGGACACGTCGGATCCGGCGGTCGAGCAGGACGTCGCCATCCTGTCCGCCGCCTGTCGTGCCGAAGCGGCGCTCGGGGACGCCCGGCCGACGACGGCCCTCGGTCGGCTGGTGCTCGGCTTGGAGGCACGCCGTCGCTCCGGAGCCGGCCCGATCGCCATCGTCCCGTGTGACAACATCGCCGACGGCGGCGCGCTCGTCCGGGGTGCGGTGCTCGCGCTCGCCGAACGGGTCCACACCGAGACCGCGCAGTGGATCGCCGCACAGGTGTCGTTCGTCTCGGCCTCGGTCGACCGCATCACGCCGCGGCCGACCGCCGCGGACGAGGTGGCGGCCGCCGCGCTCACCGGCTACACCGACGGGGTGCCCGTCGTGACCGAGCCCTTCACCGACTGGGTGCTGAGCGGCGACTTCCCCGCCGGACGACCGGCCTGGGAGCGGGCCGGCGTCCGGTTCGTCGACGACCTGGAGCCCTTCGAGCAGCGCAAACTCCGGTTGCTCAACGGGGCCCACAGCCTGCTCGCCTACGCCGGACCACTCCGCGGGCACACCACGGTCGCCGAAGCCGTCGGCGACCGCGCCTGCCGAGCCTGGGTCGACGAGTACTGGGACGAGACGGAACGCCACCTCCCGGATGGCCTCGACCTGGCGGCCTACCGGCGCGCGCTGCTCGAGCGCTTCGACAACGCCCGCATCGAACACCGGCTGCAGCAGATCGCGCTCGAAGGGGTGACGAAGCTGCGGGTGCGGATCGTCTCGACCCTCCTCGGTGAGCTGGCGGCCGGTCGCCCAGGAACCGGGTCGCTCCGCGTGATCGCCGCCTGGGTGCTCGCCGTGCAGGCGGACGACCGGCCGGGTGACGCAGCCGCGGACGCCATCGCCGAGGCCCTGCGCGCGCAGGGCTCCGAGCGCACGACGGCGCTTGTCCGTCTGATCGACCCGCGCCTGCTCGACCCGTCGAGGGGCGGCGGACCGGAGCTGGTCGCCGAGGTCGAACGACTCGGCGATGACCTGGTCCGAGACCGCCCGCGGCCCTGACGCCGCAATCACCCGACCCGCGCGACCACTTCGGTCGCACCGTACGAAGGAGTAGCACCGATGAACATCGACAAGGCCGAGGTCATCGTCACGAGTCCCGACCGGAACTTCGTGACCCTGAAGCTCACGACGGATGACGGGCTCACCGGGCTCGGTGACGCCACCCTGAACGGTCGCGAGCAGGCGGTCGTCGCGTACCTCGCGGAGCACGTCGTGCCGCTGCTGCTCGGGCGCGATGCGTCGCGGATCGAGGACACCTGGCAGTTCCTGTACCGCTCGGCGTACTGGCGTCGCGGTCCGGTGACGATGGCGGCGATCGCCGCGGTCGACATGGCGCTGTGGGACATCAAGGGCAAGGCGGCGGGCATGCCCGTGTACCAACTGCTCGGTGGAGCGTCGCGGACGGGTCTGCTCGCGTACGGGCACGCGTCGGGCAAGAGCAACGAGGAGTTGTTCGACAGTGTCCGTGAGCATCAGGCGCAGGGCTACAAGGCGATCCGCATCCAGACGGCGGTGCCGGGGTTGAAGTCGATCTACGGCATCGCGTCCAACGCCACCTTCGAGGGCAACACGGGTGTCCGCTACGACCACGAGCCGGCGCAGCGGGGCGGCCTGCCGAACGAGGAGGATTGGGACACCCGTTCCTACCTGCGGCACCTGCCGACGGTGTTCGAGGCGGTGCGGAACGAGTTCGGGCCGGAGTTGCCGTTGCTGCACGACGGGCACCACCGGATGACGCCGATCCAGGCCGCGAAGCTCGGGAAGTCGCTCGAACCGTACGACCTGTTCTGGTTGGAGGACTGCACGCCGGCGGAGAACCCGGAGGCCCTGCGGCTCGTCCGGCAGCACACGACGACGCCGCTCGCGATCGGCGAGATCTTCAACACGGTGTGGGACTACCAGCAGATCATCCGCGAGCAGCTCATCGACTACGTCCGCAGCGCGGTGACGCACACGGGCGGGATCACGCATCTGAAGAAGGTGCTCGACTACGCCTCGCAGTACCAGATCAAGTCGGGCATGCACGGGCCGACCGACATCTCCCCGGTGGGCATGGCGGCCGCGATGCATCTCGGGCTCGCGATCCACAACTTCGGGATCCAGGAGTACATGAAGCACGGCGAGAAGACCGACGCGGTGTTCCAGCAGTCCTACACGTGGACCGACGGCATGCTGCACCCGGGCGAGGCTCCCGGCCTAGGTGTCGAGCTCGACGTCGACGAGGCGGGCAAGTACCCGTACCAGCGCGCCTACCTGCCCTACAACCGCCTCGCCGACGGCACCGTCCACGACTGGTGACGGTGACGGCGGGCCGAGCTCAGGTCTGACCTCGCGGCTCCCCGAAGCTGGTATTCTACGTTCCAGTGGACTAGTCTTGTCCGCTGGGCGAAGGGTGCCAGGTTCGGGGGAGCGCATGGCGATCGACGATGGCACGATCGTCCTGGCCGGCCCCGGCATCGATCCGACCGGGGCCACCGTCTCGACCGCGGCCGTGCAGGCGCTGCTTGCGGCCGCACCCGACGGCAGCACCGTGATCGTGCCGGGCGGAGCCGTCCTGCAGCTCGACGCAACCCTCCAACTCGATCAGCGGCTCGCCCTGCGGGGCAGTGGTGAGCTGCGGTGGACGGCCGGGATCGCCAATGCGCCCGCGCTCCGCGTCATGGCACCCGGCTCGACGGTGCGGGAAGTCCGGCTCACGCACCCCGACCACCTCGGCTCGGCCACCGGTGCCCGCAATGTCGCGATCGACATCCGGACGAGCGACGTCACCGTCGACGGGGTGCGCATCGTCGGGTTCCAGAACGGCGTCGTCAACGAGCCGACCGGAGAGTTCGAAGGCGTCATCGTCACCAACTGCCACATCGTCGACATCGTGGGCGCGGGCGGCGGACGCGGTTCGGCCTCCCGCGCCGGCGAGGACCGCGGCGACGGGATCACCATCTGGGGTGCCCGCGCCCTCGTGTCCGGCAACGTCGTGAACGCGCTCGCCGGAACGGACGCACGGATCGGCATCCACGCGGAAGGCCTGTCGGACTACGAGGTCGACCCCGGTCAGTACCCGGACGCCATGTTCTCGATCAACGACAACGTGGTCAGCGGGCCGTTCCGGCGGGGCATCGCGCTCGAGGCGGTATCGCACGCCACCGTGTCCGGGAACACCGTGACCGGCAACACCTGGTGGGGCATCGCCGCCATCGACACCCGCTCGACCGGGATCTCGAACAACACCGTGCGTTGGACCCGCGCCGCCGAAGGCGACCAGGGCTCGGCCTGGGGTCCGTCGCGCGGGCCGATCATGGTCTACCGCAGTGCGGAGGCCACGGTGCTCGACGGCAACGTGATCGAGATCCGCGGGGTGGCGTCGGCGGCCATCCGCTTGCAGGACGCCGCGATGCCCTCCGGTGACACCACGACATCCGTCGGATCGACCGACACGGTGATCACCGACAACGTGATCCGGCTCGCGGGAGGCACCTGCCCGAACGGTGTGGTGCTGCAACGCGCCGTCCGTCCGCTCGTCATCGGCAACCGCTTCAGCGTCACCGCGCCGAGCGGCGCGGCCGGCGGCATCGTCTCCTACCTGAGTGCGGACCTCGTCATCGCCGACAACTCCCTGCTCGGCGCCGGAGAGGCCAGTGGGTACGGGATCCAGCATCAGGGTGCCGGGACCGTGCAGGTCACCGGCAACCGGATCGAGGGGTTCCGCATCGGGATGGGCATCACGAACGCGTCCGCCGGCGTGACGATCGTGGGCAACACGGTCCTGGCCTGCGCGACCGGGATCGACACCTACGGATCCAGCGGTCGCTCGGTGGTGGCCGCCAATCGCCTGTCCGTCTCGGGCACGCCGCACATCAACGCCCAGCCCGCGACGAGCTACCTCACGACGCGGCACATGGGGACGGCGCGCCCGGTCGGCGGTGGATCCGGTGACCTGCTCGTCGGCGACAAGCTGCTGTGGGTGAACGACAGAGGGACCTGGCGGTCCCTCCCGCTTCCCTAGCCGGCGGCTGATGCTGGCTGAGGCGTGCGCCGAGGCAGGGTCAGTCGACGATCGCGATCGCGTCGATCTCGACGAGCATCTCCTCGCGGGGGAGGCCGGTGAAGACCGTGGTACGCGACGGCAGGACACCGCTCTTGACGCGCGAGCCGACGAACTCGCCGTAGGCGTCGTTCATGATCGCGAAGTCCTCGCGCTTCGTGAGGTAGACGCGCAGCATCATGACGTCGTCGAAGGTCGCGCCGCCGGCCTTGAGGATCGCCTCGACGTTCTGCAGCGTGCGGGTGGTCTGCGCGGCGACGTCACCCGGGAACAGGTACTCGTTGGTCGCCGGGTCGACAGGGCCCTGGCCGGAGACCTGGACGAAGTTGCCCTTGCGGACACCCTGCGAGAAGGTGTGCGCGGGAGCCGGAGCGTCGGTCGTGGAGATGGCGGTGCGTGCGGTCATGGGGGTGTCCTTCGTGTGGTCGGCCCTTCGACAAGCTCGGGGACCGGGGTGGATGGTCGGGGACCGGGGTGATGGTCAGGGACCGGGGGTGGGTGGGGGAGGCGCGTAGCCGAGCTCGGCGGAGATCGCCTCCGTGGTGGCGAGCAACTGCGGCAGCAGGGCGCGGACGCCGCTGTGGGGGAGCACCATCGTCGGGACCGAGATCGACACGGCGGCGGCGACGCGGCCGTCCGGTCCGAACACCGGCGCGGCGACGCAGTTCATGAAGCTCTCGTGCTCCTCGTGGTCCTCCGCCCACCCGCGTCCGTTGGAGCGCTCGATCTCCGCGAGGAGGGCGTCGGCGTCGGTGATGGTCTTGTCGGTGTACCGCTCGAAGACGATGCCGGTGACGACGCGCCGACGCTCGGCCTCGTCGAGTCCGCCGAGGAGCACCTTGGCCACGCCGGTCGCATACAGCGAGGCCGGCAGGCCCACGCGCGAGTACATCCGGAGTGGTTGGCGCGACTCGACCTTGTCGATGTAGAACACCGAACCGTTCTCGTACGCGGCGAGGTGGACCGTCTGACCGGTCGCCGCGCCGAGTGCGCGGATGTGCGGGGCCGCGACCCCACGGACGTCCTGCTCGTCGAGCGCGGTCTGGGTCAGTTCGAACATCGCCCGCCCGAGGTGGTAGCGGTACGAGGCGTCGCGGGTGACGAAGCCGTGCTCCTCGAGCGTGTTGAGCAGGCGCAGCACCGTGGTCTTGTGCACACCGGCCGTCGCCGCGAGCGCGTCGAGGGAGTTCGTGCCGGAGACGATCTCGCGGAGGAGGTCGAGCGCCCGGGAGAGTGACTGACTCATGCGCCCACCGTCCCCGGTGATCCGGCCGTCGACCAGGGCAGCGGTCGGTCCGCGGCGATCCGCCACGAAGCCCACGACGCGTCGTCCGCCTCGACGATGGTGCGGACACCGGGTGCGTCGGGGACCAGTTCCGGGCGGTCGCCGTGACAGATGAGTGTCGATGCCGCGACCGCGTGGCCGAGCCGCGTGCAGGCGGTGTCGTCGAGGCCGTCGGCCAGGCCGGCGAGGTATCCGGCGGCGAACGCGTCGCCCGCGCCGACCGTCTCGACGACGTCGACCGAGAGGGACCGCACCACGCAGTGCTCCGCGACGCCCCGGTGGACCGTCGTCGCGGCGTTCTCCTCGTCCTTCAGGACGATGCGCTGCAGGGTGGGCAGATCTGCGAAGAGCCGCTCGGCGTCCGTGTGCCCGAAGAACAGCTCGGCTTCGTCGGTGCCGAGGAAGAGGACCGAGGCCTGGTCGAGCAGGCGGTGGAGTGCGGCCGTGGACCGGCGTTCCCACAGGCGCGGCCGGAAGTTGAGGTCGACGCTCAGGACGGCGCCGTCGGGGAGGGCTCCGCCCAGCTCGCCCACGAGGTCCGCGGTCGAGTCGGACAGCGCGGGCGTGATCCCCGAGGTGTGCACGATGGTCGACGCGGCGACAGCTGCGCGGGTCGCGTCGTGCCGGAGGGTGTCGGCACTGAGCGCCGACGCGGCCGAGCCGCTGCGGTAGTAGTGCATCCGCGGTCGTCGATCGCCGTCGGCACCGATGACCGTCTCCTTCACGTAGAGCCCGGTGGGCCGGTGGTCGTCGCGCTCGACGGCGTCGGTGAGCACGCCGTCGTGGCGGGCCGTCTCGAGGATGTAGTCGCCGAAGCCGTCGTCGCCGACGCGGGAGATCCAGTGGGTGGGGACGCCCAGGCGCGCGAGGCTGGACGCGACGTTGAACTCGGCGCCCCCGACGCCCGTGCGGTACTCGCGCGCCTCGGCGACGGGGAGCTGCCCCTCGGGGAGGAGGACGACCATCGCCTCGCCGATCGTGCTCACGGTGGACGGTGACGTCGTCATCACGGTTCCCCTCGTGTCGCGGCCCTGTCCGGTTGACGGCCTGTGGTCGCAATGCTAGAACAGACGTAGCGATCAGTGCAATCCGTGTTGCGCATGTTGCAATCCACCTGACCGGTTCTCGGTGGCGCAACGCTCGGACCCGAAACGAGGAGACCATGACGGACGACTTCGACGCCGCCGCCCTCGGGGTGCTCGACGGCAGCCTCAAGGGCTTCCCGCCGGCCTCCGTCGGAACCGATGCGGCCACGTTCCTCGGTGCTCGCCCGGCGCTCGCCGACTTCACGACGCCCCTTGTCACGCTCGATCGCTCGGCGGTCGCCGACAACGTCGAGACCATGCGGCAGTGGTGCGAGCGCGCCGGTGTCGGGCTCGCCCCGCACGGTAAGACGACGATGAACCGTGCTCTCTGGCAACGTCAGCTCGACGCCGGAAGCTGGGGTGTCACCGTCGCGACGCCGTGGCAGCTGTCGATCGCCCTCGACTGGTCGATCCCCCGGGTCATGCTCGCCAACGCACTCGTGCAGCCCGAGCACCTCCGTGCCGTCGGGCGCGCGTTGGAGGAGGGCGACACCGAGATCGTCGTGTGGGCCGACTCGGTCCGCGCGGTGGAGATCATGGCCCGCGTGCTGGCCGAGCGGCCGCCACGTCGTCCGCTGCACGTCCTCGTGGAACTCGGAGCACCGGGTGGACGGACCGGGGCCCGCGACCACGCCACCGCCCGGGAGATCGCCGACGCCGTCGTCGCCTCGCCAGAGCTCGCGCTCGCCGGCGTCGGCGGGTACGAGGGAGCGCTCGCGCACCACGGCGACGAGGGTTCGCTCCGGATCGTCCGCGACTACCTCGAGTCCCTCGCGGCGCTGCACACCGAGCTGGTCTCGGGCGGTCGCTACGACGAGCGCGTGGACACCGTCATCGTGACCGCCGGCGGAAGTGCCTACTTCGACGTCGTCGCCGAGGTCCTCGCCGGCCTGCGCGACCTCGACGGCGCGCGTGGCCCGCGCGTCGACGTCCTGCTGCGCTCCGGCGCCTACATCACCCACGACGACGGCTTCTACCGCGGGATCACGCCCCTCGGCCGACACGAGGGCGTCGGTTCGTTCCGCTCGGCGATCCACGGCTGGGCCACGGTCGTCTCCCGTCCCGAGCCCGGTCTCGCGCTCATCGACGGCGGCAAGCGCGACTTCCCCTTCGACGAGGGGCTGCCCGAGGTGCAGGGTGTCCGTCGTGCCGGTTCCAGCACCGTCGAACCGCTGGCGGGTGCGACGGCCACGGCCATGAACGACCAGCACACCTTCGTCTCCCTGCCGCCCGGCAGTGACGTCGAGGTCGGCGACGTCATCCGCCTCGGCCTCTCCCACCCCTGCACCACCTTCGACAAGTGGCGTGCGCTCATCGTCGTCGACGACGTCCGTCTCGCCGAACCGCGCGCCGTCGACGCCGTCACCACCACCTTCGGCTGAGCCGACCCCGAACAGGAGACCCGCATGACGCTCGAGACCCCTCCGTCCGCGCCGCACGCCCTCGACGCGCTCTACGCCGACCGCGCCATCGCCGTCGTGCGCGTGCCCGTCATCCCCGACCCGGTCGAACTCTGCCGGGCGCTCGCCGCGGGCGGCATCCGCAGCGTCGAGTTCACCTTCACCACCCCCGGCGTCGAGGCGCTGATCCGGGCCGCAGCCGATGCGATCGCCGACCACGGCGCGGTGATCGGTGCCGGGACGGTCGTGGACCGCGACACCGCGCAGCGCGCCATCGACGCCGGCGCGCAGTTCCTCGTCACTCCCGGCTTGAGCGAGGAGGTCGCCGAGGTCGCGACCGCCGCCGGCGTGCCGTTCCTGCTCGGCGCGATGACGCCCAGCGAGGTCATGCGGGCGGCCGCACTCGGCTCGCACGCGGTGAAGATCTTCCCCGCCGCCGCCATGGGCCCCGGGTTCCTCAAGGACCTGTCCGGCCCGTTCCCCGGTCTCCGGCTCGTGCCCTCCGGTGGGCTGCACGCCGGGAACGCCCGTGAGTACATCCAGGCCGGTGCCGCCGCCGTGACCGCGGGGTCCAGCGTGGTCGGAGCGGCCGACGTCGCCGCCGCGGATTGGGCCGGCGTCACCGAGCGCGCGGCCGCGTTCACCGCGGCGGCCCTGCTGCCGTGAGCTCACGGCCGACGGGTGATGCGCGCGCGGTGCTCCTCCGCGATGCGCGCATCGTCGACGGCACCGGTGGCCCGAGCACGCTCGGCTCGGTGCTCATCGACGGCGGCCGCATCGTCGCGATCGGTGCCGACGCCGCCACCGACGCGCCGGCCGATGCGCTCGTCGTCGACGCCGAGGGGCTCGTCGCCGCACCGGGGTTCATCGACATGCACGCGCACTCCGACCTCGCCGTGCTGCGCGACCACGACCACCTCGCGAAGGTCTCGCAGGGCGTCACCACCGAGGTCCTCGGGCAGGACGGCCTCTCCTACGCGCCGACGGACGACCACACGATGGCGATCGTCCGACAGCAGATCGCCGGCTGGAACGGCCAACCCGACGACGTGGACTTCGCCTGGCGGAGCGTCGGCGAATACCTCGACCGCGTCGACCGCGGAGCCGCGCTGAACGTCGCCTACCTCGTGCCGCAGGGTTCCGTCCGCATGCTCGTGGTCGGCACCGAGAATCGCGCCGCCACCCCGGACGAGATCGTGCGGATGCAGGAGCTCGTCGCCGCAGGACTCCGGGCGGGCGCCGTCGGCATGTCCTCCGGCCTCACCTACGTGCCCGGGATGTTCGCCGACACCGAGGAGCTCGTCGCGCTGTGCCGCACGGTGGCGGAGCACGGCGGCTTCTACGCACCGCATCAGCGCTCCTACGGGAAGGGTGCGCTCGAGGCCTATGCGGAGATGATCGACGTCAGTCGGCGCTCCGGCTGCGCGCTGCACCTCACGCACGCGACGATGAACTTCGGCGTCAACGCCGGTCGTGCCGCGGAGCTCGTCGCGCTCATCGACGACGCCATCGCCGACGGAGTCGACCTCACGCTCGACACCTACCCCTACCTGCCGGGATCGACCACGCTCTCGGCCCTGCTCCCGAGCTGGGCGGCCGTCGGTGGGCCGGAAGCGACGCTCGAGCGTCTGGGCGACGACGACGTCCGCGCGCGGGTGCGGCACGAGCTCGAAGTGCTCGGCACCGACGGCTGCCACGGCGTCGTCACCGACTGGGCGACGATCGAGATCTCCGGTGTCGCGAACCCCGAGCTCGCCGGCTACGTGGGTCGCACCGTCGCCGCCATCGCCGCCGAGGACACCGGCCACGCCTGGTCGGGCGACCCCACCGCCCTGTTCTTCGAGCTCCTCGAGGCCGACCGCCTCGCGACCGGCATCCTCCAGCACGTCGGCGACGAGGCCAACGTGCGCACGATGATGGTGCACCCGGCCCACACGGGCGGCAGCGACGGCATCCTCATCGGGGCGAAACCCCACCCACGCGCCTGGGGCACCTTCCCCCGCTACCTCGGACACTACGTCCGTGAAGCCGGCGTGCTCGGACTCGAGGACGCCGTCGCCCACCTCACCTCCCGTCCGGCCGCCCGACTCGGACTCACCGACCGCGGCGTCCTCCGCGTCGGTGCCGTCGCCGACGTCGTCCTCTTCGACCCCGAGACGATCGCCGACCGCGCGACCTTCGCCGAACCGCGGCAACAGGCCGCAGGCATCCCGTGGGTCTTCGTGAACGGCGCAGCCGTCATCGCCGACGGTCGTCGCACCGACGCCGTCCCCGGTCGCTCGCTCCGGCGACGCCCATCCTGACCCGTCCCCTCCTCCTCGCCGACACAGAAGGTCCTCCCATGCCCATCCACGCCCTCGCGAGCCGCGTCGCAGCCGCCGCACCTGCCCCGAGCGACCCCATCGGCTGGTTGCAGCAGACCACCCCCGGCCTGCTCATCCTGTGTGCCGTCGCCATCGCGGTGCTGCTGTTCCTCATCATCCGGGTGAAGCTCGAGCCCTTCATCTCGCTGTTCATCGTGGGCATCGGCCTGGCGCTGGCGACGGGCACGAGCATCTACAAGATCGTCGGCGTCGCCGTACCGGACCCGTTCGACGACGAGCAGATCAAACCCGGTGCGTCACTCCTCGAGACCGGCTTCGGCGGCATCCTTGGGCACATCACCATCATCATCGGCCTCGGCACCGTGCTCGGCGCGATCCTGGAACGCTCGGGCGGCGCCGACGTCCTCATCCGCAAGCTCCTCGGCCGCTTCGGTGAACGAGGCGCGCCGGTCGCGATGGGGCTCACCGGGCTCATCTTCGGCATCCCCGTGTTCTTCGACGTCGGCATCTTCGTCCTCGCGCCCCTCGTCTACATCACCGCACGCCGCGGCGGGAAGTCGCTCGTGCTCTACGCGCTCCCGATGCTCGCCGGCCTCTCGATGACGCACGCGTTCCTGCCCCCGCACCCGGGACCGACGGCGCTCGCCGGCACCTTCGAGGTCGGGCTCGGCTGGCTCATCCTCATGGGCTTCCTCTGCGGTATCCCCGCGTTCATCGCGTCCGGTATCGCCTGGCCGCTGTGGATCGGCAAGCGCGTCATGGTGTCCGTGCCCGAGGAGTACGTGCTCGAGCCCGAGGACGACGCCCCGGAGCGCAAGGACGTCTCGCTGTGGGCCGTCGGGCTCATCATCATCACGCCGATCCTGCTCATCCTCGCCGCGACATTCGGCGCCCTCGCCCTGCCGAGCGGCCCGCTGCTCGAGGCGCTGACGCTCATCGGGAACCCCGCGGTCGCGCTGACGATCGCCGTCTGCCTCGCCTACTACGTGCTGGGGGTGCGGCGCGGCATGACGCTCGCCGAGCTGGGTGAGCTCTCCGGGCAGTCGTTGCGTCCCATCGGCATGATCCTGCTCGTGGTCGGAGCCGGTGCGTTCTTCGGTGCCGTCATCTCGGCGACCGGCGTCGGGGCGGCTCTGGCCGAGGTGCTCGGTTCGCTCGGCCTGCCGATCATCGTGTCGGCGTACCTCATCAGCTCCGGACTCCGCATCGCGCAGGGATCGGCGACGGCGGCGATCGTCATCACCGCGGGCATCCTGCAGCCGGTCGTCCTCGCGGGTGACTACTCGCAGCCGCAGTTGGCGCTCATCGGTATCGCGATCGCGGCCGGATCGATCACGCTCTCGCACGTCAACGACGGCGGCTTCTGGATCATCGCGAAGTACTTCAACATGTCGGTCAAGCAGACGCTCGCGACCTGGACCGTCCTCGAGACGATCCTGTCGGTCGTCGGCTTCGGGATGGTCGCCCTGATCTGGCTCTTCGTCTGACCGTCCCTTACTCAGGACGGCCCCGGTGTGTCCGGGTGGGGTCTCGGCGTGTCGCGTCCGACGCGCCGGGCCCGTCCTGAGTTAGGGACGGAGCCGACGCGAGATGGTGCCGTTCGCAATTCAGGACGGGTGCGGCGTGTCCGCGAGCGGCCTCGGTGTGTCGTGTCCGACGCGCCGAGGCCGTCCTGAATTGCGGACGATCAGAAGAGGCGGGACTCGCTGTCGTCGAGGCCGCGCATCGCGTCGTAGTCGAGGACGACGCAGCGGATCCCGCGGTCCTGCGCGAGGGTGCGTGCCTGCGGCTTGATCTCCTGTGCAGCGAACACGCCCTGCACGGGGGCGAGGAGCGGGTCGCGGTTCATGAGTTCGAGGTAGCGCGTGAGCTGCTCGACGCCGTCGATGTCGCCGCGGCGCTTCAGCTCGACCGCGACCGAGGCGCCACTCGCGTCGGTGGCGAGGATGTCGACCGGGCCGATGGCCGTCATGTACTCGCGACGGATGAGCCGGTAGCCGTCGCCGAGGAGCTCGATCTGTTCGGCGAGGAGCTTCTGCAGGTGCGCCTCGACGCCGTCCTTCTGGAGGCCGGGGTCGACGCCCAGCTCGTGAGCGCTGTCGTGCTGGACCTCGTGGATCGAGACGATGAGCGCGTCACCCGTCTTCTTGTGGGTGACCTTCCACAGTTCGGTGATGCCGGCGGCCGCCTGCGTCTCGTCGGGTTCGACGGTGGTGAGGGTGCAGGGCGGGCTCATCCAGTTGAGCGGCTTGTACGAACCGCCGTCGGAGTGGACGAGGAGGCTGCCGTCGTTCTTCACCATGAGGAGTCGGGTGGCGAGGGGCAGATGGGCACTGAGGCGTCCGGCGTAATCGACGGAACAGCGGGCTATGACGAGACGCACCAGACGAGTCTAGGAGGCGAGCCGCGGAAGCGGGTGCGTCGAGGGTGGGGAACGTCGTTCCGGCGGGTGTCAGCGCTTCCGGCGGCTGCTCTCGCGAGCCGCAGGTGATGCCAGGCCGGCGAGCACGATGAGGACGAGGACGACGAACAGGGCGTTGAGGAGTCCGATGCTGTCGCCGAGGATGCCGATGAGCGGCGGCCCGACGAGGAACGCGCAGTAACCGATCATCGCGACGGCGCTCACCCGTGCCGCGGCCCGCTTGGAGTCGTCGGCCGCTGCGGACATCCCGACCGGGAAGCCGAGCGAGGCGCCGAGCCCCCACAGCACGGTGCCGAGGACCATGAGGCCCGTCACCGGCGTCAGGATGAACAGCACGAGCCCGGCGATCGCGGCTCCCGCCGACACCTGCAGCACGGGCACACGGCCGAAGCGGTCGATGAGCGGCCCGCCGACGATCCGACCGACGGTCATCGCGGTGACGAACACGCCGTAGACGAGCGCGCCCGTCGTGTTGCTCTGCTCGTGGCCGTCGACCACGGCGAGGGCGAGCCAGTCGTTGGCGCTGCCCTCGGCGAACGCCATGCCGAGCATGATGACGCCGATGAGGATGAGTCGACCGTCCGCCCAGACGGACAGGCTCTCGCGCAGTCGTTCGCGCCAGGGCGACTTCGGGGCGTCGTCGAGGTCGACGACCGCCTGCTCGGCCGGCACGAAGCGGACGGCGATGACGGCGGCGACGGCGATGACGATCGCCAGGATCAGTGCGTGCCAGAAGACCTCGACACCGGCGGCCGACGCGAGGGCGCCGAGCCCGGCACCCGCGACGGTCCCGAAGCTGAAGCACGCGTGCATGAGCGGCATGACCGTCTTGCCGAGTTCCTGCTCCGCCGCGGCTCCCTCGACGTTCATCATGACGTCCAGGGCGCCGTTGCCGAAGCCGAAGATGATGAGCCCGACGAGGACGATCCCTTCGAGCGGCACGAGGCTCGCACCGACGCCGATGAGCAGCAGGCCGGCGGCGACGAGGCCGAGCGTTAATCGCATCCCGTTCCGCGGGCCGAGCCGGGCGAGCAGGTGCTGCGAGGCGACGAGGCCGAGGATCGACCCGATCGACATGCCGAGGATGAGGAGGCCGACCGTCCCGGTGGTGAGGTCGAGGTTGTCGCGGATCGCCGGCAACCGTGCGACCCAGGTGGCGATGCTGAGCCCGCTGAGGGCGAAGATCACGAAGATCGCGTTGCGCCAGGCGAGGAGTTCGCGGCGGGGACGCACGGCGACGGGGGCGGTCTGCGGGGTGGTCGGCTCTGACACGGGGTCCTCAGGATCGGTGCTTCGGGCGCCGGAGCGCTGCGTGGAACGGGTGGAACGTCGGCGGATCGGCGTGGATCCGTGCAGAGTCGAATCGATTCGATTCCGTCGACTAAGCTAGCAGATCGTGGACCAGGAATCACGCCCCTCACGACCGACGCTCGCCGATGTCGCCGAGCGCGCCGGGGTGTCGCCGTCGACCGCCTCCCTCGCGTTCAGCGGGGCCGGGCCGGTCTCCGAGGCGACGAAGCGGCGCGTGCTGCAGGCCGCGGCCGACCTCGACTACGGCGGTCCGGACCCCCGTGCCCGCTCCCTCCGTCAGGGCAGGAGCGGCATCGTCGGAGCGGTCGTCGCCGGTCGGATCGGGCACTCCTTCCGCGACCCGGTCATGGTGCAGACGCTCGACGGGCTCGCCGACGAGCTCGGCGCGGTCGGCGCGGGTCTCCTCCTCCTGAACGACGCCCAGGAGGGCACCCTCCAGCTGAGCAACGCACCGATGGACGGGGTCGTGCTCATCGGCTGCAGCCCGAACCTCGACAGTTCGGTCGCGGTGCTCAGTCGCCGGGGGATGCCCATCGTCTCGATCGAGGGACTCGCGGCACTCGGGGTCCCGGACATCGCGGTCGACAACCGCGGCGGCGTTCGCCAGGAGGCGCAGCACCTCGCCGACCTCGGGCACGAGCGGGTCGCCGTCGTCACCCTCAACCTGGATCCGACGGAACGCCGCGGTCCGCTGACGCCCGAGTGGGAGGGCGGCGCGACGACCGTCCCCGCGATCGAGCGCCTGCAGGGCCTCCGCGACGTCTTCCCCGGCGCCAGCGGCTTCGTCTCCACCGGGTCCTCGCTGGAGGAGGGGCGCATCGCCGGCCACGCCATCCTCGACGTCCCGGTGGGTGAGCGCCCGACGGCCGTCGCCGCGCAGAGCGACCTCCTCGCTGCCGGGGTGATCCGTGCGGCTGAGGAGCTCGGCATCGAGGTTCCCCGCGAGCTCAGTGTCGTCGGCTTCGACGGGATCCGGGTCGAGGGACTCGACTACGACCTCACGACGGTCTGGCAGCCCTCCCGGGAGAAGGGCTCGGCGGCCGGCCGGGCGATCGTCGCGATGCTGGACGGCCGTGAACCGGACTCCGAGCAGTTCGCGGTGCGCTTCCACCGTGGCGCGACGACGGCGTCGGTCCCCGCTCCACAGGGCTGAGGCCGACCCGAGGTTTCCCGGGCCCCTGCCGCGCGACGGACCAGGCCCGTAGGGTTGAAGGCGACGCTCGAAGGAGACCCATGACCGACCAGCCCATCGCCACCGCAGCACTCGTCCAGCAGGAGGCGGCATCGCTGGCCGTCGCCCTCGCCCCCGTGTATCAAGACCTCCACGCCCACCCGGAGCTCTCCTTCGCGGAGCATCGCACCGCTGCCCTCGTGGCCGATCGCATCACGGGCCTCGGGTACGCCGTCGCGACGGGGATCGGCGGCACGGGCGTCGTCGGCGTCCTGGAGAACGGTGCTGGGCCGACGGTGCTCCTCCGTGCCGACATGGACGGTCTGCCCGTGCTGGAGGAGACAGGCCTCGACTACGCGAGCGTCGTGCGCGGGGTCGACCCGGAGGGCAACGACGTCCCCGTCATGCACGCCTGCGGCCACGACGTCCACGTCACCTGCCTGCTGGGCGCCGCCGAACTGCTCGCCGCCCGGCGGGCAACCTGGTCGGGCACGCTCGTGGTGCTCTTCCAGCCGGCCGAGGAGGCCGGGGGAGGCGCGCAGGCGATGATCGACGACGAGCTGTACACCCGGGTGCCGAAGCCCGACGTCGTGTTCGGTCAGCACGTCGGCCCGCTGCCCGCCGGTGTGGTCGGCACGCATGCCGGCCCGTCGTTCGCCGCGACGGACGCCTACCGCGTCACCTTCCACGGCCGAGGCGGGCACGGCTCCCGCCCGCAGTCCACCATCGACCCGATCGTGATGGCGGCGTCGGCGGTCGTCCGGCTCCAGTCGATCGTGTCGCGTGAGGTCGCCGGCACCGACACCGCGGTGCTCACGGTCGGCACCATGCACGCCGGGACGAAGAACAACATCATCCCCGATACGGCGCAGATCGGGGTCAACATCCGCAGCTACGAACCACACGTGCGCAACCGCGTCGTCGGGTCCATGGAGCGCATCATCCGCGCCGAAGCGGCGGCGTCCGGCGCCGAACGCGAACCGGTGATCGAGCACACGGAGGCGTTCCCGGTGCTCGTGAACGACCCGGCCGCCACCGCGGAGGTGACGGCGGTCTTCGGTGAGGCGTTCGGTGCCAACCGCGTCGTCGATCCGGGGCTCGTCACGGGCAGCGAAGACGTCGGGATGCTGGCGACGGCCGCCGACGCACCGATCGTCTACTGGATCCTCGGCGGTGCCGACCCACAGGCCTTCGCCGCGGCCTACGCGTCCGGGCGCATGGAGCAGGACCTCCCCGGTAACCACTCGGCGAAGTTCGCGCCGCTCATCCACCCGACCCTCGACACCGGCATCGCGGCGCTCTCGCTCGCCGCGCTGTCCCGCCTGAGCGGAACGGAGGCCGGCGCATGATCGTCGTCACGACCGACACGGTGGCCGGCCACCGCATCGACGCCGTCCTCGGTGAGGTCGTCGGCCTCACGGTGCGGGCCCGCGACTGGGGCTCCTCGATGTCCATCGGGTTCTCGGCACTCGGCGGCGGCGAGGTCCCCGGCATGACGCAGCTGCTGTTCGAGTCCCGCCAGGAGGTCATGCGCCGCCTCGTCGCGGACGCAGAGCAGCGCGGTGCCAACGCGGTGTTGGCCATGCGCCTCGAGACGACCGACATCGGTGGTGCCTGGACGCAGCTGACCGCCTACGGCACCGCCGCGTACCTCGTCCCGATCCCCGAGGGTGAGCCCGGCGCGACGGGGCAGTCGGCCTACGCGGCGGCCCAGCCCGACGCGCCCAAGCCCCGCGGCGGCGTCTGATCGCCGGCCGGCCGGCCGTCACCGAGGAGGGATCACCATGACCGCGTGGATCGACGAGCTGATCGCCGAGGCGACCGCGGCCGTCCGCGAGCGCAGCGACCAGCGGGTGGCGGAGCGGTTCGAACGCTGCTTCGCCGACACCCTGCACAGCACGATGACGCCCATGCCGGACGGCACCGTGTTCATGCTCACCGGCGACATCCCCGCGATGTGGTTGCGAGACTCGAGCGCGCAGCTCGCGCCGTACCTCCACTTCGCGGCCGATCGGCCCGAGCTGGCCGACCTCCTCGTCGCCGTCAACCGTCGCCAGCTCGACGCGATCGCCCTCGATCCCTACGCCAACGCCTTCAACGCCGAACCGAACGGTCACGGCCACCACGACGACCGCACGGACGCCTCGCCCTGGGTGTGGGAACGCAAGTACGAGATCGACTCGCTCTGCTACCCGCTCCAGCTCGCACACGACCTCTGGCGGGCGACGGGCCGTTCCGACCACCTCGACGAGCGGTTTCGCGGCGCCGTCACCGCCGCGATGAGTGTCTGGCGCACCGAGCAGCACCATGAGGCGCGCTCGCCGTACCGGTTCCAACGGTTCGACGCGCCGCTCTCAGACACCCTCGTCCGCGACGGACTCGGCCCGGAGACCACGTTCACGGGCCTCTCGTGGTCGGGGTTCCGGCCGAGTGACGACGCGGCGCGGTACGGCTACAACGTGCCGGGCAACCTCTTCGCCGCGGTGACGCTCGCCGGCGTCGAGGCGATCGCGGTGGACGTGCTCGACGACGAGCCGCTCGCCGCGGACGCCCGCTCGCTCCGACGCGAGCTCGAGGCGGCGATCGACGCCCACGGAGTCGTGTCGACCGACCGGTACGGCGACGTCTACGCCTACGAGGTCGACGGGTTCGGCAACGCCCTGCTCATGGACGACGCGAACGTGCCGAGCCTCCTCTCGCTGCCGTTCCTCGGCTGGTGCGCACCGGACGACGCCCGGTACCTCGCCACCCGGCGGTTCCTCCTGAGCGAGGACGACCCGAGTTTCTTCGTCGGATCCGCCGCCCGCGGGATCGGGAGTCCGCACACCCCACCCGACCACATCTGGCCGATCGCCCTCGCCATGGAGGGGCTCACCTCGACGGACGACGCGGAGCGCGCCCGGCTCCTCGACACCCTCCTGCGCACCGACGCCGGCACCGGGGTCATGCACGAGTCGTTCCACAAGGACGACCCGGCGACCTTCACCCGCCCGTGGTTCTCCTGGGCCAACGCGATGTTCTGCGAGTTCGTCCTCGATGTCGTGGGTCTGCGCACCCACATCAGGCGTCCCGTCCCGCGCGGAGCCTGAGCCGGCCACCGAGACCCGCGCACCGATCTCAGTGCTCCGGACTCGGCGCTCAGCGCTCAGCGCTCAGAGCAGCCGGAGCTCCTGCGCCCGGGTGACGGCGCGGGTGCGGTCGGCGACCTCGAGCTTCTCGAACACGTGGAGCAGATGGGTCTTCACCGTCGACTCCGAGATGAAGAGTCCGGCCGCGATCGCCCGGTTGCTGTTGCCGGCGGCGACGAGCGCGAGGACCTCCAGCTCGCGGGCGCTCAGCTGCGGGCGCGGTGACGAACCGCCCTGGACGCGGCCGACGAGGGTCGCCGCGATGGTGGGCGCGAGGACGGTCTGGCCGGACACGACCGAGCGGATGCCGGCGAGGATCTCCTGCTCGGGAGCCGCCTTCAACAGGTACCCGCTGGCACCGGCCTCGATGGCGCCGAGGATGTCGTCGTCGGTCTCGTAGGTGGTCAGCACGAGTACCCGCACCCCGGGCAGGCGCTGCACGATGCGGGCGGTCGCCTCCACGCCGCCGAGGACCGGCATGCGGAGGTCCATGAGGACGAGGTCGGGGTGGTGCGCTTCGGCCGCTTCGACCGCGGCGGCACCGTCGGCGACCTCGGCCACGACCTCGAGGTCCTCCGCCCGCCCGAGCAACGCGACGATCCCCGATCGGACGATGGGGTGGTCGTCGGCGACGACGATCCTGATCCGCGTCATCCGCCGACCTCGTCCCCGACGCCGGCGGACGGCCCGACACCGACCGGTTCGGCCACGGCCACCGGCACCCGCACCACCAGCATCGTCCCAGCCCCGTGTCCGCTCACGATCTCGACCGTACCGCCCAGCAGGGCGACGCGGTCGTGCAGGCCGTGGAGGCCGAAGCCCGCGCCGGGTGCCGTGCCGAGGAGGGCGCCGGCGGCGTCGGGGATCCCGACACCGTCGTCCGAGAGTCGCAGCAGCGCCGAGCCGTCCGCGACCGACAGCTCGATGGTCGCATGCGACGCGCCAGCGTGCTTCCGGATGTTCGCCAACCCCTCCTGCGCGCACCGCAGCAGCACCACTTCCGCCACCCGGGGCAGGTGCTCCGCCGCCGTGACCACGCGCACCTGGACGCCTGTCTCCCGTTCGAAGCGGGTGCCGAGGCGACGGAGACTGTCGCCGAGGGTGGTGTCCGCCGTCGGCATGGCCGCCATCGTCGCCACGAGCGCCCGCGCCTCGCCGAGCGCGTCGCGCGCGGTGGACTCGATGAGGTCGATGCTCTCGAGGGCGGCGATCGGGCGACCGTCCAGCGGGGCGGCGTCCGGGGTGTCCGCGACGGTCATGCCGACCTCGGATCGGGCTCGTTGCGCGAGCAGCACCACGCTCGTGAGACTCTGGGCGATCGTGTCGTGGATGTCGCGTGCCAGACGTTCGCGTTCGGCAGCCGCGCCGGCCTCCCGGCTCGCGCGTTCCGACTCGGCCTGAGCCGTCTGCAGACTCACGAGGAGTCGTGCCTTCTCATCGCCGAGTTCGGCGATCCGGGTGATCCACAGGCCGAGCGACAGGGCGAAGACGAGCGAGACGCTCTGGATCGCGAGTCCCTGCACGATCGCGTCCGGTGTGGCGCCCCGACCGACGATGAAGCCGATGGCGAGCGTCGCGGCGCTCGCGACGTTGAGGACGATCGCGTTCCGCGTCTCCGGGGTCAGCACCCACAGCAGCGGGAACACGAGGCACTGCAGGGTCAGGACGTTCGGCGACAACGCCGTGCCGACGGCGGTGAGCGCGATGAGGGTGATCGCGAACCAGAGCCCGCCCTGTGGACGCTCGAGGGTCCGTCGCCCGGCCGTGTAGTAGACGAGGCAGAGCGCCGCCAGCACCACCCAGACACCGATCACCCGCTCCGGCGCCCCGGCCGCGCTGACGCTCACGAGCGCCCCCACGATCACGCATCCCGCGCCGAACGCGACATCCCACCACCGTCGTCCGTCCATGTCCTTACCCTCCCACTTCCGCCCGCGAACCGTCGTCAGGAGCGACGGACCCAGCGGAAGGAGAAGCGCGTCAGGACGAGTCCGACGACCGCCCAGACGACGAGGACGAGCGCGACCGTCGACAGGTCCCAGCCGCCCGACTGCTCCTGCGCAGCGAAGGAGTCCGGGAGGAACACGGACCGCATGCCCTGTGCGATCCACTTCACCGGGAACACGCTCGCGACGTTCTGCAGCCAGTCCGGGAGCATCGCGAACGACAGGTACACGCCGGAGATGAACTGCAGCACGAGCACGATGGGGATGATGACGGCCGTCGCGCTCTTCCCGCTCCGCGGCACCGCAGACAGCGCGATCCCGAGGACGGCCGACGTCGCGATCCCGAGGAGGTAGATCCAGGCGAAGGTGACCCACCGCTCGGGTTCCGTCGGCAGGGCGACGCCGAAGACGAGATGCGCCACGAGCAGGAGCAGGGCGAGCTGGAGCATCGAGGTCACGAGGACCTGCCCCATTTTCCCGAGGAAGTAGCTGACCACGGGAAGCGGGCTGCCCCCGAGACGCTTCAGCGTGCCGTCGCTCTTCTCCGTCGCGATGTCCGTGGCCAGGTTCTGGACACCGGAGAGGAGGATGCCGGCGGCGATCATGCCGGGGAGCGTGTACGCGGCCTGGGTGACCCCGCCCGTCCCGTCGGGCGCCTCACCGACGTTCCCCATCGCGCTGAACGCCGCGGAGAAGATCGCCAGCATCACGACGGGGAAGAGGAAGGTGAAGAACACCTGGTCACCAGAACGGAAGTAGATGCGCGTCTCGTACCCGATCCGGCTCAGTCCCAGGCGGAGCGTCCGGCCACGGGGCAGCGGCGGGACGAACGGGGAGGCGGCTCGGTCGAAGGGCTTCGTGGTCGTGTTCGTGTTCGACTTCGTTGTCAGGCTCATGCTCCTGCTCCCGTCTGAAGGGTGACGCGCGGACCGGCGACATCGGCGGTCGCCGTGGGATGACCGGCGCTCGCCGCGTGGACGAGGCCGAGGTAGATGTCCTCGAGGCTCGGGCGGATGACCTCGAGGTCGCGTGGTTCCCCACCGGTCGAGGCGGTGAGGTCGGCGACCCGTGCTGCCGGCGTCTGGGTGCGCTCCTCGTGGAGCCCGTCGCCGTCCCGCCATCGGACCACCGGGATCCGTGCCGCCGCACCGCCGATCTCGTCGACCGCGCCGATCTCGACGAGTCGTCCGCCGGCGATGACGGCGACCCGGTCGGCGAGCTGCGCGGCCTCGTCGAGGTAGTGCGTCGTGAGGAGGACGGTGGTGCCGTCCCGCTTGAGGGAGCGGATGAGGTCCCAGAACTGCCGGCGCGCCTCGGGGTCGAAGCCCGTGGTCGGCTCGTCCAGGAAGAGGAGCGCGGGGCGGCCGATCACGCCGAGCGCCACATCGACCCGCCGGCGTTGACCGCCCGAGAGCTTGCCGATGCGCGTGCCGGCCGCCGCGGTGAGGCCGACGGCGTCGATGACCTCGTCGACGTCCCGTGGCTCGGGGTAGTACCGGGAGAACTGGGTGAGCTGTTCCCGGACGGTGACGTTGGAGGCTTCTGCGCTCGACTGCAGGACGATCCCGAGGCGGGCCTTCCAGTCCAGGCCGCCGTGTGCGGGGTCGACGCCGAGGACGCTCGCCGAGCCGCCCGTGCGGTGCCGGTAGCCCTCGAGGATCTCGATGGTGGTGCTCTTCCCGGCGCCGTTCGGGCCGAGGAGCGCGAACGTCTCGCCCTCGTGGATGTCGAAGCTGATGCCGTCGACGGCGGTGAAGTCGCCGTACTGCTTGCGCAGTTCGCGGACCTCGATGATCGGTCGTGTGCTCATGGTGTCCATGCTCGTCCGGGTCGTCGACGGCCGGTAGCGGTGGAGCGGTTGATCCTGGCATCCACCGATCGGTTGATGCCGGCGATGCTGCTGCCGGCCATGGTGATGCCGGCGGCGCACGAGCGCCCACCCGCCCGGTGCGGGGCGGATGGGCGCGGGTGGGACGATCTGGTGCGGGACCCGGTGCTAGCCGAGCGCCGCCGTCGAGGCGACGACCACGAGGTCCTCGACGTTCTCGAAGCCGGCGGTCTCCTTGGTGAGCTGGGTGAACGGGACGCCGACGATCGTCAGGTCCTCGAGGGATCCGGTGAACGTGCCGGCGGCCTCGGTGATCTGGCCACCCGCGTTGGTGGCGTTCGCGGCGGCGGCGGTGAGGCTCGCCGCACCACCGGAGAGGACGGCGTAGCTGCCGGACACGGCACCGGCCTCGAAGCTCAGCACGCACACGGTCGTCAGGCCCTCGATGACGGCGGCGGGCGCGAACGAGGCCTTCGCGGCGGCGACGCCTGCGGCCGGGACCGCGACACCGCTGGCCGCGCTGAGCGTGTTGACCTGCTCCTCGGTGCACTTGGTCGCGCCGGACGCCGGTGCCTCCTCGGTGGTGTCCTCGGTGGCCTCCGCCTCCGAGGTGGCGCTCGACGTGGGCTCGGAGTCGGCCGGCGCCGATCCGCTGCTGCAGGCGGACAGCCCGAACAGGCCCAGGACGGCGACGGCGGTCACGGTCGAGACGCGGAGACGGTGGCTTGCGGTGGCGATGGTCATGGTGGTTCCCCCTGGAATCGTGAGCGTGGATGGATGCTCACAGGCCAGGATCGTGGACGGAGGCCGCCGATTCAATGGGGAGGACTCCCCAATCGTCGGTCAGATCCCGGTGCGCATCCACCCGCTCGTGCGGGCGCGGAGTCCGAGTGTGGTCGCTCGGGCGCCGAGGTATCCGACGAAGAAGGCGAGGGCCAGCCACGTGAGCCCGGTGGGTCCGCCGGGGGCCCAGGCGAGGACGGCGAGGGCGAACGGGAGGAACACGACCGTGTTGAGCAGGCCGGTGATCGCGAGGTACTTCGCGTCGCCGGCGCCGATGAGGACGCCGTCGAGGACGAACACGATCCCGCCGAGTGGTGTGGTGACGGCGAGCACGATGAGCGCGGGGACGATCAGGGCCGCGAGCTTCGGGTCGCTCGTGAACACGAGGCCGATGACCGGGCTCGCGAGCGCGACGACGAGGCCGAGGACGATCCCCGACCCGACGCCCCACTGCAGGCATCGGACGAGGACGGCGCGGACTCCGCCCACGTCGCCGGCGCCGAGCCCCTTGCCGACGAGCGCCTGGGCGGCGATCGCGAGGGCGTCGAGTGCGAAGGCGAGGGTGGCGAAGAGGGTCATGACGAGCTGGAAGCCGGCGAGCTCGTCGGTGCCGAGGTCGGTCGCGACGAACACGGCGATGAGCATCGCCGCGCGGAGGCTGACGGTGCGGAGGAACAGCCAGCCACCGGAGCGGGCCGCCCCACCGAGCCCGGCGCGATGCGGGCGCAGGCTCGCGCCGGTCCGTCGCGCGTGGCGCAGGACGACGACGAGGTAGGCGACGACCATGCCCCACTGGGCGATGACGGTGCCGAGGGCCGAGCCGGCGATCCCGAGGCCGAGACCGTAGATGAAGAGGAAGTTGAGGCCGATGTTCGCGGCGAACCCGGCGCCGGCGACGACGAGGGGCGTGGTGGTGTCCTGGAGGCCACGCAGCAGACCGGTCGCGCCGAAGACGAGCAGCATCGCGGGGATGCCGAGCATCGAGATGCCGAGGTAGGTGTCGGCCTGCTGGGCGACGGCGTCGGTCGCGCCGAACAATCCGACGAGGGTGGGGGAGAGGAACCAGCCGGCCGCACCGATCACGACGCCGAGGCCGAGGGACAGCCAGAGTCCGTCGACGCCGAGCGAGACCGCGCCGCGTTCGTCGCCGTGGCCGAGTCGGCGGGCGACGGCGGGGGTCGTCGCGTAGGCCAGGAACACCATGAGGCCGATGATCGTCTGCAGGACCGCGCTCGCGACGCCGAGGCCGGCCAGCGGGACGACCCCGAGATGGCCGATCATCGCCGAGTCGGCGAGGAGGAACAGCGGCTCCGCCATGAGCGCTCCGAGCGCCGGGACCGCGAGCCGGAGGATGTCGCGATCGACCGGCCGGAGTCGTCGCCTGTCCTGTCCCGTGGTCACCCGCCGAGCCTAGTCGCGGCCACCGTTTAGAACGACGCCGTCTCCTGACCCAGTTGCCTATCGCTCGCTACACTCTTGACGTGAGCCCGCCATCTGATCCCTCTGACGAGGAGCGAGCGCTTGAAGTAAGTATCGAAGCGAACGAACGGTACCGTACAAGAGCTCGATCCGCAGCGTCATTGGTAGCGGCATCCGCTGGAGCGCTAGTTGCTGGGCTCATCTTTGCCCCTTCCGTTTCCTTCTCTGGGCTCGCACGGATCGTAGGCTCCCTCTCGGTCTTACTTCTTCTCATTGGGACCAGCGCATTCCTGGCTGCTTCGTTCGGATACGCCGTTCGTCGGGACCCTGGAGGACGTTTGCGGAGAACAGCGCTCCGCATCCTTCTCTTCTGGAGGGTTGAACGCGCGGGCGCTAGACAAGTTGCCGATGACCGAGCGCAGGTCGAGGACGCAGAGAGCGTCCGGGTGAGGATTCAGAAAATTACAGACATCGCAGCGTGCGCCGCTGGTGCAGGCGCGCTCGCATTTGTCGTAGCCCTGGGCCTTGCCACCTTTGATCAGAACCAAACTGTGAGAATCACTCTAAAGGACTCCAGCGGAGCAAGAGCGGTTTGTCCGTTGTACTCCGAGCCCTTCATGGTGACCCTTCCGAACTCACAGCTTGAGAGTGATTCTGCGACTGTGGCTCTGCGACTATCTGCCGTTTCCTGCGGCCGGTCCTCAGACGCGATCATCTTCGTTCCACGACAGGAGCTCTTTCTAGGCGTTCCCTTTGAGTGAGCCGGCTCCGGCCCTGCTGGTGCGCTCAAGGGCATTGATCTCATTGACGCACGACTCATGGGAGTACGCCGTCACCGAGGCCGTCGCGGAAGCACAGCGCGCAGGCCGGCCGGTGCGTGTGGGAGATGATCAGGCAGGCCACATTGGACTGCTATTCGCAATTTACGAGGCCTCCGACCATGAACGAATTTCAGAGGAGCGCCGGCTGGAAGCATCGCTTGCTCAGCAGTCAGCAACCATCGGCCGTGTGATCCTGTGTGCATGTGACCGATCGCGACCGGCCGTATCAACCAAGATGGTTCGTGAGCTGTTGATAGACCAGGTTGGTCAATTCGAGAGCTCCTCGCTTCGCGCGCACTCGGTCGAAGAATTCGCCAATCATGTCCAAGACATAATAAGCCGGCAGGTCGTACAACATAGTGCCTCATTTGCCCCTACCGATGACCCGATCGAAGCCTTGGTCAACGACGACACGGTTATGGCCCGGGCACCGCTCTATCGCATAGGACACGTATAACATGGAAAACTCAGTAGGAGCAGTTTGGCTGGCCTCGGTATTGGCGCCATGGACTGTATCGCCCCATCCAAACTTCAGCCAGAAGTCGATTTCTGCCACCGGTCTTCTCGCACTGGTGACGGAACGACGATTTCTCAATGAACGAGAGCGTTACGGTGCCGACTTCGCGCTGAGTGCTAGAACTTGGGAGGTGGAGCTGGTGGACGCGGCGAGTCAGTCGTTGGACGCGCCCACTCAGCAATCCGCCACCGCTACCTTGTGGACTCTGTCGATCTCTCAAGACCTCCCCGCGGGTGCCCGCGTCGCTGCGGCGCTCTATGCAAGCGTCGGCTCGGCGGAGCTCGAGATGTCTTCCGACGCAGAGCGACGGCTCGCCGCGCTGGTCAGCGAACTCTCGGATCGTAGGGACCCAGAGGATTGCGAGCCCAGCCTGCGTCTGGTCGTGGCCGCCCTACTTCAGCACCGGGTCGCTCGTCTCTACGACTCGTGCAGAGGTGAAGCGGCGCTTGAGGTTGCCGCAGATGTCCTTCGCTGGGTGCCTCGCACAAGTGATCGAAAGTACGAGGACTTCCCAGTTTCGCAGGGAATCTCGTGGGGAGCGCCAAGGGTTCAAGCGGACATCGCGAGCTCCTTGAAGCAGCACGCGCTGGAAGCTAGGTCAATGCTCGAAGGTTTTCGTGGTCAATCCTGGGTGCGCGTTGTGCGCGCCAGGAAAACCTGGATCGATATGCGATTGAACAACCTCTCGGCTGAGCGCGATTCCTCCGTCCTGAGGGACGCGTATGAGCAAAAAATCGAGTCGAACAGTGGGGCGAGGCATTTCATGCGTCGCAGCACTGTAGAGGCTGGATATGAAGCGCTACAGCTCCGCGAATTGGCTGGCCAAATAGGTTTGACCTTAGCCGCGCGGGAAAGCTTGGGTAAGATATTGATGCTCGACACAGGCGTAAACGAACATCGAACCCGCGAGGCGATTCGTTTGCTACGTCAGGCTAACGCGCAGAGTGCCTTGAAGAGCACTCTCGCGTGGGTCAGAAATCAGGGGCCGGTGAACGCCCTGCGGACAGACGCAGCTGCGGTGATTGCGCGTGTCGAATTAGATGGTTGGATTACTGAGTCGGACCTTCTTGTGCTGGAATCTGCAGGGGACTTCTTGTCGTCGACCGATCGCGCACGAGCGCTTCGCGCATCCTTCGCTGGCCTCACGACTCGCGCGCGAGGAATGAGGTCTTCCTGGGCGACTCATGATCGTGTATGGAAGACGATCGCTGCCTTGATTTCAGGAACGGACGAGAGTCGGTTTGTGGTGGGACAATTGTCTCAATACCTTCGCGGACGTCTTTGGCGCAGCAGGCCGGTTTCTGACACCTTGGCTCGGGTTGTCGATGCCGTTGATTGGTCAGTGATTGGTGCAGAAGGGCGAACAAGTCTACAGGAGTGGGTTGATGCCAACTCGGCGGAGACTGAGGAATTCCTCGAACTCTGGCGCGCATTGACCCTCGCGTTGTCCAATCAGTCTCGAGGAGTTCCCGAAGAGTTGTCCCTCGCGCGTGCGGCCTACCTCGCTGATAACGGAAAGCCGCCGGCGATGCTACAGTCGGAGGTCATAGAAGTTGCTGACTATGTCGTGCGCAGTGTATCCGCGGAGGCAGACCAGGCGCGGTTGGGTTCGTTCAGTTACGGTGGATATTCGACTACAAATGTTGCGGTGGCTTTTGCGATTAGGTTTGCACATTCGGGGGTGTGGCAAGCGGTACTCGAACATCTGATTGACTCCGACATTGATGCCTCGCTAAAAACTGCAGCTCTAGATCGAATCGCCCGCTTTAAGGGGGATGTGCCGCCCTGGTTCGCGACCGCCATCGGAGACGCGGCTGACTCACTTCTGCGGTCGGAACGGAAGGACCTCTTGTTTGCGGCGCGACCTCTACCGGTTTTTGCTGAGGCGATACGCGCTTTAGGTGCTCTCGGTCAGCTTTCTCCTGAAACCATGATTGACGCCGTCATGCGACTAGCGGCGGGGGATTCGGAAGCGCGCGTCGAGGCGGCGAAGACCATCGGCTTCGCGCTTGGAGACGAGAATGCAGAATGGGGACATACGTTGTTGCTTCAACTTTCCTACGACGCTAATCCCATCGTGCGGGCTGAGGCTGGGGCTGGCCTTGTTGTTACAAGCTTGCATGAGACGCGGTTGACCAGGCTGAATCGAGACCGTGTCCGCGCGCTATTCGAAGAGGAAGGCATCCGTACAGCCGCGATGCTGTTGACTGCAATCCGAAGACTTCTACATGATGGTGTGGATGCGAGGATGCTGGACTATTTGCATGCGGAAGTGAGGAGGCTGTCCGAACCGGGTTCCCCCCGATTGGTTCGAGAGATTGCCGCTGAGACGTTAGCCACTATGACTGAATTGCAGGCTGGCTAACCCGGTCCATTGGTCGGGCCGGTCGTTCATTGCCTCCAGCCATAGTCCGCCACTGACGTCTGTGCTGAGGAGGAGACATCAAGCTGGCTTGACATCCTGCTCCCGCACTAGCAATGAGCCGCTCAGCCCGGGGAGGTCGCGGAGGCGGATGCCGGTGAGGAACCCGGCCGCCGCGGCGTAGGCGACCCGCGGTTGGTCGGCGTCCTCACGGCAGGCGAGGAACAGCGGGACGGGCGTGGCGCCGATCCGTTCGGCGACGGCGGCGATCTCGGCGAAACCGTGGAGCGGATCGACGCGGTGGGCGATGCCGGCCACCGTGCGCACGGCGACACCGTCGGGCTCCGAACCGTCCCGGGCCAGGCCCGACGCAGCGAAGGAGACCGTCGACGCCCCCTCAGCGGCGAACCGACGGCAGGCGTCGGTCAGCGTCCGCTCGACGGCGCGGCTGACGTCCGAGGAGGACGGTCCATCCGAGGTGTCCGCGGCGTCGGTCGCCACCGCGCGCAGGACCGTGTCGAGGGCCCAGCCACCGACGGTGCCGCTGGGGCCGGGGATCGGCAGCCACGACACCGCCGCCAGCACCGCACCACGGGCGTCGGTCACGACGGAGGTGCGAGCCACCGCCTGACCCTGCCCTGCGCCACGGGCGGTCTCGACACTCGCGCCCACGGTCAGTCCCAGCTCGGGCACGCGCCGGTCGGAGACCCACACCGAGGTCAGCGCGCGGATCTGGCTGCGCAGCTCCCAGGGCAGCTCATCCGACGGCAGCAGGATCGACGACCACTCGGGCTCCATGGCAGGACGGTCGTCAGCCGGATCGCCGGCACCGTCGTCACGGGCCTCCGCCGCAGGGAGCTCGAGCACGAGGTCCCGCCCGAGCGGCGACACGCGCCACCCTTCGGGCACGACACCCGGCTCCCGCACCGCGAACGCGGCCGGGGTCAGCCCCGCCTGCTCGGCCGCCGCCGTGAACGCCAGCACCGCGTCCGAGGCACCATCGCGTGCGCCGATCGGTTCACCGAGGGCCAGCGCGACACCCGCGTGCTGCTGGTAGACCACGGCGTGGCCGCCGTCCGCCGTGACGAAGATCCGGTTCTCGGGTCGGAGCGCCGACGCCGACAGCGGTCCGCTGCCGTCCTCGTCGAGCAGCTCTGCGGCTCGTGCCCTCGCCCGCCGCGCTCCCGGCCCGACCGCGCCGGGCAGTCGCCGTCTCGTCTGGTTCGCCGCCACCCGGAACGCGTGCCGCGAGAGCACGAGCACCACCGCCTGCCCCACCCAGAGCACGCTCGCCGAGATCCAGATCGTCGACGCCACGAGTGGCACCATCGCAAACCAGGTGAACGCGACGAGCGCGAGGGTCGTGAGCAGGTTGCCGACGGTCAGGACCATCGCCGCCCACCACGCCCAGCGATGCCCGCGCCGGAGCCAGTTCGCGATCAGCAGGATCGCCACCGTGTCGAGCCCCACGTCGAGGATGGAGCCCTGCGTCAGGGTGGTCGAGCCGAGCGGCCCGTCGAGCGGCACGAGCGTGACGAGCAGCTGCACCGCGCCGATGACGAGCAGCCCGGCGACCGCAAAGAGCCGCCAGTCCCGCATCGTCGGTCGCGGCGTCGAACGGTGTTCCCCGATGAGGAGTCGGGCGACGACGACGAACACGACCGTCGCGATCCAGTGCTCGAGGTCGTCGATCTTCCCGACGTAGAGGAGGGCGATCGACACCCACGACAGCAGGAGGAGCCGCCAGCGCAGCCGGTACGGTGACCGCATGAACGCGGTGGCGGTGGCCACGCAGGCCAGGATGCCGCAACTCGGGCCGACGTCGAGGGTCGTCGCGAGCGACTGCGCCCACGGCCAGTCGAGCTGCGCGAGCGCGGTCGCCGCCCCGAGGGCTCCGAGGATGCCGACGAGGTGCCCGGACAGGAAGATCGCCGACGCCCGCAGGGTACCGAAGCGCGCCTCGACCCATCCGCCGAACACCGCGGCGCCGAGGATCGCGATCAGGTAGGTGAGCGGGTCGGCGGTGATGAACATGCCCGTGAGCACCGTCCACCAACGACCGGCCTCGAGACTCGGCACGCCGTAGGCGAACGACGGGTACCAGGCGGCCTGGTCGATCGGGCCCCACAGCCCGCCGGTGACGACCCCCAACGCGACGAAGACGGTCACGAAGGCGGTGGTCGCCGGCGTCGTCCTGAGCGCCCAGCGGAGCGGGGTGAAGACCGCAGCGATCGCTGCGCGCAGGTCGGTCCGGACGGGAGCGGTGCTCGACGTCGTCTGCTGCGCCTCTGATGCCAGGGCCGCCGAGCCGGACGGCGACAGCAGCTCGTCGAGTTCCGCCTCGGTCAGCGAGACCGGGGTGCGCTCCTCGACCGGTCGGGCGGCGCGCCGACGCGCGCGGAAGACGAGGACGACGGCGATCACGACCGCCGCCGCACCCGCGAGGGCGAGGGCCGCCCAGGAGAAGCGGTGCAGGAACTCGGTCGCGGCACTCCCGAGCAGCGTGACCACGGTCACGACGAGCGATGCCCAGGCGATGCCGCCGGCGGCGTTGGCGAGCAGGAAGTGCGGGTAGGTCATCCGGAACATGCCCGCCAGCGGTCCGGAGAAGATACGGAGGACGGCGATGAAGCGTCCGACGAACACCGCCCACGGCCCCCAGCGACGCATGAGGTGCACCGCGGCACCGAGTCGTTTCGGCCCCACCTGCTTCGGGAACCGACGGTTGAGCACCGAGAGGAGTCGCCGCCCGTAGCGCTTGCCGACCCAGTACCCGATCGAGTCTCCGAGGATCGCCCCGCCCGCGGCGGCCGCTGCGACGAACACGGGGTTGAGGCCGCTCGACGCCGCGAGGAGCGTCGCGCCGATCAGCACGGTCTCGCCCGGCAGGGGGACGCCGAGGCTCTCGACCGCGACGACCAGGAAGACGACCAGCAGGAGGACTCCGGGCGGGAACTCGGACAACCAGTCCACGCGCGCTCCTTCCGACCGGTGCGTCCACGGTAGTCCCTCACCCGTCGAGCCACGCCCGACACCGCTCCACCGGTGCCGGACCCGGACCGTCTGCCAGCTCTGAGAGAACACCCGACCCGTCGTCAGGAGCCGTCGCTAGGCTGAGCCGCATGACTGACGCGCAGCTCGCCTCCGGCATCGACCGCTCCGAACTCGACCCGGCCGTCCGGCCGCAGGACGACCTCTTCCGGCATGTGAACGGCAAGTGGATCGACCGGACCGAGATCCCCGACGACAAGGCCCGCTGGGGGTCGTTCCACCAGCTCGCGGAGGACGCGGAGAACGCGGTCCGCGCCATCATCGAGGAGTCGCAGTCGAACCCCGACGGCCCGGAGGGTGTGAAGATCGGCGCCCTGTACGCCAGCTTCATGGACGTCGACCGCGCCAACGCGCTCGGTGCCGCACCGCTCGCCGACCAGCTCGCCCGCGTCGCCGCCGTCGACTCCATCGAGGCGTTCCTGCGCCTGTCGGGCGAGTTCGAGGCCGAGGGCGTCGGCGGCTTCCTCCAGCTCTTCGTCGACAACGACCCGGGCAACCCCGAGCGCTACCTCGTGTTCGCGGAGCAGGGCGGCATCACCCTCCCCGACGAGTCCTACTTCCGCGAGGACACCTTCGCCGAGATCCGTGACGCCTACCGCGCCCACCTCCAGACGATGTTCGAACTCGCCGGCCTCGACAATGCCGCAGGGCGCGCCGACCGCGTCTTCGCGCTCGAGACCGCGATCGCGTCCAAGCACTGGGACAACGTCGCCACCCGCGACAGCGAGAAGACCTACAACCTGTACGGCTGGGACGAAGCGGCGGCCCTCGCGGCCGGTGCCGACCTCGACGGCCCGAACCTCGCCGTTTGGCGCGACGCGATCGGCGCCGCCGAGGAGGTGTTCGCCGAACTCGTCGTCCGCGAGCCGAGCTTCCTCGAGGGGCTCGGTGAGCTCCTCGTCGGCGAGCAGCTCGAGTCGTGGAAGGACTGGCTTGCCTGGAAGGTCGTCCACGGTGCCGCCCCGTACCTCTCCGAGGAGTTCGGCCGGGCCAACTTCGACTTCTACGGCAAGACGCTCACGGGTACGCCGCAGCAGCGCGAGCGCTGGAAGCGCGGCGTCTCGCTCGTCGAGGGCATGCTCGGTGAGGCCGTCGGACGCATCTACGTCGACCGCCACTTCGGCACCTCGGCCAAGGACGAGATGGACGTCCTCGTCGGGTTCCTCGTCGAGGCGTACCGCGACAGCATCGAGCACCTCGAGTGGATGAGTCCCGAGACCCGCACCCGTGCGCTCGAGAAGCTCGACAAGTTCACGCCGAAGATCGGCTTCCCCGTGAAGTGGCGCGACTACTCGGCGCTGGAGCTCGACGCCGACGACCTGCTCGGCAACGTCCGTCGCGCCAGCCGCTTCGAGATGGACCGGGAGCTCGGCAAGATCGGCAAGCCGCTCGACCGCGACGAGTGGTTCATGACGCCGCAGACGATCAACGCCTATTACAACCCCGGCTTCAACGAGATCGTCTTCCCTGCCGCCATCCTCCAGTACCCGTTCTTCGACGCCGGCCGCGACGCCGCCGCCAACTACGGGGCCATCGGGGCGGTCATCGGGCACGAGATCGGCCACGGCTTCGACGACCAGGGCTCCAAGTTCGACGGCGACGGCCGACTCACCGACTGGTGGACCGAGGCCGACCGCGCCGCCTTCGAGGAGCGCACGGCGTCGCTCATCGAGCAGTACAACGCCCTCGCTCCCGCCCAGGTGCCCGACCACCACGTCAACGGTGCGCTCACCATCGGTGAGAACATCGGCGACCTCGGCGGGCTCGGCATCGCCTGGAAGGCCTACCTGCTGTCGCTCGAGGGCGCGGAGCCGCCGGTCGTCGACGGCCTCACGGGTGCGGAGCGGTTCTTCCTCTCCTGGGCCCAGGCCTGGCAGCAGAAGGGCCGCGACGCCGAGGTCATCCGCCTCCTGTCGATCGACCCGCACTCGCCGAACGAGTTCCGTTGCAACCAGATCGTCCGCAACATCGACGCCTTCTACGAGACGTTCGGCGTGACGGAGTCCGACGCAGCCTGGCTCGCCCCTGAGGAGCGCGTCACCATCTGGTAGCACCCGTTCCCGGCCTGTCGCCCCTCCCCGATGCCCCCACTATTGGGACCTGTGGAGGGGCGTCGGTCGCTGTCAGAATCGCTCTGGAGTCGACGAATCGTCATCCCGATGCACCCGTGAAGCCCGCGGCGCGAGACCCGAACAGCGCCTGGGTGGACCTGGTCCGATCCGTCCGGTTCACAGCAGCGTCACCGTCGATGCCGCCTGAACGCCCGCCGTCCCCCGGCGGGCGTTCGGCGGTACCGGCGGTGACGTGCTCCGCACCCCACGAACCCGTAGAATCGCAGGCGTGTCTAAAGTCTTGAGCAGCCTCCCCGTCGGCGAGCGCGTCGGCATCGCCTTCTCCGGAGGTCTCGACACCTCCGTCGCCGTCGCCTGGATGCGCGAGAAGGGTGCCGTCCCGTGCACCTACACCGCCGACATCGGCCAGGCGGATGAACCGAACATCGGTGCCGTCCCCGATCGCGCGAAGGAATACGGCGCGGAGATCGCCCGACTCGTCGACGCGAAGTCCGCGCTCGTGGAAGAGGGGCTCGTCGCGCTGCAGTGCGGCGCGTTCCACATCCGTAACGCCGGCAAGACGTACTTCAACACCACGCCGCTCGGCCGTGCGGTGACGGGCACCATGCTCGTCCGCGCCATGAAGGAGGACGGCGTCGACATCTGGGGCGACGGTTCCACCTACAAGGGCAACGACATCGAGCGGTTCTACCGCTACGGCCTGCTCGCGAACCCGCGCCTGCGCATCTACAAGCCGTGGCTCGACGTCGACTTCGTGAATGAGCTCGGTGGCCGCAAGGAGATGAGCGAATGGCTCGTCGCCCGCGATTTCCCGTACCGCGACTCCACCGAGAAGGCGTACAGCACCGACGCGAACATCTGGGGCGCCACCCACGAGGCCAAGCGTCTCGAGGAGCTCAGCTCCGGTATGGAACTCGTCGAGCCGATCATGGGCGTGCCGTTCTGGCGTGAAGACGTCGCGATCGCCTCCGAGGTCGTCACCGTCACGTTCGAGGCCGGCCGCCCGGTCGCGCTCAACGGCGTGGAGTACGACGACGCGGTCGCGCTCGTCCTCGAGGCCAACGCCATCGGTGGTCGTCACGGCCTCGGCATGAGCGACCAGATCGAGAACCGCATCATCGAGGCGAAGAGCCGCGGCATCTACGAGGCTCCCGGCATGGCCCTCCTGCACATCGCGTACGAGCGGCTGCTCAACGCGATCCACAACGAGGACACGGTCGCGAACTACCACAACGAGGGTCGCCGTCTCGGCCGCCTCATGTACGAGGGCCGTTGGCTCGACCCGCAGTCGCTCATGCTGCGCGAGTCGATCCAGCGTTGGGTCGGTTCCGCCGTCTCCGGCGAGGTCTCGATCCGTCTGCGCCGCGGCGACGACTACACGATCCTCGACACCTCGGGCCCCGGCCTCAGCTACCACCCCGACAAGCTCTCGATGGAGCGCGTCGGCGACGCCGCGTTCGGTCCTGACGACCGCATCGGGCAGCTCACCATGCGGAACCTCGACATCGCCGACTCGCGTTCGCGGCTCGAGCAGTATGCGGCCGCCGGCATCGTCGGTGGCGCGACGGCGGAGCTCGTCGGCAAGCTCGAGCAGGGTGAGGCGCAGGAGATCCTCGGCGGCGAACTCCTCGACCCGACGGCCGACGCCCTCGAGCGCGCGACGGACCTCGCGTCCGAAGGCGCTGCGTTCGACTCCGGCACCGACTAATCGCACCCCGTACCGCGAAACGCCCGCCGCACTCCTGGAGTGCGGCGGGCGTTCTGTCGTGGTCCCTCCCCGTCCCTGACTCAGGAGTCCTGCGGCGTGTCGGGCTGGAGCGACGGTGACACACCGGAGGTCTCCTGAGTTGGGGACAGCGGGACGGCGGGGTTCACAACTCAGGACCGGCGCCGTGAGTCATGACTTTTCTCAGGAGTCCCGCGGCGTGTCAGGCTGCTGCTCTGGTGACACACCGGAGGTCTCCTGAGTTGGGGCGGGGGGTGATGTTCACAACTCAGGACCGGTGCGGTGAGTCATGACTTTTCTCAGGACTTCGGCGGCGTGTCGGGCTGGAGCGACGGTGACACACCGGAGGTCTCCTGAGTTGGGGACGGCCGGGGTCGTCCTGAGTGGTGAACCGACCGGACCTACGCGGGGACGGGCGAGTCGGCGTACCGCTCGGGGCGGAACGTCGCGAGGAGCGGGGAGGGTTCGCCGTCGACGATCTCGTCGGCGAGGAGTTCACCGGCGATGAGCCCGAGCGTCGCCCCGCTGTGGCTGAACGCCGTGAACAGGCCCGGCAGCTGTGAGACCGCGCCGAAGACCGGCTCACCATCGCCCGGGATCGGCTTGTACCCGGCGCCGATGTGGTCGAGCTCGAGACTCGGGCTGCCGGCGAGCACCCGCGAGCCCTCGGCCAGCAGCCGCTCCACCGTCGAGTCCGCGATGTGCAGCGAGCCGTCGTCCCGAACCTCGATCTCCTCCTCCGACCACGCGGAGTCCAGCGCGAAGCCGCCATCCCTCGTGCGGCGGACGGCGACCTTCGGCGTGTTGAGCACGGCGACGAGCTCCGAGGCGGCCGGCTTCGTGAACGCGACGAACGCGGCCGGGCTCTGGTCACCGATCGTGATGCCGAGCGCTGCGAGCTGGGCCGGGACGTCCGGACCCGTGGCCAACAGGACCGCGTCGGCGTCGATGCGGTCGCCGTTCGCGAGGACCGCACCCACCGCGCGGCCACCGGCGGTGGCGATCTCGGCTCCGGCGTCCGTCACGATCCGTCCACCGCGGGCGACGAACTCGCGGGACAGGATCTCGATGACGGACGGCAGTTCGACCCACCCCTCGCCCGGGTTGAAGATCGCACCCTCGGCGGCCACGGCGGCCGGGTCGACACCGGGTGTGACCGAAGCGATGTCCTCCGGCGCCAACCACCGGGCGTCGTAGCCGATGCCGCGTTCGTACGCGAAGGTGTCGGCGTAGGACTCGCCCTCCGGCGCCCACATGAGCCCGCCGTCGAAGCGGAGGAAGTCCGCGCTCGGCACCTGCGCGGCGAAGGTCCTCCAGCGGTCGATCCCGAGGACGCGGAGCGCGTGGTACTCGCTCGAGCGGCGGGCCGCGGAGTTCAGCCAGGCGAGCGACCGCCCGGAGGCCCCGCTGGCGAGGGACCGGTCGGTCACGAGGGTCACCTCGGCGCCACGGCGGGCGAGGGCGACGGCGCTGGACGTTCCGAGGATGCCCCCGCCGATGACGACGACGCGACGGCTGGTCTGGGTGCTGGTGCTCATGCTGTCTGCTCTTTCTGTTCTGGAGTACTGCGTGCTGAAGCTGCTGCGGCCGCGTGGACGGCCTCGATGATCTCGAGGACGGCGATCGCGTCGGCCGGATCGACCGGTGGGGGACCGCCGTCGTGGAGCGCGGTCGCGAGGAGGCGCGTGAAGGCGGCGTAGTCGCCGTCGGCCATCGGGACGGGCTCCGTCGCGCCGTCGACACCGATCGAGCCCCAGCCCGACGGGTCGCGCCGTCCGAACCCCTCGTCGCGGGGATCGGCGCCGGCCTTGAGCGCGGGCTCCTGGCCGTCGAGTCCCCACGAGGTGTAGGCGCCGGAGGACCCGAGGATGCGGAACCGGGGGCCCGCCTGGGCGACGAGCGACCCCATCCACAGGTGCGAGCGCACGCCGGATCGATGCCGGAGGGCCACGAAGGCGTCGTCGTCGGCGACCGCCCCCGGCCGGACGACCCCGAGCTCGGCGTGGACGTCCTCGACCTCCCCGAACAGCTGGACCGCCTGGTCGATCACGTGCGTACCGAGGTCGTAGAGGATGCCGCCGCCGTCCGCCGCGGCGGCGACCGTCTTCCATGATGCGGGCGGGTCCGGCTTCCACCACTCGAAGCGTGACTCGTACCGGTGGACGCGCCCGAGCGCGCCCTCGTCGAGCAGCTGCCGCACGGTCAGGAAGTCGCCGTCCCATCGGCGGTTCTGGAAGACGGTGACGAGTCGATCGACCGCCGCCGCGCGGTCGACGACGGCCCGGCCCTCGGCCGCGGTGACGGCGAACGGCTTGTCGACCACGACGTGCAGGCCTGCTTCCAGGGCGGCTGTCGCGAGCGCGGCGTGCGTGCCGGACGGTGAGCCGATGACGACGAGGTCGAGCTCGTCGGCCCGGGCGAAGAGCTCCTCGGCCGTCGACACCACCTGGACGCCCGGGTATCGGCCGAGCGCCTCGGCCCGCCGATCCGGGTCGGAGGTCACGACGAGGTCGAACGAGTAGGCCGGATCCGCCGCGAGGAACGGCGCATGGAACACCGCGCCGGAAGTGCCGAAGCCGATGACGCCCGTCCGGATCGCGCCGGTGACGCGCGCCGCCATCAGAGGACCTCGGAGAGGAAGCGCTGCAGGCGCGGGCTCTGCGGTGCGTCGAACAGCTGCGAGGGCGTGCCCGCCTCGACGACGCGACCCTCGTCCATGAACACGACCTGGTCGGCCACCTTGCGCGCGAAGCCCATCTCGTGGGTGACGACGAGCATCGTCATGCCGCGCTGCGCGAGCCCGGCCATGAGGTTGAGGACGCCCTTCACGAGCTCAGGATCGAGCGCGCTCGTGGCCTCGTCGAACAGCATGACCTCGGGTTCCATCGCGAGAGCCCTGGCGATCGCGACCCGCTGCTGCTGGCCGCCCGAGAGGTCGCGGGGTCGGTGGTCGGACCGTTCGCCGAGCCCGACGTCGTCCAGCCGTGCCGCGGCGACCCGGAGCGACTCACTCTTCGACATCCCCTTCACGTTCCGCAACGCGAGGGCGACGTTCTCCAGTGCGGTGTGGTCGGGGAACAGGTTGAAGTGCTGGAACACGAGCCCGACCCGCGTCCGGAGCCGTTCCGGCTTCATCTTCAGGGCGCTCTCACCGGCGAGGAGCACGTCTCCGGAGGTGGGCTCGTGCAGCCGGTTCACCCCGCGGAGCAGCGTCGACTTCCCGGAACCGGACGGCCCGATGATGCACGTCGTGGTGCCCGGCTCGACGTCGATGCTCACCTCGCGGATGACCTGGATGTCGCCGTACGCCATCGAGACGTCGCGGAGCTCCAGGCTGGAGCCGCGGTAGAAGTGTCCGTCGGTGACGGGCAGGGGAGAGGTGTAGGTCATGTGTTGCTCCCGGTGGTGGCTGGCAGGGGTGGCTGCACCTCGTCGAGCTCGTCGAGGCCGCTCTTCGGCGGGGTGGCCTTGCGGCGTCCGGTGCGGAAGCGGTTGTCGAAGAAGTTGACGAGGTGGGTGAGGGGCACGGTGATGACGAGGTAGAACAGACCCGCCATGACGAGCGGCGAGAGGTTGCCGGTGAGGACGGCGGCGTCCTGACCGACCCGGAACAGCTCGCGCTCGCTGACGAGGAGCCCGAGGAAGTAGACGAGGCTCGAGTCCTTCACGATGGCGATGAACTGGTTGACGAGTGCCGGCAGCACCCGGCGGATGCCCTGCGGCACCACCACGAGTCGCATGGCCTTGCCGTAGCTCATGCCGAGCGCCCGGCAGGCCTCCAGCTGGCCGCGGTCGACGCTCTGGATGCCGGCGCGGAAGATCTCGCCGATGTAGGCGGAGGCGATGAGGCTGAGGGCGAGGATGCCCAGGGGGTAGGGGGAGGGGCCGAACAGCTGCTGGCTGAACCGGGCGAAGCCCTGGCCGATGAGGAGGATGGTGAGGATCGCCGGGAGGCCGCGGAACACGTCGGTGTAGATCCGCGCGGGCACCCGGAGCCAGCGCGAGGGCGAGATGCCCATGATCGCGATGATCATGCCGAGGACGACGCCGATGACCGTGGCGGCGATCGAGATGACGAGGGTGTTGACGAGTCCCACGCCGAGCAGCTGCGGGAACACCTGCCACATCGCGTCGAAGTCGAAGAAGGTCTTGATGATGCTGTCGAGCCAGTCCATGCTGTCTGCTCCTGAGGGGTGGGATGGTGTGGCGCGGGCCGGTGTGCGACCCGCACCACGAGACGGGGCTGGGGGCTACTCGGACGCGCTCGGGCTGGGGCTGGACGTCCGCTCCGCCTTCGGGAGGTACTGCTCGGGCATCGGGGAGCCCGGGAACCACTTCTGGTAGAGCTTCTTCCAGGTGCCGTCCTCCATCGCCTCGGCGAGGGCCTTGTCCAGGGCCTTCTTGAACTCGGGCTTGTCCTTCGCGATGGCGAAGCCGGCCGGTGCGTCGAAGGACGGGATGTCGATGGCGTTCACGAGGCCGTACTGGGCCGCGTACTCCTTCGCCGCCTCGTAGTCGAGGAAGTGGGCGTCGATGCTGCCGCTGTTGACCGCGGAGATCGCCGAGTTGTTGTCGGGGAAGCGGACGAGTTCGGTCTTGGTGAAGTTCTTGACCGCGTACGCCTCCTGGAGCGTGCCCTGGACGACGCCGAGGCGCTTGCCCTCGAGGCTGTCCGCATCGGTGATGCCGGAGTCCTTCGACGCCATGACCGTGAGGTACCCGGCGAGGTAGCCGTCGGAGAAGTCGACGGTCTGCTCGCGTTCCTTGGTGATGCCGATCGCGGCGACGCCGACGTCGAACTGGCCGTTCGCGACGGCGGAGAGCAGGCCGGAGAAGTCCTGACCGGTGAAGACGACGTCGTCGATCCCGATCCGCTTGGCGACGTCGGTGAAGAGTTCGACGTCGAATCCGGTGAACGTCCCGTCCGCATCCGTGAAGGTGTACGGCTTCGAGTCGCCGAGGCTGGCGACGCGGATCTGTCCGGGGGTGATGAGCCCGTAGGGGTTGTCCTCGGTGCTGCTCGCGGCGCCGGCACCACCGGAGCACGCGGAGAGGATGAGGGCGGTCGCCGCAGCGACGGCCAGGAGGGCCGTCCTGCGGAGGGTGGAGCGATTCGTCACGGCGAGTCCAATCGTGGGGAGGAGTTCTTGGTGCGTGGAGGGAACCGTCGGCTCGTGTCTTGTGGACGCCGTCAGCTCCATTGCTGTCGTTCTGCTGGTGAGACCGGTCTCAATCGCGTAGGTTGAGACCGGTCTCACTAGGTTGTCCAGGACAGTACCCTGGTTCCGGAACGACGTCAACGACGAAGCAGAACCCCGACGGAGGGCACATGGCAACGGATCCGGCTACCGGACGGCGCGAGACGACGGTGTCCGACGTCGCGAAAGCCGCCAAGGTCTCCAAGGCCACGGCGGCCCGAGCGCTCGGCGACTACGGGGCCGTGAGCGAGGACGTCAGGGACCGCGTGCAGGCTGCTGCCGAACGCCTCGGCTACCGCCCCAACGCCCTCGCGAAGAGCATGAACACGGGGAAGTCGAACACCATCGGGGTGGTCATCGGTGACATCGAGAACCCCTTCTTCGCCCGAGCCACCCGGGGGATCTCCGACGTCGCGCAAGCCGCCGGATTCGACCTCATCCTCGCCAATTCGGACGAGGAGATCGACGCCGAGACGGCCGCGATCGAGCTGCTCCTCGACAAGCGCGTGGACGGGTTCATCGTGACCCCGGCCTCCTCGATCGAAACGAGAAGTTTACAAACGGCGCTCGCGGAAGGTCGGCCCGTGGTGCTCCTCGACCGCCGCGCGGCCGGCATGGAGGCGGACACGGTCGTCGCCGACAACGCCTCCGGTGCGGCTGCGGCGACCCGGCACCTCCTCGCCGCCGGTCACCGGCGCATCGCCTTCGTGTCGACGCTCGCCCACGAGCACCCCTACGTCTCCGGCGACGTCGTCGGGTCCTCCTCGGTGGGCGACCGCATCGACGGGTTCACGTCGGCGCTCGGCGAGGGCGGGGTCGAGGATCCCGCCTCCTTCGTCCACCTCAACGCCCGCGCCGAGGGGATCGAGGTCATCACGCGGCGGGTCCTCGACGGTCCCGGTGCCGTCACGGCGATCGTCGCCTCCGACAGCCTCGTCGGCTCAGCCGTGTTCCGGACCATCCGGGAACTCGGCCTGGCGATCCCGGGCGACGTGTCGCTCATCGCGTTCGACGACGCCGACTGGACGAGCCTCACGACGCCCCCGATCACCGTCGTCTCCCAGCCGATCTACGAGCTCGGTGCGGAGTCCGCGCGTCGGCTGATCGCCCGGATCGGTGGGACGGGCTCGGAGACCGAGGAGTTCGTGCTCGCCCAGACGCTCATCGAGCGCGGATCGGTGGGCGCGCCGCCGCGACGCTGAACGCTGCCGTTCTGTCCCTAACTCAGGAGTGTCGGGGCGTGTCGGGTGCGACACGCGGGTGGGGCGGCGCGACGCGCCGAGACGCTCCTGAGTTAGGGACGTCCGAGGGTGGAGCTGGTGCGGGCGCCCGGCAGGTGTGGTTCTGTCCCGAACTCAGGACCGCTGCGGCGTGTCGGGTGCGACGCGCCGGTCGGGCGGCGCGACGCGCCGGGACGCTCCTGAGTTAGGGACGGCGGCGGAGGTGGAGGACGCTGTCGTCGAGCTCGGCGGGCTCGCCCGACGGACCGACGGCGGCACGGGGGACGAGCGCCGAGGTGTGGACCTCCCACTCGGCGGCGTCGAGCTCGAGCGAGGCGTGCACCTCCTCCGGCGTGGGGAAGTGGGCGTGCCCGAGGTGCCCGGTGCTCCAGGGCGGCGGACCGCCGTGCCCGACGACGAGGAGCGTGCCGCCGGGAGCCACGGCCGAGGCGGCGCGACGGAGGACCTCCTCACGCGGGAACGCGACCGGGGAGTGCAGGAACGTCGCGGTCACGAGGTCGAAGCGGCCGGAGGGTTCCCACGTGGCGAGATCGGCCTCGATCCAGGTGATGCGGTCGGCGACCCCGGCGGCCTCGGCGGTGGAGCGGCCGAGGGCCAGCGCGGTCGGGGAGATGTCGACCGCCGTGACGGACCAGCCCCGCTGCGCGAGCCAGACCGCGTCGGCGCCCTCACCGCTCCCGAGCTCGAGCGCGGTGCCGGGGCGGAGGTCGCCCACCTCGCGCTCGAGGGCGGCGTTCGGCCGGCCGCTCCACACCTGACCACGGCTGCGGTAACGGTCCTCCCAGAACTCGGCGGGATCGGTGAGGGTGGGCTCGTGCTCGGAGGTCATCCGCCCAGCCTGCCCTGCGCCGGGCGTCAGGCGGTGGTTTCTTGCCGGAACGGCAACGCGGGCCCTTCGACAAGCTCAGGGACCGGGGTGGAAGTTCAGGGTCCGGGGTGGAAGCTCAGGGACCGGGGTGCGGGTGGGGTCGGTGGGTCCCTGAGCCCTTCGACAAGCTCAGGGACCGGGGTGGAAGCTCAGGGACCGGGGTGCGGGTGGGGTCGGTGGGTCCCTAAGCCTTCGACGAGCTCAGGGACCGACCGCCCGCGGGTCAGGCGCTGAAGTTCAGCGCCAGGTCGACGAGGAGACGCGTGCCGTACCCGGTCGCGCCCTTCGAACGCCACGACTCGTCGGACTCCACGAGCATGGTCCCGGCGATGTCGAGGTGCGCCCACGGCACGTCGCCGACGAACTCGGCGAGGAACAGTGCGGCGAGCGTCGAACCGGCGTAGCGGCCACCGATGTTGGCGAGGTCGGCGACGTCGGAGTCGAGCTGCTTCCGGTAGCTGCGCTCGAGGGGCAGCTGCCACAGCTGCTCGTCGGTGGCCTTCGCCGAGGCGAGCGTCCGGTCGACGATGCCCTGATCGGTCCCGTGCACCGCGGCGGTCTTCGTGCCGAGCGCCATGATCGCGGCGCCCGTCAGCGTCGCGATGTCGACGATCGCGTCCGGGCCCTCCTCGACCGCCAGGCTGAGGCCGTCGGCCAGGACGAGGCGACCCTCGGCGTCCGTGTTCTTGATCTCGACGGTCGTGCCGTTGCGGAACGTCAGCACGTCGCCGAGCATCGTCGCCGAGCCGGACGGCATGTTGTCCGTGCACATGAGGAACGCCGTGACGCTGCTCGCGCAGTGCAGCTCGTCCAGCGCGGTCATGGCGGAGAGGATCGCGCCGGCACCCGCCATGTCCATCTTCATCGCGGCGTGCGACGGGTCGGAGGGCTTGAGCGAGATGCCGCCCGAGTCGTACATGATGCCCTTGCCGACGAGCGCGAGGTGCCCGGCCGGTTCGACCGGCGACCCGTCGGCGTCCTTCGGCGTGTACCGCAGCTTGATCAAGCGGGGCTCTTCGAGGCTGCCGGCGTTGACGCCGAGCAGACCACCGAGGCCGAGCTCGATGAGCGCGTCCTTGTCGAAGACCTCCACGTCGAAGCCGTTGGCGGCGCCGAGGAGCTGCGCGACCTCGGCGAGGTCCGTCGCGGTGAGGTGACCGGGTGGGGTGTTCGCGAGGTCGCGGGCCAGGTTCGCCGAGCGGGCGAGGACCTCGCCGCGGTGGGCGCCGGTCGCGGTGTCCGCGAGGTCGTCGCCGGCCGCGACGAGGTGGAGTGCGACGAGCGGCGTGCGTTTCGCCTCGCGCTTGAGCTCGGTGTAGCGGTAGCGGGCGAGCAGCGCGCCCTCCACGACGAGCTGTCCGGCCGATGCGGCGTCGAGGTCGAACGCGTGCGCGACGTCGAGGCCGATGGTCGCGAACGAGGACGCGGCGCGGGCGAAGGCGGCGGCGACGTCGCGGAGTGCGGCGGCGGTCCGCTTCTCGGGGGCGCCGACGCCGACGGCGATGAACGTGGGTGCGTCCTGGCTGGGGATCACGAGCGTCTGGCCGAGCTCGCCGGTGAAGCCGGCACGGGTCAGGGCCGCACGGTCGAGGCCGAGGGCCGCGGGGATCTCGTCGTCGACGCCGTCGAGCGCGGGGGCGACGGCGAGACCGATGGCTTCGACGCCCTCGGGGAAGTCGATCGCCACCTCCAACTCGACCGTCTCGGCGTCGAGCGACGGCGTGCGGGAGAAGGTCGGCGGGATCAACTTGGTGGGGCGGGATGGCATGCAGCGTCCTTCGTCTCGGAGTCGGGCTCCGTCCATCGTATGGGCCCGACCTGGCCGCGGATGGGCGTGGTCTGCGAGGATGCCGGGATGGGCGCATGGGGTACGGCGATCTTCTCGAACGACACGGCGTCGGACATCCGCACGGAGTACCGCGAGTTCGTCCAGGACCGGGTGCCCGACGACGAGGCGACGCGACGGACCGTCGCCTCCTTCGCCCACCTGGTGGACCGCGACGACGGTGAGCTGTGGATCCCGCTCGCGGCGGCGCAGAGCGAGGTGGGGCGACTCGATCCCGAGGTGCGGGCGCGGGCGATCGCGGCGATCGATCGGGGAGCCGACCTGGAGCTGTGGGCGGAGGCCGGCCGGACCGAACTCACCCGCCGCACCGCCGCCCTGCAGCGCCTGCGCGAGCAGCTCCTCGGCCCGCAGCCCGCGCCGAAACGCCTCCGTCGATCGTGGCGCCATGTCGAGGACGACCTGATGCCGGGCGACGTCCTCGCGTTCACGGCACCGAACGGGCGGACGGCGCTGTTCCGGGTGGTCGGCATCCACCGGTCCCGGTACGGCGACTCGCCAGAGCTCGACGTGCTCGACTGGGTGGGCGAGCACGTGCCCGAGCCGGAGATCCTGTCCGGGCTCCGGGCGAAGCGTGCGCCGGCCTCGGGCAACCTGCCGGAGCGCCCGGTCGTCTGGCAGCCGAATCGCTTCCGCAAGACCGACCCGGTGTGGCACGAGGCCGGCTTCGTCCGGGTCGCGCGCTTCGCGGGGTGGCCGAGCAGGGCCGCGCGGACGCCGGGTCACTCCGGCCTCTGGCGGGCCTTCAGCCTGAGCGTGACCCGCAACCTCCAGGACGGCACGTGGTGAGCTGAGGCGGATCGTCGTCCGCAGCACGCGACGACGACGATCCGCCCCACCTCAGCTGGTGGGGGCGAGCGCCGCTCGGACGTCGTCGCGCGGTTCGGCCTCGTGTGCCTGCCCGTGCGCCTGGGCGAGCACGTCAGCGATGGACACCCGCTCGCCGGTCTCCGCGGACCGTACGGCGGCTTCGACCATCGCGAGGCTCAGGACGTTCGCGTGGACCTCGCCCGAGGGGACCCGTCCCGTCCGGATCGCTCCGACGAACTCGACGAGCGAACCTGCGATCTCCTCCGGCACGTCGGCCTCGAGCGTCGCGGTCTCGACCTCGGCGGCCACCCCGTCCGTCGGCGCGAGCTGCCGCCGGGGCGCGGAGTCGCCGTCCCAGACCGCGGTGCCGCGTTCACCGTTGACGCGCCAGCTGCCGTTCCACGACGTCTCCACGCCGTCCGCGCACCAGCTGCCGCTGTAGGTGTATCGGACACCGTCTGCGAACTCGAAGACCGCGGTGGCGGCGGCGTCGGCCGAGAACCAGCTCCAGGCGGGGTTGAACTCCTCGCAGTACACGGCGATCGGGTCGCTTCCGAGGACGTAGCGGGCGGCGTCGAAGGCATGGATGGCCATGTCGACGAGCAGCACGTGCGGCATCTCCTCGCGGAACCCGCCGAAGTGCGGCGCCTTGAAGAACTCGGTGGTCGCCGAGCCCAGGCGGCCGAGCGAGGCGACCTGCTCTCGGAACGCGGCGATCGACGCGTAGTAGCGGCGCGACTGACTCGTCATCAGCAGCTGTCCGCTCGCCTCCGCCGTGGCGGCCAGGGAGAGGGCCTGCGCCACCGTGGGCGCGATCGGCTTCTCGCACAGCACGGGCAGCCCGGCGAAGAGCGCCTCGGTGTTCACCGGATGGTGCGCGGCGGGCACGGTCACGTTCACGACCGCGTGCGCCCCGGTGGCCTCGGCGACGACCGACACGCTGGTCCCGACGACGACACCGTCAGGACCCACCTGCAGCCCGGCCTCGACGACAGCCGACTCGGCGAGGGCCGTGTCGAGGTCGACGACGCCGACGAGCTCCGTCTCGGGGTTCGCGAGGATCGTCCGGAGCCAGGCCCGTCCCATGCCGCCCGCGCCCACGAGGACGAGCCGCACCGGGGCCGCCGCGTTTGCGAGCACCGCGAAGCCACCGTCGACAGGCGCACTCATCGTTCGAGCGCTCCCTCGTAGCCGCGACCGTTGTAGAAGTCCTCGGTCTCGTACCGCAGGAGGACCGGCACCGCGCGCTCAGGCCGCAGCGTGTGCGCCCACCGGACGCCGTTCGCGAGGACGCGTCGGACGTGCTCGTGGTGGTAGACGGGGTAGTCCTGGTCGCCGGGGGAGAAGAAGAAGATCTTGCCGAAGCCGCGCTTGTAGGTCATGCCGGAGCGGAACACCTCGCCGCCCGTGAACGTCGAGAGGAAGATCAGCTCGTCCGGCGCCGGGACGTCGAAGAACTCGCCGTACATCTCCTGCGCGGGGATGATGAACGGGTGGGGGACACCCTGGGCGATGGGGTGGGTCGGATCGACCGTCCACACGATCTCCCGGTCCTCCTCAGACCGCCACCGCAGCGTGCAGGTGGTGCCCATGAGCTTGCCGAAGATCTTCGACCAGTGGCCGGAGTGCAGCACGAGCAGCCCCATGCCGGCGAGGACGTGCTGGTGGACCCGCTCGACGACCTCGTCGGCGACCTCGTCGTGCGCGGCGTGACCCCACCACACGAGCACGTCGGTCGCGGCGAGGACCTCCTCGGTCAGGCCGTGCTCGGGTTCGTCGAGCGTCGTGGTGGTGACGACCGCATCGGCGCCGAGGTGCTCCTCGATGCCCTCCTTGATGGTGGTGTGCATGCCGTCGGGGTAGATCGCGCGGACCTTCTCCTCGATCTGCTCGTGGCGGTTCTCGCCCCAGACGAGGACGCGGACGGGGGTGGTGCTGTCGGACATGGTGGTGCTCCTTCGAGGATGCGTTGCGTGGTCGGAGAGGGTGTCTGCGTGCTGGTCGGTCATTTGACGGCACCGCCCGTCGCCCCGGCGGCGATGAAGCGCTGGGCGATGACGAGCAGGATGATGGCGGGCAGGGACGAGAGGACCGCGGTCGCCATGACCGCGCTCCAGTTCGACACCTGCGAGCCGAGGTACTGGTAGATCCCGAGGGTCACGGGGCGCACGTCCTCGGTCGTCGTCAGGGTCAGCGCGAACAGGAAGTCGCTCCAGGAGAACAGGAACGCGAACAGTCCGGCGGTGATGAGCACGTTGCGGCTCACTGGTAGGACGATCGAGACGAACGCCCGCACGAGCCCGGCGCCGTCGACCCGTGCCGCCTCGACGATCGAGGGTGGGATGGTCTGCATCGACGCCCGCAGGATGAGGATCGCGAACGGGATGGCGTGCGACGCGTCGGCGAGGATGAGCCCGGGAATCGAGTTGAGCAGGCCGAGGTCGTTGTAGGCGGAGTACAGGGCGTTGGCGATCACGATGCCGGGGATCATCTGCGCGATGAGGATCACGAGCAGGGCGACGCTGATCCACCGGAACCGGAACTGGGCGAGCGCGTAGGCCGCGGGTGCGGCGATCGCGAGGGTCAGCACGACGGTCCCGAGCGAGATGACGAGGCTCGTCACGAGGTGCCCGCCCTGGTCGGCGATCGCCTTCTCGTACCCGGCGAAGCTCGGGTTCACGGGGAAGAAGTCGCCGGTGAGGGTGTTGCCCGACGGCTGCAGCGACGCGTTCACCATCCAGTAGACGGGGAAGAGCATGATCGCGAGGATGAGGACGCCGAGGACGGTGGAGCCGAGGCGCCGTCGGTCGCCGCGGCGGCGCGACGGGCCGACCGGGGCGAAGCGACGGGTCTGTCGGCCGCCGGTCACGATGCTGGTCGTGGTCATGAGGGGTCGGTGTCCTTACTCGTCGACCGCGCGTCGGTTGACGCGGAGGTAGACGATCGCGAAGAGGAGCGAGATGACGATCAGGATGTTGCTGAACGCGGCGCCGACGCCGAACTCGAAGTTCACGAACGACTCCTGGTACGAGCGCACGGACAGCGTCTGGGTGGCGTTCGCCGGGCCGCCGTTCGTCAGGCCGAGGATGATGTCGAGCACCTTGATCGTGTAGACGACGCCGAGCACGAGCACGACGCTCACCACCGGGCGGAGGTTCGGCCACGTGATGTGGCGGAAGGCCTTCCACCCCGTCGCGCCGTCGAGCGCACCGGCCTCGTACAGTTCGTCGGGGATGTCCTGCAGGCCTCCGTAGAGGATCGTGACGTTGAACGGGATGCCGATCCAGATGTTCACGAGGACGACCGCGAACAGGGCGACCGAAGGACTGGTCAACCACGGGACCCCGCCGAGGCCGATGGTGCCGAGGGCGGTGTTCAGGACACCGCTGTCCTGATCGAGGATCGACCGCCAGGTGGCGCTCGACACGATCAGGGGGAGGAGCCAGGGGAGCAGCAGCATCGCCCGGAGGAACGAGCTCAGGGGGAAGCGTCGCTTGAAGAACACCGCGAGGGCGAGCCCGATCACGAACTGACCGGCGATGGAGCCGACCGTGAACAGCGCCGTGTTGAGGAGCGCCGGGGTGAACAGCTGGGAGCTGAACACGGTCACGTAGTTCGCGAACCCGACCCACGGTGCCTCGCCCGTGAAGAAGGTCTTCGTCGTGTACTCCTGGAAGCTCATCGTCACGTTCTTGACGACCGGGTAGCCGAAGAACAGCACGATGTAGAGCGCTGCCGGGGCGACGAAGCCGAGCTTGACGAGGTCTTCCCGACGGACGCGTCGGCGCCGGCGGGCGGCCCCGGCAGGGGTGCGCTTCAGGGGCGCACCCCCGTCGGTGCCGTCGGGACGTCGGTCGGTCTTCCGGTCCTGGAGCGAGGCTCCGGCGATGCCGCTGCTCATCGGGATCAGCCCGCGGCCGCCTGCTTGAACGCCTCTTCAGGCGTCGCCTGCCCGGTCAGGGCGAGCTGGATGGCGGTGTAGATCTCGGTCGCGGCCTCGGGCCACTCCTCGCCGAGCTCACCGGTGCGCGAGCGGGCGTTGGCGACCTGCTCGGTGAACGCGGCCATCTCGGGCACCTTGGCGACGTACTGCTCGGCCAGGGCCGTCTTCGTCGGGACGGTGAAGCGTGCCTCGGCGAGGGCGAGCTGGTTCTCGTCGCTCGAGATGCACTCGACGAACTTCGCCGCCTTCGCCTGCTTGTCCTTGTTCCCGGTCACCGGGACGGTCCAGACCTCGCCACCGAGCGGGGCGACGGGCGTCTGACCGGCCTTGTTCACCGGCACCTGCACGCTGCCGTACTTGAGGTCCGTGTGGGCGCTGAGAGCCGGGATCTGCCACGGGCCGTTGATCATCATCGCGGCCTTGCCGGCCATGAACTGGTCGTTGACGTCGGCCTGCGACCAGTTGATGACGCTCTTCGACGCGGAGCCGGAGTCCACGAGGTCGACCTGCAGCTGCAGGGCCTCGGCGACCGCCGGCGTGGTGAGGTCGGTCTCGTCGCCCCCGTTGGTCCACATGAACGGCAGGAACTGCCAGCTGCCCTCGTAGGTGGCGATGGAGCTGAACGCGAGCCCGTAGGTGTCGCCCTCGGTGAGTGCGGCCGCCGCCGTCTTCAGCTCGTCCCACGTGGTGGGCGGGGTGATGCCCTTCGCGGCGAGGAGGTCCTCGTTGTAGAAGAGGCCGAGGGTGTTGACCGTCGGTGCGAGGCCGTAGACCTCGCCCTCGTAGCTCGCGGCGTCGAGGATGCCCTTCGCGAAGCCGGAGGTGTCGACGTCGTAGTCGCTGAGCGGCGAGAGACCGCCGGTCGCCGCGATCTCCTGCACGTCCGGGTTGTCGAGCATGAGCACGTCCGGCAGCGTCTTGGACGACGACTGCTGCAGGACCTTCTGGATGAGGTCCTTGCCGGGGACGTTCTCGCGCTTGATCTTCACGTCGAGCTCCGTGGCGCAGCGGTCGAGGGCTTCGCCGACGAGGGTCTTGTCCGGCTCGTTGTTGTAGTAGTCGAGGATCGTCAGGGTGTCGGCGTCGCCGCCGGCCGCAGCGCCACCGCCGCCGCTGCACGCGGTGAGGGCGAACGGGGTGATCGCGAGGATCGCGATCGAACCGAGCACGTGCGGCCGCCGGATGAGGCGCTGCTTCGTGTCGCGGGTGGTCGTGGATCGCATGTCATGGCTCCTTTGCCTGGTGAGTGGTGATCGTGGTGCGGTGCTGATCGTGGTGCGGTGGATGGTCGTCGGATCGGTCGGTGGTGGTCGGGCGGGGAGGTCAGCGGTCGAGCGTGACCCAGCCGGCGTTCGCCGCGGCGCTCTCGGCGACGGCGGTGAGGACGCACTGCACGCGGAGGCCGTCGGCGAAGCCCGGCTCGGGTCGCCGGCCGGTGGCGAGGTCGCGGGCGAGGTCGGCGACCTCGTGGACGAAGGTGTGCTCGTAGCCGAGGCCGTGGCCGGCCGGCCACCAGGCGCCCGCGTAGGGGTGACCGGGCTCGGTGACGAGGATGCGCCGGAAGCCCGCCTCCTCCGCCGGGAGGGTGTGGTCGTGGAACTCGAGTTCGTTCATGCGCTCGAAGTCGAACGTGATCGAGCCGTCGGAGCCGTCCACCTCGAGTCGCATCGCGTTCTTCCGGCCGGTGGCGAAGCGGGTGGCTTCGAACGTCGCGAGCGCCCCGCCGTCCGTCCGGCCGATGAACACGACCGCGTCGTCGACGGTGACCGTGCCGGTGCGCGGGGTGGCGGCGGTCGCGGTGGCGCTGAGGCCGCTCGACGCGTCGGGGAGCGGACGTTCGGTGACGAAGGTCGAGCTGAGCGCGCTGACCCCGGTGAGCTCCTGCCCCGTCACGAAGCCGACCAGGTCGATGATGTGGGCACCCAGGTCGCCGAGCGCTCCGGAGCCGGCCTGCTCGGCGTCCAACCGCCAGACGAGGGGGAAGCCGGGGTCGACGATCCAGTCCTGCAGGTACTGCGCGCGGATGTGACGGATGGTGCCGAGCCGGCCGTCGGCGACGAGGCGCTGCGCGTAGGCGAGTGCCGGGGTGCGGCGGTAACTGAAGCCGACCATCGCCTGCACGCCCCGGGTCGCGGCGCGTTCGGCGGCCGCGACCATCCGCTCAGCCTCCTCGAGCGTGTTGGCGAGCGGCTTCTCGCAGAGGACGTGGATGCCGGCGTCGAGCGCGGCGATCGCGATCTCGGCGTGGAGGTGGCCCGGCGTGCAGATGTCGATGACGTCGACGTCGCCCCGGGTGAGGAGGGCGCGCCAGTCGGTCTCGACGTCGGCGATGCCGAATCGGTCGGCGAAGGCACGGGCGGCTCCGGCGTCCCGACCGCTGACGGCGACGAGTTCGACGCCGGGGCCGAGGTCGAAGAAGCGCGGGGCGGTGGTCCAGGCCTGGGCGTGGATCGATCCCATGAAGCTGTATCCGACGATCGCGACGCGGAGTGGCTGCGCCGGACGGTCGTCGACGGTGGTGGCTGCAGGCATCTTCGCGGCTCCTTCGCCGGTCGAGGTCGGATCGCGCACGGCCGGAAGTTAACCGGTTTACTGCGCGCTTCGGGAACCAGCATGCCTGCGTCTCGGCCCGCCGTCAAGGATGAATTTAACCGGTTTACCGAATCGTGATCCGTGAGAGACTTGCCGGACACCAGAGCACGTGAGCGGGGACCCATGGCAACGATGCGTGACGTCGCGCGGCTCGCCGGAGTCTCCGTCGCCACCGTCTCGTTCGTCGTCAACGACTCCAAGCCCGTGTCCCCGGCCACCCGCCTCCGGGTCGAGTCGGCCATGGTCGAGCTCGACTTCCGACGGAACGCGGTCGCCAGGGCGCTCGCGAGCCGCCGCACCCGCATGATCGCGCTGCTCTTCCCCGTCCTCCAACACCGCCTGTCGGACACCGCGGCCCGCTTCTTCACCGGTGCCGCCGAGGCGGCCTCCGAGCTCGGGTACACCGTGGTCCTCTGGCCGGAGCCGAGCGACCCCGAGGCCCTCCGTGGACTCACCTCGGACGGCCTCATCGACGGCGTGATCCTCATGGAGGTGCGCCTCGACGACCACCGGGTCGACCGGTTGCTGGCGGCGCGGACCCCGCTGACGCTCATCGGCCGCACCCGCGACCCCTCCGGGCTCGACTACGTCGACGTCGACTTCGAGGGCATGGTGGAGCAGTCGATCGACCGGCTCCAAGAGCTCGGGCATCGGGAGTTCGTCCTCGTCGAGGAGGTGGAACGCGAGGGACTCGACGGATACGGGCCGGTCGTGCGCGTGCAGGAGACGTTCCACGCCGTCTGCGACGAGCGCGGCCTCCGCGGCCGGACCCTCCGGTGCGCCCCGGACCCCGCCGGCGGTCGCGCGCTCGCGGCGACCCTCGTGGCCGAGGCTCCCGAGGTCACGGCGATCCTCGTCCTCAACGACCGGGCGGCCCTCGGGCTCGTGAGCGAACTGGGCAAGCTCGGCGTCTCGATCCCGGATGAGCTGTCCGTCGTCCTCATCGGCTCGACGCGCGAGGTGTCGGAGGCGGCCGATCCGGCGCTCGCCGTCACCCTGCTCCCCGCCACGGAACTCGGACGCATGGGGGTGGAGACGCTCGTCGGCCGCCTCGACGGCACGCTCGGCGAGCTCCGTCACGAACTCGTGAAGGGTCCCTTCCTCGAGGGCGAGTCACTCGCCCCACCGCCGGTGGCGGGGCAAGCTCGGCTCAGCGGCTGAGGGTGCGGACGAGCGCGATGGCCTCCTTCGGGGAGACGTCGGGGAGGTAGGCCTTGCCGACGGCCGTGCCGATGATCGGGAGCGCGAGCGGGTCCGAGTAGGTCATGTAGATGGTCTCGTACGTCGGGTTGAACTTCGCCTTGAACCGGAACAGCGAGGAGAACCCGTAAGCGGGCTCGAGGGTCTTCGCGAGGAAGTCCATCAGGCGCGTCATCGCGGTCGCCGGCGGTGGCGTCTCACCCGGCCGGAGCGGCTTCGTCGCCAGCGGTGCGCCGGAGAGCGACAGCACCTCGACCCCCGTCTCGCGCATGTGCAGCGCGGCCGAGGCGATGAGGAACTCCATGACCCCGTTCAGGCTGCCGTCGGCGCGGCGCATGAAGTCGATCGTCCACCCGACGACGCGCCCGTCGCGGTACGACGGCAACCAGCTCGTGATCGCCTGCAGCCGTCCGTCGGGCCCGATCGCGAGCATGAGGGCGACCTCCGGGTCCTTCAGCTCCTCCATCGCACCGAGGGTGAAGCCCATCTCGGGCAGTTCCTTCTCGGCCACCCACTGCTCGGAGATCGACGTGATCTCGTTGACCATCGCCAACGGCAGCTCGTCCCAGGTGGTCCAGAGCGTCGTCAGCCCCTCCTTGATGCCGCGGTTGAGGGCCTGCCGCACCTTCTGCCACGGCTTGCCCGTGAGTTCGAAGGTCGGCGGGTGCATGAGGGTCTCCTCGCCGACCGACATGACCTGCCAGTCGAGCTCCGCGAACACCGGCAGGTACTGCTCGTGCACGCTGTAGAACACCGGGATCCAGCTGTTCGCGTCGCAGAACTCGGCGAACCCGCGGATCGTGGAGCGGCCGTCGGAACCCGGCGCGATCGGATCGGACATCGTGATCGCGATCCCGTTGATCACCCGGTAGGCGACCGCGCTGCGGCCGTCCTCGGCGAACCAGTAGTCGTTGCCCGGCCAGGTCGCCATGAACCCCATGGTGCCGCCGCCGCCCTGCTTGAGGAGCTGCCGGATGCGGGCGCCGTCACCCTGGTGCGTCGTCGGCCCGGTCGCAGCGAACAGCCGGAGCATGGCGAGCAGGAACACCGCCCAGAAGATGGGGCCGACCCACTCGAACGCGAACACGGTGAGCCCGTCCGTGGGGAAGGTGGGGCTCCCGAGCGAGCCGAGGAACACCCCGGGCAGGAACCGGCGCGGCACGTCGGAGAGGAGGGTGGCGAGGCCGGCCGGCTCCGGGAGGAACGTGGCGCGGTTGATCCACCCGATGAGCAGCTCGCCGAGGAGCAGCACGACGAACGCGAAGACGACGGTGAACACGAACTTGCGACGGGCGTCACGGGGCGCCCGCACCTGGAAGTGCCGGCGCTGAGCGATGAGCAGGAGGGCGAGCGCCAACGGGACGACGAGCGCGGCGGCACCCCAGAGCAGGATCTCCCACAGGTCCGTCCCGTTCTGGTCGAAGCGGAGCGCGTACACGAACGCGAACGCGCCGATGACGGCGAGGGCGAACTTCACGACGATCGTCAGGATGAGCGCGAACCGCCGGCCGTTGCGCAGGCCGATCGCCGCGACGACGAGGAGCACGAGCGGCACGAAGGTCAGGACGAGGGACCCCGTCCCGGCCTGGCTCGCGATCGCGATCTCACGGTTGCACTCGTCGGTGAAGCTCGCGGCGCACCGGCCCATGACCTCGTCGTAGTCCGGGACGGTGTCGCTGAACACGTTCCCGAGGTAGGAGAGCAAGCCGATCGCATTGGGGGAGATGATCGAGATGAGCGGCCCGATCGCCGACACCGAGATCGTCGCCGCCAGCAGGGTCCTCGTCTCCTGGTGCGAGCTGCGGTTCCAGCGGGTGCGCTGCCGGCCCAGGGCCCGCGCGAGCACCCGCCCGAGCACGAGCCCGAGCATGGCGGCGATCAGCCGGTACACGTCGGTCGTGTCGCCGTTGTAGAGCACGAACATGAGGATGAACCCGATCGTGATCACCCGGATGCGCCGCCGCCAGAGGGGGAGGGCGAAGGCGCTCGCCGCGAGGAGGGCGCCGACGATGCCGACGAAGGGGTCGAGGGTCAGGTCCAACTCGACGGTGATCGCCCAGAGTTCTCCGATCGCGGCCCCGATCGCCTGCAGACCGATACCCACGAGGGTGCCGGCGACCCCGAGGACGAGGAAGGTCCAGAGGGTGCGCCGCGAACCCATCAGGCGTTCGGCGACCCCGAGCAGTCCGACGGCGCCGAGGACCGCGAACACGAGTTGGAACGGGTCCCAGGCGATCACGAGGGCGCTGAGCGGCGTCCACCAGTGCCCGGCCTCGACGGTCGTCGCGAACCCGGCGGCCCACTGCTCCTGGACCGCCGTGGAAGCGGGTCCGGTCGCCGTGCCGGTCAGGACCGCGAGGACGAGGATGATCGCCGCGAGCCCGAAGCTCACGGGTGTCCCGCGGACGAACCGGACGGCCGACGTCTGGAAGCCCGCGAGCCGTGCTGCGGTGCGTGATCGCCGCGACTCCGTCGATGTCGTGCCCGTCGCTGTGGGAGGTGTGCCCGTCCCCGGTGTCTCGCTCGAGCTCATGATGTCCCTTCCGCCGTGCTGTCCGGCGTGCCACTCCTCACGATCATGGCCTGCGGGGAGCGGACTTGGCGAGTCCGCCGGGCGGCTTCACGGCGGAGGCGCGCGCCGATGGGCCACGGGATGTGCCCGCCGCCCGTGCCTCGGTTTGGCGGTGCTCAGCGACGCGCCCGTAGGATTGGAGGGTTCCGGGAGCGGGCGCCAGCCAGGCGTCAGCACCGCAGACACCGCCGCGATCCGCGGCATGGAGAGGCCCACATGGCAGAGCAGTCCCGACTCGATTCCGTCGTCACCCTGGCGCAGCACCGAGGGTTCGTCTTCCCCTCCGGCGACATCTACGGCGGAACCCGGTCGGCGTGGGACTACGGGCCCCTCGGCGTGGAGCTCAAGGAGAACATCAAGAAGCAGTGGTGGAACGCCTTCGTGCGCGGCCGCGGCGACATGGTCGGTCTCGACTCCGCCGTCATCCTCCCCACCGCCGTCTGGGAGGCGTCCGGCCACGTCAAGGTCTTCAGCGACCCGCTGACCGAGTCGCTCATCACCCACAAGCGCTACCGGGCCGACCACCTCTTCGAGGCGTACGAGGCCGAGCACGGCCACCCGCCGGAGAACGGCCTCGCCGACATCCCCGACCCCGAGCACCCGTCGAAGATCGGCCAGTGGACCGAGATCCGTCAGATGTCCGGCCTGCTGAAGACGTTCCTCGGTGTCGTCGACGACGAGTCGGGCCTGCACTACCTGCGCCCGGAGACCGCGCAGGGCATCTTCACCAACTTCTCGAACGTGCTGCAGACGGCGCGCAAGAAGCCGCCGTTCGGCATCGGCCAGATCGGCAAGGCGTTCCGCAACGAGATCACCCCCGGCAACTTCATCTTCCGGACGCGTGAGTTCGAGCAGATGGAGATCGAGTTCTTCGTCGAGCCCGGCACGGACGACGAGTGGCAGCAGACGTGGATGGACCTCTGCTGGGCGTGGTTCATCGACCTCGGCATGACGCCGGACAACATCCGTTGGTTCGAGCACCCGCAGGAGAAGCTCGCACACTACTCGAAGCGCACCGTCGACATCGAGTACAAGTTCGGCTTCGCCGGCAGCGAGTGGGGCGAGCTCATGGGCGTCGCGAACCGCACCGACTACGACCTCAAGGTGCACGCCGAGAGCTCCGGCAAGGACCTCAGCTACTTCGACCAGGCGAAGAACGAGCGGTACATCCCGTACGTCATCGAGCCGTCGTTCGGCCTGACCCGTGCGCTCATGGCCTTCCTCGTCGACGCCTACGAGGAGCAGGAGCTGCCGCCGAACGCCAAGGGCAAGATCGAGAAGCGCACCGTGCTGCACCTCGACCCGCGACTCGCGCCCGTGAAGGTCGCCGTGCTGCCGCTGTCCCGCAACGAGGCGCTCTCGCCGCTCGCCCGCCAGATCGGCGACGAGCTGCGCGGCTCCTGGAACATCGACTTCGACGACTCGGGGGCCATCGGTCGCCGCTACCGCCGTCAGGACGAGATCGGCACCCCGTTCTGCGTCACGGTCGACTTCGACTCCCTCGAGGACAACGCGGTGACGGTCCGCGACCGCGACAGCATGCAGCAGGAGCGCGTCGCGATCGACGAGCTCTACGCGTACCTCGCCACGCGCCTCAAGGGCGCGTAGGCCTCCACCGCTCCACACGAACGCCCGCTCGCCCATGTTTGGGCGAGCGGGCGTTGCTTCGCCCAAGAATGGGCGAACGGAAGCGGATCGCTCGGGGCTAGGCGTTGCCGAGCGAGGTGTCGAGGAACGCGAGGGTCTTCACCCAGGCGTCGGCGGCCGCGTCCTCGCGGTAGGTGATCGTGTTCGTGTCATTGAAGAACGCGTGTCCGGCCTCGGGGTACACCGTCGCCGTGAACTCCACGCGGGCGTCCTCCATCGTGGTCGTGAGGTCGGGGAGGCTCTTCATGAGGTCCTCGTCCTGGTCGCCGTAGAACGCGAGCACCGGGCAGGCGATCGACGTGACGGCCTCGGGCTCCGGCGGGTACCCGTAGAACGGGACGGCGGCACGGATGCGGCGGTCGGCGGCCGCGAGCGCGAAGCTGTACCCGCCACCGAAGCAGAACCCGACCACGGCGACGCGTCCGTCGACACCGTCCTCGTCGAACAGGACGTCGACGGCCTTGCCGAGGTACCCGAGCGCCTCCTCGGCGTACTCCGGCGACTTCGACACCGACAGCGCCTCGCGGAACCGCGGCTGCGCGGCCGTGCGGGTCGCCTCGTCGCCACTGAAGACGAGCTCCTGCAGCTCCGTGCCGATCTCGGGCGTGACGCCGGCGCCGCTCAGGATGTCGGGCGCGACGACGATGTAGCCCTCCGCGGCGAAGCGGTCGGCGACGTCGATGATGTGCGGGACGAGCCCCCAGATCTCGTGGATGAGTACGAGCCCGCCGCGGAGTTCGACGCCCTTCGGCGGGTCGGCACGGTAGGCGGTGACGCCCTTGGTCAGCGTGATGGTGGTCATGTCGCCAGTGTTCCAGCCGACCCTCCGCGACACCTGGGGGTTGCGCTGGGCGGACAGTGGGCGCCCTTCGACAGGCTCAGGGACCGAGGAGGTGCAGGCTCAGGGACCGAGGGGCAGGCTCGGGGACCGGCGCGCTAGGCGCGGATGTCCTTCGTGAGCTCCTCGACGAGGGCGGCGCGCTGCTCGCGCGTGGAGGGCCGGCCCTCGGCGTCCGGACGTTCCTGCCACGGCAGCGGACCCGACGCCCGCCGGTACTCGACGCCGAGCGCGTCGAGCCGGGCCAGGTGCTGCCCGAGACGTTCCTCGAAGCCCGCGAGGTCCCGGTCACGACCGACCCACGCCACCTCGGCGAGGGCGCAGAGGCGCGGATACGCCTGGTAGTCGATGACCCGGGCCGAGTCCATGTGCTCGGTCCAGATGTTCGCCTGCACACCGATGACGTGCGCGCCCTCCGCCGCCGTCAGCTCCGCGGGCACGGGTTCGAAGGTGTAGACCTCGGCGACGGTGAGCGGCGGGCCGACCGGGATGGGCTCGCGCGGGTCGTCGGACTCCCGGTAATCGAGGTAGACGCGGTCGTCCGGGCAGGCGATGACGTCGTAGCCCTGGCGCGCGGCCACGACCGCACCGAACTCACCACGCCAGGAGGCGACGGTCGCGTCCTTCGGCAGCCCGCCGCCCTCGAGGATCTCGTCCCAACCGTAGAGCCGTCGTCCGGCGGCGGACAGGTGCGTCTCGAGCTGACGGATGAACCACGCCTGCAGTTCTTCGACCGAGGCCAGGCCGCGCTCGGTCATGAGGGCCTGCGTGCGCGGGCTCGCGGCCCAGCGCGTCTTCTTCGCCTCGTCGCCGCCGACGCCGATGAAGGTGGAGGGGAACAGGTCCATCACCTCGTCGAACACCGTGCGGAAGAAGTCGACGGTCGGCTCGCCCATGTCGAGGATCGCCTCGTTGATACCCCAGCGCGTCCACACCGACGGCTCGTCGGGGTCCTGCGCGACGTCGGGGACGGCGAGTTCCGGGTAGGCGGCGATGATGGCTCGCGCGTGGCCCGGCAGGTCGACCTCGGGGACGACGGTGATCGAGCGGGCTGCGGCGTAGGCGACGATCTCGCGGAGATCGTCCTTCGTGTAGAAGCCACCGTGGGGCCGGCCGTCACCCGGTGCGTGTCGTGCGGCGCCGTGCTGGCTCTCCGCGCGCCAGCCGCCCACCTCGGTGAGCTTCGGGAAGGCGTCGATCTGGATGCGCCACCCCTGGTCGTCGGTGAGGTGGAAGTGGAGGACGTTGAGTTTGTGCCGTGCCGCGAGGTCGATGAAGCGGAGGACGTCGGCCTTCGGGAGGAAGTGTCGGGCGACGTCGAGCATGACCCCGCGCCAACCGAAGCGGGGTGCGTCGTCGATCGTCGTGGCCGGGACCGTCCAGTCGAAGCCCGGCACGAGCGCCCGGCGGTTGACGGCGGGCGGCAGGAGCTGGGTGAGGGTCACCGCTCCGGAGAAGGCGCCGGACGCGTCGGACGCGACGATGCGCACGCCCTCCTCGCTCACCGTCAGGCGGTAGCCACCGGCGGGCAGGCCGTCCTCGTGGATGAACGCGATGCTGTCGGTCCGCAGGTCGATGCGGGCGTCGAGGTCGTAGCCGGTCGAGGCCTGCAGGACCTCGCGCAACCAGCGGCTCGCCGCCGTGAAGCGACGGTCGCCGCCGAGTCCGGTCGTGTCGCGGAGCGTGAACGCGCCCTCGTGCTGCTGGACGGTCGTTGGCAGGGGAAGCATCGATGGTCTCCTCGGGTGGACGTGCTCAGGCGCGGGTGTCGACGAGCGTGGTGAGGCGGTCGGCGATCAGCGTATCCGAGACGACCGTGAGCGGTGACTGGCCGGCTTCGGCGGCGAGGTCGGCGATGCTGCGACCGACGAGCTCACGCAGATCGGGGTGCGAGACCTGCGCGATCCGGATGGTCGACCAGTCGATGCGCTCGGCGACGGGCGGTTCGGCGAAGGACCGCTCGAGCTCGGCGATCACGGCGTCGTCACGCAGGCGGTCGAGGACCGCGTCGCCCCCGCCGCCGGTCACCCAGCTCGGCAGCAGCGCCGTGAGCGCCGTTCCTCGGAGGACGCTGCGCAGCAGGATGGTGCCGGTTCCGTCGTCCATGGGTCGCACTCCAGTCGTCGAGCGGTTGCGCATGCCGCAACTCAGGTTGCGCGAATGCCCGACAACTGTAAGTGGTCCGAACAAACCTGTCAACGGGGGCACTTCGACAGGCTCAGCGACCGGGAACGGCGGCTCAGTGAGCGGGGAGGGCGGCTCAGCGAGCGGGGGTCACTCCACGCGGCGGAGGCGCACCGCCATGAACTGCCGGCCGGGGAGATCGACACGGACGGTCCCGGAGAACGTGCCGGGCAGCGTCTCCACGGTCATGTTCCAGGTGTCGAGCACGTCGACGTGGAACTCGCCCTCCGGGAGGAAGACGTTCCGGAACCGCGGACGGTTGAACCCGAAGTACCCGATCACGTAGCGCCCGGCGACCCCACCCCACGGCACGTCCCAGTCGCCGGGGAGCGGGTCGAGTACGCCCGTCGGGGACTCGGCCGAGATGCGCTCGAGGAAGGCGATGCGATCCGGGCTCGAGCCGATGAGCGGTCCGCCCTTCGACCAGAACAGCTCCTCGCGCTCGTTGAGGTACGTCTCCCCGTGGCCGACGTAGCCACCGCGGATCGCGCCCTCCCAGAACCGTCGCACCATCTCCTCGCCGGTGATGTTGCCCCAGCCCTGGTCGATGTCGCCCTCGTACGCGCACTCGTCGATGACGATCGGCTTGCCCCACTGCTGCCGCCAGAGGTCCGTGTTCTCGGCGGTGCGGTACACGTCCACCCGCTGCACGCTGCAGTGCGTGATCCACGGCTTCGTGTAGTCGTAGAAGCCCTGGCAGTTGTGGATCGAGTTCAGGTGCCCGTGCGGGTCCTCCTCGCCGACCACCGCGGCCAGGCGCTCCCAGTCGTCGGTCGTCTTCGCCCAGAGCAGGTCGTACTCGTTGGCCATCGACCACCACACGTTCGCGAAGGCGGCGAGTCGGCGCACCGCGTAGCGGAGGTACCGCTCGTCGACGGCCGGGCCGAGGTCGGCGAAGCCCCACCGGTCGTAGGCGTGGAAGAGGATGAGGTCCGCTTCGATGCCGAGCGCCCCGAGCTGGGCGATGCGGTGCTCCAGGTTGGCCCAGTACGCCGGGTCGAACCGCTCGACGTCGAAGCCCTCGGCCAGGGAACCGACGAAGGGGAACGACGTGGGTTCGTTCGCGTTGTAGAGGTACGACTTGGGGAACACGCACATGCGGATCTTCGTGAACGGCGCGTCAGCCAGGGTGGCGAGCGTCGCCTCCTGGAGCTCCTCCGTCTGGTGCGTCCAGGCGTACGCGGTCGTGCCGAGCGGGCGGTGCCGGGTGCCGTCGGCGTGCGCGAAGTGGAACCCGTCCACCCGGACCGGACCGTGGTGGCCCGGCTCGGCGGCGCCGACCGTCACCGTCCCGGTGATCCCGTCGAGCGATCGCGCGGTCGAGGTCGTGATGAAGGTCCACTCGCCCGGCTCCTCGGCGAGCAGCCGCACGAGGTACCGACCGTCGCCGTCGTAGAAGCCGCCGACGGTGAGCTCACGCGCGCCGTTCGTGAACGTCGCGCCGAGCTCGACGTCGACGAAGGGGTTGCCGTGCGACGGACCCTCGAGGCGGACCTCGACGACGCCGTACTGCGGGACGGTGCCCGGCACGGTCACGACCGCCGAGCCGCGTTCGACCTCTTCGCCCTCGTAGCCGGTGTCCGGCTCGATCGCCTGACCGTAGGGCGCTCGGGCGTCCGGGCCGTCGTCGACCTCGGCCAACGCCGCCCACAGGCGTTCCTTCGCCTCGTCGTCGGCGAGTTCGGGGACGATCGCGGAGAGCTGGCCGAGGCGGATGCTCGTGAACTGCTTCGCCATCGGCGATGCCGCGATCCCGGGCAGGAACACCTCCAGGACGGCTCGGCCGGCCGGGCTGGTGAGGACGTCTCCGAAAGCTGAGCTGCGGTCGAACATGGATCTCCAGTGATCAGCCGAACGGGTCGGCGGTGGGCGAACGGTGGTGCGGGTGGTGGTGCTGTCGCTACGGGTGGTGCTGGCGGTGCGAGTGTTGCACGTGAAACAGCCGAGTGGCGTTTATCGCGCAACCCCCGCGGCTGACACGGCGGACAGGGCGGCCGCGACGTCGTCGAGCATCGTCGGCGGCGTGAACATGAGGAGCTGCCGGACGGTCCGACCGCGGCTCCACTGCGTCCCTCGACGGATCTCGTCGGCCTTGGCCTGATCGTGCCGGGCCACGGCCGCCAGGAGGGCGTCGTAGGCGGCCGGCCGGTCGATGATCTCCGAGAGCGGTGACTCGAGATCGAGTTCGACGGTGTCGTCGAGAGCGGTCGTCTCGACCACCGGCACGGTCCACTCGTGCCGACCCGATCCCACGGTCTCCACCGGTGCGCCGGGCAACGCGACCGTCGCCGTCGTGTTCGGCGGGACCTCCGCCGTGACCACGAGCGAGGAGCCCTCGCGGCGCCAGGCGACGGACGCCGGTCCGTACGGGGTGAGGTGTCGAGCTTCGGCGTGGTCGAGCCCGTCGATCGGCTGTGGGGCGATGCGCAGCTCCCGGTAGCCGGGCGCTGCGGGAGCGAGTCCCGCGACCGTGCGGTGCAGCCAGTCGGCGACGGCACCCAGGGCGTAGTGGTTGAAGGAGGTCATCTCGCCGGGGTTCACCGAGCCGTCCTCCAGCAGGCTGTCCCAGCGTTCCCAGACCGTGGTCGCACCCTTCGTGACGGGCGACAGCCACGACGGGTTCTCGGTCTGCAGCATGAGGCGGCCGGCGGCGCGGAGGTGACCGCCGTCGGTGAGCGCGTCGGTGATGAGCGGCGTCCCGACGAAGCCCGTGCCGATGCGGTAGCCGTCGGCGCGCACGAGGTCGGCGAGTCGGTCCGCGAGCCGCTGCCGCACCCCGGGGTCGTCCACGAGGTCGAACCGGAGGGCGAGGGCGTAGGCGGTCGGCGCGTCGGACATCATCCGGCCGGCCGGCGTCACGTACTCGGCGGCGAACGCGGCACGGCTCCGGTCGGCCAGGGCGCCGTAGTGCTCGGCGTCCGCCGTCTCGCCGAGGAGGGCGGCGGTGTCGGACAGGATCCGCAGCGACCTGGCGTGGTACGCGCTCGCGACGATGTCGGAGTCGACCCGGGCCTTCGCCGGCTGGTCCGGCGGTGCGCTCGGATCGAGCCAGTCACCGAGCTGGAAGGTGTTCGACCACAGCCCGTCGGTGCTGACCCGGAGGACGGCCTCGACCCACGACCGCATAGACGCGTACTGCTCGCGGAGCACGCCGAGGTCGCCGTAGCGCTCGTGGAGCACCCACGGCACGACGGTCGCGGCGTCACCCCACGCGGCGGTCGGACCGCCACCGGCGAACCCGGAGAGCGCTGCCGGGACGACCATCGGGACGACGCCGTCCGCGTGCCCCTGCTCGAGCGCGAGGTCGCGCAGCCAGGAGTCGAGGAAGGCGGAGCTGTCGTAGAGGAAGCTCGCGGTGGGCGCGAAGACCTGGAGGTCGCCCGTCCAGCCCAGGCGCTCGTCGCGCTGCGGGCAGTCGGTGGGGATGCTCAGGAAGTTCCCGCGCATGCCCCAGACGACGTTCTCGTGCAGGCGGTCGAGCAGCTCGTGCGACGAGGAGAACCAGCCGGTGCGCGTGAGGTCGCTGTGGAGGACGACCGCGGTGACCGCCGACGGGTCGACGTCGCCCGGCCAGCCGTCGATCTGCGCGTATCGGAAGCCGTGGAAGGTGAAGCGCGGCTCGAGGGTCTGCTCGCCGTCGCCTGAGAGGGTGAGGTGGTCGGTGGCCGCAGCGTTGCGGAGCGGTCGGAGGGCGAGCTCGCCCTCGTCGAGGACCTCCGCGTGTCGGAGGGTCAGGACCGTCCCGCGCGGACCCGAGACCGTGATGCGGAGCCGGCCGACGAGGTTCTGGCCGAAGTCGAGGATGGTCGCGCCGGACGGCGCCGTGAGCACCTCGGCCACCGCGCGTTCCTCGATGCGGCGGACGGGCGCGGCGATGCGGGCCTCCGGCACGGGGTGCGCTGCGTCGTCGACCAGGGCGGCGGACCACCCGGAGGCGTCGAAGCCCGTGGTGGCCCAGCCGGGTTCGGCGAGCGTCGTGTCGATCGCCTCACCGGCGTAGATCCCGCTGTCGACGAGGTCCGCGCCGTCCGCGGCCGACCAGCTGTCGTCGGTGACGATGGTCGCGGAGGTGCCGTCGGCGTAGTGGAGCTGCAGCTGGGCGGCGACGAGCGGCTGCTCCCCGTAGATCCGCTTCGCGAACTGGAAGAAGCCGTACCGTTCGGTGTACCAGGCACCCGCGACGGTCGCTGCGACGACGTTCTCGCCCGGCTCGATGAGCCCGGTGACGTCGACCGTCTCGTGCACGAGCCGGTCACCGTAGGCGGTCCAGCCGGGGGAGAGGACGTCGGCCGAGACGAGGGTGCCGTTCAGTTGCGGTTCGGCCGCTCCGAGTGCGGTCCAGTACAGGCGGGCACGACGGACGGGTCGGTCCACGGTGAACGATCGACGGACGCGCATGGGCTGAGCGGGTCGTTCCGGTGCGGCCAGCCCGATGAAGCCGGCGGCCCAGGCGCCGTCCGCGAGGAACGCGGCCTCGACGGTGAGCGGTGCGCTCCACGGGGTCTCCTCCCCGCTCGTCGAACCGGCCCGGACCTCGAGGGTGCGGACGGTGTCCGGTGTCAGCGGGCTGAACGGCCAGTCGACGAGGACCGACTCGCGACCCTCCACCCGGGCCGTCGCGCCGGTGTCATCCCGCAGCTCGGCCCAGGCCTGGACCCAGTCGGTGCCTGGCGTCTCGACCGTCCAGCTCAGCCGCGGTGTCGGCGTCGCGACCGCCGGGCTGTCGTCGCGGGCCTCCGCCCGCAGTCGCCCGATCCGCGCGCCGGTCGTCGCTGCCGTCATCGGACGGTCCCCGTGGCGATCGGAACGACCGTCTCGTGGACGAGGTCGACCACCGAGGAACCGATGCGGAGCGTGACGTCCCCGGCCTCGACCTGCCAGCCGTCGGCCCAGTGGGCGAACACGCGAGCGGGCAACGGGACCTCCCAGGAGACGGTCTCGCCGGCCTCCGCACGGACCACGGCGGATCCGACCAGCCAGCGCACGGGGCGGTCGACCGCGGAGTCGGCGCGCTCCGCGTACACCTGGACGACGTGCTTGCCGGCGCGCTCGCCGGTGTTCGTCGCGGTGCCGGCGAGGCGGGCGGTCCCGGCGTCGACCGCGCCGGAGACGGTACCTTCGTCGATGGTCCAGTTCGTGTAGCCGAGGCCGTGACCGAACCAGAACGCGGGCTGGGCGCCGGAACGCAGCCACGCCCGGTACCCGATGTGGATGCCCTCCTCGTAGCGCAGCACGCCGTCCACCGGTGTGACGTCGAGGACGGGGACGTCATCGAGCGACGCGGCCCAGGTCGTGCTCAGGCGCCCACCCGGTTCCGCGACACCGAGGAGGACATCGGCGAGGGCGTTGCCCATCTCCTGGCCGCCGAACCACCCGAGGACGACGGCGGCGACGTCGTCACTCCAGGGGAGCAGGACGGGGGCACCGGAGTTCACGACCACGACCGTGCGCGGGTTCACCGCGGCGACCGCGCGCACGAGCTCGTCCTGGCGGCCAGGCAGGGAGAGGTCGCTGCGGTCCCAGCCCTCGGACTCGACCTTCGCGTTGGTGCCGACGACGACCACCGCGACGTCCGCGGTCCGGGCCGCCTCGACGGCCTGCGCGATGAGGGCGTCGGGGTCGGAGTCGTCGGGGGCACGACCGACGGTCACGCTGATCGCCCCGAGGCCGTTCTCGCTCGGGGTGAGGTCGAACTCGGCTCGGATCTCGACCGGCACCTCGGCCTGCGCGGAGAAGGCACCGGTCGCCGAGGGCGGAGCGAGGAGTGCAGCACCGAGGTCGTTGCCGACGATGACGGGCTGCTCGTCGACGAGGAGGACGCCGTCGACGAAGAGGCGGCCGTGGAGGCCCGTGGCGAAGCCGAGCTTGAGCTGTTCGGAGGTCTCCGGCGTGTACGTGGTCGTGAGGACGAGCTGCGCCGCCGTGCCGATCGGGGCGTCGCCGCCGAACCAGACGAGCGCGGTGGAGCGGCGGTCCTCGGCGAAGAGTTCGGAGCCCTCCGCGTCGACGAAGGAGGCGAGCAGCCCGGGCTGACCGGTGCGGGGGTTGGTGAGGCGGTCGAGCGGCAGTTCGGCGACGCCCTCCTGCACGATGGCCCCGACGGCGTAGTCGATCGTCGCGTGGGGGAGGGCGAGCGTGAGGCCCTCGAGCGGGCTGACCGTGTGCTCGGGGAGCACCGTCGCGCTGCCGCCGCCCTGGGTGCGGGAGTCGCGGGCGTTGTGCCCGATGACGGCGACCCGGTTGAGGGAGGCTGCGTCGAGCGGCAGGGTGCCGTCGTTGGTGAGCAGCACCACGCCCTCGGTCTCGGCCTCCCGGGAGAAGGCGACGCCGTCGACCGGGGCCGGGGCGAGCGCCTCCTCGCCGAGCGCGCCGACGCGTACCGCGAGCGCCAGGAGTCGGGCGACCTTGCGATCGACGGCGGCCTCCTCGACTCGGCCGTCCCGTACGGCGGCGACGAGGGCGTCGCTCCAGGCGGGGGCTGGGCCGGGCATGGCGAGGTCCTGCGAGGCGGGCGCGGACCCGAGGCTGCGCACGCCGGTCCAGTCGCTGACGACGACACCGTCGAAGCCCCACTCCGAGTTGAGCGGCGTCTCGAGCAGCTCGTTCTCGCTCATCGTGACGCCGTCGACGGAGTTGTAGGCGCTCATGATCGCCCAGGTGCCGGCCTCGGTGACGGTGCGTTCGAACGGCGCGAGGTAGAGCTCGCGGAGGGCGCGCTCACTGGCCCGCACGTCGACGGTGAACCGGTCGGTCTCGGAGTCGTTCGCGACGTAGTGCTTGGGGGTCGCGGCGACCCCGTTGTCCTGTAGCCCGCTGACGTAGGCGGCGGCGAGCGAGCCGGTGAGCTCCGGGTCCTCGCTGAAGGCCTCGAAGTGCCGGCCGCCGAGGGGCGAGCGGTGCAGGTTGATGGTCGGGCCGAGGACGACGTCGACGCCCTTCCGGCGGGCCTCCGCGGCGGCGACCGCACCGTAGCGGTAGGCGAACGACGGGTCCCAGGACGACGCCAGTGCGGTGGCCGACGGAAGGTTGATCGAGGGGGAACGCTCGTCCCACACCGGCCCACGGACGCCGGCGGGCCCGTCGGACAGGACCATGGCGCGCAGCCCGATTTTCTCGAGCGGCACCGTCGTCCAGAAGTCGGCACCGGAGACGAGCGCGACCTTCTCCTCGAGGTCGAGGCGGGCGACGAGGGCGTCGATCGCATCGGTGTCGACGGGCTTCGTGGCGGCGGCGTGCCGGGGAGTGGTGATGGTCATGCGATGTGGGTCCGTTCTGGGGTGGCCCTTCGACAAGCTCAGGGACCGGATGTGGGTCTCAGGGACCGGATGGTGGGTCTCAGGGACCGGTGGTGCGCCCGGCCGGCCAGGTTCCTGGCCCCGGCCGACCGGGCGGTCGTGGTGATCCGGACGGATCAGGCGGCGGACTCGGCGGCCCGTTGCTCGTCGATGAGGCGGCGACGCTCGACGCGGCGGTCCTCCTGACGGTCGGGGTCCGGAATCGGCGCGGCCATGAACAGGCGCTGCGTGTACGGGTGGGCGGGACGCGCGGTCACCTGGTCGCCGTCGCCGGACTCCACGATCTCACCGTGGTACATGACGGCCACCCGGTGGCTGATGTGCCGGACGACCGCGAGGTCGTGCGAGATGAAGAGGTAGGCGACGCCCGTCTGCTCCTGGATGTCGATGAACAGGTCGAGCACGCGGGCCTGCGTCGACAGGTCGAGTGCCGACACCGGCTCGTCGCAGACGATGAGCTTCGGGTCGAGCGCGAGGGCACGGGCGATCGCGATGCGCTGCCGCTGCCCGCCGGAGAACTCCCGGGGCAGGCGCGACGCGGCGCCGGTCGGCAGCTGCACCTGGTCGAGCAGCGTGCCGACGCGCTTGCGGGCGTCCGCTCCGGAGACCCCACGCACGGTGAGCGGCTCAGTGAGGATCTGCTCGATCGTGAGCGAGGGGTTCAGCGAGGAGTACGGGTCCTGGAACACCACCTGGATCTCCGAGCTCAGCGCCCGACGCTCCTTGCGCTTCAGGTGACCGATCTCGCGGTCGCGGTAGCGGATGCTGCCACCCGTCACCGGGGCGAGGCCCAGCACGGCACGACCGAGGGTGGTCTTGCCCGAGCCGGACTCGCCGACGAGGCCGACGGTCTCACCGGGCCGGATGTCGATCGAGACCCCCTTGAGCGCTTTGAAGGACTGGGCGCGGAGCCCCTTGCCCGGGTATTCGACTTCGAGGTCCTTCACCTCGAGCAGTGACGTCGTCATCGGGTCTCTCCTGTCAGGTTCGTCGCGAGCGCCGGTCGGGCGGGACCCTCGTCGAGGATCGCGCCGAGCAGCGACTGGGTGTACGGGTGCTGGGCGTCGTTGAAGATCGAGCGCACGGGCCCGGTCTCCACGATGAGGCCGTTCTGCATGACCGAGACCCGGTCGCAGAGGTCGGCGACGACCCCGAAGTTGTGCGTCACGAGGAGCATCGCCATGTGCCGCTCGGCCTGCAGGTCGCGCAGCAGGTCGAGCACCTCGGCCTGCACCGTCACGTCGAGCGCCGTGGTGGGCTCGTCCGCGATGATGATGTCCGGGTCGGTCGACACGGCGCCGGCGATGAGCACGCGCTGGGCCATACCGCCGGAGACCTCGTGCGGGTACGCGGCGAAGGTGCGCTTCGGGTTGGGGATGCCGACCCGCTCGAGGAGGGCGAGGGCCTTGTCGGTCGCGTCCTTCTTGCTCAGGCCGAGGGCGACCCGGAGCGGTTCGACCAGCTGGCTGCCGATCGTGAACGCCGGGTCGAGGTTCGACATCGGCTCCTGCGGGATGTAGCCGATGCGCTTGCCGCGGATGGCCGTGTATTCGCGCTCGCCGAGGGTGTCGAGGCGTGTGCCCTCGTAGCGGATGGTGCCGTCGGTGACCCGGCCGCCGCGGGGCAGGAGCCCGAGGACACCCCACGCGGTCTGGGTCTTGCCCGAGCCGGACTCGCCGATGAGGCCGTGGACCTCGCCGCGACGGATGTCGAGGTCGACGCCGTGGACGACCTCGGTGACCCGGCCGCCCTCCTGGTCGTAGCCGACGCGGAGGTCGCGGACGCTGAGGACGAGCTCCTCGGCACGGACGGCGGCGCGGGCGTCGTCGTCGTGACGGATGGGCCGCACCCCGACGATCTCGTCCTCCGAGATCCCCGACGTGCTGATCGACTGGGTGACGATCGTGTTCGAGCCCGTCTTCGAGGTCGTCACGATCTTGCGCCGGCGGCGACGGACGCTCACGGTGCGCTCCAGCTCGTCGCGCATCGCGTTGGCGAGCAGGGTGAGCGCGATGCAGGTGAGGGCGATCGCGAGCGACGGCCAGACCATGAGGATCGGTGCCTTGTAGATGTTCGTGAAGCCGTCGTTGAGCATCGAACCCCAGGTGGGGACCGACAGGTCGCCGAGACCGAGGAACTCGAGGCCGGACTGGATCGCGATGGCGATGCCGGCGATGATCGCCGACTGGATGATGATCGGTGCGCGGACGACCGACAGGATGTGCTTGCCGATGATGCGCGGGTCGCTGAGGCCGGAGACCCGGGCGGCGTCGACGTACAGCTCGGACCGGACGGCGGTGACCGCGGCGTACACGAGCCGGAAGTACGAGGGCGAGAGCAGGATGCCGAAGATCGCCATCGAGATCCACACCGACGGGCCGAGGACGGCGCGGGCGGCGAGGAGGACGACGATGCCGGGCAGCGCCATGATGAGGCCGGTGAACCAGGACGACACCGAGTCGAACCAGCCCTGGTAGTACCCGGCGATCAGGCCGGCGACGACACCGATGACGATCGCGACCACGAGGGCGAGGAGCGCCGCGGCGACGCTGATCTGGGTGGCCGCGAGCAGCCGGGAGAGCACGTCGCGTCCGGCGCTGTCCGCTCCGAGGAGGTGGTCGGCGCTCGGCGGTGCGAGCACGAGCTGCAGCGAGGCGAGGTTCGGGTCCTGCGGGGCGATGAGCGGCCCGAAGATCGCGATCACGCCGACGATCGCGAGGAACACGAGCGACGCGGCGCCGATCGGACGCTTGAGGAGCCGGCGCAGGAGGTTGACGCGGACCTGTGGGGTCGGGACGGTCAGCGGGGTTTCGATGGCGGTCATGACAGTCGCACCTTCGGGTTGAGCGCAGCCTGCGCGAGGTCGATGAGCAGGTTGACGACGACGACGATGATCGCGGTCGCGATGACGACGCCCATCACGATGGGGATGTCGCCGGAGGTCGTCGCCTGCACGGCGAGCTGACCGATGCCGGGGAGGGCGAAGATCTGCTCGATGATGACGGCGCCGCCGAGGAGGCCGATGAACTGCACGGCGAGGACGGCGAGGGCCGGGCCGCCGGCGTTCCGGAGCACGTGCTTGTAGATCACGCGGTTGGTGCCGAGACCGCGGCTGCGGAGGGTGCGCACGTAGTCCTTCGACATCGCGTCGACGACCGAGCCGCGCACCTGCTGCGACACCGTCGCGATGGCGCCGATGGCGAGCGCGATGATCGGCAGCGTCACGGAGGCCACCCACCCCGAGAAGGAGGTGGTGATCGGGATGTACCCGGTCGCCTTGAACAGTCGCAGGTTGATGGCGAAGGTGATGACGAGCACGAGGGCGATGAGGAAGCTGGGGATCGCGAACCCGATGACGGAGATGAACTGGACGACGTTGTCGATCCATCCACCGCGTCGGGCGGCGAGGACACCGAGGATGACCGAGACGATCGCGGCGATGATGGTCGCGCCGAGGACGATCGACAGCGTCACCGCGAGGCGGCCGGAGACACCGGTGGAGACGAGCTGACCGGTGAACCAGGACCGACCGAGGTCGCCCTGGAAGGCCGAGGTGAGCCAATCGACGTACTGCACGGGGAGCGGGCGGTCGAGGCCGAGCTCCGCGGACTTCTTCGCGACGGTCTCGGCGGTCGCGCTCTGGCCGAGGATGCGGCGGGCGATGTCACCGCCGCCGAGGTAGAGGAGGGAGTACGCGATCACGGAGATCACGAAGATGAGGACGACACCGGAAACCAGGCGTCTGAGGATGAATCCGAGCATGGGTCACTCCAGGAAGTGGGTGAGCGAGGAGAGGGTGTGGACCGAGGTTCGGCCGGGGTTCCGGTCCCTGAGCAGGTCCCGGTCCCTGAGCCTGTCGAAGGGCGCACCCCTCGACAGGCTCAGGACGAGCGGACTACTTCGGCTGGATGTCGTAGATCGACGGGTACGCGTTCGTCGGGATCATCTTCACCGTCGTGTTCGCGTCGGTGGCGAAGCTGCCCTGCACCCGGTAGAAGGGCGCGAACCAGGCCTGCTCGACGATGTACGCGTTGAGTTCCTTCGCGACCTTGCCCTGCGTCGCCTCATCGCCGTACTGGATCTGCTTGATGTACTCGTCGACCTTCGGGTCTGCGTACTTGAACGGGTTGAACACCGCGTTCGGCGCGATCATGAACTGGATGAGCTGCCAGTCGGGGTTCTGCTCGAGCGCCATGAACGACACGGGGAACTTCGGCGCCAGGAGGTCGGCGATGAAGTTGTTGCCGGGGTCGACGTACTCGGCGGTGATGCCGACGTCGGCGAGCTGCTGCGAGATGAGCGTGTAGGTGGTGGCACCCAGCACGGCGGAGGACGGCATGGAGAGCGTCAGGCCGTCGGCGTAGCCGGCTTCGGCGAGGAGCTCCTTGGCCTTCTCGGGGTCGTAGCCGTAGCGGTCGTCGAGCGCCTTGTCGTAGGCGGGTGAGTTCTCCGGGAAGACCTGCCCGGTGACGGTGCCGTTGTCGTTCTGCAGTGCCTTGAGCAGGGCCGGGCGGTCGAACGCGTAGTTGATGGCCTGGCGGACACGGACGTCGGCGATGGCCGGGTTCATGGTGCCGGCGCGGTCGAGGAGGAGCATGCCCTGGAAGTCGAGCTCGTTGGCGTTGACGGTCCAGCCGGCGCCTTCGACCTCGGCGAGGTTGTCGTTGTTGGCGAGCTTGATGCCGTTGACCTCGCCGGACTTGACGGCGTTGAGGCCGGCGGTCGCGTCCTGGAGGACGTTGATGGTCAGCTTGTCGTAGTGCTGCCAGTCCTTGTTCCAGTAGTCGGGGTTCGCGGTGTACGAGTAGCTCGTGCCGGTGACGGTCGCCGCGGTGTCGAGGACGTACGGACCGGAGCCGACCGGGTTGGTCGCGAGGTCCGGGCTGTCGAACGACTCGGCGCTCGCGACGAGGCCCGGGTCGCGGGTGAGGTAGTTGAGCATGGCCGGATCGGGAGCGCTCAGCGTGATGACGACGGTGGTCTCGTCGGGGGCCTCGACGGAGGCGACGCCCGCGAAGTAGCCGGCGTCGGGGGAGGTGCCGGTCTTGAAGCGTTCGAGGTTCTGCTTGACGACGTCGGCGGTGAGCTTCGAGTCGTCGGTGAAGGTGACGTCGTCGCGGATCTTGAGCGTCAGGACGGTGTTGTCCTCGTTGTACTCGTAGGAGGTCGCGAGGGAGGGGACGATCTCGCCGTCGGCGGTGGCGACGAGCAGCGTGTCGAAGACGGCCTGGTAGAAGGGCGAGCGGTTGCCCCACTCTGAGCCGGCGGGGTCGAAGGTGGTGGGGGGAGTGATCGCACCAATGATCAGGGTGCCACCGGAGCCGCCGTCCGAGCCGGAGGGGCTACCGGAGCATCCGGTGAGCACGAGTGCAGCGGCGGTGACCGCGACGGCTGCGGTCGTCTTCCATCGGAACATCTTTGTCCTATCGCTGTGAGCAATCCCTCATCGGATCGCTGGTGATTGAGGACGCTAGCATGAAACCCGAGTGGTCACTAGCTTTTTGTTTTCGCCCATGTCACAGTTGGATCACGACCAGGCCGCGAGCGTTCGACGACGAACGCGCTATCGTGAAGCCGTCCGAAGGGGGAGGTCGTCCGATGACATCGGCCAAGACCGGGAACAAGCCGCAGGGGAAGCCACGCGGTGCATATGCCAAAACGGGGATGAAGCGCGTCGCGATCCTCGACGCAGCGCTCGCCGTGTTCGCGAACGGGGGCTACCGCGCGGGTTCACTGCGCGAAGTGGCGGCCCAGGTGGGCATGAGCGAGGCCGGGCTGTTGCACCACTTCCCGAACAAGAGCGCTCTGCTCGCCGCCGTCCTCTCGCACCGCGACGACCTCTCGGCCACCCTCGTGCCGATGGATGGCGACGACCCAATCGAGACGCTCCGGGGGTTGGTCGCACTCGCCCGGTACAACGCCTCCGTGCCCGGCGTGGTCGCGCTCTACTGCACCCTCTCGGCCGAGGCCACCTCGCCCGACCACCCGGCCCACGACTACTTCGTCGACCGCTATGAGAGCACCCGCGGGCGGCTGGAGCGGACCTTCGGCCTGCTCGTCTCCGCCGGTCGGGTCCGTGCGGGCTTCCCCGTGACGAGTGCCGCCTTCATGACGCTCGCCCTCATGGACGGCCTCCAGGTGCAGTGGCTGCTCGCGCCGGAGTCGGTCGACATGGCGGACGAACTGCACGCGTTCCTTTCGGGGCTCCTCGGCTCCGAGCTGTAGGCAGCGAGCTACGGCTTGGGCGAGCGAGCGTCGCGCAGTTCCGCGCCGACCGACGCGTAGGACACCCCTCGTCGGGTCCGGGTGAAGGGCACCGAGACGACGGCGACCGTCACGATGATCGCGCTCAGGAGGCCGACGACGCCGACGATCGTCTGCGCGAGGCCGCTGGTGGCATCGGGTGTCTGCGCCGCGGTCGTGGTGGCGATGTACGGCAGGGCGACGACGGACCCGCGGTAGAGGCGGCGGACGACGGACCCGCGGCCGTCGGGCCACTCGGGCGTCAGCCAGACGAGCCGCTGACCGATCGAGGCACCGCCACCGATGAAGGCGGGGAGGACGATCACGAGGACGACCGTGCCCGCACCGATGCTGAGCACCTCCGCGAGCGTCGGGTCGTTCGCGGTCCCGGTCGCGCCCGTGAGCAGCACGCGCGGGACGACGAACACCAGCGACAGCACCGTGATCGACAGGTTCACGGCGACCGCGTCGAGCACCATGCCGAACCACCGGCGCCAGACGGTCACCGGGCGCGCGCGGTCGCGGGTCGCCCGCAGTGCCCGGGCGCTCGGCATCCAGCCCAGCACGATCGGTGCGATGAGGGCACCGATCGCCGCGCCCATGGTGTTGGTGATGACGTCGTCGACGTCGGCCACCCGGTAGGCGCACTCGTACAGCCCCCAGATGCCGCTGTACTGCGTGGACTCGATGAGCAGGGAGGCGAGCGCGCCGAGCAGGATCGAGACGCCGAGACCGCGGTTCCAGTACCGACGGGCGATGGCGCCGAACGGGATGAACAGGACGACGTTCAGGACGACCTGGAGGAACGCGTGGCTGGTGAGCGTGCTGAGGACCGAGAAGCCGGCGGTCTCCCGCGCGATGTCGCCGATCGAGTGCCCGGGGACGAGCTCGAGTGCCCCGTGCGCCGTGGCACAGTTCGCGCGCTCGTCGGGCAGCGGGAGCAGGGTGTAGGCGACGAGCGCGACCGCGTAGATGCTGACGCCGGCGGCGCCGAGCACGCGCGGGAGGGACATCTGGCCGTACCGACGCACCTGCACGAGCAGGATGGGTCCGAGCACGGCGAAGAAGATCGCCGTGCCGCCGACGAGTCCGATCCACGCCTGCCAGGTCCATCCGCTCATTCCGACAACAGTAGGGCGAGCCCGGGGTCCACGGCATCAGTCGTCGGATGGACGGCCGTCATCCGCAGGATGGTGGCTTCGGCAGTGCACGCTCCCGGTGCACGCGAAGATGGAGGGTGCCCACCCTCATCGTGACCACCCATCCCGACCCCGACTCGCTCACCCACCACCTCGCCCAGCGGCTCGCGACCGAGCTGCGATCGACCTCCGCCCCGGCCGACGTCGAGCTCGCGGATCTGGCAGCGGAGGGCTTCGACCCGCGATACACACTCGCCGACCGGCACACGTACCGGGTGGGCGGGGATTACACCCCCGACGTGGCCGCCGAGCAGGAGCGGCTCGACCGCGCCACCGACCTCGTGCTCGTCTTCCCGGTGTACTGGTGGTCGACGCCAGCTCTGCTCAAGGGGTGGTTCGACCGCGTGTTCGTCAACGGTTGGGCGTTCGGCCTCGACGCCGAGGGCGGGATCGTCCGCAAGCTCGACCGGCTGCGGATCCACCTCGTGCCCGTCGCCGGCGACGACGCGGGCGTCTACGACCGCCACGGCTACGAGCAGGCGATGCGGACGCAGCTCGAGCACGGCATCGTCGACTTCTGCGGTGCCCGCCGCGGCGTGACGGCCTTCGTGCACGACTCCGAGCGCGAGGACGCCGAGGGGCGTGCGGCCGCGGTGGGCGCCGCCGTCACCGCGGTCGTGGAGGCGATCCGCGCCTGACCGCCCAGTCCGGTCCCTGAGCTTGTCGAAGGGCGGCCTCGGGCAGGGCTCCGGCCACCGAGCCGGTCGAAGCGCTACGCCGTGAGGGTGCGGTTCAGGCGCTCGGTCGCGGTGTCCATGTGGTGCTGCATCGCGGCCGTCGCGGCGGCCGGGTCGCCCGACATGATCGCCTCGTAGACGGCCTCGTGCTCCTCGAAGGCGAGCTGCGCGTCGACGTCCTCGTGGATGCCGCGCTCCACCCAGATGCGGAGGAGCGAGCGGATGCTCTGCAGGAGGTCCGACAGCACGCGGTTCCCGGTGGCGGCGGCGAGTTCGAGGTGGAACTTGAGGTCGGCCTCGATGAACTTCGTGCGGTTCGCTCCGGCCTCGCGCATGGCGGTGAGGTGGTTGCGCAGCCGGTTGCGGGCCATGTCGTCCATGCGGGTCGCGGCGAGCCCAGCGGCGAACACCTCGAGCTGCCCACGCACCTCGATGAGTTCGCGGGTGCGCGGTTCGCCGAGCATGAGGCCCCAGCTGAGGGTCTCGGGGAGGAGCTCGGACACGCTGCCGCGCAGGTAGGTGCCGCTCCCGGGGCGGACGTCGACGACGCCGAGGATCTCGAGGGCCGCGAGCGCCTCCCGCACGGCTGAACGTCCGATGCCGAGCGACGCGGCGAGCTGACGCTCCGGAGGAAGGCGGGTTCCCGGCGCGATGTCGCCGCTCGTGAAGTGGTCGAGGAGCCGTTTCGCGACGGCCGAGACCGCGGATCCGACGGCGACGGGACCGAGGCTGGACGAGATGTCGTCGGTCGGCCGATCCGGGAACGCAGGCATGGGTTCACTGTATCGCGGCCCTTCGACAAGCTCAGGGACCGGGAGGGTGCCGGGACCACCGCGGTCCCTGAGTCTGTCGAAGGGCGCTCCGTGGGTCCCGCGATATCGACCAGCTGTTGAATTGGTCAACCGGTTGATGTATCGTTCATTCCGGTCCGGACCGGACCACGCCCTGCCCGCGGCATCGATGCCGCCCAGACGAGGAGTCATAGTGGACACCACCGCCCCCGCGGCCAATCCGGCTGTCGAGCGATCAGCGATCCGGAAGGTCTCGATCCGCCTCGTGCCGTTCGTGGCGCTGATGTTCTTCATCAACTACCTGGACCGCACCGCGATCGGCTTCGCCGCCCCCAACGGCATGAACGACGACCTCGCGCTCTCCGCCGCCCAGTTCGGCTTCGCATCCGGCGTGTTCTTCATCGGCTACATCCTCTTGGAGGTGCCGAGCAACCTCGCGCTCAACAAGTTCGGTGCCCGCCGCTGGCTCGCGCGCATCATGGTCACCTGGGGCATCGTCGCGGTCCTGTTCACCTGGGTCGCCAACTTCGAGCAGCTCGCCATCCTGCGCTTCGTGCTCGGTGTCGCCGAAGCCGGCTTCTTCCCGGGCGCCATCCTCTTCCTGAGCCTCTGGGTCCCGGCCAAGCACCGCAGCAAGATCCTCGCGCTCTTCTACCTGGCGCAGCCGCTCACCACCGTCATCGGCGCCCCGCTCGCCGGGTGGCTCATCGGCCAGCACGGCGTGTTCTTCGGCCTTGAGGGCTGGCGCTTCATGTTCCTCGGCGTCGGTCTCCCCGCCATCCTGATCGGTGTCATCGCCTGGTTCTACCTGAAGGACCGCCCCGCGGACGCCAAGTGGCTGACCACCGAGGAGCAGGTCTGGCTCACGGCGGCCCTCGCCCACGAGAAGGCGACCACGGAGCAGAAGCAGGGCCACGTCAGCCTCAAGCACGCGTTCACGAGCGGCCGCGTCTGGATGCTCGCCTTCATCTACTTCGGCTTCATCTACGGCCTCTACGCGCTCGGCTTCTTCCTCCCCACGATCATCGAGGGCTTCCAGGCGAGCTTCGGCGTCGAGTTCGACGTCATGCAGAAGGGCCTCATCACGGCGATCCCGTACGTGCCGGCCGCCATCGCCCTGTACTTCTGGTCGCGTGACGCGACGCGTCGTGGACTGAAGACGTGGCACATCGTGATCCCCGCGATCGTCGGTGCCGTCAGCATCCCGCTCGCCCTCTTCGCGAACTCGCCCGCCCTCACGATCGCGATCATCGCGGTCACCGCCATGGCGATCTTCGCCGCGCTGCCCAACTTCTGGACGCTGCCCACGCAGTTCCTGACGGGTGCCGCAGCCGCCGCCGGTATCGCGCTCATCAACACCGTCGGCAACCTCGCCGGGTTCTCGGCGCCGTACATCACGGGCGCCGTCGCGGACCTCACGAAGGTCGGCGACACCCCGCAGTACGTCGTCCCGATGTTCATCGTCGGCGGCTTCATGATGATCTCCGCGACCCTCATGGTGATCCTCTCGAAGCAGCGGAGCTCTCGCGAGCTGCGCGTCTCGCACGACGACCTCACGGGTAAGACCCGATGACGCGCCTCTTCAACGACCCGGCGGACTTCGCCGACGAGATGATCGACGGCTTCGTCGCGGCGAACCGTCACCAGGTCCGGCGCGTGACCGGCGGGGTCGTGCGGAGCACCCGCACCCCCGAGGGCACCGTCGCGGTCGTCATCGGCGGTGGCTCCGGGCACTACCCGGCCTTCGGCGGCATCGTCGGCCAGGGTCTCGCGCACGGTGCGGCGATGGGCAACCTGTTCGCCTCGCCGTCCGCACATCAGGTGGAGTCGGTCGCGAAGGCCGCCGAGCGTGGCGGCGGCGTGCTGCTCAGCTACGGCAACTACGCCGGCGATGTCCTCCACTTCACCCAGGCGCAGGACGCCCTCAACGCGGCGGGGATCCCCGCCCGCAGCGTCGCCGTCACCGACGACATCTCGAGCGCGCCGCTCACCGAGCAGCACAAGCGTCGCGGGATCGCCGGCGACCTCACGGTGTTCAAGTCGGCTGCCGCCGCGGCCGAGGCGGGCTACGACCTCGACGAGGTCGTCCGCGTCGCCACCCACGCGAACGAGCGCACCCGGTCCTTCGGCGTCGCCTTCAGCGGCTGCACCTTGCCGGGCGCGACCGAGCCGCTCTTCTCCGTCCCCGAGGGTCGCATGGCGGTCGGGATGGGCATCCACGGCGAGCCCGGCATCGACGAGACCGACGTGCCGACGGCCGACGGACTCGCGACGCTGCTCGTGTCCTCCCTCCTCGCGGAACTGCCCGAGGGTGTGACCGAGGCCACTGGCGCGCGCGTCGGCGTCATCCTCAACGGACTCGGTTCCGTGAAGTATGAGGAGCTGTTCGTCGTCTACCGTGCGGTCGCCACGCAGCTGGAGGCCGCGGGCATCGAGATCGTCGACCCCGAGGTCGGCGAACTCGTGACGAGCTTCGACATGGCGGGCGTCTCGCTCACCCTGTTCTGGTTGGACGAGGAGCTCGAGGGCTTCTGGGCGGCCGGCGCGGACACCCCCGCGTACCGCAAGGGCGTCGTCGCAGCGGCCGAGCAGCTCGACCCCTCCGAGCTCGTCGCCGAGGTCGCCGCGGCGATCCCGGCGTCCACCCCGGCCTCACGCGAAGCCGCCACGACCGTCGTCGCCGCCCTCGACGCGCTCGTCGAGGTGATCGACACGAACGTCGAGGAGCTCGGCCGGATCGACGCGGTGGCCGGTGACGGCGACCACGGCATCGGCATGCAGCGGGGAGCCCGCGCAGCCGTCGCCGCGGCCCACGCGGCCGTCGACGCCGGAGCCGGTGCCCGCACCGTCCTCCACCTCGCCGGCGACGCCTGGGCGGACCGCGCCGGCGGCACCTCAGGAGCCCTCTGGGGCCTCGCGCTCCGCTCGGTCGGCACCTCGCTCGGCGACGAGACCGCTCCTTCCCGCAGCGACGTCGCGGCCGGCGTGCAGGCCGCCGTCGACGGCATCATGTCGTTCGGCAAGGCCGAGGTCGGGCAGAAGACGATGGTCGACGCCCTCGTCCCCTTCACCACGACGCTCAGCGCCTCGATCGCCGACGGGGCCGACCTCCTCACCGCGTGGACGAGCGCTGCCGCTGCCGCCTCCACGGCCGCCGCGGAGACCGCCGACCTCCTGCCGAAGATGGGCCGCGCCCGTCCGCACGCCGAGAAGAGCCTCGGCACCGTCGACGCGGGTGCATACTCGTTCGGCCTCATCGTCCAGGCGATCGTCCCCGTCCTGGGGTCCGCCGCATCCACCAGCACCACCGCAGAAGGAGTACCCGCATGACCGACCAGTTGCGCATCGTCATCGGCTCGGATGACGCCGGGTTCGACTACAAGGAGATCGTCAAGCGCGACCTCGAACAGCACGACGGCGTCGCCTCGCTCGTCGACGTGGGGGTCGACGCCGACGGCCACACCGCCTACCCGCGCGTGGCCATCGCCGCCGCCGAGCTCGTCGCTTCCGGGCAGGCCGACCGTGCGCTGCTCTTCTGCGGCACCGGCCTCGGCGTCGCCATCGCCGCCAACAAGGTGCCCGGCATCCGTGCGGTCACCGCCCACGACAGCTTCTCCGTCGAGCGCGGCGTGCTGAGCAACAACGCGCAGGTGCTCACCATGGGCCAGCGCGTCATCGGCATCGAGCTCGCCCGCCGCCTGGTGCGCGAGTGGCTGACCTACCGCTTCGACGAGTCCAGCGCGAGCGCCGAGAAGGTCGCCGTCATCGGCGAGTACGAGGCGACGGGCTCCTGCTGATGACCGCCTCCCCGTCGACCGCGAGCACGTCGACCGCGCCCCGCGTGGTCGGTGTGAGCCTGAAGATGTACTTCGGCCACGCGCAGACCCTCGACTGGATCGAGCAGGTGGGCGCTCTCGCCCGCCGGCACGAGGCCGTCGTCGACGGTCGGGTGCGGCTGTTCGTCATCCCCGGCTACCTCTCGATCGCGGCCTCGGTGGCGGCGCTGGCGGGGACGGGCGTGCTCGTCGGTGCACAGGACCTCGCGAGCGCCGACCGCGGCGCCTTCACGGGTGAGGTCGGCGGGCCGGAGCTCGCCGAGGTCGGTGTGACCGTGGTCGAGGTCGGCCACGCGGAGCGCCGCTCGCTCTTCGGCGAGACCGACGAGGTCGTCGCCGAGAAGACCGCAGCCGCCCTCCGCAACGGCATCTCGCCCGTGCTCTGCATCGGCGAGCGGGAGCGGATGGCCCCCGAGGACGCCGCGGCGGAGTGCCTGCGTCAGCTCGACTCCGCGCTCGCGGACGCCGTCGCCGGCCCGGTCATCGTGGCGTACGAGCCCGTGTGGGCGATCGGCGCGGCGGAACCGGCGGAGCCCGCGTACGTCCGAGCCGTCGGTGCGATCCTGCGGACGGCGATGGCCGGTCGCGGTGACCGCGCGGTCAGCTCGGTGATCTACGGCGGCAGTGCCGGACCGGGCCTGCTCACCGCACTCGGTGACGACGTCGACGGCGTGTTCCTCGGACGCTTCGCCCACGACGTCGCGGCGCTCGAAGCCGTGCTCGACGAGGCGGCCCGCGCATGATCGGCTTCGGCACGTACACCTTCTTCTGGGAGGGCTCGGAACTCGCCCCCGAGCGCCTGAGCGTCATCGGCATGATCGAGCGCACGGCCGAGGCCGGCGTGGGGCTCTTCCAGATCTGCGACGACGCCCGCATCGAGACCATGTCCGACGACGAACTCCGTCAGGTCGCCGAGGTCGCCCGCTCGCTCGGGGTGGTGCTCGAACTCGGCACCAAGGGGATCGCGGTCGCGCACCTCGAACGGTTCCTCGAGATCGCCCGGCTACTCGGTGCGAAGCTTCTGCGCAGCATGGTCACCTCGGGCGACGACCGTCCGACCCATGCCGAAGCCGTCGAGCGGCTCCGCCAGGTGCTCCCGGCGTTCGAGGCCGCCGGCGTGACCATCGCGCTCGAGACCTACGAGCAGTTGTCGTCGCAGGAGCTCGTCGACCTCGTGACCGCCGTCGACCACCCGAACCTCGGGATCTGCCTCGACCCGGCCAACACCGTCGCGCGACTCGAACACCCGAGCGACGTCATCGCCCGCACCGCCCCGCACGTGCGCAACATCCACGTGAAGGACTTCGCGTTCACCCGTCGGGGCGGCTGGGTCGGATTCACCCTCGAGGGTGCGCCGCTCGGGACCGGCCTGCTCGACTACCCAGCCCTCACCGCCGTCGTCCGACCGAACGAGCGCGGTGTCAACCAGATCATCGAACACTGGCTCCCGCTCGGCGACTCCATCACGGAGACGATCGAGCTCGAGCGCACGTGGACCGCACACAACCTGCAGTACCTGAGAGAAGGAAGATCATGACCGACACCACCACCGTCGCGGACCAGCTCACCATCGCCGTCATCGGCGCGGGCGGCAAGATGGGCATGCGCGTCTCCAACAACCTCGTGAAGACCAGCCACACCGTCTTCTACAGCGAGGTCTCGCCCGCCGGCCAGGAGCGCGTGACCGAAGCCGGTCGCGACCTCACCGAGACCGATGCGGCCGTCACCGACGCCGACGTCGTCATCCTCGCCGTCCCCGACCTGGCGCTCAAGGCCGTGTCCGCCGGCGTCGTCCCGCTCATGAAGTCGGGCGCCGTGCTCCTCACGCTCGACCCGGCCGCCGCCTACGCGGGGCTGCTCACCCGTCGTGACGACGTCATCCAGGCGGTCACGCACCCCTGCCACCCCTCGGTCTTCGTCGAGCGCCACACGCCCGAGGAGTACGCGGACACCTTCGGTGGCATCGCGGCCCTGCAGGACGCCATCGCGGCGATCGAGTCCGACGACGCCGCCAAGCAGGCGCAGGTCGAGGCCGTCGTCCGGGCGATCTTCGCCCCCGTCGGCGAGGTCCACTGGGTCACGGTCAAGCAGCTCGCGCAGCTCGAGCCGACCCTCGTGGAGACCATCGCCTGCATGATCGGCGCGCTGCTCAAGGAGTCGCTCGACGAGGCCGTGAACACGATGGGCGTGCCGGAGCCGGCCGCTCGTGCGATCCTCCTCGGCCACACGCAGGTCGCGCTCGCGAACTCGCTCAAGGGCGACAACCCGTTCTCCGACGCGTGCCTCATCGCGATGGACTACGGTCGCAGCGCGATCATCAAGGACGACTGGAAGAAGGTCTTCCAGGACGACGAGCTCGACAAGAACCTCGCCGCCATGCTGCACCTCGACAAGATCGAGCGCTAGGCCCCAACCCGCCCCACCCCATTTCCCGTTCCCTTTCTCAGGACTCCTGCGGCGCGTCGGTCACTCCGGCGGACGGCGCGCCGGGCATGTCCTGAGAAAGGGAACCGGACGGGATGGGGCTCACCACATGCGGTCAACCGGTTGTGCCGGATAGGCTGCAGGCGACCCGACGCACCACCTCTGACACCCACTGCGACACCCGAGACACCACCCCCGCGACACCGCACGAGAGACAGGCGACGATGACTGGACGACTTGCAGGAAAGACCGCGCTCGTGACGGGCGCCGGATCGGGGATCGGCCGTTCGGTCGCCGAACGCTTCGCGCGCGAGGACGCCGTCGTGATCTTCTCCGACCGCGACATCCAGGCCGCGCGGGAGGCCGCCGCACCCTTCCCCTCGGCCATGGCCGTGCGTCTCGACATCGCCGACGAGGCGAGTGTCGAGGCCGCCTTCGCCGTGATGGACGCGACGGGCAAGACACCGGACGTCGTCGTCGCCAATGCCGGCGTGCAGCTCTTCGGTCAGGACGCGAAGATCGCCGAGCTCGACCTCGACGTGTGGCGGCGCACCGTCGACATCAACCTCACGGGCACCTTCCTCACCACCAAGCACGCCGTCCGGGCGATGCTCGGCAAGGGCGGCTCGATCATCCTCACCGGCAGCCCGACCGGGCTCAACGGCGAGGGCGCCGACTTCACCGCCTACAGCTCCACGAAGGCCGGCATCCACGGCCTCGGGCGCACCGTCGCCGCGGCCTACGCCGACCAGGGCATCCGCGTGAACACCGTCGTCCCCGGCTACACGGAGACCCCACTCGTCACCGCGATCTCGGACGACCCGGAGTCGCGCGCCGCGATCGTCGGACGCATCCCGCTCGGTCGACCCGGCCGGGCCGAAGACGTCGAGGGCATCATGGTCTACCTCGCGAGCGACGAGTCGAGTTTCGCCACCGGAGCGACCTTCCGGGTCGACGGCGGCATGACGAGCCTCTGAGCCGACGATGACCTCGCGCTTCGGAACCACCTTCCGCGTCGCACCGGACCTGCTCCTCGAGCAGGAACGCGCCGCCCGTGCCGTGACGCGAGGGCCCTGGTCGCTGTCGCTCCGCGGCTCGGACCTCGACGACATCGCCTTCGACGGCGAGACGGTGCTGCGCAGCATCCGCTTCGTCGTCCGCGACCAGGACTGGAAGACGCTGCCCGTCATCGTGGACGCCGTCGACCAGACGACCAGCGGCCTGCAGCTGCGCGGCAGGGTCGGCGACGACGGCGAGACGGTCGCTTGGTCGCTGTCGGTCGACCTCGGCGCGTCGACCCTCCGGGTGGCCGTCCGGGCCGAGGTGACGGCGGCGTTCCGACGTGCGCGCATCGGGCTCATCGTGCTGCAGGCCCCGGCGCTCGCGGGCACCGAGCTCGTCGTCGGCCACCCCGAGGGATCCACGACGACGACCCGCCTGCCGGAGCACATCGCGCCGCACCAGCCGGCGATCCGCATCGAGTCCCTCAGCTGGACCGGCGACCACATCGCGACCGTCGCCCGGTTCGCCGGTGACGTCTTCGAGATGGAGGACCAGCGCAACTGGACCGACGCCTCGTTCAAGACCTATTCGACGCCGCTCTCGCTGCCGTTCCCGGTCGCGCTGACGGTCGGCGACGTCGTGGAGCAGTCCGTCGAGTTGTCGTGTTCGCGGGTCGAGGGTGTCGAGCCTGCCGCAGCTCCGCTCGCGACACCACTCGCCGTGACCGTCGCGCCCGAGACGGACCTCGAGCGCCCGGCCTCCGAGCTTGTCGAAGCACGGATCGGAACGCCGCTCGACAGCCTCGTCCCCACGATCTCGACCTCGGTGTCGAGCGACCCCGACGGCGGACGGCCGGGCGCGGTGCCGCCCGACGCGATCACCGAGCTCCTCGTCGAGGTCGACCCGGCGGCCGTGGACTGGCCGGCCATCCTCGACCGCGCGCTACGGCAGGCGGGCAGCAGATCCCTCGACCTGCGACTCGTGCTCGGCACCGGCGACGAGGCCGAGCCGGTCCTGCGGCGGCTCCGAGACGCGGGCATTCCCGTCGTGCGCGTCGGGGCGTTCCATCGCCGGACCCACCTCTCGGAGAGCGCCCTCCTCACCGCGGTCGGTGAGCTCCTGCAGCGCCTCTGGGCGGACGTCGAGGCACCGTCGCCCGTGCTCGTCGGCGGCACGCGGGCGCACTTCACCGAGCTCAACCGCAACCACGCGCGCCTCGACCGGTGGACCGGCCCGGTCGCCTTCAGCGTCACGCCGTTCATGCACGACCGCGCGGGTCACCAGTTGGTCGAGTCGCTCGACATGCAGGCCGTCGTCGTGGCTGACGCCGTCAGGATCGCCGACGGCCGGCCGCTGCACGTCGGCCCGGTCACGCTCGGCGCCCGCTACAACGCGGTCGCTACCACGAGGGCGGGCGCGGGAGCCACGGCCGACCCGGACCTCCGCGCGGGGTTCGGTGCGGAGCTGGTGCCGGGCGCCACTGACGACCGGCAGTCGGCGGAGGCCCTCGGTGCGTGGGTGGTCGCGAGTGTCGCCGCGCTGGCCGTCCCCGGCGTCGAGTCGCTGTCCTACTTCGAGGCGACCGGGCCGCGAGGCCTCGTCGCCGCCGACGGCACGGTCACGGCCGCCGGTCGGGCGCTCGGGTGGATCGCGGAACTCAGCGGACGTCCACGCTCGGCGGTCGTGATCGGGGGTCGTCGTCTCGACGTCGGCTCGCCCGTGTCGACGGAGGGTGTGACCGCGATCGCCGCCGTCGATGCCGCGGGCGAGACCGTCGTGATCCTCGGCAACCTCGGCGAGACACCGGTCCGGGTCGTCCTGGCCGGCGCGTCCGACCCGCACACGGTGGACCTCGGTGCGGGTGCGGTGGTCCGGGTCGTGCTGGCCGGTTCGGGTTCGTAGCTCCTGCTCAGGCGAGCGGGCGCCGGAGGATGGCGAGGTCCAGCCAGCGACCGAACTTCGTCCCGACCTCCGGCAGCAGGCCGACCTGCTCGAAACCGAGCTTCGTGTGCAGGGCGATCGACGCCGTGTTGCCGGCTTCGACGAGCGCGAGCATGACGTGGTGGCCGTCGGCGGTCGCGCGGTCGAGCAGCTCGACGAGGAGCGCCTTGCCCAGGCCGCGACCCTGCGCGCCGGGGTGCACGTAGACGGAGTTCTCGACGGTGTGGCGGTACCCCTCCTTCGTCGCGTACGGGCCGTAGCTCGCGTAGGCGAGGACGCTTCCCTCGGGGAGCGCGTCGTCGGGCCCGTCGGCGACGGCGACGAGCGCGACCCGGCCCGGCTCCTGGTGGCGGGCCAGCCATGCCTCGCGCTCGGCGAGGTCGGGTGTGACCTCGGTCCAGATCGCGACACCGTTCGCGACGGCGTCGGAGTGGATGGCGAGGACGCCAGGCAGGTCGGCGGGTTCGGCGAGACGGATGCGCATACATCGATCGTAGAGCGCCCTTCGACAAGCTCAGGGACCGGCGGTGTTGGGATCGGTGGGCGGGGAGCCGGGGCACCCTTCGACAGGCTCAGGGACCGAGGACCCGGCGGCCCGCGGAGAGTAGATTCGATGCATGTCCTCCTCCACTCCGCTCCCGATGGAGCAGCTCACCGCCGTGCTCAACGCCGAGGTCGCCCGCTACGCGGCCCGAGGCTGGTCGGTGTCGTCGGTCCAGGGGCAGCAGGCGGTCCTGCAGCGGCAGAAGCGCATCGGCTGGTTCTGGAACCTCATCCTGACGCTCATCACCGGTGGGCTCTGGCTCATCGTCGTGATCATCCGCGTCGTGAACCGGAAGGTCGAGTCGCTGATCGTCACGGTCGACGCCTACGGCCGCATCTCCACGCGCCGCTGACGGCCGGAGCATGACCGACAGCGCCGAGCCCGACACGAGCAGGACGGCGACGATCGCGGGCATCGCCGCCGAACGAGCGCGGGTGCAGCGGCGGACGCTCACCGTCGTCGTCATCAGCCAGGTGCTCGGCGGGGCCGGCCTCGCTGCCGGAGTGACGGTCGGGGCGCTGCTCGTGCAGGACGTCCTCGGGAGCACGAGCCTCGCGGGTGTCGCAGCCGCGCTCCTGACCCTCGGTTCGGCGCTCACGGCGTTCCTCGTCGGGCGCGTCACACAACGCCTCGGCCGACGGATCGGGCTCGGACTCGGATTCGCAGCGGGCGGGGTCGGCGCGATCGGCGTCGTCCTGGCCGCGACGACGGCCCAGGTGCCGCTGCTGTTCCTGTCGCTGTTCGTCTACGGCGCGGGCACAGCCACGAACCTCCAGGCACGCTACGCCGGCACCGACCTCGCGACCCCGGCACACCGCGGGACCGCCATCAGCGTCGCGATGGTGTCGACCACGCTCGGCGCGGTGGCCGGGCCCAACCTCGTCGAACCGCTGGGAGCGTTCGCGACCGGCCTCGGGCTCCCGTCGCTCGCCGGGCCGTTCCTGCTCGCCGCGGTCGCGTACCTCGCTGCTGGCACGGCGTTCCTCGTGCTCCTGCGTCCGGACCCGTTCCTCCTCGCGCGCCGACTGGACGCGGAGCTCGCGCAGCTGGACGCGGTCTCGGAGGAGGCGACGACCGGCCAGGACGAGCCGGCCGAGGGTCCGCGCCCGCGCCCCGGCGTCGGCGCCTATGTCGGTGCCGCGGTCATGGTGGTCACGCAGATCGCGATGGTCGCGGTCATGACGATGACGCCCGTGCATATGCGAGCCCACCACCACGGCCTGGGCGAGGTCGGGCTCGTGATCGGCATCCACATCGCCGCGATGTACCTGCCGTCGCTCATCACCGGCGTCCTCGTCGACCGCATCGGCCGCACCCCGATGGCGATCGCCGCCGGCGTGACCCTCCTGCTCGCCGGTGTCACGGGAGCCCTCGCGCCGGCGGACTCGCTCGGCCTGCTCATCCTGGCGCTCGCGCTCCTCGGACTCGGCTGGAACTTCGGGCTCATCGCGGGTACCGCGCTGGTCGTCGACCACACCGTGCCCGCCAACCGCGCGCGCACGCAGGGCACGCTCGACGTCCTGATCGCCCTCGCCGGCGCAGGTGCGGGCGTCATGTCGGGTGTGGTGATGGCGGGCGTCGGCTACGAGGCGCTGTCGATCGCGGGCGGGGTGCTCGCGCTCCTGCTCATCCCCGTGCTGCTCTGGGCCCGGCGGGTCACCCCTCGGGGGTGAGCCCGCTGGCGAGTCCGCTCGTCGCTACTCGGCTGCAGCCGGCACGCGGACGGTGAGGGCACCCGGCTCGATCCAGGTGTTGATCGCGACGGCCTTGCCGAAGCCGTCGCCGTCGAGCTCGATCTCCTCCGGCTTCGACATGCGGGCGACGAAGCGCTTCGCCGTGCCGTAGCGGAGCTCGCCGTCGTCCTTCTGCTTGCCGGCGAGGGCCCGGCCGGTCTTGGTCCGGCGCAGCACCCCGTTCACCCAGGCGACCTTCGCCCAGATGCGGATCCAGCCGAAGACCCCGCCGGGACGCATGAACATGAGGTCGAACAGGCCGTCGTCGACGACCGCGTCCGGCAGGAGCAGGATGTTGGCCGGCAGCGAACCGCAGTTGCCGATGATGACCGTGTGCACGGTGGCGCGGATCTGCGGCTCGTCGTCGATGCGGAAGCGCAGGTGCAGTTCGTCCGGGTCGCGCAGCGACTTCACGATCGCGTCGACGTAGGCGGCCCAGCCGGCCTTGGCCTTGAGGTCGTCGTCGGTGTTCTTGATCATCTTCGCGTCGATACCCATACCGGCCATGACGACGAACACGTGGCGGTCGCGCGAGTGGTCGGCGCGTTCGATGTCGATGACACCGAGGTCGATCGGCTTGTCGTCGCCGGTGAACGCGGTGATGACGGAACCGGGCAGGTCGTTGAGCGTGAGGTCGAGGTTGCGGGCGAGCAGGTTGCCGGTGCCCGAGGGCAGGAGTGCGAGAGGGATACCGCTGCCGCGCAGCGCCTCGGAGACCGCACGGACCGTGCCGTCGCCACCGGCCGCGATGACGAGGTCGACCTTCGCGGCGATCGCCTCGGCGGTGACGCCCTGGCCGACGTCGTCGACGCTCGTCTCGAACCAGAGCGACTCGCCCCAGCCCGCGTCGGCGGCGGAGCGGTCGACCGACTCGCGGAGCGCATCGAGGTCGACCTTCACGGGGTTGTAGATGACGGCGGCGGTCTTGGTCGCCGTGGTGTCACTCGGCGTGGTCGTGCTCTCAGGAGTCGTCATCCGATCAGCATAGAAGCGGAGACGCGAGGGAGGGAGATCCCGCTCGCGGGTTGACGCGGCACGTGGGTTCTGCAGGCGGCGGAAGAGTATCGTTGAGACCTTGCAGGCACCGTCCATGCCCGCCACGAACGCAGTGTCCGCGGCGGCCTTCCCATCGTGATTGCGACATCGTGAAGATCCTCAGCATCCAGTCCGCCGTGGCCTACGGGCACGTCGGCAACTCCGCAGCCGTGTTCCCCCTCCAGCGCATCGGCGTCGAGGTGATCCCGGTGAACACCGTGAACTTCTCGAACCACACCGGCTACGGCGCCTGGCGCGGCCCACTCATCTCGCCGGAGCAGGTGGGCGAGGTCATCACGGGTGTCGAGGAGCGCGGCGCGTTCCCGCAGATCGACGTGGTGCTGTCGGGCTACCAGGGCGGCGTCGGCATCGGAGACGTCATCGTCGACGCGGTCCAGCGGGTCAAAGCGGCGAACCCCTCGGCCCTGTACGCGTGCGACCCCGTCATGGGCAACGCGAAGTCCGGCTGCTTCGTCGCACCCGAGATCCCGGACCTCCTGCGCGACCGCGTCGTCCCGAACGCCGACATCATCACGCCGAACCAGTTCGAGCTCGGCTTCCTCACGGGCACCGAGCCCGGCTCGCTGGAGTCGACGTTGGCGTCGGTCGAGCTGGCGCGCGCGATGGGGCCGTCGGTGGTCCTCGTGACGAGTGTCGAGCGCCCCGACCGCGACCCGGAGACCATCGAGATGCTCGTCGTCGACGACGCCGGCCGGTGGATCGTGCAGACGCCGCTGCTGCCGTTCAAGGCGAACGGTTCGGGCGACGTCACGGCGGCGCTGTTCGCCGCGCACTACGGCGAGACGCGCGACGCGAAGCTGGCGCTGGAGCGGACGGCGTCGAGCGTGTTCGACCTGGTCGAGCTGACGTACCGGTCTGGTCAGCGCGAGCTGCAGCTCGTCGAGGCGCAGGAGTTCTACGCGAACCCGCGGATGCAGTTCACCGCGACGGCGGTCTGAGGAGGGCGCGCGCCCGGTCCGTGAGTTCCCGTTCCGGTCCCTGAGCTTGTCGAAGGGCGGCACTTCGACAAGCTCAGCGACCAGACGTGGCTCAGCGCACCGCGCGGCAGGCGAGGTGCAGTGCGAGGCGCACCTCCGGATCGGCCATGTCGACGCCGAGGAGTTCCTGCGCCCGGGTGATCCGCGTCGCGACGGTGTTGCGGTGCAGCCCGAGCGCGGCGGCCGTCGGCCCGACCGCCGACTCGTGGTCGAGGTAGGCGGACAGCGTCGTCAACAGCTCACCCTGCCCGGCCTGCAGGGGCGCGAGCAAGGACCGCGCGGCCGGCACGAAGATGTCGTTGCCGGTCCAGGCGAGGAGGAGTTGCTCGAGACCGAGGCCGTCGACCCGCACGAACCACCCCGTCGTCGACCGGTTCACCGCGATCCGGACCGCGTCCGCCGCCTCACTGAGCGACGAGGTGAGTCCGGCCGAACCGCTCGCCAGGGAACCGACGGCGGTCGCTACGTTGAACGACCGACGCGCCTCGACGTGCAGCTCGCGCAGGGCGCCGACGTACCGCTCGACCTGGGACGGCGGCGGCGGCTCCGTGAAGGTGAGCCACCCGCTCACGCCTCGGCCGCTCGTCGTCGCGTGGGAGTCGGCGGCGATCCGACCGAGCGCGCTCGTCACGAACCGGAGGAGCTGGAGGGCGTCGACCCGGCTCCGACCGACCGTGCGGAAGGCGAGGTGGTACCCGGTGGTCCGCCAGCCGCGTTCGAGCATGCGCCGCTCGACGTCCGGATCGGGCCGGCCGCGCAGGTCGACGAAGTCGCGGAGGACGCCGGAGGACACCGAGGCGTCGCTGACCTCCGCGACCTCGTCGATGAGGATCCTGGCGGCGACGGCGGGCATGGCGACCTCCGCCGCGACCGCGAGCGCGCTCACCTGCCGCTCGTCGAGCCCGTCACCGAAGAACGCGAGCCGGAGCCCCTCTCGACTGGGGCTGTCGACGCGGACGGACGCCGCAGTGCCCGTCCCGGCACGGGTCCGGTCCGTCCAGGGGGAGAAGTCGATCGCGGCGTGGACCTCCGGCGTCAGCCGCCCGCCCGCCTCGAGCAGCACGCCCTCGCTGTCGATGAGCGCGATGCCGTGGCCGACGCTGGACGAGAGGTGCCGCAGCAGGTCCGGGAGGCCTTCGGCGTGGTACTCGATGGACTGCGCCACCTTCCGCACGTAGCCGAGCGTCAACGAGTCGCGTGCCTCGACCAGCTGCCAGCACGCCTTCGCGAGCAGCATCGGCCGGTCGACGTGCAGGAGCGTGAACCCGAGGCGGTCGGCGAGGGCGCGCGTGCCCGCACCGAAGCCGTCGGCCTGCTGCATCGCGAGGGCCCGGAACCCGCGGTCCCTGATCCGCCGGATGAGCGCGTCCTGCTGCCAAGGGCGCGTGGGTGGGACGCCGGTCAGCACGGCGAGTCGGCCGGCGTCGTCCTCGGGGAGAGCAGCCTCCTCCGTCTCGACGACCACACCGGCCCAGTTGGCGTCGGCCGGGCCGGCGACGAGCCGCACGCCGCCGTTGTCAGGGTGCGCGAGGAGGGCGCCCGACTGCAGACGATCGCTCATACCGGGACCCCGTCGGTGTGGACCTCGTCGAGTTCGTCCAGGCCGTAGGCCGAGGGGAGCACCCGGCGCAGCCGCTCCGGCGTCCGCGACCACCAGCCGGGTCCGTCGATGCGGATGACGGCGACCTGCCTGGCCATCGAGATCGCGGAGACCTCGAGGATGTCCCGGGAGACGGTGTCGAGGACGACGATGAGGTCCGGCGCGGCGGCCTCGACGCGGCCGTCCGTCATGAGGGCGAGCGTCTCCGACCTCGCGACGAGCCGGTGCACCTGCCCGCCACTGCCGTCGATGGCGAACGCGAGCACGTGCGGGTCGTTCCGGTCGGCCTCGATCGCGCTGACGCGACCCTCGGCGAGGAGACGACCACCCATGGAGCCGGACAGCTCGTCGAGGGAGCCGGACGCGGCACCGAGGAACGCCGCGCCGAGCTGCACGGCACGGGTGGCGTTCCCGACGATCGCATGCTCCCGGAGGTCGCCGACGGTGAACCCGGCGTAGACCATCCCGCCGCTCCCACCCGCCTGCACGATGGCGGCGCGGACGACCCGTTCGATGTCGAGGGCGCGCTCCGTCTCGACGAGGGCGACACCCCCGCCGCCCGTGTCGCAGGTCACGACGATGCCGGGGACCTCGTCGACGAGCAACGACATCTGGTCGAGCGACGGCACGGCGCGGCCGGTGAGGTCGGCGTCGACGATCAGGCGGTCGGCGGCGAACGCGAACGGGGTGAGCCCGTTGACCCCGCCACCCTCGAGGGAGCAGATCGCCGGGATCCGGTGGCCGAGCCAGCGTTCGGCGGCACCGATCAGGCGCCCGAACGGATCGGTGCCCGGCAGCCGTTCACCGAGGAGCAGCGTGGATCCGACGAAGCCGAGGGCGAGGCACGGCGTCGCCGGGTCGAGGTCGTCGACCGCGTGCAGCTCGAACGGCCAGACGCCGGGGTCGGACAGCACCAGTTCGAGCATCGTGGTCGCGCCGCCGCCGCCGGAGCCCAGGATCGCGAACCCCGTCGCCAGCGCGCGGAGTCGATCGTGCTCGAGGGTGGTCGGCATGGCACCAGCCTAGGCTCGGACCGCCTGCCCGCCGCCGAACGCCTCAGCGGCTTCTGCGGCAGCCGCCTCGCCCTCCACTGGGACGAACGGCTCCGACAGCCCGAAGGCGCTCGGGCCGAACGCGCGGAGGGCGTCGGGGGTGCGCATGAGTGCCGGCGTCGAGATCCCGAGCACCCGCACCCGTTGGCCGTAGCGCAGGCCCTCCGTGGTGATCGGCTCCGCGGTCTCGTGGTCGACGATGCAGATGAGGTCCGGCACGATCGCCACGACCTCACCGTTCCACCGGGCGATGAGGTTCTCGTTCTGGAAGGAGATCTCGAGACGTTCGGAGCTCGCCGGGTCCGTCGACCAGATGACGGCCGTGCCCTTCGCGAAGCCCTCCGTGGTGCGGCGCTCCACATCGGCGACCTTCCCCACGAACAGCTCCCGCATGTGGGAGTAGAGCGTCGTGGACAGGGTGTCGGCGATGGCGGTGAACGGCGACCGGTGCTCCTCGCGCGCGATCCGGATCGCGCGGCCGAGGGCGAGCGCCATCGAGATCGTCCGCGGCACCGCGGTGCGTCGGACGTCGGCCCCGCTCATCGCGTACTCGGCGATGTGGGCGACCCCTCCGAGCCGGATGGCGATGCCACGGGCCAACCACTCCATCTGGCGGTCGTCGTCGCCGGTGTCGATGATCACGCGCTCGCCGCGTTCGCCTGCGATGGCCAGCGGCGATCCGTGCACCCCGTAGACCGCGAAGGTCTCCATCGAGAGCTCCGGGAACGCCCGACCCATGCCGTCGGCGTCGACGACCGGCAGCCCGGTCTCGGCGGCGACGATCAGCGGGATCATCGAGTTGATGCCACCGCACTCGATCGGCATGGTCGCGTCGGCGGTGCGGCCGAGGTGCTCTTCGAGGGTGCGGAGTGCGAGCGTCGGCTCGAACCCCGCGGGGATCTTCTCGACCATGACGGTCGGTGCGCCCATCTGTGCGGTGGGGATGACGAACAGGTCATCGTCGAGCTCGTCGGGGTCGAGGATCGTGATGCTGCGATCGCCGAGCACCTGCTTGACGAGCATCATGCCGATGTAGGGGTCGCCGCCGCCGCCCGTGCCGAGGAGCGTGGCGCCGCGGGCGAGGTCGGGGAGGTCTGCGGCGGTCAGGGTCCAGCTCATGCAGCGACCTCCGGAGTCTCGTCGACCGGGGTCTCCGTCGTGCCGTCGAAGCGGTGCGAGGCCACGTCGTAGCCGAAGTAGCCCGGACCGACCATCGCGAGGGCCGCCGGACTGTGCCAGCGTTCGTCGCTCGGCGCGGCGATCACCCGGACGCGCTGGCCGTAGCGCAGGCCCTCCGTCGTGATCGGCTCACCGGAGTCGTGCTCGAGCACCATGATGAGGTCGGGGGTCGTCACGAGTGTGACGCCGTCCAGGGCGGCGATCAGGTGCTCGTTCTGGAAGGAGAGCTCCAGGCTGGCATCCACACCGTCGATCCGCGCGCGCCCGCGGGCGAACCCCGTCGTGGTCGCGCGTTCGACGTCGACGACCTTGCCGGCGAACAGTTCGCGTCCGCCGAGCAGCTCGACGGTGCGCGTGACGGCGTCGGCCTTCTCCTCGCGCGCAGCTGTGATGCCGTCGCCGATCTCGCGGCACAGCGACAACGAGTCGGCGACGAGCGCCTCACGGGCCTGGGCGCCGGACATGGGGAAACCGGAGATCATCACCGAGCACCCCATCTCCACGCAGGCGACGCGGGCGATCCGCTCCGTCCAGCTGTTGTCGACGGTGGTGAGGACGCCGGTGTTGCCCTTCTCGTCGCTGAACGCCAGGGGCGAGGCGTCGATCCCGTACAGGGTGGGGAGGACCATCTGCAGTTCGGGGAAGGCCCGGCCCATGCCGTCGGCGTCGATGAGCGGGAGGCCGAGGGCGGCCGCTGCAGCGATCGGGATGGTCGAGTTGACGCCGCCGACCTCCGCGCAGGCGACGTGGGTGACGGGGCGTCCGAGCGAGGCGCTCAGGGCGTGGACGGGCGCGACCACCTCGGTGAGGCTCGGCAGCTTCTCGACCATGACGGTCGGTGCCCCCATCATCGCGACGGTGAGGACGAGCGCGTCGTCGGGGACCTCGTCGAGGGTCACGACGGTGACGTCCCCGTGCTCGCGCAGGGCTTGCGCAGCGAGCAGGGCGCCGATGTACGGGTCGCCGCCGCCGCCGGTCCCGAGGACGGCGGCCCCACGGGCGAGGCCGGGGATGAGCTCGGCGGTGATCGTCCAGCTCATCGGAGGCCTCCCATGTCGAGGTCGCCGACGGCCTTCACGCGGATCCGGGTCGCGTTGCCCGGCAGGTACGGGATGGGGACCTCGTCGAAATCGACGATCGCGACCGACGCGGGGGAGGCGCCGGCCGCGATCGCCTTGTCGATCGCCTCGGTACGGACCTCGGCGATCGCCTCCTCGCGCCGACCGGGCTCGATGGCGTAGACCTTGTCGATCTCGCCGCCGACCTGCGCGATGGAAGCACCGATGGCATTGGCCACGGCGTAGTTGTCGGGCCGGTGGACGGCGCCGAAGATGGGGAGTTCGTCGGACAGCAGGATCGACCCGCCGCCGACCGCCACCACGGGGATGGGCTCGGGGGAGGTCCGCATGCGGTCCACGGCCTCGGCGATGCGCTCGCCGATGCGGGCGAGCACGCGCTCCACGAAGGCGGGATCGAGGTGCGCGACCTTCGAGGCGTCGCCGATGGAGGCGCGACCGGCGGCCACCGCGATGTCGGTCGCCGTGAGGGTGTCACCGCCGAAGACGAGAGCCTCCGTCATGAGCTTGTAGCCCACGGACGCCGGCCCGACCTCGGCCGTCTCCTCGTCGACGATGCTGCCGCCGCCGATGCCGATCGAGAGCACGTCGGGCATCCGGAAGTTCGTGCGGATGCCCGCGACCTTGACCTCGTTCGCCGTCTCGCGGGGGAAGCCGTTGATGAGGAGGCCGATGTCGGCCGTGGTGCCGCCGATGTCGACGACCGCACAGGTCGCGAGGCCGCTCGTCAGGGCGGCACCGCGCATCGAGTTGGTCGGGCCGGAGGCGAACGTCGCGACCGGGTAGAGGCGCACGTAGTCCTCGTCCATGAGCGTGCCGTCGTTCTGGCTGAGGAAGATGGGCGCCTCGATGCCCTGCTTCCGGACGGCGGCGGTGAGGCCGTCGACGATCTCCGAGGCGAGTTCGCGCAGCGCCGCGTTGATGATGGTCGCGTTCTCCCGCTCCAGGAGGCCGATCCGCCCGATCTCGTGGGAGAGCGAGATGGCGACGTCGGGTCCGAGGACCTCGCCGACGATCCGTGCCGCCTCGACCTCGAGGTCGTGGTTGACCGGGCTGAAGACGGAGGAGATCGCGACGGAGCGGATGCCGTTCGCCCGCATGTCCTCGGCGTGCGCCCGCAGCTCGTCGGGGTCGATCGGGGAGATGGGGCGGCCGTCGAACTCGTAGCCACCGTGCGCGAGGTAGCTGCGAGCGCTGATCGCCTCGACGAGCTCGGCCGGCCAGTCGACGAGCGGCGGCAGGGCCCGCGTCGCCGGCAGGCCGAGCCGGAGTGCCGCGGTCGGCGCCAGGCGCTTGGCCTGCACGAGGGCGTTGATGAAGTGCGTCGTCCCGATCATCACCGCGGTGATCTGCTCACCGTCGAAGTGGTGTCCGCCCCGCAGTTCGCCGATCGCCTGGACGATCCCGTCGGTCACGTCCGGGGTGGTCGCGTGCTTCACGGCAGCCAGAGTGGTGGTGCCGTCCATGAGCACGGCGTCGGTGTTGGTGCCGCCGACATCGATACCGATGTGCATATGAGGGGTTCGCTTTCTGTCGGTGCGGTGGAACGTGCGCGGTGGATCGGAACGGGTGCGCGGTGGATCAGTTGGAGGCGGTGGCCGGGCTGTCCGTCGGCACGTCGGCTGCGATCTGCGAGGTGTGGGCGACGCCGACCCCGCGGACCCAGCCAAGCTTCCCGGCGGCGATGTACAGCACCATCGAGAGGATGAGGGAGAGGACGGCGGGGATGCCCCAGGTGACGAAGTAGCCGGTGATCGCGGACACGGCCCAGATGATGATCGTCGCGGGGACGATGCGCGGCGCCGTCGTGGGCAGGCGACCGGACGCGCGGGTCTCGTCGAGCTCACCGCGCCAGCGCTTCACGATGAAGTACTCGGCGACCATGATGCCCGCGATGGGCGGGAACGCGACGCCGAGGATGATGAGGAAGCCGGAGAACTGGCCGAGGATGCCGACGGCGGCGAGGATCGAGCCGACGACGCCGAGGACGATCGTCGTGGTCACCCGGTTGAGGTTCTTGCCGAAGGCCGTGGAGATGAAGTTGACCAGGCCGAGGGTCGAGGAGTACAGGTTCCAGTCGTTGATCTTCAGGGTGCCGGTGATGACGATGATGAGACCGATGAGGCCGACCGACGACGTGACGATCGCAACGACGTTGCCCGAGGCGGCGGCGTGGGCGAGCAGGACGCCCGAGAGGCCGATGACGAACTCGCCGAGCGAGACGCCCACGACGGTCTGCTTGATGACGTCGGCGCGGGAGCGGTTGAAGCGGGTCATGTCGGCGGTGATGATCGCGCCGACGATGAGGCCGCCGGCGACGATCCCGGTGCCCGCCCACACGCTCATGGTCGGGCCGGGGGCCGGGCCGGTGACGAGCTCCATGAAGTCGTGCTTGGTGAGTTCGCTGATGATCGACCAGCCGACGAGGATGAGGAACAGCGGCACGGTGATGTTCGCGAGCCACTGCATGCCCTTGAACCCGTAGGCGACGATGGCCGTGACCGCGAGGCCGAAGATGAGGCTCCAGGCCCACACCGGCATGAAGCCCGGCAGGAGGGCGTCGAGCGACTCGGCGGAGATGGCGCTCTGGATGCCGAACCAGCCGATGAGGCTGATGCCGATCGCGAGGCCGACGAGCGAGGCGCCCACCTCGCCGAAGCCGGCCCACCGGGCGAGGAGCGCCGTGTTGAGGCCCTCCTTCTGTCCGATGATGCCGACGATGCACATGATCACCTCGAGGATGATCGAGCCGAGGAGGAGCGCGAGGAAGGCCTCGCCGAAGGTCATGCTGTAGCCGAGGGTCGCGCCGAGGAGGAACTGGGACAGGGCCGACACCTGGCCGAACCGCTGGACGGCGATGCCGAACCAGGGTTTCTGTGCGTCGGGACGGACGCGGGACAGGGCGAAGTCGTCTGCGTGTGCCATGCGAGCCATGGAGGTCTCCAGAAGGTGGGGGAAGGAGCGGTGCGGGTTGCCGCAACGGTACTGACGTCCTCCGCGCAGCACGATGTGCATCGTGCAGGAATGAGCTCCCGAAATCAGCACTCTGCACAATCCGGACGCGGAGCTGTCCCCACCCGGTCCATGAGTCCTCGACACCCGGTCTCTGAGTTCTCCCCACCCGGTCCCTGAGCTTGTCGAAGGGCGACGTTCTCCGTGCGCACTTCGACAGGCTCAGCGACCGGGGGGCGGTGATGGGAGGCCCGTCACCTCAGAGCGCGGGCGATGACTTCGAAGGTCCGTGCTCCGTCGAGCCCCATCATGTCGTGGCGGATCGCCGGGAACCGGGTCACCGTCCACCCCAGCTGTGCGTAGCGGGGGACGTCCCTGCTCGGGACGACGAGCTTGGCGTCGTCGGACAGCACCAGCGTCGAGGGGACGACCGGCGCAGCCGGCGCCACGGGGTTCGCGGCGACGTCCCGCAAGACCTCTGCGACCATCGTCCGGTCCCACGCGGCGTGGGCGGCCTCCGCGAGCGCGACGTTCGCGGGACCCGTCGCGGGATCGGTGCGGTCGTAGAGCCAGGCCAGGAGCCAGGGCAGGCCGGGGACGTTCCAGAACAGTCGGGCTCCGAGGCCGCGGCCGGGGAGTTTCAGCCCGAATCCCGGGTCGAGGTAGATCGCGCGCGCCGGGCGGAGCGGTTCCACGATGTCGGCGAGGACCCGACCGCCGAGCGAGTGACCCACGATCGCGTCGAGGCCGGTCGGCAGCGTCTCGACCAGGTCGGTTGCGAGCGAGGCGAGGTCGTAGCGCTCGCCGCGTGCCCGATCGGCGCGAGGGCTGGCTCCGTGGCCGCGCAGATCGACGAGGAGGAACGTGTACCGCTCCGGATCGGAGGCGGCGACGACGTCGGTCCAGGCGGCGCCGTCGGCCAGGAACCCGTGGATGAGGGCGATGCGGACGGGTCCGTGCCCGCGTTCCTCGACGTGCAGACGCATGGCCCTCGTTTCGATGGTGGTGGTGACGGTGGGATGACTCTACGCGGCGGCGCTGCGCTCAGGAGCGCACGAGCAGCCAGGCGAACGCGCCGAAGGACACGAGCCCCAGGATGGCCCCGACGATCGACCCGATCAGACTGAAGGTGGGCCACCGTGCGCCGGGTTGGCGGCTCATCCTGATGCCCTGGGCTGCGAAGAGCAGGGGCACGAAGCAGGCGAGCACCGAGAACGTCCACGATCCGCCGTCCCTCGCCGTCGAGGCGACGAGGAAGATGGAGAAGGCGGCGATGGTGACACTGAGGATCGCACAGGCACGTGCGGAGATCGGTTCGTTCTTCGCGGCCATGCGGACAGGGTATCGAGTCGGGGTGGACAGCGACCAGAGCAGAATGGACGGCATGACCGACGCGACTTCGCCGACCCTGACGGAACGATTGACGCTCGCGCGCCCCTCCGAGCACGACCTGCCGGAGCTCCACGACCTCCACGCCGACCCCGCGGTGTGGACGCATCTGCCCTCCGCTCGCCACACCTCGCTCGAGGAGACCCGGGAACTGATCGGCCGCTATCAGAACGGATGGGACACCAACGGGCTCGACGTGTGGGTGGCGCGCGACACCGCGACGGGTTTGCTGGTCGGCATCGGGGGCCCGAGTCTTCGCGGTGGGGTCGCTTGGAACCTGTATTACCGCCTGGCGCCCGCTGCTTGGGGGCGCGGATACGCCCAGGAGCTCATCTCGGCAGCGCGGGCCGCGGCATCGGCGTCGGCACCGGATCTGCCGGTCGTCGCATTCCTCCTGGAGCACAACGAGGGGTCCCGGCGGGCTGCAGAGCGTGCCGGTCTGGAGGTCGTCTGGCGCGGCCCCGACGCGGGCAACCCTGATCCCGATGCCGTGCGGCTCGTGTTCGCGGACCGCCCGCTCACCGACGAGGCGCTGCGGGTGTTCCTGAACTGAGCGCTGAGGCGACAGGCCCGGTGGCCGGATGGTCGCTTCGGGAGCCCCGAGCGGTCCGCTGCTTCCGGGCGCGACCGGGTATTTTCGGGTACCCGGCCGCGAAACGCAAGGAGCTTCCCCGAGTCTGTTCACCGACGGCATTCCTCGATACGGTGGGGAGATATGTCAGCCACCGTCGAGATGGAACACATGAGTCAGGTAGAACGCGAACGTCCGCTCCTGCGCAAGGGCAGCGAGGCGAGCTTCGTGCGGTGGGCCTTCGACGGACGCGCGTGGTGCGCCGACCTCGTGAGCGGCCAGTACCGCGGCGCGACGAAGACCGGGTGGCTCCTCCAGACGGACGACGAGCAGCGCGAACTCTCCAACCAGGAGTGGGCTCCCTGCATGGCCTGAGTGCTTCCTCGTGAAGCACGCGAGCCTTACTTGAAGGCGATCGCGTTCGGCGGCGAGCCGACACCGCCCGGCACGTAGAGCGGCTTGCAGGTGACGAAGCACTCGTAGACGCCGTCGGCCGCGCAGTCCTCGGCGAGCTCGTCCAACCGCCACAGCTCACCGAGGGCCATGCCCAGCAGGGCGATGAGCGGCCGGTGGAGCATCCCGCTGTGGTCGACCCCGCGCTCCGGTGGCCGGTCGTCCGGTGAACGGAAGTCGCTGTCGACGACCGGATCCGCCTCGACGGCGAGGTTGTCGGCTGCGACGAGGGCGATCTCGTGATCCCACAACCACCGGAGCACGGATTCGCGCTGCGCCAGTCCGGGCGACTGCCGCCACGGGGTCGCCAAGCGCTCGGCGGGCGTCTTCGCGAGGTACTGCTCGGCCCAGGCGGTCCTGAGGAGCAGCAGCTCGCCGCCTCGCCAGGTCACGCCCTGGTGTTCGGCGATCGCGTCGAGGAGCGGGGCGTCGATCGGGATCGTGGACGACGGGTCGTACGGCTCGCCGACCGCCGCGAAGTAGCGCGGTACGTCGAGCAGGACCCCGCGGCCGGCGATCCCGGCGTCGGCCCAGGTGTGCACACCGAGCCGGTTCGACGAGGCGTCGTTCGCCGCCGTGCTCAGCCCGTTGTAGAAGCCGTGCTCCGGGTGGCCGATGTGGCGGAGCGCGTCGATCTGCGACGACGACTGCAGGTAGAAGGAGTCGAGGTAGTCGTCGCGGTGCGAGGGGTTGTTCGAGAACACATGGTGTTCCAGCGCCCGGCGGGTGCCGGTCGGGTAGGGCTCGAAGGCGGTGATCGCGTGGTCCAGGCCGAACCGCCGGCCGGTCCTGACGAGGGCTGCTGCGGCGGCGACGCGTTCGGCGGTCAGGAAGTTGACGGTGCCGAGTTCGTCGCCCGGGCCGAAGACCGCCCAGCTGGATCCGGGCGGGGTGGCTGCTGCGAGCTGGTCATAGCTCGGAATGGTCATCGGTCGGTCCGTCCGGTCTGCCGCGGAGCTCGTTGCTCAACACGGTCGTCGTGCGCAGGAGTGCGCGGATGATGGGGGAGTCCGGCGTGAGGTCCGCCTGGGGGTCGGCGCCGAGGAGCCCGACGGTCGCGGCGATGCCGTACTCGTCGAACACCGGTGCCGCGGCGGTGAACACGCCGCCGGACTGGGAGGCGATGCAGTAGCCGGAGCGGCGCGCGGTGTAGACCGCCGCCTCCAGCTCGGCCCGCTGCGCCGTGGTCGAACCCGCCGCGGTCCAGTCGAAGGCCCGGGCGTCCGTGAGGTGCGCGAGGAAGACCCGGGTCTGGGCGGCCGTGGCGTCGAGCTGGGTGCCGGCCCGGACCGTGACGACCGCTGAGCGGGTCCGGTCCTCCTCGACGAGCGTGACGATCGGACCACGAGCGCCCCAAAGGCTGAGCACCGCCGTCATGCGGACGGCGGCGCTCAGCTCGGCGAGGTGCGGCGGGGCGATCTCGGTGACCCGCCGGCGGCTCAGTGCGTGGATGCCGAGCTGCAGCATGAGTCCACCGAGGACGAAGGTGCTGCGACGCGGCCCACGCTCGAGGATCCCGGCCGACACCATCGACGCGCAGTAGCGGTAGGCGGTGGTGCGGTTGAGTCCCAGGCGTTCGGCGACGTCCGCCGCCGTCAGCTCCGTGGTGTGCGGACCGAACAGTGAACAGATCTGTCCGACGCGGTCCACCGCCTGGATCTCGGACCCGGATGCTTCGCTCGTACCGTCCATGTTCGCCATGACTGAAGCGTAGTTCAGCTGGAGAACACGGCCGGTCGAGCGCAGCCTCGGCTCGGGCGGGCTGATCACCCGGCGAGCCAGGTGGTCAGCTTCGTCGTCGTGTCATTGAAGTTGTCCGTGTACCAGTCGATGTCCTGGAGCACGGTCTCGCCGGTGTTGGCCGGCCCGTACACCTCGACCTGCTCGGTGAACTCGTCGAGTTCCGGCTTCGCCGCCGTGTTGACGGGTGCGACCCCGAGCAGTTCGGAGATCTTCGCGACCTGCTCCGGTTCGACGACGCTCGAGATGAAGTCGACGGCGGCCTGCTTGTTCGGAGCGCCCTTCGGGATGGCGAAGGCGTTCAACGAGGCGACCGTGACGTCCCACACGATTGTCATGTCGAAGCCGCTCTGGAGCAGTGGCACGAGGCGGGAGTCCGGCAGGAGGAACATGTCCACCTGGTTCGCCTCGACCGCCTGCTGCAGGGCCCCGACGTTCGGGGCGAAGGTCGTGACGTCGCGGATCTCGTCGAGCTTGTCGAGGGCGCGGTCCACGTCGAGCGGGTACAGCTCGTCGGGCTTCACCCCGTCGGCGAGGAGCGGGTACTCGAGGATGCCGTTCTGCAGGTTCGTGACGATGCCGCGTTGGCCGGGGAACCGTCCCGTGTCGAAGAAGTCCGCGACCGACTCCGGGCCCTTGCCCTTCGGGAACGCGTCGGTTCGGTACGCGATCGGGGTGGCGTTGATCCAGTTGCCGAGGTAGCACTCGCCGACGGTGCCCTCCGCGAGGTCCGTCTGGTCGATATCGGCCAGGTCGAGCTTCTCGAAGAGCGTGCCGCAGTTCTGCTGTGCCGCGTAGGGGGCCGTGGCCATGACGTCCCACTGCACGGAACCGCTCTCCACCTGTGCCTTCACCTGCGCGACGTCGGGCGGTGAGGTGTTGACGAAGGTGACGTTCGGGTGCGCCTTCGTATAGGGCTCCTGCCAGGCCGCGATCTGTGCGTCCTGGCCGCCGCCGCCGTACCCGACGAAGGTGATCGTGGCCGCCGCGTCGTCACCGGCCGCTGCGGAACCGCTCGGGGCGGCCGTTCCGCCGCTCGCGCAGCCGGACAGCAGGGCGGTGATCGCGACGACGCTCACGCCGACGGCGAAGCGGGTGCGGCGGGTGCGGGGGTCGGTGTTCCTACTGATGGATCTGGAGGTGGAGCTGGGCGCCATTGTCGTCTCCTCGGTGTGTGCGCGCCGACGGTCGCCGGGCGCGGGTGGGTGTTCGGGTGCGTCTGCAGGTGTTCGGGTGTGTGGGTCGGTGGTCGGGTGATCCTCGGGGTGGCTCACGCGGCGACGACGCGCTGCCGCTCCGGTCGCCACCAGGCGGTCACGGTGTCGCCGAGCGTGTGGGCGGCGTCGAGGGCGTCGATGCGGGCGCGGCCGAGCAGGCCGGTCCCACCGAGGTCGAGCATGGCGGTGCGGTACGAGCCCATGTACTCCAGGTCGCGGATGGTCGCCTGCACCGTGTTGGCGCCCGGTGGCACGGTCGCCGGGTCCTGCACGATGCGCAGATCCTCCGGTCGCACGACGACGGCGCCGTGCACGTCGACCCCGGGGTGGTCGGCGACGGTGGTCGGATCGATCGACCAGGTGTTGCCCTCCCAACCGGCCTGCGGGCCGAACGCGGAGCCACCGAGGTCGAAGACGTTCGAGTCGCCGAGGAACGTGGCGGTGAACAGGGTGTCCGGCTCCCGGTACAGCTGCTCGGGCGAGCCGACCTGCTCGATGCGTCCGCTGTTGAACAACGCGATCCGGTCGGAGAGGTTCATCGCCTCCTCCTGGTCGTGCGTGACGAAGACGAAGGTGGAGCCGACCTCGCGGTGGATCCGTCGGATCTCCATCTGCAAGGCTCCGCGGAGGTTGCGGTCGAGGGCGCCGAGCGGTTCGTCGAGGAGGAGCGCCGCCGGGTTGAACACGATGGCCCGGGCGAGCGCCACGCGCTGCTGCTGCCCGCCGGAGAGCTGGGAGGGGAAGTTCCCGTCGCGTCCGGGCAGCTGCACGAGCTCGAGCACCTCGCTCACCCGTCGGGCGATCTCGGCCTTCGGCAGCCGGCGCTCCCGGAGCGGGTACCCGACGTTCTGCGCCACGGTCATGTGCGGGAAGAGGGCGTAGTTCTGGAAGAGCATGCCGAGGTTGCGCTTGTGGGGTGGCAGCGACCCGACATCGGCTCCGTTCAGGTCGATGGTGCCGGCGCTCAGCGTCTCGAAGCCCGCGATGAGGTTCAGCGTCGTCGTCTTGCCAGAGCCGCTCGGGCCGAGCAGGGTCATGAACTCGCCCGGCTCGATGGTGAGCGAGATGTCGTCCACGGCGGGCGCGGCGAGCCCGTAGTCCTTCGTCACCCCGTCGAGACGGATCCTCGTCCCCTGGCGTGGCTGCGTCGCCGTGGTCGACGGGGTGGTGTCTGCGCGTGAGATGGTCACGACGTCTCCTTACGGGTCTTGGTGCGGCTGCCGATGAGCATGGGCACCAGGAAGATGATGGTCACGGCGACGACGACGAGGCTCGACGACGCGGAGATGGTGGGATCGAGCTCGAAGGTGACGCTGTTGTACATCTGCACCGGCAGCGTCTGGAAGGTCGGCGAGCGCAGGAACAGGGCGATCACGACCTCGTCGAACGAGGTGACGAAGGCGAAGATGGCGCCGGTGAGCACGCCACGGCTGATGAGCGGCATGGTGACGGTGATGAAGGACCGCAGCGGTGAGGCTCCGAGCGAAGCCGAGGCGCGCAGGAGCTTCGGATCGAAGCCACCGAGCGCCGTCGTCACCGACACGAGCACGAACGGCACCCCGAGCGCGGCGTGGGCGAGCACGTACCCGAGCAGGCTGCCCGTCAGGTGCCACTGGAGGAACGACACGTACACGGCGACCGCCACGACGATGGCCGGGGTGACCATCGAGATCATGAGCAGGGTCCGCAGGAACCCGGCGAGCCGTCCGGTCAGGCGGTTCAGCCCGACCGCGGCCGCCGTGCCGACGAGGGTCGCGATGACGGCTGCCAGGATGGCGACGAGGAACGAGTTCCCGAGCGAGGAGAGCCACTTCGGGTCGGTGAAGAAGTTCTCGTACCACCGCAGGGAGAACTCCGTCGGCGGGAACTGGAACGCCGAGGCGGCGCTGAAGCTCAACGGGATGACGATGAGCGTCGGCAGGATGAAGTAGAGGGCGACCAGGGTCCCGATGACGATGAGCCACCAGGGGACCGGGTCGACGCCGCGGTCCTTGCGCCGGACCCGGCGTGCCCCTGGCGAGGTCGAGGGTCCGCGGGCGGTGAGGACGCTGCGGGTGTCGACGTCGTCGACGTCGCTCAGCGCGGTCATGAGTGCTCCTTCGTCGGGGCGGTACTGGTGACGCCGATGGCCGAGATGGTCCCGCCGAAGCGGTTGGCCCAGGCGACCAGGGTGAGGGTGACGACCAGGACGAGGATGCCGAGGGCCCCGGCCCCGGCGAAGTCGAGGAGCTGCGTCGTCCGCTGCGCGAGCAGCTGGGCGATGAGCGACTGCTGCGGCGAGCCGAGGAGGGCCGGGGTGACGTAGAAGCCGAGGCTCAGCGTGAAGACGAGGATGAGTCCGGAGACGACGCCGCCGCGCGAGAGCGGCCAGTAGATCTTCCAGAACGCGACGAGCGGGGAGGAACCCAGGCCGCGGGCCGCGAGGAGCAGCTTCCGGTCGATGCCGCCCAGTGAGCTGTACAGGGGGAGCACCATGAAGGGGAGGAGCACCTGGCTCATCGCGATCGTGACGCCGACGACACTGCCCTGGAACACCACGTCCCCGGCGCCGAAGAACTCGAACACGCTCTGCACGGGCCCGCCGCGCTGAAGCAGCACGATCCAGGCGTAGTTGCGGGCCATGACGGAGGTCCAGAACGGGATCAGCACGATCACGAGCAGGATGCCGCGGGTGCGCGGGCCGACACGGGTCATGAGGTACGCGTAGGGGTAGCCGAGGAGGAAGGCGACGACCGTGACGATGATCGCCGTCGTGGCCGTCCGGCCGAGCACGGTGAGGGTGACGCCGTCGGTGAAGAGGGAGGCGTAGTGGTCGAGCGTGACGTCGGGCGTGCCGAAGCTGCGCAGGAGGCTCTGCCCGAGTGGGACGAGGAGCACCACGGCGAGGACGCCGAGCGCCGGAACAAGCAGCAGCCAGGCGGGTCGCGGCAACCGTCGGGTGTGCGGGGAGGTGGTCGTCATCTGATCATCCGTTCAGCATGGCGCTGAGCTGCTCGGCAGCCTCACGCAGCATCGTCACGCGCTCCTCGGACTCGGGAGAGGAGGGGAGCATGGTCGTGGTGCCCAGGACGGCCATGGCCGCCTGGACGTCGTCGGCGCCGAACACGGGGGCAGCCACGGAGGCCAGCCCGACCCGGCCGAGGTCGGCCCAGGCGATCCGGTCGCGCCGGGCGAGGGCGAGTTCCGCGTGTTCAAGCTGGGCCTCCGCCGGCGGCAGGCCGGCGTGCAGGCGGGAGACGACCGTGGGGTCCGACTGGAAGGCGAGGAGCACCCGCGACTGGGCGGCCTTGATCTCGAGGACCGTCCCGACGCGCACCGTGAGCACGATGGTGCCCTCGTTCGCCTCCTCGACATGGCCGACGACGGCGCCGGAGCGGCCGAGGAAGCTGACGACGGCGGTGAGGCCGGTGCGGTCGGAGAGCTGCCGGAGGAGGGAGGGTGCGAGGCTCATGATCTGCTGACGCGTCGAGACGAGCCCGGAGAGCTGGTCGATGAGCGGGCCGGGGCCGGACGCGGCGTTGAGGAAGCCGGAGGCCTGCATGGAGAGCAGGTACCGGTGCGCCGTCGTGCGGTTCAGGCCGAGCCGATCCGCCACGAGCGCGGGGGAGAGGACCCTCGTGTGCTGGTCGAACAGCGCGAGGATCATCGCCGCCCGTTCGATCGACTGGATGGACCCGCGGTCGGTCTCGGGGAGCGGAACCGGCTGGGCCGGAACCTGCTGGGCGATGCCTGCGGTCGCGTCACTCATGTCACACCTCCTCATCGAGGGTCGAAGCGGTTGTCGTCGATCAGTACAGCAGGTGTCTGTTCATAATGCAATCCTCAATTTCGCATCATGAACACAGAGCGCTCGACAAATCCGTGATGATCCTGGCGCTTTCGCTGGACACGATCGGCTTGTGTGCGTAATCTGAACCAAAAGTACGCAATCCGAACACAAGGAGGTTCTCGGATGCTCGCCACCGAAGACGCACCCATCCCGTCGCCCGCACTGCTCAAGGTCCTGCACGGAGCGGTCGACCTGCACGTGCACTCCGGCCCCAGCCCCTTCCCCCGTCGGCTCAACCACGTGGAGGCGTCCTACGACGCCGCCCGCATCGGGCTGCGGGCCATCCTCATCAAGTCGCACCACCACAACACCGTCATGGACCTCCTGGCGATGCGCGACCTCCTCGCCGACGCACCGACCCCCGCCTATGGTGGTGTCGCCCTCAACTCCGAGGTGGGCGGGATCAACCCCTCAGCCGTCGCCGTCGCGATCCAGATGGGCGGCCGCGCCGTCTGGGGTCCCACGGTCTCGGCCGGGCAGCACATCCGCGCGCACAGTCACGACGACGGCTTCCCCACCGCCGGTTCCAACCTCGAGGAACGCGAGGAGTCCATTTGGGCGGCGAACGGCGACGTCTCGGCCGAGACGGTCCGCGTCACCCAGCTCGTCGGCGAGGCCGGCATCATGCTCTCCGGTGGACACCTCGACGCCGAGTCGATGAAGGCGCTGTTCGCGACCGCGAAGGACAACGGTGTCACCAGGCTGCTCCTCCACCACCCGGACTTCATCGTCAACGCCTCCGACGGCGACGTGGAGGAGATGCTCGGCTACGGCGCCTTCGTCGAGCACGAGATGTCGATGTACCACCCGGGCGTCCCCGCTCCCGGCTTCCCCATCAGCCAGCTCGTGGACTGGATCGAGAAGGTCGGCCCGGAACGCACCGTCATCGACTCGGACCTCGGGCAGCTCACCAACCCGCTGCCGGTGGACGGATACATCTACGTCATCCAGCAGCTGCTCGACCACGGGGTGTCCGAGCGCGACATCCGGCAGATGATCTGCCGGAACACCGCCTTCCTCCTCGGGCTCGAGGAGACCAACTGATGTTGGCCGCCGAGCAGGTCATCATCAGCACGGCCGTCACGGGTTCGGTCAACGTCCCGTCCCAGAGCGACGCCCTGCCGCTCAGTGCCGACCAGGTCGTCGCCTCCGCACTCGAAGCGGTGGAGGCGGGATCGGCCGTCATCCATCTGCATGCCAGGCATCCGGACGGACGGCCTGCCTGGGAGGCCGAGATCTACGAGCAGATCATCCCGCGGATCCTCGACGAGACCGACGTCGTCATCAACATCACGACGGGCGGCTCCTCGGCCATGACCATGGAGCAACGGCTCGCGGGGGCGATGCGCTTCGCCCCCGAACTCGCCTCGTTGAACATGGGGTCGATGAACTTCGTTTACGCGGGCATCGCCGACAAGGTCACGGAGTGGAAGCACGACTGGGAACGCCAGTACGTGCTGAACACCTACTCGCAACCGTTCATCAACTCCTTCGACCGCATCGAGCACACGCTCCGCGAGCTGGGCGACGGCCTCGGGACCCGGTTCGAGTACGAGTGCTACGACATCGGCCACCTCTACTCGCTCGCCTACTTCGCCGACCGCGGGCTCGCGAAGGCGCCGTTCCTCATCCAGGGGGTCTTCGGCATCCTCGGTGGGATCGGGGCCGACCACGAGAACCTCACCCACATGGTCGCGATCGCCGACAAGCTCTTCGGCGACGACTACTCGTTCTCCGCGTTCGCCGCCGGCCGCGGCCAGATGCAGTTCGGCACCCACAGCGCCTGGCTCGGGGGACACGTCCGGGTCGGCCTCGAGGACAGCCTCTGGATCGGGAAGGGCGAGCTCGCCACGAGCAACGCACAACAGGTCCGGAAGATCCGGGCGGTCGTCGAGGACCTCGGCAAGACGATCGCCACGCCGGACGACGCTCGACGCATGCTCCGCCTCAAGGGCCTCGACCGAGTCACCCGCTGACCAGGACCCCACCTCACGACAAGGAACCCCATGACGATGTATGCCAAAGACGACATCCGTTCACGGCTGGCGACGGCACCGACCGGCGCCGCGCCGTCGATCGACCCGACCACCCCGGTCAAGCCGTCGCAGTGGATCGCGTTCGACGACGTCCCGCCCGCCGAGACGGGCTCCGCCGGCGGCCGCACCTGGATCGCCAGGGCCGCCAACCTGGTGATCGTGTATTCCGACGCGCGCGCCGGTGAGCGCTTCAGCCGGGCCGGGCAACCCGACGAGTACGCCGTGCTCCTGTACTCCGACAGCGCCGCCCTCCGCATCTCGGCGGGTGGCACGGAGGCCGACGTCGCCGAGGAGGCGTTCGTCGTCGTCCCGCCCGGCGACAGCGAGATCGAGGTCGTCACCGACGGGCCCGTGATCCGGCTGTTCTCCACCCGGGCCGAGGACCTCCTGCAGCGCGCCTCGAACGCCGACGCGTACGCCGAACCCGACCAGCGGGCCGCTCCGCTCGAGCCCTGGCCGGACCCGGTCGGCGGATTCGCGCTCCGGGTGTACCGGCTCGCCGACACCCCGATCGCCGAGGGGCGGTTCGGTCGGATCTTCCGCACCACGAACCTCATGGTGAACTTCCTCGCGGAGGAACCCGCGCCACGGGACGCCCACAAGCTCTCGCCGCACTTCCACGACGACTTCGAGCAGATCTCCTTCGGCGTGAAGGGCCGGTTCCGTCACCACATCCGGTACCCGTGGGGACCGGACTCCTCGCAGTGGCGCGCCGACGAGCACGAGGAGATCGGCACCCCCTCGATCTGCATCATCCCGCCGCCGACGGTGCACACGACGCAAGGGGTCGGGCCGCACCAGCAGCTCCTGGACATCTTCGCGCCCCCGCGCGTGGACTTCTCGGCATCCGGTTGGGTGCTGAACGCCGACGACTACCCGGCCTCGTGACCATGGCGACGAGACGGACGAGCCGGTTCCGAGCCGCCCTCGCCGCCGACGCCGGTCCGGCTCTCGGCACCTGGGTGAAGCTGCCGGCGATGGAGAGCATGGAACTCGTGGCGCTCGCCGGCTTCGACTTCGCGGTCATCGACCTCGAGCACTCGCCGATGAGCATGGAGACGGCCTCGCAGCACATCGGGGTGGCGCTGCTCGCCGGCGTCTCACCGATCGTGCGCATCCCGGCGCTCGACGGCGGTGTCGTCCAGCGCGTGCTCGACGCCGGTGCGGAAGGGATCATGCTCCCGCACGTGGACTCGGTCGCGCAGGCCGAGGCCGCAGCGGCCGCCGTGCGGTTCGCCCCGCTCGGCACCCGCGGTGTCGGCAGCACGAGCCGCGCCGGTGCGTGGGGGGCGACGTCACGCGAGGAGTACCTGCGGTTCGGGCAGGAGGAGGTCGTGTTGATCGCCCAGATCGAGAGCGCCGCCGCCGCACGCGACGCCGGGGCGATCGCCGCCGTCGCCGGGGTCGACGCCCTGCTCATCGGCGCGGCCGACCTCTCCACGAGTGAGGGTCGGAGCGAATCCGACCCGGTCGTCGTCGACCTCATCGCCCGAGCGATCCGTGACACCGTCGCCGTCGGGAAGCCCATCGGCAACGCCGGCGGCGCCAGTGCGGCCTCCGTGCAGGCCTCGGTCGACGCCGGCTACCGCTTCACCCTCATGAGCAACGACGCGAGTCTGCTCGGCGGCGCGGCGTCCGCGGCGGTACAGGCGGGCCGCTCGGTGCGGTACGCCTGACGACAGCAGGACGACGAGACATCCCGACGACACCGACTCCCGAACCGATCGACCCGCAGCACCCACCTGGTGGAAGGACCCCATGAACACAGCGACCCCCACGACCACACCGCACGCCCTCCTCGACGGCAAGGTCGTCCTCGTCGTCGGCGCGAGCGCCGGCATCGGTGCCGACGCCGCGCGCGTCTTCGCCGAACACGGTGCCTCCGTCATGCTCGTGGCGCGCACCGCCGGGCCACTCACCGCGGTCACCGACGACCTCGTCGCGGCCGGGTACGACGCCGCGTCGATCACCGGCGACATCAGCGTCGGAGCCGACGTCGCCCGTATCGTCGACGCGACCGTCGAGCGGTTCGGCCGGCTCGACGGCGCGTTCAACAACGCGGCGCTCACCCAGGCGGGTCGCCTGGACGAGGTGACCGAAGCGGACTTCGACCGCCTCCTCGCCGTCAACGTGAAGGGTGTGTGGCTCTGTCTGCGCGAGGAGCTCCGGGTCATGCGCGCCGCCGGCACCGGCTCCATCGTCAACGTGAGTAGCATCGGCGGTCTCCGCGGCAGTTCCGGCATGGGCGCCTACCAGGCCACCAAGCACGCCGTGATCGGACTGACCCGTACCGCCGCGCACGACAACGGACCGCTCGGCATCCGGGTGAACGCGCTCGCCCCCGGCCCCACCGAGACCCCCATGCTCGACCAGACGAGGGTCGCCATCCCGGGCGGAGTCGAGGCGCGGATCGCCGCGACCCCGCTCCGCAAGGCGGGCACCGGTGCCGAGGTCGGCGAAGCGGCAGCCTGGCTCCTCAGCGACCTCGCGAGCCACATCAGCGGTGTCGTCCTCCCGGTGGACGGCGGCTTCAGTGCCTGACACCGGCCTCGACCATCGCACCACCGAACACGCCACCGCCACCCACCCCGCCGCCTCCGAACGGACAGGACCCAGCAGCATGACCGAGACCGGAACCCTCCGCCTCCCACCCCGCATCCACGTCGGCTTCGGCGTCCGCCGCCAACTGCCCGTGATCCTCCGCGAGCACGGGACCCGCGTGTTCGCCGTCGTCGACCCCTTCCTCGCCGACTCGCCGGACTTCACGACGATCGTCGACACCCTGCGTGCGGACGCGTTCGAGGTCGCCGTCTACACCGAGGTGCTCCCGGAACTCCCGGTCGACTCGCTCACCGAGGCGGGCCGGGTGGCCGCGGACTTCGCCCCCGACGTCGTGCTGGCATACGGCGGTGGCAGCTCCCTCGACGCGGCGAAGCTCATCGCGGTGCTCGTCGCCCACGGTGGCGTCCTCGCCGACTACTACGGCGAGAACAACGTGCCGGGGCCCGTCCTCCCGATCGTGGCCGTACCGACGACCGCCGGGACGGGCTCCGAGGTCACCCCGGTAGCCGTGATCTCCGACCCTGCCCAGGAGATGAAGATCGGCGTCTCGAGCCACCACCTCATCCCGGTCGCCGCCGTCGTCGACCCCGAGCTGACCATCGGCGCACCGCCGTCGGTCACCGCGTACGCCGGCATCGACGCCCTCGTGCACGCGCTCGAGTCGTTCACCGCGGCCGAGCTGCCGTTGGACTGGGAGACCCGTCTGCCCGTGTTCACCGGGCAGAACCTGTTCGTCCGACACCTGGCGCTCGAGGCGATCCGACGGATCGCGCCCAACCTGCCCAGGGCCGTCGCCGACGGCACCGACCGCGAGGCCCGAGCCGAGGTCGCGTACGGCAGCCTCCTCGCCGGCATGTGCTTCGGCCCGACCGGCACGCACCTCTCCCACGCGGTCCAGTACCCGGTCGGCGCGATCACCAAGACCCCGCACGGACTCGGTACCGGGCTCATGATCCCGTACGTCCTCCAGGCGTGCGTGCCCGTCATCCCCGAACGCCTGGCGGCCATCGACGCGGCACTCGGCGGCACCGAGACCGACGTCCATGCGGCGGCACAGGACGCGGTCGACCGCGTCGCGGAACTCTGCGGCACCATCGGCATCCCGACGAGCCTCGCCGAGATCGGCGTCGAGGCCGACCAGCTGCCCCGTATCGCCGAGCTGGCGATGCGCTCGAGACGACTCGTCGACATCTCACCGATCGGCTCCGACCCGGAGCTGCTGCACGCCATCCTCCAGGCCGCCCACGCCGGCGACCGATCCGCCCTCCGAGCAGACACGGACGCACGATGACCACCACCCTCACCACCACGAGCACCGAACCGATCGCCCGCCTCTTCATCGACGGCGTCTGGCGGGCCGGGTCCGACGGACGCACCTTCCCCGTCGTCGACCCGGCCGACGGCAGCACGATCGCCGACTTCGCCATCGCGAGCCGCGAGGACTGCCTCGCCGCCGTCGAATCCGCCGCCGCCGCCCAGGCCTCCTGGGCGGCCACCCCGCCCCGGGAACGCGGCGAGCTGCTCCGTGCCGCCTACGAGGTCCTCACCGACGAGGTCGAGACGCTCGCCGAGATCATGATCCGGGAGAACGGGAAGTCCTACCGCGACGCCATCGGCGAGGCGAACTACGCCAAGGAGTTCTTCCGGTGGTTCGCGGAGGAAGCCGTCAGGATCCCCGGCGACTACCGGCTCTCCCCGAGCGGCGACAAACGGATCGTCGTCGACCGACAGCCCATCGGCGTCTCCCTCCTCATCACCCCGTGGAACTTCCCCGCCGCGATGGCGACCCGCAAGCTCGCCCCGGCGCTCGCCGCCGGGTGCACCGTCATCCTCAAGCCCGCGCGCGAGACGCCGTTGGCCGCGGCCTACGTGGTCGACGTCCTCCACCGGGTCGGGTTCCCGCCGGGGGTCGTGAGTCTCGTCACGCCGGTACCCACCGGGCCGATCGTCGCCGAGATGCTCGCGCACCCGGCCGTCCGCAAACTGTCGTTCACCGGGTCGACCGAGGTCGGACGGGAGCTCCTGCACGCGTGCGCCGACACCGTCGTGAGCGCCTCGATGGAGCTCGGTGGCAACGCCCCCGTGATCGTCCTCCCCGGAGCCGATCTCGACCTCACCGTCCGCGAGTCGCTCCTCGCCAAGATGCGCAACGGCGGCTCGGCGTGCACGGCGGCGAACCGCTTCTACGTGCACGCGAGCGTCCACGACGCGTTCGTCGACCGGATGGGCGAGGCGCTCGCCGCGATGCGGGTGGGGCCTGGGCTCGACCACGACAACGAGCTCGGCGCGCTCGTCTCGGTGCACGAGCGCGACAAGGTGGCGGCGCTCGTCGAGGGTGCGGTCCGCGACGGGGCCAGTGTCGTGCAGGGCGGTCGACCGTCGAAGGAGGGCGCGTTCTACGACGCGACGCTCGTGACCGGCGTCCGGCACGGCTCGGAGATCACGACCACCGAGATCTTCGGTCCGGTCACGGCCGTGGTGCGGTACGACGAGGTCGACGAGGCGGTGCGCATGGCGAACGACACCGTCTTCGGACTCATGGCCTACGTCTTCGGTGAGGAGCGTGAGGCGGTCGCCGTCGCCCGCCGGCTGGAGGCGGGCATGGTCGCCGTCAACCGCGGTGTCGTGAGCGACCCGGCCGCGCCGTTCGGCGGGGTCAAGCAGAGCGGCCTGGGGCGTGAGGGGTCGAGCGAGGGCATCCTCGAGTTCCTGGAGGAGCAGTACATCGCGCTGACGGCGTAGCCGGGGGTGATGAGGCTGGCGGCCGGCTGGGCGATGCGGCATCGTGGGAGCGGTGACCGGCGCCCGACGGTTCCGTCCGCGCCCACCCGCGCCAAGCATCGAGGAGCTCACGCATGACCGACCGCATCCTGACCACTCACGCGGGGAGTCTGCCGCGCACGCCCGAGCTGACCCGGCTGCTCGTCGCCCGGGACCAGCGGCGCGCGTTCGACGTCGCGGAGCTGGAGGAGGTCGCGGCGGAGGCGGTGGCCGCAACGGTCGCCGCCCAGCTCGCGACGGGCCTCGACCTCATCAACGACGGCGAGGTCCCGCGCGTCGGGTTCTCGACCTACGTTCTCGAACGCATCGAGGGCTTCGGCGGCGCAGGGCACCGGAAGCCGACGCTCGACTCCCTGGCGTTCCCGGACTACGCCGCCTTCCAGGCCAAGCAGATCGTCGAGGGCGCCGACGTCGCGCGCGTCTGGGACCCGCCGATGGCGCAGGGCCTGCTCACCTACGACCCGACGCTGTCCGGCATCACCGCCGACCTCGACGGCTTCGACCGGGAGCTCGCCGTGCAGGCAGCCCAGGGGCGGGTGCCCGCCGGCACCTTCTTCTCCGCTGCGACGCCCGGGATCGTCTCGACCACGTTGCTCCTCGACGCGGCGAACCCGCACTACGGCGACGACCGGGCCTACGTCTTCGCGCTCGCCGACGAACTGCGGGTCGAGTACGAGGCGATCGTCGCCCGGGGCCACGTCCTGCAGCTCGACGCCCCGGACCTCGCCATGGAGCGGGTCATCCAGTTCGGCGATTCGACGCTCGAGGAGTTCCTCGCGGCGGTGGACCTCCACATCGACGCCCTCAACCACGCCATCCGGAACATCCCTCGCGAGCAGGTCCGGCTGCACGTCTGTTGGGGCAACTGGCAGGGGCCGCACCAGGACGACGTCCCCGTCGACGTGCTCCTCCCACACCTCTACCGGGCGAACGTGGGCGCGTTCAGCATCCCGCTCGGCAATCCGCGGCACCAGCACGAGGCTCCGGCGTTCCGCGAGCACCCGCTACCCGAGGGGGCGCTGCTCATCCCGGGCGTCATCGACGTCACCACCAACTACCTGGAGCACCCGCAGGTCGTCGCGAACCGCATCGTCGAGGTCGCAGAGGCGGTCGGAGATCCGACCCGCGTGATCGCCGGCACCGACTGCGGTCTCTCGACGTTCGCGAGCTACGAGTTCGTCGCGACGGACGTGGCCTGGGCGAAGCTCGGCGCGCTCGTCGAGGGTGCCGAGATCGCCTCGAAGCGGTTGTTCGGCGCCTGACCCGTCGCCGACCCGCGCGGGTGAGAGCGCGGGTGCGGGCCGGGCGCTCAGGCGGTGATCGACGCCTCGTCGCTCACGGAGAGCGTGAGCACGGCCTTGCCGATGAGGTCGTCCTGCTCGAGGTCGCCCTCGAGTCGGCGGAGCTGCCGCGCGACGTCGTTCTCCCGGTCGTCGCCGACGAGGTCGACGGACGCGACGAGGAAGAGCCGTTCCGGGCCACTGAACTCGAGGTACAGGGCGGTGACCCGCTCGATCTCGGGGTGCGCCAGGAGCGCGGTGATCGTCTGCGCCCGGTACGCCGGGCTCGGGGAGGCCCCGAGGAGATAGCGCCGGTTGCGGTTGATGAGCAGGAGCGCGACCCCGCCGAGCAGCACACCGATCGCGATCGAGCCGATCGCGTCCCAGACCGGGTCGCCGGTCACCTGGTGGAGGCCGATGCCGGCACCGGCGATGATGAGGCCGAGCAGTGCCGCGGAGTCCTCGAAGAAGACCGAGCGGAGCGTCGTGTTGGAGCCGTTCACGATGTAGTCGAAGAACCCGCGGCCGTACTTCTTCGCCGTGCGGCGGCCCTCGAGGATCGACTGCGTGAACGAGAAGCCCTCCAGGAGGAAGGCGACGCCGAGCACCAGGTAGCTGAGGGCGTAATTCTCCATCGCCTCCGGAGCGGTGAGGCTCTGGATGCCGTGCTGGATCGAGACGACCGCACCGACGGTGAAGATCCCGAAGGCCGCGAAGAGCGAGAAGATGTACGCGTCGCGGCCGTAGCCGAGCGGGTGGGCGGCGTCCCGCTGCTTGTCGGCGCGTTTGTCGGCGATGAGCAGGAAGATCTCGTTCCCCGCGTCGGCCCACGAGTGTGCCGCCTCCGCGAGCATCGACGCCGAGCCGGTCAGTGCGGCGACGATGGACTTCGCGATGGCGACGATGACGTTGGCCAGGAAGGCGATCACGACGGTCATGGGGCAACGCTACGCCCAGCCGGGCCGCCGTGTGCGCGAGGGACGCCTAGGACTTCAGGACGCGCAGCGCCGATCCCTTGTGAGCGGCCTTCGCACCCGTCTTCTCCGACTCCACGATGAACGCGGGCTCGTCCTTCGACGCCGTGAAGTGCTGGCCGTCGAACTGGAAGTCGGCGGTCTTCCGCTCGACGACCTTCCCCTGCGTCCGACCCTGCGACGTGCCCCACGACACCCGGTCACCCACTCGTACGTCTGCCATGCTGCCTCCTCGTCGCCGGGCGCCGCGGGTGCGACGTGCCGATGACGATGCCAGGACCGGTCACGCGCCGACAAGGGCTTGCGCCCCGTCCACTCCGAGGCCGAGTCCTAGAAGACGTTGATGACGTCCTCGCAGCTGCTCTCCTCGTCGAGGGCGGTGATGACCTTCTGGTCCTCGATGTCGCCGAAGGGGAAGCCGTCGGGCTGGCCGTCGCCGTACTCGCCGATGTCCTTCAGGACCTCCTGCGATTCCGTGATGACCTGGTCGTAGTTGCGTTCCAGGACGGTGGGGAACTCCTCGAACTCGGCGATGCGCGCTTCGGCGATCTCGATGCGGGCGTCGTAGTGGTCGGTGAAGGCCTTGACGATCGCCTTCGCGTCCTCGCCCGCGGGCGGGTTGTCGGCGACGGCGTCCCGTGCAGCCTGGATGGTGGCGACGTGCGCGTTCGCGGCGTCGAGGATCGCCTGCTTCTGGACCGGGCCGTCCTCCGCCGTGCGGTCCGCGCTGCGGACGTCCATGAGCGAGCTGAGGACGTCGTTGTCGGCGTCGTCCGCGGCGAGCATCTCGCTCCAGCCCGTGCAGGCCTCCTTCGCGAACGCGGCGTTGTCGCCCGAGTCGCCTGCGTCATCGGCGCCCCCTGCGCATCCCGTCAACGCCATCATCATGGCGGCCCCTGCGATCGCCACCGTCCCGAACCTGCGCATTGCCGCCCCCACCGTCTCATCACGGCCCGACCCCCGGACCGCCTGATCAACGGTAGCGGGGGCGGTGGCGCCACCGCGATGGGGACACCTCCCCATCTCGCGTAGCGTTGGCGGGATGAGTGACGACGCCGCTACCGAGGAACACCGCAGGACCGCTGCGCACGCCTACAGTGCGCTCGGCTGCCTGCTCCTCGACGCGGGCACCTCCGTCACCGACGTCCGCGACTCCCTGGAGCGTGCGACGGCCGCATCGGGTGACGAGGGCCTCGCCTTCTCGGTGCTACCGCAGCTCATCATCGTCAACGACGTGCACACCGGCGCGGTGCTCGCGGTCGGCAACACGCATGGCGAGTTGTCGTTCCGCGGCGCGGCCCGGGCGAACCGGCTCATGCGCGAACTCGAGCTCGGGCACTGGCCGGTGGGCGACCTGCCGGCGCGGGTCCAGTCGATCCGGGAGACGCCCCGACCCCACGCCTCGATGCACTGGGTGGTCGGGAACCTACTGCTCGCCGGGGGACTCGCCCTGCTGTTCCGCTGCCCGTGGTGGGCGATCGTCGCCTCGATGCTCGTCGGCGCGTTCGTCGGCCTCGTCATCACCCTGCTGGCGCGGTGGCGGGGAGCGGTCGCGATCGCCCCGTTCGTGACGGCGTTCGTGTCGACGACGCTCGTCGGAACGCTCGCCTCGGCGATGGACCTCGGCCCAGTGCCGCTCTTCGCCGTCTGCGCGCCCATCGCGATCCTCGTGCCCGGGGCGCTCATCACGAACGCCCTGCTGGAGCTGACCGCGACCGACATCGTGACGGGTTCGGCACGCCTGATGTACGGGTTGATCGTCCTCGCCTTCATGGCGGCCGGCATCTCGGCCGGGGCGCTACTCACGGGCCTGTCGATCGACCCCGACTCCACGGCGCTCGTCGGCCAACTCGGCCGCGGCACCACGGACCTCGTCGGTTGGGAGGCGATCCCGCCGCTCTGGTTCACCTGGATCGGAGTGGTGATGCTCGCGGCCGGCATCGGGATCGCGTTCGGTTCCGGGCGCTCCCTGACGCTGCTGACGATCTGCGTGATGGCGTTGACCTATGCGGGCATCGTCCTGTTCGCGCCTCTCGTGGGGAACGCGGTCGCGACGGGGCTCACCGCCGGGCTCGTGTTCGTCGTCGCTCGCATCGTCGAGCGCTACTCGGCGGCGGTGCCGTCCAACGTCACGTTCCAGCCGGCGCTGCTCATGCTCGTGCCCGGAACCGTGGGGCTGGTCTCCCTCGCGACGCTCGAGGGCTCGGCGGTCACGGCGGCGCTCACGGTCTTCATCAGCCTCTGCGTCGGCGTCAAGACGGCGGCGGTCGTGACCGGGGTCGTCATCCCGCCGGTGCGTCCCCGGTCCGCCGCGCCCGCGCCTTGATCGCGAGGATGACCTCGGTCTTCGCGTCGGCGTAGTCGTTCATGTCGTCCCACGACCGGCTGAGCAGCTCCTGCTTGGTGTGCTCGTACAACGCGCGGTCGGCGGCGTCGGAGCGCAGATGGTCGCGGAGGAGCAGGTACTCGCCGATCTCCGGCGCGCCCTGTTCGTAGAGGTGCACGTGGACGTCGCGCTCCGGCGTCCGGACCATCCGATGGCGGGGCTCGCGGACGCGCAGCACGTAGCCTGCGGCCAGCAGCGGGTCGAGGTAGTCCTCCTCCGCCGTGATGTCCTCTACGGCGACCACGAGGTCGACGATCGGCTTCGCGGCGAGTCCGGGCACCGACGTCGAGCCGATGTGTTCGATCGCCACGGCGTCGGCCCCGAGGGCGTCGAGGATGCGCTGCCGGTGCTCGCGGTACCGCTCGGGCCAGTGCGGGTCGGCGTCGTGCAGCTCGACCCGGACCGGCTCTGCGCCTCCGACGAGCTCGAGCGCCGTGACGTCGGGGCGTCGGGGGCGTCGGTGCAGGCCGTCCTGGAGAGCGCGGATGTTCGCGCCGAGGACACCGGAGGCCAACAACCCGGAACCGAGCGGGCCCGACGGGTCGGTGCCGAGCGCGGGGAGGAGACGGAGGGCGGACCGGACCGGACCGCTCGCGTGCTCGAGCTGCCAGGCGATCTCGGTCGCACCGGCGCCGGGGTGGTCCAGCTCGGCGGCCTTCGCGGCGTAGGCGGCGGCGCCCAGCGCATGCGCACCCATGTGCGCGACACCGGCCGCCTGCCCGGCCGACCAGGCGGCGGCCTTCGCCGCGGGTGCGGTGACAACCTGTGAGGCGCGGTTCGCGACGAAGCGTCGGCGGATCTCGCCGGCCGCATCCAGCTCGCCGGCCGAGAAGGCCCGCGCCCGCGCGATGGCGTCACGCGGACGGTCGTCGTCGGGCGCCTCCGCCTCGAAGAGCGGCAGCACCCGTTCGGCGCAATCGGCGGCCCAGGCGGCGACGAGGCGGCGGTCGGCTTCGGGGAGTGACTGCGGCGAGAGCATGCTCCACCTTCGCACGCCGCCGCGGATTCCCGCCGGGTGTCGGGTTAGCGTAGACGGATGGCCGCCCTGAATCTGCCCGTGATCTCCTGCAGCCTCGATCCGGCGAGTCGGAGCCGGACGCTCGCTTCGATGAGCAGCGGGCTGCTCCGCGATCAGGGGCACGAGTCCTCCGTCATCGATCTGGCCGAGCTGGAGCTGCCCGCCTTCGACAACGCCCGGGTCTTCGACAGCCCCGTCTTCCGTCGGCTGCACGACGTCATCTCCGCCGCGGACGGTGTCGTCCTCGCCTTCCCGATCTACAACTGGGCTCCGGCGGCCACGGTGAAGTCGCTCATCGAGGCGACGGGCGCGACCGGCGAGGACGGCAGGGTCGCCGCCTGGTTCGACAAGGTCGTGACCTTCGTCTGCGCCGCGGGCCTGCCGCACAGCTTCATGGCGACCGGCACGCTCGGGCAGTCGCTCATGCTCGACTTCAAGTGCGTGATCAACCCGTACGCCGCCTACCTGTCCGAGCGGGACTGGGAACGACCCGAGGTGCTGCGGGTGGACCGCGCCGAGCGGCTCGCCAAGACGATGACCGTGCACGCCGAGCTCTCGGGCCTCCTGGCCGCGCGGACGTACCGCTCCGTCTGGGATGTGTGAGCCCGCGCCTCGGAGCCGGATGTCTCAGAGGCGGACGACGAGTTTCCGCGCCGAGACCCCGGCGCGGACGCGGTCGAGCGCGGGCTGGATCGCCTCGAGGCCCTCGCCGACCACCTCCGGCGCGGGTGCGCAGACGTGTCGGCCCGCGGCGAGGGCGCCGGGCAGGTAGTCCTCCCACAGCATCGGGCCGACCTCGTTGGTCATGAGCGAGCTCCCCCAGACGTAGCGAGCGGTGACACCGGCCCGGCGTGCGCGGAGCTGGAGGGCGACGTTCGCCGCCACCAGCCGGCTCATGGTGCGCACGAACGCCAGGCTCGGGCCGCCGCGACGCGGCAGGGAGCCGAAGGACACCGAGGGGCTGGCGAGCGCGACGCGTCGGGCGCCGGTCGCCGCGGCCACCGCGACCGACGGTTCCGCCGAGCCGGTGCCGACGGCCAGGACGCCGGCGACGTCCGAGCCGGCCAGCGCGCCGATGAGGTCGGCCACGACCGACGGGCTGCGGTAATCGAGGACGATCTCGGCCCCGAGGGCGCGCATCCGGTCGTGGTTGTGGGGTGACGCGGTCGTGGCGACGCGGTGGCCGGACGCGACGGCGAGCTGGATGGCGTTGCTCCCGACGCTCGTGGCGCCTCCCCACACGACGACGATCGTCCCGGTCGGGGAGGGATGCTCGGAGGGGTGGGGGAGCGCCAGGTGGTCCGCTTGGAAGAGGGCGGTCGCGGCGGTGGAGATCGCGAGTGGGAGGACGACGGCGTCCTCGTCGCGCAGGTCCGCCGGGATGGGGGCTGCGAGGTCGGCCCGGACGACCGTGTACTGCTGGAACCCGCCCTCGGCCTCGTGGCGTCGGCCTCGTTCCATGCCGACGGCGTAGGCGACGACGCGGTCGCCGACCGCGAAGCGATGGACACCCTGCCCGATGGCGACGACTTCGCCCGCGACGTCCTCGCCGAGCACGGCGGGGCTGGGGAGCCAGCGGTACATGAGGTTCCCGGTCCACTGCTTCACCTCGTCGAGCGGATTCACGGCGACCGCGCGGTTCCGGAGGAGGAGCTCTCCCGGGCCCGGCTCGTGCATCGCGGCGGGACCCACGACGAGGTCTGCGCGGTGTGCTGGCAGCCAGGCTGCGGTGTTCGTCGACATGCGGACTCCAAGGGGATCGGGACGACGGGCATCCGATTGATGACACGTCGTGCCATCACTGTACACCTGACGACACGTCGTGTCATCCGCTAGCCTGATCGCATGGCACGCTGGGCACCCGATGCGGCTCTCCGACTCGAGAGCGCTGCGATGGAGCTCTTCGCCGAGCGCGGCTTCTCAGCCACGACGGTCCCGGAGATCGCCGAAGCCGCCGGCCTCACGACGCGCACCTTCTTCCGCCATTTCGCCGACAAGCGCGACGTCCTCTTCCTCCGCGAACGGGAGCTGCCGGCGGTCGTCGGTCGGCTGGTCGCGATGGCGCCGCCCGGGCTCGACCCGCTCGCGCTCGTGATGTCGGGCCTCGAGACGGTCGCGGCCGGTGAGCTGCAACGCTGGCGGGACGACATCGCCGCCCGTCGGACGATCATCCGATCGGAACCGCAACTCCGCGAGCGGGAACGGCTGAAGTCCGCCGTGCTCTCCGACACCATGCGCGACGCCCTGGTGGGCAGCGGGGTCACCCCCGCCGACGCGGCGCTCGCCGCATCCATCGGCTCCGCCCTCTTCGACGCCGCCCTCGAGCAGTGGTTGGCCGGCCCGGACGACGTGCTCCTCATCGACGTCCTCCGCGGTATGCGCCGGCGCCTCGGGGATCTCGCCGGGCGCTGACCGTTCGGGTGTCGGTCGAGCTTCGCTCAGTGCGTCGCGCGGCTCACTCGTGCCGGCCGACGCCGGGGCAGGCGGGTGCCTGAGCCAGCCACCAGGCGGCGATCGCCTGGTCGGCCTCGCTGGGGTCGCGTGGTGGATCCAGCTCGTCGTCAGCGCTTCCGCATGTTTGGGCCGTGAAGCCGGCGATCCGCGGATTGTCGGCGCTCATCGAGAACGAGATCGCCGTCTCCGAGGTGTTCGCGAGCGTCGTCACCTGCTGGTACGCCGCCCACTGCGGACTCGCCTGCAGCTCCGCGAGGGGCACTCCTCCGAGTCGCGTGTCCCCGGGGAACGCCACCGCGAGGAGGAGCTCGTCGGGCCGGTCGAGGCCCCCACCATGCTGCTCCCCGTACCAGTCGATGCCGGCCACCGAGCCACCGAGGGGCGCGAGGACGGCGGTCGTCCCCTCGATTGCCGCGATGGTCTCCAGTACGGCGGGCGGGACGGGGAGGCCGGTCGCACTGAACCGAGGGGCTCCGGAGGACGACTCGGGGTTGTTCAGGACGAGCGTGGTCTCCGCAGCTGCCAGCGGGTCCGGGAGCTCGGCCTGGAACTCCCCGACGAAGCCGGCGATGGTGGCTGGCGCGAGCGGTTCGGCGAAGACGAACATGACCTGGAGGTCGGAGGATGCGGGTCGATCCCCGTCGGCGGATGTCGCGACGAGCTCGACCCGGATCGAATCGACCGCGACCGGATCCGTGTCGGCCGCCCAGTCGCGCCAGGCCGTCACGGTCGCATCGATCGTCTTCGCCGGTGCACCGGTGCCGAACCGGACCGAACCCCCTGCGGCGTCCTCGATGATCACCTCGCCGGATTCCTTGCCGTCGGTCGCCTGAGCAGCAGCCGTCGCGACGTCGGCGTAGGACTCGGGCGGAGCGCCGTCGGCCATCTCGACGGTGATCCTGGCGTTGTAGTACGTCTCGAGCCCGCCGCCGTTCGACGCCTCGACCGTTCCACTGACGTCCTCGACATCGGGCAGGCCCTCGACGGCCTCGACGATCGACGCCCGCGCCGCGTCAGCGCCGGCGCTCGAACCGCACCCGGTGAGCAGGACCGCGGCTGTGACCGCGCCGAGTCCGATGGCGATCGCCCGGCGTGCGTTCCGGCGCGCGCGGGCGCCTCGTGATTCCCCCATGCAGGGAGGCTATCGTGACGCCGCGCTCGTCGTCCGGCGGACGGCGGGGGCTTCCATGGTCGAGGATGGATCCATGCCGAACCGGGAGCCGTTCAGCACCAACCCCTACCGCATGAGTCGTCGGCGCATCTCGACGCTGAGCGGTGCGCTCATCGGATCCCTGGTGCTGCTCGTCGGCGTCGCCCTCGTCGGGGCCGCGATCGGCGGTGACGACGCCGAGTCCTGGGTCGCCATCGTGTTGTACGTGGCGTTCGGCCTGCCGCTGGCCGTGGGTGCGGTCCTCGGTGGCCTGGCGATCTCCCGGTGGGGGTGGATAGCCGGCACCGTGTTCGGCTTGGGTTGGCTGACGATCCTCGTCGTCGTCTTCGACAACGGGTTCGGACTGTTCACCGACGGCGAGGCCGTGGGGCCGGTCGTCTTCGACAACGCTATCTGGCAGATCATCGGCGTCGCCGGTCTGGTCGTCGGCGGAGCACTGTTCTTCGTCGCCGGTTGGCTGAGCAAGGTCCCGATCTGGATCGGCGGGCCGGCCGGCGGCGTCGACGTCTCGCGCCGGAAGCGTTCGGGCGAGGGGAACGCGGTCGTCCCACCGGCGAAGCGCAAGTCGCGCCCGAAGCCGAAGGGTCGCTCGAAGCAGCAGCGACGCCGCCGCTGACGGGCTGAGGTGGTCGTGGCGGACTGTTCAGTCGCCTCCGCCGCCGCCACCCCCGTCTCCGCCACCCCCGGAATCGCCGCCACCGCCTCCGTCCCAGCCGCCCGAGTCGTGCCCACTGCCGTGGTGACCGCCGCCGTGGTGGTTGTCACCATCCACGATGTACGGTCCTCCGGCATCCGAAGACGATCCTCCACGACGCTTCGATGCGGGAGGACGCCTCCGTCTGGCCTGGACGGTGATCGTGAAGATGATGACCGCGACGGCCGCGACGATGACGAGTGTGGCGACACCGGTGCTGTTCATGGCTCGACCGTAGCGATGTCCGACGATTGTCGCATCACCCGCGGGTCGAACCTCAGCGCCTCGGGATCGTGGAGCCGCGGAGGACGAGTCGACCCGGCAGGTACTCGACACCCTGCGCGACCTCCGTGCCCTCGATCGCCTCGAAGATGCGCGTGGCGGCGAGTCGGCCGAGCTGTTGCAGGTTGGCGTCGATCGACGACAGTTCCGGACGCGAGTTGGTGGCCAGGATCTCCCAGTTGTCGAAACTGACGACCGCCACGTCGGTGGGGACGTCGCGCCCGAGGTCGCGGACGGTGTCGAGGACGCCGCGCGCGATCTGGTCTGATCCGGCGACGATGCCGTCGATCTCGGGGTGCTGGGCGAGGAGCATGGCCGCGGCATCCCGACCCCAGTGCTCGGTCCACTCCGAGAACATCGGGGTGCCGACGAGCTCCAGGTCCGCGGCGGCGAGCGCGTGCTGCACCCCCGTCACGCGGTCGCGGGCTGCCGCGTACTGGGGCTCGCCCGTGATCATCGCGATGCGGGACCGCCCGCAGGCGATCAGGTGCTCGACGGCGAGCCGGCCGCCGTCGCGGTTGTCGGGCGTGATCGAGACGTCGGTCGGGTCGTCGGACGGTGCGTAGGCGTACACGACCGGCACTGGCAACTTGTGGCCGAGGGACGGGCGGGGGTCGGTGCTGCGGCCCACGACGATGATGCCGTCGACGCGCCGGGTGAGGAGGGCGTTCAGGTGGTGCTGCTCGCGGATCGCGTCCCCACGCGCGTCGCAGAGGAACACGTTCACCTGTCCGGCGCCGAACGCGTCCTCGGCGCCCATGAGGATCGGGATCACGAAGCGACCCTCGAGGTCGCTCGTGAGGAGGCCGACGGTGCCGGTGCGGCCGTTGATGAGGCTGCGGGCGAGTTCGTTGGGCGTGAAGGACACGGTCTTCGCGGCGTCGAGTACGCGCTGGCGGGTCTTCGGTGCGACCTCGCTGCGTCCGTTGATGGCCTTCGAGGCCGTCGCGATCGAGACACCGGCGATGCGGGCGACGTCTCCGAGCGTCGCCGCCCTGCCGCTCGTGGCCCCGCCTGCGGCCATGGCGTCTGCATCGGTCATGACGCCCCCCTTCTCGTTCCGGAAACGTTACCGGATTCTGCTCTTGACGCTACCGTGATCCCAGGCTAGCTTTACCGAAAGGCGTTTCGACAGTTTCGAAACTTCTCCCCGCACCGCCGGACCCGACCGGTCCGCTCAACGATGAGTCAGAGGAGTCACCATGCGCAGCACGCACACCAGACGGATGCAGCGGGTCGGAGGAGTGGTCGCCGCCGGCGCCCTCCTTGTCGGCCTCGCCGCCTGTTCCTCCGGCGGCGGTGGGAGTTCGCCGCTCGCCAGTGCCGGCCCCGAAGGCGTGGACGACGGTTCCGAGCTCACGCTCTGGACCCGCGCCCCACTCGAGAAGCAGGCCAAGCTCCTCGTCGAGGCCTACAACGCCTCGCACGAGAACCAGGTCAAGCTCACCGTCGTCCCGAACGACGACTACGTCGCCAAGGTCGGCGCGGCAGCCGGTTCCGACAGCCTCCCCGACCTGTTCGCCGCCGACATCGTCTACGTCCCCAACTGGGTCGAGCAGGGCCTCTTCCAGGACCTCACCGCCAACATCGACGGACTCGACTTCAAGGACGAGATCAACAAGGGCCACCTGGCCGCCGGCACCGCCGACGACAAGGAGCACGTCCTCCCGTTCGTGCTCGACCTCTCGATGCTCTTCTGGAACAAGGAGCTGTACAAGGAGGCCGGCCTCGACCCCGAGCAGGGTCCGACGACCCTGGCCGAGTTCGCCGAGGACGCCAAGGCCGTGCAGGCCCTCAACAAGCCCGACACCTACGGCACCGCCACCGGCCTCAACTGCGGCGGCTGCCTCGTCTTCACCTGGTTCCCGAGCGTCTGGGCCGACGGCGAGCAGGTCATGAACGAGGACGGCACCGAGTCGCTCCTCGCCGAGGACGGCGCCAAGGAGGTCTACAGCACGTGGGCCGACCTGTGGAAGTCCGGCGCGGTGCTCCCCTCCTCGAAGGACGAGGCCGGGCCCACCTGGACCGCCGGCTTCACCGAGGGCAAGGTCGGCGTCATGCCGTACCCGGCGACCCTCCTGTCCTCCACCCCGTTCGACGTCGGCGTGTCCGGCATCCCCGGCCCGAAGGGCGGCGACTCGACCTTCGTCGGCGGCGACGGCATCGGCGTCTCGAAGGACTCCAAGAAGGCCGCGCAGTCGTGGAACTTCCTCAGCTGGCTGATGTCCGAGGACGCCCAGGTCGGAGTCCTCGCGAAGGACAACGACGTCGTCTCCCGCTCCGACCTCGCGAACAACGAGTACTCGAGCAAGGACCCGCGACTGGTCACGATCAACGAGGTCGCCTCCAAGGGTGACACCCCGTACTCGCTGAACTTCCAGGAGGCCTTCAACTCGCCGACCAGCCCCTGGCTGACGCTCGTGCGGAACGCGGTCCTCGAAGGCACCGACACGGTCGACGCCGACAGCGACGCGATCACGGACGTGCTCTCGCAGTAGTCCGACCCGCGGGTGCGTCGTCGCATCCCCCGCTGTGACGGCGCACCCGCACCCACCCGCTTCGAAAGGTCCACCCATGAGTACCACCCTCGCCAGACGAGGCCCGACGGACTCGGTCGGAGCCAGGAGACGTCGAGCCGTGCACGCCCGCACCGGCTGGCTCTTCGCGCTCCCGACGGCCGTCTTCGTCGTCCTGCTGTTCCTCGTCCCGCTCGGACTCGTGTTCCAGATGGCCGCGTCCGACTGGCCCCTCCTCGGCGGCAACCAGGGTGTGAACTTCCCCGAGAACTTCCCGAAGGCGATCGACAACCGGTTCTTCCTCGACTCGGTCGTCTTCACCCTCAAGTACACGGTCATCGCGACCGTCCTCCTCATCGGCCTCGGTCTCGGCCTCGCGCTCCTCGTGCAGGAGTCCAGCCGGTGGAAGGGGTTCCTCCGCACCGCCTTCCTCATCCCGAGCGCCCTCGGCCTCGCCTCGGCGTCGCTCCTCTTCTACGTGCTGTACTCGCCGATCGCCGGCCCCTTCGCGGACCTCACCAAGGCCATGGGCTTCACCTTCCTCGGCACACCCGACGCGGCGCTCTGGTCGACGGTGTTCCTCATCGTCTGGCGCTTCGCCGGCTTCTACATGCTGCTCATGCTCGTCGGCCTCCAGGGCATCCCCGAGGAGGTGTACGAGGCGGCCCGCATCGACGGCGCATCCCGTTGGCAGACCTTCCGCGACATCACCGTCCCCCTGCTGAAGCCCACCCTCGCGCTCACCACGGTGATGTGCGTCACCGGCTCACTGCTCGCGTTCGAGCAGTTCTACATCCTCACCAAGGGCGGCCCGGACAACAGCACGATCACCGTCGTCCAGCTCATCTACAACGTGGCGTTCCAGGGCCCGAACAACCTCGGCGTCGCCGGCGCCCTGTCGGTCCTCGTGCTCGCCGCGCTCATCGTCATCAACATCGTGCAGATCCGCGCGTTCAGCAAGAAGGTCGAGGACTGAGCATGACCATCACCCGGAAGGAACCGGCCACCGTCACCTCGACGATGCCCGACGTCCGCGGACACGGACGCGCTCGCTCTCGCTCTCGCGAGGCCAAGCCCACGAACTTCTTCGGCATCGCCATCAGGATGCCGTTCTGGATCTTCACCGCGGCGCTCGCCGTGATCTTCCTCTACCCGCTCGTCTGGACCGCCGTGCGCTCGGTCTCCCCGCTCGCCGGCACGAACCAGACCGAGGGCTGGGGGTTCGGCAACTACATCACGCTCGCGGGCTACCAGGACGGCATCCTGCAGTACGTCGGCAACTCGGTGTTCGTCTCCTTGCTCACCGTCATCCTGACGCTCGTCATCTCACTCTTCGGCGGGTACGCGTTCGCCCGGTTCCAGTTCCGCGGGAAGAACGCCCTGTTCCTCGCGACCATCGCGATCCTCATGGTCCCGTACGCCACGCTGCTCATCCCGCTGTACGTGCTGCTCAACCTGGTCGGGCTCTCCAACTCGCTCGTCGGGGTGGCGCTCGTCCTCACCATGTTCCAGCTGCCGTTCTCGACCTTCATGATGCGCATCGCGTTCGAATCGATCCCGAAGGAGCTCGACGAGGCGGCGATGGTCGACGGCTGCACCTCGTGGACCGTGCTGTGGAAGGTGCTCGTGCCGGCGGTGAAGCCCGGCCTCATCACGGTCGGACTGTTCGCGTTCCTCGCGGCGTGGAACGACTTCATGGCGCCCCTCATCCTCATCAACGACTCGGCGAAGATGACGCTGCCGCTCGCGGTCTCGAACCTGCGCGGTCAGGTGCAGGGCGTCGTCGACTACGGCGCGACCGAAGCCGGTGTCGTCGTCCTCGCGTTGCCGTGCATCCTCCTCTTCCTCATCCTCCAACGTCACTACGTGCGCGGCTTCATGTCCGGCGCCTTCAAGGGGTAACCATGAGCACCACCATCAGCAACACGTCGACGCACACCGCCCTGAGCATGGCTCCGGTCGTCCCCACCACCGGTGCGCTCTCCCCACTCGGGCTGGACGAGGTCCGGATCACGGACGGGTTCTGGGCCGACCGCCAGCGCGTGAACGGCGCCGCGACCCTGCCGCACGTCGAGCACTGGCTCGAGCGCGAGGGATGGCTCCGCAACTTCGACCTCGCCGCCGCGGGCACCCTCCCCGAGGGTCGCCGCGGGCGGGAGTTCGCCGACTCCGAGGTCTACAAGTACCTCGAGGCCGTCGCGTGGGAGCTCGGACGGCTCGGCGGCGACGATGCCTTGGAGTCGCGGTTCCGCAGCGTCGTCGACCGGGTGGCCGGCGCCCAGGAGGCGGACGGCTACGTCAACACCCGCTTCGGGCGCCCTGGGCAGGGTGAGCGCTGGTCCGACCTCGAGTGGGGTCACGAGCTGTACTGCCTCGGTCACCTCTTCCAGGCGGCGGTCGCCCGGGAGCGGACGAGCCCGGGCGCCGACGACGGCCTGCTCGGCATCGCGACGCGCGCCGCCGACCTCATCTGCGAGGTCTTCGGCACCGACGGCATCCAGTCGGTGTGCGGGCACGCCGAGGTGGAGATCGGTCTCGCGGAGCTCGCCCGGGTGACGGGGGAGTCGCGGTACCTCGACCTCGCCTCGCTTTTCGTCGAACGGCGCGGCACCGGGGTCCTCGCGGACATCGAATACGGCCGGGCGTACTTCCAGGACGACGTCCCGATCCGCGAGGCCGAGGCACTGCGGGGTCACGCGGTTCGCGCCAACTACCTCGCCGCAGGGGCGACGGACATCGCCGTCGAGCAGGGCGACACCGGTCTGCTCGAGGCCCTCCGCGGCCAGTGGGACCGCACGATCGCGCGCCGCACCTATCTGACCGGCGGGCAGGGCTCGCACCACCAGGACGAGGCGTTCGGCGAGGACTTCGAGTTGCCGTCCGACCGGGCCTACTCCGAGACCTGCGCCGGTATCGCGTCGATCATGTTCAGCTGGCGACTCCTCCTCGAGGACCGCGACGTCCGGTACGCCGACCACATCGAACGCGTCCTCTACAACGTCGTCGCCACGTCGCCGTCGGCCGCGGGCACCGCGTTCTTCTACGCCAACACGCTGCACCAGCGCACGCCGGGGGAGTCGAGCCCCGACGACGAGGTGTCGCCACGCGCGTCGTCGTCCGAACGCGCGCCCTGGTTCGACGTCTCCTGCTGCCCGCCGAACGTGGCCAGGACCCTCGCGAGCCTGGCCGCCTTCGTCGCCACGAGCGACGACCACGGGGTGCAGATCCACCAGTTCGCGTCGGCGACGATCGACACGACCATCGGTGGGGCGCACGGCGGGCGGTTCCGTGCCGAGCTGGTGACCGACTACCCGCGCTCCGGAGTCGTCTCGTTGCGGATCCTGGAGGCGCCTCGTGACGCGGTGACCGTCTCGATCCGGGTGCCGTCCTGGGCCGACGACGCACGCCTGTCGGTCACGCCGGCAAGCGGCGCGGAGGAGACGCAGGACGTCGCCCCCGGGTACGCCGACCTCGCCCGCGTGTTCGCCGCGGGCGACGTCGTCGAGCTGTCCTTCGGCATGCGGCCGCGGGTCACGCACCCGGACCCGCGCGTCGACGCCATCCGCGGCGCCGTCGCGATCGAGCGGGGCCCGGAGGTCTACTGCGTCGAGTCGGTCGATCTGCCGGGAGGCGACGAGACGCTCGCCCGCATCGAGATCGTCCCGGACGCGGGTGTCGAGGAGGCGGCCGACGGGCGCCTGACGGTCGCGCTCCGAGCCCGCCCGGTCGTCGACGCGGCCTGGCCCTACGCCGAGCGCTTCGACGCACCACGGGACGTCGAGTCGTTCACCGCGACCATCGCGCCGTACCACTCGTGGGCCGAGCGCGGTCCGTCCACCATGCGCGTCTGGATCCCCACGACGCGGAGCTGACCGACGCTCGACAGGCCACTCGGATCGCCCGACGCCACCCCGGATCGCAAGGATTTCGGGGCGGTTTCGGGCGATTTCGCGTGCTCCTTCATCCCGTTGCCGCACGGTTTTCCGAAAACTCCGAAAACCCTTGCGGCGGCTGTGAGAGTGCCGATAGCCTCCCCGGGAGTGTCCTACTCACCGACGAGAGGGAATCAGACAGCGTGGTCAGAACACAGCACACCACCCCCGAGCGGGGGTCGCGCAGATGGCGCGGCGGGATCGCGGCGACAGCCGTCCTCGCCGTCATCGGCACGACCTTCCTCACGGCGCCGGCACAGGCCGCGAACGCCGACATCGGCTACCCGACGTTCTCGGGCAGCGACACCCCCATCCCGGCGACCGGCACGGGGTACACGGCCGGCAACCAACTGCAGGCCATCTTCGACGCGGACGTCGCGGCCGGAGCCGGAGCCCTCGGCGGACCCGACTTCTGGATGGACCGGATGCTCCAGCGCACCGGCACCACCGGCAGCTTCGGCGACGACAACCAGTGGCTGTTCAGCCGTGGGCGCGCGGTCTTCATGAAGGAGCACGACCCCTCGAAGCTCGGCTTCGGCGGTCAGGTCGCCTACTGGGAGGCCATCGACGGCAAAGCGGCGTACACGATCACCGCGAAGGTCGACGGCACCGACGTCACCCTCACCGAGGACACCGCGAGCCGCGTGCAGACGCCGAGCTACTGGCGCAGTGTGCACCGTCACGCCGCCACCGGGATCGAGGTCGTCCAGACGAAGTACATCACCGACGCGAACGTGGCCGTCACCGGCCTCGAGGTCCGCAGCACGAACGGCGCACACACCGTGCAGCTCACCGCGACCTCCGCCTACACGACGACCGTCGAGGGCGACGAGCTGACGGGCGTCGTCACGGCGGCCAACAAGCTCACGACGATCTTCCCGCGGCTCTCCGGCGACGGCTTCACCCCGGACGGCGGCGGCATCACGACCAGCCTCGCCGTCCCGGCCGGCGGCACCGTCTCCACCAAGGTGCAGCTCGGCTTCGTCACCGACGAGATCGCCGAGTCGCGCACGCAGTACGACGCCGTCCGCGGCCTCGCCCCCGACGCCTCGTACACGGCGCAGGTCACCGCGTACAACCAGTGGTGGGCCGACAACGTGCCCTTCCTGGACACCCCCGAGGACAACATCGACAAGACGCTGTACTACCGCTGGTGGCTCATGCGCTTCAACTTCCTCGACGCGGACATCCCCGGCAACGACTACCAGTTCCCCACCTCGATGGAGGGCGTGCTCGGGTACAACAACGCCATCGTGCTCACCACGGGCATGTTCATCGACGACCTCAAGTACTTCCGCAACCCGATCTACTCCTACGGCCCCTGGGTGTCGGCGGGGGAGACCTCGAAGAGCTACAAGTTCGTCGACAACCCGGGCGACCCGGCGAACTGGTCGAACAGCTACACGCAGTACATCTCCGAGGCCGCGTGGCGCTCGTACCAGCTGCACGGCGGACCGACGGCGATCGCCGAGAACCTGGCGGAGTACGCCGAGGACGACGTGAAGGGCCTGCTCGACGCCTACGACACCGACGACAGTGGCCTCATCGACTACAACTGGGGTGCGATGACGGGTAACGACGCCGACGCGGTGTCGTTCCACGAGCGCCCGAACGCCTCCATGGACCGCACCGAGAACGCGTACCTGTACTCCAACGCGCTCGCCTCGGCCGCCGCCTACCGGACGGCCGGTAACGAGGCGAAGGCCATCGAGATGGACGAGTTCGCCCAGGGCATCAAGGACAAGGTCGTCGAGCTCCTCTGGGACGCCGACGCGAAGGTCCTCAAGCACCGGTTCACGTCCGACGGCAAGCTCGCGAAGTGGAAGGAGATCAACAACTTCTACCCCTTCACCGTCGGCCTCATGCCGAAGCCGGGCGACGCGGACTACGACGACGACTACGTCAAGGCGCTCGACCTCTTCGCGGACGACGCCCAGTACCCGATCTTCCCGTTCTACACGGCGAACCAGGCCGACCAGGCGGACTACGGCGGACCGGGCAGCAACAACTTCTCGGTGATCAACTCCACCGTGACGTTCCGCATGCTGGCGAAGGTGCTGCGCGACTACCCGACGAAGGCGATCGACGCCGAGTGGTACAAGAAGCTCCTGTACTGGAACGCCTGGTCGCACTACCAGAACGGTGGTGACAACCGCCTGCCCGACCAGAACGAGTTCTGGTCCGACGGCGACGCCGACCCGCAGAACATCGGCTACCGCTCCTGGATCCACCACACGATCCTCGGCGCGACGAACTTCACGATGATCGAGGACACCATGGGCCTGCGCCCGCGGAGCGATGCGAAGATCGAACTCGATCCGATCGACATCGACTGGGACCACTTCACGGCGAACAACATCGCCTTCCGCGACCAGGACCTCACGATCACCTGGGACGCCCCGGGCGGTGAGCGCCACTACGGCGACAGCGTCCCCGAGGGCTACTCGGTGTTCCTCGACGGCAAGCTCGCCTTCACCATCGACTCCCTGAGCAAGGTCGTCTACGACCCCGCGACGGGCACGGTCGAGGTGGCGGACGACGTCACCGTCCTGTCCTCGACCACCGCCTCGCTGCAGGCGCCGCAGGACGTCTCCTTCGCCGCCGGTGACCGGGTCGTCGACCTGTTCGCCAAGGCCGGCGCCGACGTGGACCCGGCCAGCGCCGGATCCGCGAACGCCGCCGAGGGTGCCGAGGTCAGCGCGAGCTTCTCCGCGCCGAGCCGCCCCGCCACCGCGGCCGTGGACGGCACGACCGCCAACGAGCCCTTCTGGGGCACCGCGGGGTCGCCGAACGCGAAGGACTCGCTCGTGGTCGAGCTCGGAGGCACCAAGACCTTCGACGACGCCCGGGTGTACTTCTACAACTCCTCCTCCACCGCCACCGTGCAGGGGTACTCGGAGCCGGCGACCTATTCGCTCGAGGTCCGGAACGGCGACACCTGGACGGCGATCCCGGCCCAGGCCCGCGGCCCCGTCTACCCGCGTGCCAACTACAACCACGTCCAGTTCCCCGAGGTCACCGGCGACGCCGTGCGACTGACGGTCAACCACGCCGCCGGGTTCAAGACGGGGGTCAAGGAGCTCCAGCTCTTCGCGACCGGCGTCGAGGCACCGGCGTCCACCAACCAGGCTCCGTCGGTGAACGCCTGGGTCGACCAGGCGAACTCGGCCGGTGGCACGCTCGCGCTCGTCGGCGAGGTCAAGGACGACGGGCTGCCGCTCGGCGACGTGACCTCCTCGTGGAGCGTGGTCGACGCGCCGCAGGACGGTCTCGTCATCTTCGGCGACGCCACCTCGGCGTCCACGACGGCGAGCTTCACCGCGGAGGGTTCGTACACGCTGCGCCTCACCGCGAGTGACGGCGAACTCACGAGCACGAAGGATCTCGTGGTCCAGGGCGCGGTGTCCGCGGGTGGCCAGAACGTCGCCCGTGAGGCCACGCCGACCGGTGAGTTCACGGCGGGATGGAACAACGTGAACGCCGTCAACGACGGCACCGTCCTCCACAGCGGTGGATCGCAGGCCGACGTCTGGGGCACCTGGTCGGGCAGTCGTCCGGCCACGAGGTGGCTGCAGTACGACTGGGCGAACCCGGTCCGGGTCGACTCCGCGACGGTGTCGTTCTGGGCCGACCAGACGAACCCCTCCTCGGGCTCCGGTGTGAACGTGCCGAAGGCCTGGAAGGCGCAGTACTGGACGGGCGACGCCTGGGCCGACGTCACGGGCGCGTCCGCGTACGGCGTCGACCGCGACGCTCCGAACGCCGTCGAGTTCGACGCCGTGACCACGACCAAGCTCCGCCTCGTGCTGAGCGCGGCCGGTCCCGGCACCGGAGCCGACCCGTACGCCGGTGTCGCAGTCAGCGAGTGGGAGGTGTTCGCGGTCGCCCCGACGGCGATCGAACCCATCGACGTGCGCACCACCACCGGTGTCGTGCCGACGCTGCCCGCGACGGTCGACGCGACCTTCGCGGACGGCAGCCACGCCGACCTCCCGGTCTCGTGGGCGTCCATCCCACCCGAGCAGGTCGCGGGCGAGGGCAGCTTCGCCGTCGTCGGTCTCGTGACCGGTTCCGCGGTGCCCGCGAAGGCGACCGTTTGGGTGCGGACGACCGCTCCTGGGCAGATCAACGCCGTCGATCCCGTCGCGGTCACGACGGCAGCCGGGGTCGCCCCAGCCCTACCGGCCTCGCTCGGCGTCCTCTACAACGACGGGTCCCGCGAGGACCTGCCGGTGACGTGGGCGACCGTCGACCCGGCGGCGTACGCGGCCGAGGGCGTCTTCGAGGTCACGGGAACGGTCGACTCGGCCATCCCGGGGGTGAAGTCGGCCACCGCCACGGTGACCGTCGGTGCCGGCGGCGGCGAGGAGGACGACACCGCTCCGGTGGTCGCGCTCATCGTCGACCCGGCAGCCCCGGCTTCGGGTTGGCACCCGGGAGCGGCGACCGTCTCGGTCACCGCGACCGACGACCGAGATTCGGCGCCCGTCATCGAGGTGTCGGTCGACGCCGCCGCCTGGGTCCCGTACACCGGCCCGATCGCCGTGAGTGGGGACGGTGTCCACACCGTCGCCGCCCGCGCGACCGACGCCACCGGCAACCGCTCCGCCGCTGCCGACGTCGCCGTCCGGATCGATGCGACCGCACCGCAGGTGACCCCCGTCGCCGACGCTGCGGCCCGCACGGTCAAGGCGACCGCGACGGACGCCGGTTCGGGCCTCGCCTCCATCGAGGTCCGCATCGGTGATGCGCCGGAGTGGACGCCCTACACCAAGGCGGTCCTCGTGGGCCTGGAGGAGACCACGGTCCACCTCCGTGCCACCGACACCGCCGGCAACGTCTCCGCGGAGACGAGCGTCGTCGTGCCGAAGAGCGACGGTCAGCTGCGCCGGAACGTCGCGATCGGAGCCGTCCCGACGGCCTCGTTCACGGCCGCCTGGAACACGGTGGACGGCCTGAACGACGATGTCGCTCCGACCTCGTCGGGTGACGTCACGCCGAACGACAACGCGAGCGTCTGGGGTGCCTGGCCGCAGATCGGGCAGCAGTGGGTCCAGTACGACTGGGCTGAGGCGGTCACCGTCGGCGAGACCGGGGCGTACTTCGTCTCGAACCTCGACGACGCAGGCCTCGGCATCGAGGTCCCGAAGTCGTGGAAGGCGCAGTACTGGGACGCGGAGGCCGGAGACGGCGCCGGCGCGTGGGTCGACGTCGAGGCGCTCGGCGCCTACGGGACCGAGGTCGACGCGTTCAACGCGGTCGCCTTCACCCCGGTGACGACGACGAAGCTGCGTCTGCTCCTCGAGGCCTCGGGCACCGAGAGCGGCAAGGGCAGCCTGGGGATCAAGGAGTGGCAGGTGTTCGAGGCGGCCGACCAGCCGGTCCCGGACGTCACCGCCCCGGTCGTGACCACCACGGTCACCCCCGAGCGACCCGCTTCCGGCTGGTTCCGCGAGGACGTGAGCGTCTCGGCGACCGCCGTCGACGACCGCGACCTCATCGCGACCCTCGAGGTCCGGGTCGGAACCGGCGAGTGGGCGGCCTACACCGGTCCGGTCGTCGTGACTGCGGACGGGGTCACCTCGGTGTCCTTCCGCGGGACGGACGCCGCCGGCAACGTGTCGGAGCCGTCGGTGGTCGAGGTACGGCGCGATGCGACCGTCCCGACGGCCGCAGCGACGGTCGACCAGACCGCCCGCACCGTCACGGTGACCGCCGAGGACGCACACTCCGGTGTCGCGTTCACGGAGGTCCGGGTCGGCGACGGGGCGTGGACCACGTCCACCGCGCCGGTCGCGGTCGGCGATGCGGCGACCACGGTGGCCGTCCGTGCCACCGACGTCGCCGGCAACGTCTCGGAGTCCGTCTCCGTCGACGTCCCGGCGAAGCCCGTCACGCCGGAACCGACGCCGACCCCGGTCGACCCGGAGCCGACACCCGGTCCCAGTGAGCCGAGCGGCTCGCTGACCGGTGACGAGGTGCTGCGACTCGGTGTCACGAGCGTGGCCCCCGGCGGAGCACTGCCGGTGTCGCTGACGGGAGCCCAGCCGGGCGCGGTGTTCCGCGTCGAGCTGCGGTCGACGCCGGTGACGCTCGGCACGCTCACGGTGGGTGCCGACGGCACGGCGAACGCGGTGTTCACCGTCCCGTACACGATCACGGCCGGCGTCCACACGCTCGCCCTGGTCCTGCCGGGTGGTGAGGTGACGGCGCAGGTGACCGTCATCACGCCGGGTGCCAGCACGCCGGACGCCATCGCGTCGACCGGTGTGCCCGAGGAGGCCGGTACCTTCGGCCGCCTCGCCGCCCTCGCGGTGCTCCTCGGAGCCGCCGCCGTGCTGATCGCCCGCCAACGGGCGGGACGCACGCCGCTCGAGCGCGGACCGGCGGGACCGCTCGGCTGATCCGCCGCGCAGGCCCGGGGAGCATTCCGCTCCCCGGGCCTGTCGCCCTCTCCGGTCCCTGAGCTCCCCTCCGGTCCCTGAGCCTGTCGAAGGGCGGCATCCACTCGGCCCCGGCAGCCGGTGACGCCATACTGGTGTCACCTCGACCCGCGATCCGGAAGCAGCCATGACGTATCCTCCGAACCCTCAGTCGCCTTCTGGTCAGGCCCCGTACGGCCAGCAGCCGTACGGCCAAGCCCCCTCCGGCCAGCAGCCCTACGGCCAGCCCCAGTACGGCCAGGCCCCCTACGGCCAGCCGCAGTACCAGGCACCCGCGCCCCGCGGGGCCTCCTCGCCGGACGACCTGTCCCTGCCGCTCTACGGCGCGACGTTCAGCCAGGCGAGGCGACGCTTCTTCAAGCAGTACGCGGACTTCTCGGGTCGTGCATCGCTCAGCGAGTACTGGTGGGCCAGCTTGTTCACCACCCTCGTCATGCTCATCCCGACGCTGTTGGTGACCATCGGTGCGGCCCTCGTCGCGGTCACCGCCACGACGACGGCCGTGCAGCAGCAGGCCCGGTACGACAACGGGTACACCGGAGAGTTCGATGGGGTCGACCTGGGTGCCACGGGCATCGGTGTCAGCGTGATCGTCCTGATCGTCGGGGTGGTCCTGTTGCTCGTCGCGTGGGTGGCGCTCTTCGTGCCGAGCCTCGCGCTCACCTGGCGTCGCCTGCACGACGCAGGCTTCCCGGGCACCTACTACTTCTTCACCCTCGTGCCGTCGGTGGGCAGCGTGATCGTGCTCGTCATGGTGCTGCTGCCGTCGAAGCCGGAGGGCCAGCGGTTCGACGTACCGGCCCAGGTGCCTGCTCAGGTACTGGCCAAGGGCTGAACCGAACCTCACGCGGGCAGGGCGGCGACCTTCCGGAGGAGGACGTCGCGCTCGCGCTCGTTCGTCGCGAGGTGGGCGGCGGTCGTGAGCTCCGACCGTGCCTCCTCGGTGCGACCGAGCTGCGCGAGTAGTTCCCCGCGCACGCTCGGGAGCAGGTGTGAGCCACGGAGCATCGGGTCGTCGGCGAGGGCGTCGACGATGCGGAGGGCGGTCGCCGGGCCGGTCGCCATCGACACCGCGATGGCACGGTTGAGCTCGACCACCGGATTCGGGGCGATCCTGCCGAGCGCCTCGTAGAGGATCACGATCCGCTCCCAGTCCGTCGCCGCGACGCTCGGGGCGACCGAGTGGCACTGCGCGATCGCCGCCTGGAGTCCGTAGGCGCCCCGGCCTCGTCCGAGTGCGTCGGCCCGGTCGAGTGCCGCCGAGCCGCGGACGATCTGTGCGCGATCCCAGCGGTCGCGGTGCTGATCCGCCAGGAGGATCGCCGAGCCGTCGGGCGCCACGCGGGCGGCGAAGCGCGAGGCCTGGAACTCCATGAGGGCGACGAGGGCGTGCGCCTCCGGTTCGCGGGGCACGAGCGCGACGAGTCGACGACCGAGCCGCAGTGCCTCGTTCGCGAGCTCGGAGCGGATCCACGACGACCCGCTCGTCGCCGCGTACCCCTCGGTGAACAGGAGGTACACGACGCCGAGCACGGCCGACAACCGTTGGCGCCACTCGGCGGGGTCCGGCGCCTCGAACGGGATGCCTGCTGCCGCGAGGGTCTGCTTCGCCCGGGTGATCCTCGCCTGCACGGTCGGCACCGGGACCAGCAGCATCCGGGCGATCTCCCGGGTGGTCAGGCCGCTGACCACCCGGAGGGTGAGCGCCACCTGCGACTCCCGCGACAGCACGGGGTGGCAGGCGGTGAAGACGAGCCGGAGCACGTCGTCTCCGATCGGTTCCCAGTCGTCGTCACCGGCCTGCTCGAGGTCGCGGGCGATCGCCCGGTACCGCTCGTCGAGGGCTGCGCGCCGCCGCCAGCCGTCGATCGCCCGGCGTTTGGCGACCATCGTCAGCCAGGCGCCGGGGACGCGCGGCACGCCGTCGCGTGGCCACTGTTCGAGCGCCTCGAGCAACGCCTCCTGCGCCAGGTCCTCGGCGAGCCCGAGATCGCCGGTCAGCTTGGTCAGCGTCGCGACGATCTGGGCGCTCTCGATCCGCCAGACGCCCTCGACACTGCGGCGGACGGCGTCGTCGGTCATGGTCGTGCCGGGCTCAGGCCGGGTCGGCAGCGGGCTTCGGTGTGCCCTCCTGAGCGCGCCACTCCTCCTCCTTCTGGAGGTACTCGTTGTCGGCGTGGTCGGCGAAGTCCGACATGTCGGTGATGCGGCGCACCTCGATCTTGTTGCCGGGGGCGAGCGGCGCACGGCTGGCCCACTCGATCGCCTCTTCGCGGGTCGCGACCTCGATGGTCCAGAACCCGTTGAAGAGTTCGTGCAGTTCGCCGTAGGGGCCGTCGGTCACGATCGGGGCCTCCGTCGTGAACTCGACGACGGCACCCTGCGCGGCGTCGGTGAGGCCGTCGCCGCCGACCATGACGCCGGCGGTGATCATCGACTCGTTGTAGGCGCCCATCGCGTTGATGACCGCTTCGAAGTCCATGTCCTCGAGCTTCTCGACGGATCCGCTGTTGCGCATGATGAGCATGTATTTCGACATCGTCTTCTCCTGGTTTCCGGGGGCGCGATCGCCCGCCTCACTACGACGTCGAACGGCGGATGTGGAAATCGACATCGCGGACAGGATAGCTCCGGCGGGCGTCCGACGGGGAGGGTGAACGGGGCGCTGCCGGGAGGTGTCCGGCGCGCGAACAGCGGCGGACGGAAGCCGAGGTTCACAGCCCGGACAACACCTGTGGGCCGATACTGGAGGCATGGCAACCGACATCGACCACGAAGAGATCATCCGTCAGCTCACCGAGAAGCTGAGCGACAAGTACTCGGGGGTCGATTCCGCCCGGATCGGCGCGCTCGTGCGCGAAGAGGTCAGCGCGCTCGCCGAACGACCGGTGCAGGACTATGTGACCGTACTCGCCGAGCGCGCGGTCAAGAAGACCCTGAAGCGCTCCGAGAAGTAGCGGCGGGGCGGCATCGGCTCGCTCGCGCCCAGCCTGGGTCGATAGACTCGGCGCGGGTACTTTTGTCGATCTGTCGACAGAAGCGGTCCGACCGGCGTCGGTGACGCGGTGGACCGCCCGTCGGTGCCCGCCCGAAGCTACGAAGGAGTACCCATGAGCGCACCGTCCGTGCAGCTGTACACCGTCCGCGACGCCATCGCCGAGGACCTGCAGGGCGCCGTCGCCCGCATCGCCGAGATCGGCTTCACCAAGGTCGAGCCCTACGCGTTCGTCGAGCGCGCCGCCGAGTTCGAGACCGCGTTCGCCGCCGCCGGCGTGACGGCACCGTCCGGCCACGCGCCGGTGATCGACGCCGCCGACCCGGCCGTCGCGTTCGACGCCGCCTCGCGGCTCGGCATCGGGACGGTCATCGACCCGTTCATCCCGACCGACCGGTGGCAGACCGCGGACGACGCCGCTCGCCTCGCCGAGCGGGTCAACGAGCTCGCCGTTCAGGCAGCCGCCTCCGGCTTGAAGTTCGGCTACCACAACCACAACTGGGAGTTCTCGACCCACGTCGACGGTCGCCCGATCTTCGAGCTGTTCGTCGAGCAGCTGTCGCCCGAGGTCGTCCTCGAGATCGACACCTTCTGGTCGACCGTCGGCGGTGCGGACACCCCCGCGTTCCTGCGTTCGCTCGGCGACCGCGTGCAGTTCCTGCACATCAAGGACGGCATCATCTCCGGCGACATCGCCACCGCACTGCCGAGCAGCGAGAGCGCACTCGTCGTGCCCGACGCCCTCGCGCAGGCGTTCGCCAACCAGCAGCCCGCCGGTCAGGGTCAGGTCGACATCCCGGCGATCCTCGCCGCCGCGCCGCACGCGACCCGTGTGGTCGAGTTCGACGGCTACAGCAAGGAGATCTTCGGCGGCGTCGCCGAGTCCTTCGCCTGGCTCGCCGAGCACGACAAGTAGCACGCGCCTCGACACTTCGACAGGCTCAGTGACCGGCCTCCCGGTCCCTGAGCTTGTCGAAGGGCACGCCGAACGCGGGTACCTCGGTCCCTGAGCTTGTCGAAGGGTGCGCCCGCTCAGAACGGCGGATCGGCGTCCGGTACCGTCCGATGCCGCTTGCCGTCAGGTGTGGTCCAATCGAGGACGCCGTCGGGTCGGTGGTCGAGTGACCACCCCGGTAGGTGCTTCAGCCGGTGATGATGTCGGCACACGCAGGCCAGATTGCCGACACTCGTCGTTCCGCCGTCGGCCCAGGCGACCGAGTGGTCGAGGTCGCAGGCCCGTGCCCGCCGCCCGCACCCGGGTGCCCGACACGTGACGTCTCGCAGGCGGACCGCCCGTTGGAGATCCGCGGGCACGCGGTATTGCTGCCGCCCGACCGAGAGGACCGAACTCGTCTCCGGGTGGGTGAGCACCCTCGTCATCGAGGGCGCGTTGACCGCGAGCCTCGCCGCGGTCTCAGGGTCGATCGGGCCGTAGCCGTCGAGGGTCGCCGGGGTCTCGGTGACCCCCAAGAGGCTGAGCACGGGCACGGTGAGGTTCACCGTCGGCTGGATGTCGTCGAGTACCTCCACCGGCCGGGCGATCGGCGACCGCCGGCCCTGGTGATCGGTCTGGTCGGCTGTGGTGACGCCGCTGACGCAGAGCGAGCCGAGTGCGTCGGCACGCAGCTGCTGGCAGGTGCGGTCGTCGTTCGTCAGGTGGGCCGCGCCGACGAGCGCGTCGAGCCGTTCTCCGATCGCGATGGCGACGGGTGCCGTCGTGAACAGGTGCACCCGCGCCATGCCGTCTGCCGCGGGCTCGACCTCCACCCGGCGGTCTGCCTCCGACCGGGCCGCACGGACGGTGATGGACTCGGGGTGCAGGCGCTCGCGAAGGACTCGACACCGCTGCTGCAGCCGCGCGACGGTCGACTGCTCCGCGATGGGCAGGATCCTCTCCACGAACGCGGCGCGACCGTGCGCGGGGATGTCTCGGAGCTGATCGGTGATGGTCCGCGCGTGACGGCCCGAGATGCGGCCGGCCTCCAATGCGCTGAGCACCGCCGGGGCATCGGCGACGAGCCGTTCGGCGTCGCCGGTGGCCCGTTGCACGGTGTGCTCCGAGGAGCGCGTCGCCATGGCGAGTGCGGCGCAGGCGGACCGACGGACGAGCGCCTTCCGCTGTGCGGGCGTCTCGTCGTGCGGGACCAGGCTGTCCGCCATCGCGTCGGCGAGGGCCGCGGACCGGGCCAGCAGGCGAGCCTCCCGGGCGTCGAGCGCGGCACGCTCGCGCGCGATGGTGGAGAACTCGTCGGAGAGCGCCGCGAGCTGCTCCTCGAAGACGTCCACCGCACGCAGCGGGAGCGTGGTGGAGGTCTCGGTCATGACTCCAGTCGACCACTGACATTCGAGATGACCAGTACGCGGCGGGGGGTGTCCCCGCCGCGCCGCACTACCCGCGCAGCGGCGTCCGCACCACCCGCACGGCTCCGGCCGGGATCCGCACCGCGCCCGCGACCACCGGCTCGCCGGTCAGCAGTTCGACGGTGCCGTCGGTCGCGAGTTCCGCGTCGGCCTCGCCGTGGTTGATCGCGACCGTGAACGACGCCTCGTCGCCCCAGCGGGTGACGACCTCGAGCCCGAGGGCCGGCACCGGCGGTGCGTCGACGCCTGCCTGCTCCAGGGCTTCGGACAGCAGCTCCGACAGCCCCGCCTCGTCGAGCTTCGTCGAGACGTACCAGGCGGTCCCCGCGCCGAAGCGGTTGCGGGTCACCGCGGGGCTCCCGGCCGCCGGTCCGGAGCGGTACGAGGAGACGGCCTCCGCACCCTCGAGGACGATGTCGTCAGTCCAACTCGATCCGGTGCGACCGTCGTCGAGCTCGACGGTCTCGTGCTCGTGGAGCGGCAGGAACTCGGGGACGGAGAGTCCCAGCACCCGGCGGAACGCACCTGGCGCGCCGCCCTCCCACACCGCGTCGTGCTCGTCGACGACGCCCGAGAAGTACGACACCACGAAGCTGCCGCCGTCGTCGACGTAGCGGGTGAGGTTCTCGGAGGTCTCGCGGTCCGCGAGGTACAACGACGGCGCGAGCACGAGGCGGTAACCGCTCAGGTCGGCGTGCGGGTGGACGAAGTCGACCGTGACGCCGGCCCGCCAGAGGGCGGCGTAGTAGGCCTCGACGCGTTCGCGGTGGTCGAGTTCGACGGAGGGGCGCCACTCCAGGTCCTGGGCCCAGAACGACTGCACGTCCCAGAGGATCGCGACCTCGCTCCGCACGCGAGAGCCGACGAGTTCGTCGAAACGGCCGAGGTCCTGCCCGAGCGCGACGACCTCGCGCCAGATCCGGCTCTCGGTGCCGGCGTGGGGGAGCATCGCCGAGTGGAACTTCTCCGCACCGGAGCGGGAGGCACGGAACTGGAAGTAGAGGATCGCGTCGGCGCCGCGGGCCAGGTGGCTCATGCTGTTGCGGGCGAGCTCCCCGGCACGCTTCGCGATGTTCCGCGGCTGCCAGTTGACGGCCGACGTCGAGTGCTCCATGAGGATCCACGGGTCGCCGCCGGCGAGGGAGCGGGTCAGGTCGGAGTCGAGGGCGAGCAGGATGTGGTTGTCCGCGCGCTCGGCGACGAGGTAGTAGTCGTTGGCGACGATGTCCACCTCGCGACTCCAGGCCCAGTAGTCGATCGACCGGCAGTTGGTGGCCATGAAGTTCGTCGTGACCGGAACGTCCGGCGCGTGGCGCTTGATGATGTCGCGTTCGGCGACGTAGCACTCGAGCAGGGTGTCGGAGGTGTAGCGCGCGAAGTCGAGGCGCTGCGTCTGGTTGACGACGGAGGCGGACACGCGCGGGGCGTCGATCTCGTCCCACTCGCCGTAGTCCTGGCCCCAGAACCGGGTGCCCCAGGCGGCGTTGAGGGCGGCGACGGAGCCGTACCGACGCTGCAGCCAGGCGCGGAAGGCGAGCACGGAACCGTCCGAGTAGTCCTCGCTGATCGGTGCGCCGTACTCGTTGTGCACGTGCCACAGCACCACGGCGGGGTGTGATCCGTAACGCGCGGCGAGCTGCTCGGTGATCGCCGCGGCCGCTCGACGGTAGGCGGTGGAGCTGGGGCTCGCGATGCCGCGCGAGCCGTGGCCGAGCCGCAGGCCCTCGCGGGTCACGGGGTGCGCCTCGGGGTACCGCTTCCAGAACCACGCGGGCGGGACGGTCGTCGGGGTCGCGAGGTCGACGGAGATGCCCGCGTCGTGCAGGAGGTCGATGATCTCGTCGAGGAAGGTGAAGTCGTACTCGCCCTCGCGCGGTTCGAGGACCGCCCAGGAGAAGATGCCGACGCTCACGAGGTCGACACCGGCGGCCTGCATGAGGGCGATGTCCTCGAGCCAGGTCTCGCGCGGCCACTGCTCGGGGTTGTAGTCGCCGCCGTAGCGGAGGCCGGTGCTGCCGGGGATCCAGGTGGCCTGGGCGGTGAGCGGGTCGAGCTCGATGGTCATGCTGCGTCTCCTGTGACTCAGTGGGCCGAGAGGGATCCGGTCGATCACCTGGCTGTGTGCGCTCCCAGTTCTATCACAGCCCGGACTGCCAGCGGAGTGGGCAACCTGATTGTTGACAAGCTGAACCGGGTGTGAATAACTGTAACCGCTCACAGGTACAACGACGTTCTCCATCGAAGCGTCGCTGCCCCGCACCAGAGCGCCCCAGCTTTCGACAAGGAGGACGAATGCGCAGCACGCTTCGCCACATCGGCATCGCCACGGTCGCCACGACGGCTCTACTGCTCTCCGGATGCTCGGCATCCTCGGGCGGCACCGAGTCCGGCCCCGTGAAACTCACCTACTGGGCCTGGGCGCCCAACCTCGAACAGGTCGTCGAGCTGTGGAACGAGGACCACCCCGACATCCAGGTGGTCGTGCAGAAGCAGGACGGCGGCGACCCGGCCATCACCAAGCTGCTCACTGCGATCAAGGCCGGCAGCGGCGCCCCCGACCTGATCCAGGCCGAGTACCAGAAGATCCCGACGCTCGTCGCATCGGATGCCCTCGCGGACATCTCGGAGCAGGGCGCTGCAGACCTCAAGGACGACTTCTCCGACGGCGTCTGGAACTCCGTCACGCTCGGTGGCGACGCGGTCTACGCCGTGCCGCAGGACTCGGGCCCGATGATGGCGTACTACCGCACCGACATCCTCGACAGCCTCGGACTCAGCGTCCCGACGACGTGGGACGAGTACGCCGAGGTCGCCCGTGCCGTGCACCAGGCCGACCCGACGAAGTACCTCGGCACCTTCTCCGCGAACGACGCGGGTTGGTTCGCCGGACTCGCGCAGCAGGCGGGTGCCTCCTGGTGGTCCATCGACGGCGACAGCTGGGGCGTCGACATCGACGCCGGCCCGACCGAGCAGGTCGCGTCCTACTGGGGTGAGCTCGTCGAAGAGGGCGCCATCGACAACAAGCCGATGTACACGCCCGAGTGGAACGCCGGACTCAACGACGGCTCGCAGGTCGGCTGGATCTCCTCCGTCTGGGCCCCCGGGGTCCTCGGCGGCAACGCGCCCGACACCGCGGGCAAGTGGACCGCAGCAGAGCTCCCGCAGTGGGACGCCTCGAAGCCGTCCAACGGCAACTGGGGTGGTTCGTCCACCGCGGTGACCACGCAGTCGAAGCACGCGGCCGCCGCCGTCGAGTTCGCCACCTGGTTGAACACCGACCCGAAGGCCGTCGCGGCCCTCGCCGACGTCTCGGGCGTCTACCCGGCCGCGACGAAGGTCGCCGCCGACGCCCTCACCACGTCGCCGGAGTTCTTCAGCCAGCAGAGCGACTTCTACGACATCGCGTCGAAGGCCTCAGAGTCGGTCGCGCCGTTCACCTACGGCCCGAACGTCAACGTCGCCTTCAGCGCGTACAACGACGAGTTCGCGAAGGCGGCCGAGGCGAAGACCGCGCAGGCCTTCTCCGACGCCGTGGCCGCGATGCAGTCCATCACCATCGACGACCTGAAGAAGAGCGGCTTCTCGGTCAAGTAGTCCCCGCGGGGCCGGCTCACCGAGTCGGCCCCGCTCCCCGCTCCCGCACTCGACCCAAGGACCCGGCATGGCTGCACCATCGACGCTGGACACGATCCGGCCCACCCAGGACCCGCCCCGCGGCTCGCGCCGACCGGCCCGGTCGCGCAAGAACCTGAAGAACCGGGTCCTCATCCCGTACGTGATGCTCGCCCCCGGCATCATCCTGTTCCTCGTGTTCATGGCCGCGCCCATCGTGTACACGCTGTTCCTCAGCTTCCAGAAGAAGCAGGTGACGGGCCTCGGCCTCGGCTCCGGTGGACGCACGACCGCGTTCGCCGGTTTCGAGAACTACCTCGGCGCCTTCGGCGATGCGGAGTTCGCGGCGAGTGTCGGCCGGGTGCTGCTGTACGGCCTCATCCTCATCCCGTGCATGCTCGGCCTCGCACTCCTCTTCGCGCTGCTGCTCGACTCCCGACGCACGCGGGCGGTCTCCTTCTCGCGGATCTCGATCTTCCTGCCCTACGCGGTGCCCGCCGTGATCAGCTCACTGCTCTGGGGCTTCCTCTACCTACCCGCGGTGAGCCCCTTCTACGCGATCTTCGACAGCCTCGGGTGGAACGCCCCCGAGATCCTGTCGTCCGGCACGATCATCTTCGGCATCGCGAACATCGCCCTCTGGGGTGGCGTCGGCTTCAACATGATCGTCATCTACACCTCGCTCAAGGCCGTTCCGAGCGAGATCTACGAAGCCGCCCGCATCGACGGTGCGAGCGAGGTCCAGATCGCCCTGCGGATCAAGATCCCGATCGTCGCCCCGGCCCTCGTGATGACCGCGCTGTTCTCCATGGTCGCGACGCTGCAGGTGTTCGCCGAACCCACCACGCTCCGACCGCTCACCAACAGCCTGTCCACGAGCTGGTCGCCACTCATGCTCGTCTACCGCGACGCGTTCACCCGCGACGACATCTACTCGGCCGCCGCGACCTCGATCATCATCGCCGTCGCCACCTTCATCGTCTCCTTCCTCTTCCTCCGGGTCGTGCAGAAGCGAGCCTTCGGTCAGGAGGACTGACACATGACGACCACCCTTCGACCCGACAAGACGGCCAGCCCGCGTCGCCGCGAGCGCGCCGGCAGCACGACCATGCGGTCCGACCGCCCCAGCGGGATCTCGACCGGCATCCTCATCCTCGGCGCGATCTACTGCCTGTTCCCCGTGTTCTGGGTGCTCATGGCGTCGACGAAGAGCAGCGGCGAGCTGTTCTCCACCTTCACCCTCATGCCGAGCACCCACCTGTTCGACAACATCGTCGAACTCACCCAGTACCGGGACGGACTGTTCTGGCGCTGGATGGTGAACACGGCGCTGTACGCGGGCATCGGTGCGATCGCCTCCACCTGGGTCTCCGCGATCTCCGGCTACGTGCTCGCGAAGTTCGACTTCCCCGGCAAGCGGACCGTCTTCAGCATCCTGCTCATGGGCGTCCTCGTGCCCGGCGTGATCCTCGCGATCCCGCAGTACTTCCTGCTCGCGAACGTCGGCCTCACGAACACGTTCTGGGGTGTGCTGCTGCCGCAGATCATCAGTCCGTACGGCATCTACCTCGCCCGCATCTACGCGGCCGCAGCCGTGCCGACCGACGTCATCGAGGCCGCCCGCACCGAGGGTGCCGGCGAGTTCCGGATCTTCGGACGGATCGCGATGCCGATGATGCTGCCCGGCCTCGTCACGATCTTCCTGTTCCAGTTCGTCGCCATCTGGAACAACTTCATGCTGCCGTACATCATGCTCGGCGACGACTCGCTGTTCCCCATCACCGTGGGGCTCAACGGGCTCCTCAACCAGGGCGCCTCGGCACCGGCGCTCTACACGCTCGTGATCACCGGTGCGCTGCTCGCGATCGTCCCGCTCATCCTCATCTTCCTCATCCTGCAGCGGTTCTGGCGCGTCGACCTCGCCGCCGGCGCCGTGAAGGCGTGAGGCACGGTGGCGTGAGGCACGGTGGCACGCGGTGCAGCGCCCATCGGACCGCGGAACGCCCCCGCACTAGGCTGACGGGATGACCACCGTCCCGTCCCGTCGGCGCCCGACGATCGACGACGTCGCGGAGGCCGCCGGTGTCTCCCGTGGCACCGTCTCGCGGGTGCTGAACGGCGGCCGATGGGTGAGCCAGGACGCGAAAGCCGCGGTCGACGCGGCCATCCGCAAGACCGGGTACCGGGTCAACCCCCACGCCCGTAGCCTCGCCACGAACCGCACCGGCTCCGTCGCGTTCCTCCTCACCGAGAACCACCAACTGCTCTTCGAAGACCCCAACTTCTCCATGCTGCTGACGGGGGCCGCCCAGGCGCTCGCCGAACGGCAGCTGTCGCTCGTGCTCATCATGGCGGGCAGCGCGGCCGAGCAGGAGCGTGCTCTCGCGTACATCGAGGCCGGACACGTCGACGGCGTACTGCTGGTCTCGGCGCACAGTGGGCAGCGACTCATCAGTGACATCGTCGATTCGAAGGTGCCGGCGATCGCCTGTGGCATCCCGCTCGGATTCCAGAAGCGTCTCGGCTATGTGGCCGCCGACGACCTCGAGGGGGCGCGCGAGATGGTGGCCCACCTGCGGAGCCTCGGCCGCGAGCGCATCGCGACCGTCGCCGGTCCGGCAGACACCCCGGGAGGGGTGACGCGGCTCGAGGGCTACCGGCTGGAACTCGGCGACGCGTTCGACGAACGGCTCGTGCGGCACGGCGACTACGGACGGGCGAGCGGCGAGGCGGCCATGCGCGAGCTGCTGGCGGCCGACCCGACGATCGACGCCGTGTTCGTCGCCAACGACCGCATGGCCGCCGGCGCGATCGACGCCCTGCACGCCGCCGGGAAGCGGGTCCCCGAGGACGTCGCCGTCGGCGGCTTCGACGACTCGAGCATCGCGCTCGGCACCGAGCCGGCGTTGACGACCATGCGGCAGCCGTTCGAGCGGATCAGTGCCGAGATGGTGCGGTTGCTGCTGCAGGTCATCGAGGGCGAGCGCCCCGCGGCGATCACCCTCCCGACGGAACTCGTGGTCCGCGACTCGGCGTGAGCCCTTCGACAAGCTCAGGGACCGGAGTGCGGCTCAATGACCGGCGTGCCCTTCGACAGGCTCAGTGACCGGAGTGCGGCTCAGGGACCGGAGGCCCGGGCCACCGCAACCCCGAGCGTCTCGCAGCCGGTTCGGTGAGGATGGGACCATGAGCGATCAGTCCGACACCACCAATCAGCCCGATCCCGACGACCAGCCCGGCATCCCCGATGCGGAATCCCTCGAACCCACGAAGCGCACCATCGCGATCCTCGGCGCCAACGGCGACCTGGCGAAGCGGCTCCTGATCCCCGGCCTCGGCGAGGTCGTCGACGCCGCGCGCGGTCTCTCCCTGCAGATCATCGGAGCCGCCCGCACGCCGCAGTCGAACGAGGAGTGGCGGGCCACCGTGCGGGCGAGCCTCGAGGACGCCGGCATCGGTGACCGGACCGTCGACGCGCTCGTGTCGACCACCGAGTTCATCCCGACCGATGCCTCAGACCCGGACGAACTCCGAGCGCTCCTCGACGCCTGCACCGGCTCGCCGATCCTCTACATCGCCCTGCCGCCCTCGGCCGGACGCAAGGTCGCCGAAGCCCTCGCGCAGATCGACCTGCCCGACGACCTCCTCATCGCCATCGAGAAGCCGTTCGGCGACGACCTCGCGGACGCGCAGGCGCTCAACGCGGCACTCGCCGACGTCGTGCCCGAGGAGCGGCTGTGGCGGATCGACCACTTCCTCGGCAACGCGACCGTCCTCGGGATGCTCGGCCTGCGCTTCGGCAACCGGCTGCTCGAAGCGGGCTGGAATGCGGAGCAGATCGAGAAGGTCGAGATCTTCTACGACGAGGAGCTCGGTCTCGAGGGGCGCGCCAAGTTCTACGACCAGACGGGGGCGCTGCGCGACATGCTGCAGAGCCACCTCCTCATGGTGCTCGCGCTCACGGCGATGGAGCGGCCCGACGCGGTGACGCCGACGGACGTCCACGACCGCATCGCCGAGGTCCTCGGGGCGGTGCGCCTCTGGAAGGACGACCCGTCGACCGCCCGTCGCGCCCGCTACACCGAGGGACGGGTGGGCGAGCGCTTCTTCCCCTCCTACGTGGACGAGCCCGACGTCGACCCCGCGCGCGACACGGAGACGCTCGCGCAGATCCTCCTGCAGGTCGACACCCCGCGCTGGCAGGGCGTGCCGTTCGTCCTGCGCTCCGGCAAGGGCATCAGCGACCCGCGTCGTGAGGTCGCCGTGCACTTCCGTCGTTCCGCGGTGCCGACCGGCCTGGACGCTCCCGACGGACCGTCCGACACCGTCCTCCGCATGTCGCTCAAGGGTGGCGCCGTGCACCTCGACCTCATCGTCACCGGCGCCGACGACGTGGACGGGCTGCGGCGCGTCGAGCTGGAGGCCGACCCGGGTGCGGCGACCCTGAGCGCCTACGCGCAGGTCCTCGCCGGCCTGCTGCAGGAGAACACCCTGCTGTCGGTCCGCGGCGACATCGCCGAGCAGTGCTGGCGCATCGTCACCCCCGTGGTGAACGCTTGGGCCGCGGGCGAGACGACGCTCGAGGAGTACGAGGCGGGGAGCGCCGGTCCGAGCGACTGGTGACGCAGGACTGACACGAAACGACCCGCGCCGAGTGATCGGCGCGGGTCGTTTCGTGCGGTCAGCGGTTACGCCGAGGGCTTCAGGACGACCTTGATGCAGCCGTCCTCCTTCTTCTGGAACGTCTCGTACATGGCGGGGGCCTCGTCGAGCGGCACCCGGTGCGTCGCGAGGTCGAGGACGCCGAGCGGGTCGGCGCTGTCCTCGACGAGCGGCAGGAGCGTGGGGATCCAGCGGGCGACGTTGCACTGGCCCATCCGGAGCGACACCTGCTTGTCGAACATCGACTTCATCGGCATGATGTCCGCCTCACCGGCGTAGACACCGCTGAGCGAGACGACACCGCCACGGCGGACGAGGTCGAGTGCCGTGTGCAGGGCCGCGAGGCGGTCGATGCCCGCGTGCTCCATCGCCGGTCGGGCGACCGCGTCGGGAAGCAGCCCGACCGCGGTCTGCGCGGCGGCGGCGACCGGTGAACCGTGCGCCTCCATGCCGACGGCGTCGACCACGCCGTCGGGTCCCCGTCCGCCGGTGGCGTCACGGAGTTCCGCGACGAGGTCGTCGGACAGGTCGAGGGCGCGGATGCCGTGTCGCTCGGCGAGCGCGCGACGCTCCGGGACCGGGTCGACGGCGAAGACCTCGAGGCCGCGGTGCTTGGCGATGCGGGCGGCCAGCTGGCCGACGGGACCGAGACCGAGCACGGTGATGGAGCCGCCCTCGGGAACCTCGGCGTACTCGACGCCCTGCCAGGCCGTCGGGAGGATGTCGCTCAGGTACAGGTAGGACTCGTCGGGCAGCTCGCGGCCGACGACGATGCAATTGGCGTCGGCGAGCCGCACCTGCAGGAACTCGGCCTGCCCGCCGGGCACCTGGCCGTAGAGCTTCGTGTAGCCGTACAGCGAGGCGCCGCTGCCGTGCTCGGTCACCTGGGTGGTCTCGCACTGCGACTGCAGGCCGTTGCGACACATGAAGCACTCGCCGCACGCGATGGTGAACGGGATGACCACGCGGTCGCCGACGGAGACGCGGGTGACCTCGGAGCCGACGGCTTCGACGACGCCCATGGTCTCGTGGCCGAGGACGTCGCCGCGATCGAGGAACGGGCCGAAGAGTTCGTAGAGGTGGAGGTCGGAGCCGCAGATGGCTGCCGAGGTGACGCGGATGATCGCGTCGGTCGGGGCGGTGATCGCGGGGTCCGGGACGGTCTCGACCGACACCGAACGGCGACCCTGGTACGTGAGTGCGCGCATGGATGCTCCTTCGTCGTTGTCCTTCCACCCTGCGCCTCCCGAGGCATGGGCGACGGGGGGTGGACGTCTCGACGGAGGGCTGATACGTGGTCAGCGGGCTGCGTCGACCGCCACCCGCAGGAGTGTGGCGAGCACCGTCCGGACGGTGGACCGCGCCATCGCCTCGGGCCGCGCCAGGACGTCGACGTGGCGGACGAGGACGGCGCCCGCGACCGGGCGGAGGACCATGCCGTCGACCGCCAGGGGAGCGGCGGTCGTCCGCGGCATGACCGCGATCGCGGCACCGGTGCGGACCACCTGGGCGGCGACGGAGAACTCGTTGATGCGGTGGTCGATCCGCGGCGCCTGCCCGCTCATGGCGCCGAGCTGATGGAGCACCCCGGCGAGCGGGAAGCCCTCGTGCGTGGAGATCCAGGGTTCGTCGCGGAGGTCTTCCGGGCGGACCTCGGGCTGCGCGGCGAGCGGGTGCGCCTCGTGCATGGCGATGTCGAGCGGTTCGACGAGCAGCGGGGTCACGACCAGCCGGTCGAGCGGCCAAGCCGGTTCGTGGGGGAGGCGGTGGGCGACCACGAGGTCGTAGTCGGCGGTGAGACTGGCGAAGCGGTCCTGGGCGACGTCGGCGTCGGCGAGCAGGAGGCGCGGGACGGGGCCGGCCGGCCCAGTGCTCCCCGTGGACCCCACCGCGGTCAGCAGGGGGCCGAAGAGTGCGAGCCCGGCGCTGTGGAACGCGGACACACTGACCGGGCGCTGCTCGTGCTGGAGGAAGGAGTCGACGGCCTCCCGCGCCTCCGCGAGCGCCTCCTCCACCCGTGCGGCTGCGACGGCGAGAGCCTCACCGGCCTCGGTGAGCACGAGCCGTCGGCCACGTTTCTCGGTGAGCGGCACCGGCAGCGTCGCCTGCAGGGCAGCGAGCTGCTGCGAGACGGCGGAGGGGCTCACGTGGAGCGCCTGGGCGACGGCGACCACGCTGCCGCGGTCACTCAGTTCGCGGAGGAGTCGGAGTCGGGCCGGGTCCATGCGCATCTCCTTCATCGTCGATCCAGACACTGGCCGTTGTTCTACCGGGTCCGTCTCCAGGAGAGTAGCGGCATGGCCCGCCGCGCACCCGCTGAACTCCTCGTCGACATCCTCCTCGTCGGCGTGGCTGCCGTCTGGGGTGCGAGCTTCCTCGCCGCCAAAGACCTCGCGGCGGTCACGGGGGTGCCGTCAGCGGTCGCCCTCCGGTTCCTCGTCGCGGTGATCGCGGTCGGACTCATCTGCCTCGTGCGCCGGGAACGGTTGCCGCGCGGCCGCGGGTTGCTCATCGCGGCGGGACTCGGCTGCTCGCAGGCGGCGATCATCGGCCTGGAGACCTGGGGTGTGCACCTGACGTCCGCGACCAACGCTGGGCTGCTCATCAGTCTCGCGCTCGTCATGACCCCCGTCCTCGACGGCGTCGCCTCACGATCCTGGCTGCCGCGCTCCTACTTCGTGGCGGCGGTCGCCGCTGTGGTCGGGGTGGCCCTGCTCGTCTCCGACGGAGGTCTCCGCGCACCCACCGCGGGCGACGCGCTCGTGATCGCCGCCGCGGTCGTCCGTGCCGTCCACGTGACGTCGAGTGCGCACCTGACGCGGGGCCGTCGGGACAGCACCCTCGGCGTGGTCCTCGTCCAGATGGTCGTCTGCGCTGGTGCGTTCTCGCTGCTCGCCGGCGGTGGGCTCGCGACGGCCGTCTCCCAGCTCGACGCCCGCGGTTGGGTCGACGTGCTCTTTCTCGGCCTGCTGTGCTCGGTGTTCGCGTTCGTCGTCCAGCTGTGGGCCGTCCGCCGGACCTCGGCGTCCCGGGCGAGCATCCTCATGGGGACGGAACCCGTCTGGGCGCTCCTCGTCGGTGTGCTCGTCGCCGGCGAGGCGATCGGGCCGCTGGGGGCGCTGGGCGCCGCCCTCATCATCGTCGCGAGCTACGCGGGCCAGGCGATCGAGCGACGCCACCGGCAGCGCACCGTCGGCACCGCACCACCGTCGCAGCAGGAGCCGGCGCCGGTCTGAGACGGGTCAGCGGGTGGGGGCCGCGCCCTCCTCGATCCGGCACACCCGGACGTCGATCCCGGTGATCGCCGCCGCACCGTCGCGCTCGAGCAGGACCGAGCGGATCGCATCGCCGACGAGCCGCGTGGTCGCCGGGACGGGCGCCCCGTCGGTCACGCCGATCGTCACGCGCACCACCACGGCGCCGTCGTCCCCACGGGTGACGGCCACCTTCGCGGGTTCGTCGTCCCGGCCGAACGCCTCGGTGGCGACACGCAGCACGGCCCGGACCGGCGATCCTGACGCGTAGACCGCCGTCACGCCCGGCGTCGCGGCGACGGCGGTGGTCAGCAACCGCGAGAGTTCCACCTCGGTGTCCATCAGGAGTCCTCCGGCCGCATGAGGCGCTGCGTGTGGATGTCGATGATCGTGACGTCGACGGCGGTGACGTTGAGCTCGGTGTGGATCGCGAGTTCCGCGGTGACGCGATCGCGGATCCGCTGCGACAGCTGCTCCAGGTTGTTGCCGAAGGCCGCCGAGGCCGTGATCGCGACCGTGACCGGTGCGTCGAGCACGGTGACGTCGCCGTCGAGACGGACGCGGCCGATGATCGCGCCCCCGACGTCGTCGCCGACCCCGCGGATCAGGGTGCGGACCGAGCCCTCGGTCAGGTGCAAACGCACCTCGGGATCCGGGTGTCTCAGGGGGATGTCGCGACCGGCGTGCGCCTCGAGCGAGATGTTCTGCAGCACGGCGTGCATCCAGGAGCGGTCGTGCTCGGAGTGGGTCGCGGCTTCCGACTTGAGGAGCGCCCAGGTCTGGGTGCGGAGTCGGAGCAGGGCGTCCAAGGCGAGCTGGCAGCCGGGGGAGTCCTCGATGCTCGCGTCGCGCGGTTCACGGCCGCGGTCGAGGTACTCGGAGAGTTCGTCGATCGTGTGTCCGTCGAGGTCCGCGCCGTCGAGGCCGTCGAGGGTCGCCTCGGGGTCGACGTCGTCGTTCATCGCCACACCTCCATCTCGCGCAGGACGGTCTGTCTGGCCCGGGCGAGCTGCCCACGGACCGTCGACGCCGGCACGCCGAGCGACTCGGCGATCTCCACGTAGGAGAGGCCGCCCGTCTCCTTGAGCATCCAGCACTCGCGCTGCATGGCGGGGAGGCCGTCGAGGACCGCGGCGAGGGCGCTCATCTGCATGCGCACCTCGACGACGCGTTCCGGGGACTGATGGGACGGTGCGGGGGCATTCCAATCCTCGATGTCGCTGTGTTCGCGTCGGCGTCGGAGGCGGTCGATCGCGCGGTTGGAGACCATGCGCATGAGCCAGGACTTCACGGCGTTCGGGTCGTTCAGCCGGTCCAATTGTCCCCAGGCCTGGATGAGCACGTCCTGGACGACGTCCTCCGCCTCGGACCGTTCCCCGAGCACGCGCACGGCGTATGCACGCATGAGGGAACCGTGTCGGAACACGATCACCTCGAACGCGGCGACGTCTCCGTCGGCGGCGCGTTCGGCGAGGATGCCGTCCGGGAGGAGCTCGAGTGAGCGCTTCACGGAAGGGTCAGAGGACGGCGAACGCGGTGAAGGCGACGGCGGTCGCGGACACGAGCGCGGACGCGGCGACCGTGGCGACGTACGGAAAGGGGAGCGACTTCGCCGGACCGTTCTCCACCGCTTCCTTCGCGCGGAGCAGGGAGACGAAGATCCCGAGGTCCTTCCCGGTGCTCGAGGCGGCCACGAACCGGCCGTCCCGGAACTCGACCATCCCGGCGTACTCGCCGTCGATCGAGGCGACCCAGAGGGTCGCGTCCGGCTCGGCCCAAGCGACCGTGGTCGTCGCGCCTCGCTCCAGCACCGTGCTCATGACTGCTCCTCGTTCGTGGTGGGTGTTGTTAGAGAATCTAGCGATCCATGCGTCTGCATGAACCCCACTTGACATCACGATCAGCACTCCGCTAGACGATCTCGTTACGAGAACCACTACTGTTGGACTTCATGAGCGCCGAAGCCGTTGCAGCACAGCACTACTGGTACGAACAGGACGAACACGAGCGCGGACGCCGCATGCTCGAAGCCATGCGTCTGTACCGCGCTGCAGAGGCCGCCATGCGTCGCCGCACCCGCGACGAGATGCACATGGGCGAGAACGACCTGCTGGCCCTGCGCTTCATGCTGCGCGCCAAGCAGGACCACCGCCTGGTCAGCCCCACGGATCTCGGTGCCTACCTCGGCATCAAGACCTCATCGGTCACGGTCATGCTCGATCGCTTGGAGGCGGCGGGCCACGTGGTCCGCCGGCCGAGCGAGACCGACCGTCGGCGCGTGACCGTGTCGACCACCGACTTCGCCGACGCCGAGGTCCGCAAGACGCTCAGTCACATGCACCACCGCATGATGGAGGCGACCACCGGGATCGGACCGGAGATCGCGGCCGGCATCGTCGACTTCCTCGACCGCATGCGCGAGGCCGTCGACTCGATCGACCGGTCGCCGGAGGACGTCGCCGACGCGCAGCACTGATCGGCGCCCCGACCGGACGCCGCATCGGCGGTGAGATGTGCGAGGCGGGCCGCACGGTCTGATCCGTGCGACCCGCCTCCGAATGTCTTCGACGATTTCGACCACGCGCTGCAGGCCCTCCAGGCACCGCTCGAGCCGACTCTCAGAAGTCCCCGACCTTCGATGGTCTCGATGGTAATCGAGCACCCGTCGGGCAGCCGATGCTTGAACGGCCGTATCGCTTGTGCTACCCGGGCTCGTGCCGGGCGTCACCTCAGCTGTCGCCGGGCTTCTCGGGGTAGTCGCCCTCGGGCATCAGCTCGAGGCCTGCCGGCGTGTAGGTGCGATCGAGCATGGCCTGCAACCACGCGCGGTTGAGCGCGACCGGGCGCGAACCCGTGAACCGGAAGACGATGGGCACGCCGGTCTCGATCCAGATCGCGTAGCGGCCGGAGCCGTGAGCCGGGTCGATGGTCCAGGACAGCAGGAACGCCTCGCCCTTGCGGAGCTTCGAGACGACGACCATCTGCACGTGGGCGAGGGTCCGATCCTCGAGCTCCAGCGCCTCGTTCCCGTACCGCAGCGTTCCCATGTTCCCCGTCCCCCGTTCGTCGTGTGCGCGGTCGATCACCGCACTGACGATTCTGGCAGTTCCCGTCCGGGCGCCGTGAGTCCGAGGCGTGGGTGCGGTCGATCAGTCCGCGTCGAGGACGGCGTCGAGCAGGCCGGGGAATCGCGAGTCGAGGTCGTCTGTGCGGAGGGTGAGCGTGCGGCGGCGACCGTTCGGCTCGTTCCGGATGACGCCGGCCTCGCGGAGCACCTTCATGAGGTGGGACTTCGTCGACTTCGGGATCGTGGGGTCGAGTGCGGTGCAGTTCGCGGCGTCCATGGGCCCGTCCCGGAGCTGCCGCACCATCTCGAGCCGGTCCGGATCGCTCAGCGCGAAGAGGACGGCCGGCAGCTCGATCGCCTCGCGGTCGGGGTGTGCGAGATCGGCGGGCGCTGGCATGGTTCGATAATAGTTGAACAATCACCGGGAAGCGCGTATCGTCCAATCGTTCGACATTTTTGGAACCAAAGGAAGCCGCCCCGTGCACACGACGACCCCGTCACCCCCGACCCGACCCGTGCCCACCATGCCCGCCGGCGAGCGTGCGCTTCCTCGCCGCCGGTTCGGCTTCGTCCTCGCCGGGCTCGGCAGCACGCTCATGCTCGCCGGTGCGAGCGCCCCGTCACCGTTCTACCCGGAGCTCCAGGAGCGGCTCGGCATCGGCCCGATCGGCGTCACCATCGCCTTCTCGGCTTACGCGCTCGCCCTGCTGGTCGCGCTCCTCACGATCGGCTCGGTCTCGGACCACCTCGGCCGACGCCCGGTGATCACGGCCGGATTCGTCGTGCTCGCCGTGAGCATGCTGCTCCTCTGGCACGTCGATTCCGGAACGCTGCTGTACCTCGCCCGGGTGCTCCAAGGGCTCGCCAGTGGGGCGCTCCTCTCGACGCTCTCAGCGACGATCATCGATCTGGCGCCACCCGGACGGCCGCGAGCCGCGACCCTCCTGAACGCCATCGCGCCGATGATCGGCCTCGCCGCCGGCACGATCCTCGCGGGTGTTCTGCTGCAGACGGTCGCCGACCCGTCGAGCTGGACGTTCCTGCCGCTGGCGGTCGCCTACCTGCTCATCGCCGGGCTCATCCGGCTCGTCCCGGAGACCTCGGCCCTCGCTCCCGGGTGGGCGCGGGCCATCCGACCTCGCGCCGCCGTGCCCGCCGAAGCCAGACGGCTCTTCGTCGTCAGCATCCCGATCGTCCTCGGCGGCTGGGCGACCGGTGGCCTCTTCCTCTCCCTCGGGCCGAGCATCATGCACACGGAACTCGGCGTGGACGGCCAGCTCGGCGGCGCGCTCCTCATCGGACTGCTGCCGGCCGCCGGGGCCGTCGCCGCCGCGGTCCTGCACCGACGCCGACCGGTCGTCGCCGCGGTCTACGGGGCGTCCGCGCTCTCCGTGGGCACGATCGTCCTGCTCGTCGCCCTCCTGCTCGGCTCACTCCCGATCGCCGTGGTCGCCGTCGTCATCGCGGGGACCGGGTTCGGGACGGCGTTCATGGGCACGATCGCCTCGCTCGTCCCGCTCGCGCCGGCCGACGAACGCGCCGAGCTGTTCGCCGCGCTCTACATCGTCGCGTACCTGTCCTTCGGGGTCCCGGCCGTCATCGCAGGGCTCCTCGCCTCGGCGATCGGGCTCCACGCCACGGTGCTCGGCTACGGGACGGTCGTCGCGATCGCCGCGGGCACGGCCGCCGTGGTGCGCGCCCGCTCAGCCCGCTGACGGCTCCTCGGCGAGGCGGTCGAGGAGGCTCGACGAACGGTAGGGGATGACCTCGATGAGCGAGACCTTCGTGTTCGTCCGGACCACCCCCGGCGCGGCGAGCAGGACGCCGGCGATGCGGTGCAGATCCTCCGTGTCGTGCGCGACGACCTTCGCGAAGAGATCGGCGTCGCCGGTGGTCGCGTGCACCTCCACGATCTCCGGGATCGACTCGAGTGCCGCATAGGCCTCCGTCGCGAGGTCCTGCCGGATGGAGATCTCGATGAACGCGGTGAGTGGGTAGCCGAGCGCCGACAGTCGCACCCGGCGACTCGGGGCGCCCAGTGCGCCATTCGTCTCGAGTCGACGCAGGCGGGCGTGGACGGTGTTCCTCGCGACGCCGAGGGTGCGCGCGAGCGCGAGGGTCGTCATGGACGGGTCGTCGTCGAGCGCGGTCAGGATGCGCGCGTCGAGGTGGTCGATGGTCGCTGCATGAGGCATGTTGCTCACTCTCGGGCCGGGAATGGAGCACGATGACCACTGCACTCTACCCGTGTTGCGCAACGGTCCGAGCTGACGCATCGTTGGCGGAATGAGCACCCAGCAGCCGAGCGCGCAGCAGACCCCCGCCATGCCGAGCCCGGCCCCGTCGCCCATCCGTCACGGCATGGTGGAGGACATCCTCGGTCTGCTCGTCGGCGTGACGGTCGTGTCGTTCGGGCTGTTCATCCTCAAGGCCGGGTCGGCGGTCACGGGCGGGACGGCCGGTCTGTCGCTCCTCGTCAGCTACCTCGCACCCGTGCCGTTCCCGGTCCTCTTCATCGCGATCAACCTGCCGTTCTTCCTGCTGGCCATCCGCGGCAAGGGCTGGGTGTTCACGCTGCGGAGCGGCGGCGCGATCGTGCTCGTCTCCGTGCTGTCCGGCGTGCACCCGCTGTTCCTGCCGGTCGGGCACCTCGACCCGTTCTACGCGGCCGTCGTCGGCAACGTGCTCTGCGGCGTCGGCATCCTCATCCTGTTCCGACACCGAGCCAGTCTCGGTGGGTTCAACATCGTCGCGCTGATCCTCCAGGACCGCTTCGGCCTCCGAGCCGGCTACGTCCTCATGGCCGTCGACACCGTGGTCGTGCTCGTGTCACTCGTCGCGGTCCCGCCGCTCAACGTCCTCGTGTCGGCGCTCGGCGCGGTCCTGCTGAACCTCATCCTCGCGCTGAACCACCGGCCGGGCCGGTACCTCGGCGTCTAGCGCCTACTGCTTGTAGGAGGACAGGAAGTTGCCGAGTCGCTCGATCGCGTCGGTGAGGACGCGCTCCTCCGGCAGGGTGACGACCCGCAGGTGGTCGGGGTCCGGCCAGTTGAAGCCCGTGCCCTGGACGAGCAGGATGTGCTCCGCCACCAGTAGATCGTGGACGAGCTGCTCGTCGTCGTGGATCTCGTGGACCTCGGGGTCGAGGCGCGGGAAGGCGTAGAGCGCACCCATGGGCTTGGTGCAGGAGACCCCGGGGATCGAGTTGAGGCCGGCCCAGGTGGCGTCGCGCTGCTCGAGCAGGCGACCGCTCGGTGCGATGAGGGCGTCGATCGACTGCACCCCGGAGAGCGCCGCCTGCACGGCGTGCTGCGCCGGCACGTTCGGGCACAGACGCGTGGACGCCAGGAGGGTGATGCCCTCGAGGAAGCCGCGCGCGTGGTCACGCGGCCCCGTGATCACGAGCCAGCCGGACCGGTAGCCGGCGACGCGGTAGGTCTTCGACAGGCCGTTGAACGTGAGGCAGAGGAGATCGGGGGCGACGGTCGCCATCGGGATGTGGACGGCGTCGTCGTACAGGATGCGGTCGTAGATCTCGTCGGCGAGCAGCAGCAGCCCGTGCTCACGGGCGACCCCGGCGATCTGCTCCAACACCTCGCGGGAGTACACCGCACCCGTGGGGTTGTTCGGGTTGATGACGACGATCGCCTTCGTGTTCGGCGTGATCTTGGAGCGGATGTCCTCGATGTCGGGCGCCCAGTCCGCCTCCTCATCGCAGCGGTAGTGCACCGGGGTGCCACCCGCGAGGCTCGTCATCGCCGTCCACAGCGGGTAGTCGGGCGCGGGGATGAGGACCTCGTCGCCGTCGTCGAGGAGGGCCTGCATCGTCATCGTGATGAGCTCGGAGACGCCGTTGCCGAGGAACACCCATTCCGGATCGACCCGGGGGAACCCCTCCATCTCCTCGTAGCGGTAGGAGACGGCCTGGCGCGCGGAGAGGATGCCGCGGCTGTCGCTGTACCCGTGGGAGTGGGGGAGCGCCGCGATCATGTCGCGCACGATCTGGTGCGGAGCCTCGAAGTCGAAGATGGCGGGGTTGCCGGTGTTGAGCTTGAGGATGCGGTGCCCGTCGGCCTCGAGACGCACGGCCTCGACGAGGGCCTTCCCCCGGATCTCGTAGAGGACGCTTTTCAGCTTGGAGGACTGGTCGAGGGTGCGGCGGGTGGTCATCCCCACAGGCTACTGCGGCCGGTCGAGCGGGCGGCAGTGCCGATTGCGGGATCGCGGCTCCTCGGACGCGCTGTTTCGCTGAGTCCCCGCTGTCAACGCCGGGGACACGATTCGTCCACGTTCAGGGTAGAGGAGTACCGTCAGACGCTGGCGGTCAAGACTGCCTGGTCAGAGGCACGGAGGAATCGTGACCGGAAACGCAACTACCCGATTCGACAATGTGGCCATGTTGTCGGTGGCGAGCACGCTGCCGTCCGCAGTGGTGACCTCGGTGGAGATCGAAGAGGGCCTCGCCGCGGCGATGAAACGCGCCAGGCTCCCGAAGGGCATCCTGCGACGGGTCGCCGGCGTCGTCGAACGACGACACTGGGGTCCGGGCGAGAACTCGGACGACGCCACGGTGTCCGCCGGTCGCCGTGCGCTCGCCGAGGCCGGTATCTCGCCGTCGCAGATCGGGCTCATGATCAACACCTCGGTCACGCGGCAGCACCTCGAACCGTCCGTCGCCGTGCGCATCCACGACGGCCTGGGTCTCCCGAGCTCCGCGATCAACTTCGACATCGCCAACGCGTGCCTGGGGTTCGTGACCGGCATGACGATGGCCGCCGCGATGATCCAGTCCGGGCAGATCGAGTACGCGCTCATCGTGAACGGTGAGGACGCGAGCGAGGTCCACGCGAACACGATCGAACGGCTGAGCGGCAGCACGATCGACCGCGACGACTTCATGAGCGAGTTCGCCTCCCTCACGCTCGGATCCGGAGCTGCGGCCGCCGTCATCGGCCCCGCCGACCGCCACCCGGAGGGGCACCGCATCCTCGGTGGCGTCACCCGTGCCGCGACCGAGTTCAACCACCTGTGCGTCGGCAGCGTCGACGGCATGTTCACCGACGCGCGTGCCCTCCTCAAGGGCGGCCTCGACCTCGTCGTGTCCGCGTGGAAGGAAGCCGCCGGCGACGAGTGGCGCTGGTCGAAGATGGACCGCTACATCACCCACCAGGTGTCGTCCATCCACACCGACTCGATGGTGAAGGCGGCATCGCTCGACCGCAGCCGCGTGCCCGTCACCTACCCCTACCTCGGCAACGTCGGCCCCGCGTCCATCCCGATCACCCTCGCCGACCAGCAATCGAGCCTCACCAAGGGCGACCGCGTCCTCCTCATGGGCGTCGGCTCGGGGTTGAACACCGGCCTCATGGAGCTCGCGTGGTGACGGGCACCGTCGCCGCCAACATCGGGCTCCGCACCATGGGCGTCCGCGCCGCAGGGCTCCCCGGTCTCCCCGCCCGGTACTCGCACCGCATCGACGTGCCCGGCCGGCTCGCGGACGAGGGCACCACGCGCAACTGGCACTACCTCGACACCGCCGAGGCGCTCGCCGAAGCCGGGGTCGAACCCGTCGGCACGGTGCTCGCCGTCCACGGCAACCCGACCTGGTCGTACCTGTGGCGCTCGCTCGTGACGCAGTCCGTGGAGCAGGCCCGCGAGGGCGGTGCCGCCTGGCGCGTCGTGGCCGTCGACCAGATCGAGATGGGGTGGTCCGAGCGCACCGAGCTCACGCGGACCCTGGAACAGCGGATCGCCGACCTCGCCGGCTTCACCGAGGCGCTCGGGCTCACCGGCCCCGTCGTCACACTCGGTCACGACTGGGGCGGCGTCATCTCGCTCGGGTGGGCCACCGAGCACCCCGACCTCCTCATCGGATCGATGCTCCTCAACACGGCCGTTCACCACCCGGACGGGACGCCCATCCCAGCACCGCTGCGGCTCGCCGGAGCCCGAGGCATGCTCGGTGCCGGCTCCGTCCAGACCACCGCGTTCCTGGACACCACCCTGGCGCTCGCCGCTCCGCCGCTCGCGAGCGACGTCCGCGACGCCTATCGCAGCCCGTATTCGGCTCCGGCTCGGCGCCGCGGGATCGGCGCGTTCGTCGCCGACATCCCGGCGACGCCCGAGCACGTCAGCTTCCCCCGCCTGGAGCGGCTCGCCGCCGACGTCGCCGAGCTCCGCGTCCCGGCCCTCATGCTGTGGGGCCCGCGCGACCCGATCTTCAGCGACCGGTACCTCGACGACCTCGCCGACCGCCTGCCGCACGCCCAGGTGCACCGCTTCGCCGGTGCCGGGCACCTCGTCATCGAGGACGCCCCGGTCGCCGAGTCGCTGCTGTCCTGGCTCGACGAGCACCTCCCGCAGGGTCAGGCGACCACGGCCGAGGCGACCGTCCCGGCCGACGCTCCGGCGGCCGACCCCACCTTCGAACCGCTCTGGCGACGACTCGACGAACGCCGTACGGACGACGCCGATGCCATCGTCGAACAGCGGGGTGCCGGCTCCGCCCGTCGCGTCAGCTGGCGCCAGCTCGACGACCGCGTGACGCGCCTCGCCGCAGGGCTCCACCGCATCGGCGTCCGCCGCGGCGACCGCGTCTCGTTGCTCGTGACGCCGGGCGCCACACTCACCGCCGTGATCTACGCCTGCCTGCGCATCGGCGCGGTCGTGGTCGTCGCGGACGCCGGGCTCGGTGTCCGTGGGCTGTCGCAGGCCGTCCGTGGCGCCTGGCCCGCGTACGTCATCGGCGAGACGAAGGGCCTCGCCGCCGCGCGTGCGCTCGGCTGGCCCGGGGTGAAGATCTCGGCAGCACGGCTCCCCGGAGCGACCGCAGCAGCCCTCGGCGTCTCGCACAGCCTCAAGGACCTGCTCGATGACGGTCCGGCTCCCGCGCTCCCCGCGGAGCCCGGTCCGGACGACCTCGCCGCTATCCTCTACACCTCGGGTTCGACGGGCCCGGCGAAGGGGGTCCGGTACTCGCACGCGCAGCTGTCGTCCCTCCGGGATGTCTTGTCCGCCCACTTCGGGATCACCGCCGAGTCCGGCCTCGTCACCGGCTTCGCGCCGTTCGCGCTCCTCGGCCCGGCGCTCGGTGCCCGCTCCTCCACGCCGGAGATGGACATCTCGGCCCCGCGCACGCTCACGGCCCGCGCGGTCGCCGCCGCGGTGGCCGAGGCGGACGCCGACATCGTGTTCCTCTCACCGGCTGCCATCCTCAACGTCGTGGCGACGGCCGGCGAGCTCGACGACGCCGATCGTCGAGCCCTGCAGGGCGTCCGCACGGTGCTCTCGACGGGTGCACCGGTCAGCCGTCAGTTGCTCACCGCGCTCGTCGGGGTGCTCCCGAACGCGTCGGCGCACGCCGTCTACGGCATGACCGAGTGCCTGTTGGTCTCCGACATCACGCTCGACACGATGCCCGGCGACGACTCCGAGCACACGGGCGTGTGCGTCGGGACCCCGATCGGTGGTGTCGAGGTGCGCATCAGCCCGCTCGATGCGGCCGGCCGGGCGACGGGCGAGCTGACGCAGGACCCGGACCGCCTCGGTGAGGTCATCATCTCGGCGGCGCACCTCAAATCGCAGTACGACCGCCTCTGGTTGACCGACCGCGCCGCCGTGCGCGACGTCGCCGAGGACGGCCGCTGGCACCGCACGGGCGACGTCGGGCATCTCGACGCCGACGGGCGCCTCTGGATCGAGGGTCGCCTGCCGCACGTCATCACGACGCAGGACGGGCCGGTCGCACCGGTCGGACCGGAGCAGGCGATCGAGACGGTGCCGCTTGTGCGTCGTGCCGCGGTCGTCGGTGTCGGCCCGGACGGCCTCCGGCAGTGCGTCGCGATCGTGGAGACCACCCCCGGTTCGAAGCGGGTCCGGCTCGCCGACGCCGCGCTCGCGGCCGAGGTGCGGGCTGCTTCACCGCAGCCGCTCGTCGCCGTCTTCGTGGTGCCGGAGCTGCCGACGGACATTCGACACAACTCGAAGATCGACCGCACGCGGCTCTCCGAGTGGGCCGACCGCGTCCTGGCCGGCGAACGGCTGAGCGCGCCGTGACCGTCCTCGTCACCGGTGCGAGCGGCATGCTCGGCCGCGAGGTCGCTCTGGAGCTGCTCCGCGCGGGTCACCGGGTCCGGGTGTTGCAGCGCGGTCCGGCCGGGCTCGACGGGGTCGAGGAGGTCCGTGGGTCGATCACCGATGCGGCCGCGGTCGGTCGGGCGATGCAGGGTGTCGACGCGGTCGTGCACCTGGCGGCCAAGGTGTCGTTGGCCGGTGATCCGGCGGAGTTCGAGCAGGTGAACGTCGGCGGGACCGAAGTCGTCCTCGACGCAGCGGAGACGGCCGGGGTCTCGCGGTTCGTCCACATCTCCTCGCCGTCCGTCGCGCACGGCGGTTCGGCACTCGTGGGCGTCGGCGCAGAGCCGGCCGACCCGGGTGCGGCGCGTGGTGAGTATGCGCGGACGAAGGCGCAGGGCGAGTTGCTCGCCCTCGAACGGGATCGTCGTGGCTTCGCGGTCGTCGTCGTGCGGCCGCACCTCGTCTGGGGTCCCGGCGACCCGCAACTCGTGGAGCGCATCGTCGACCGTGCGCGTCGCGGCCGGTTGCCGTTGCTCGATGACGGGACCGCCCTCATCGACAGCACCTACGTCGCGAACGCGGCGTCGGCCGTCGCAGCGGCACACGAGCACGCCGAGACGGCGCACGGGCGGGCGTTCGTCGTGACGAACGGGGAGCCCCGGCCGGTCGGCGAGTTGCTCGCGGGCATCTGCCGCGCCGCCGGCGTGAAGCCGCCGTCGTTCAGCGTCCCGGCGGGCATCGCTCGTGCGGCCGGCGGACTCGTGGAGCGTCTCTGGAGCATCCGTCCGGGTGCGGACGAGCCGCCGATGACACGGTTCCTGGCGGAGCAGCTGTCGACCGCGCACTGGTTCGACCAGCGCGACACCCGCGAGGCCCTCCACTGGACGCCGGCGGTCTCGATCGACGAGGGTCTCGAGCGCCTGGCGGCCCACTACCGCGCCTGACGCGAGGCCTGGCGCTGGAGACGGCACGCTCGTCTGTCGGGATGCGACTGCCAGACTGTGCGCATGGTCGACTCGCTCTTGCGCCCCTGGAAGTCGACGGACGCGCCATTCCTGTGCGCCGCGTTCGTGGAGAACCCAGACCTGGGCCCGCAGTTCGGCGGAGTGGATCTGTCGGACGTCGACGCCGCGGCTGGTTTCATCTCGCAGGTGTTACAGCCGTCCGCCTCCCGCCGCAATTGGGCGATCGTGAGCGACGGCGTGGTGGTGGGCAACGTCGGTGTGTCCGCGATCGAGCGCCGGCATGGCACCGGCTGGCTGTCCTACTGGTTGAGCGGCGACGCCCGGGGTCGAGGTCTGGCGACGCGAGCGGTCAACGCCGTCGCCGCATGGGCCTTCACGGACGGGCTGTTCCGCTTGGAGCTGGGGCACCGGGTCAACAACCCGGCGTCCTGCGGGGTCGCGACACGGGCAGGCTTCATCGCTGAGGGAATCGAACGCCAGAAGCTCTCGTACGGCAAGGAACGGTTCGACGTCGAGCTGCACGCCCGCCTGACGACGGACCCCAGTCCGAGCGGCGACCGCCTACCGCTGGTGCTTTAGGAGCGTTGGTTCGGTGGCGTCGTCAGATTGTCGAACGCTTCGCCGCCGCCAACACGTCCACGGCGAGGCGAAACACGTCTTCTCGGCTGTCCGTCAAGCTCATCGAGTCTTCGCCGTAGATCTCGAAGGCGATGTCGACGAGTGTCTCCGCCGCCGTGATCCCCAGGTGTCTCACCAGCACGACGAGGTCGCTGAGGTCTTGCTCCCGGGCGCTTGCGAGCTTCATTGCGATGAGTACCTTGGGATCCGCGAGAGCGACGACGAAGCCTTCGGACTCTGCTCTGACGTCTCCTTGGCCATCGGGGATGAACGGCCTTGCGTTCGAGTTCAACCATGTCGGCGAAAGGGAATAGCGCACCGCCAGCTTCGCGGCTTCTTCCTGCACTTCGGCGTCTGGCCAGAAGACCGCGTCGACATCGGTCGTTACACGTATGGCGTGGTCGTCGGGGTACTGCAAGGCCAGTGCGGCCCCTCCGACCACGTACATCCGTCCGTTGACCTTCCGCTCGGTCAGAGCGCCCTCGAGCTCGCGCATCAACCGGCGGACGAAGGCTGGATCCAACTGCTGCTCGTGGCTCACGCGCGGCTCAGGCTCTGTTCGTCGATGAAGATGTTGAGACGCCGCAGATGCTCCGGCGAGCGGGTACGCGCACGCTCCCGCAGGCTGCCGAACTGGGAGACGAACCATGGCTCGGGCAGCGGTGTCAGCTCGGGCCATCGCGCGGTGAGTGCATCAGGCAATGCTCGGCCGTAATGGGCGCGGAACAGGGTGTCCCATCCGGTGTCGGGGAGTTCCTGTGGAGGCCGGGCAAACAGCGGATCGATCGAAAGGTCGGGTTCGACCGTGACCTTCTGCACGGCTTGCGTCAGCAGACGGAGCGCGAACGTGCGATCTCCCTCGGCGAGGGCGTCGATCATGGCTTGAGAGACGCCGGCGGGCGAGAATCGAGCGGTGGGCGACGACGATTCGACCGCGTTGATGACGATGTCCTTTCCCAGGGCTCGCAGGGCCCGTTCGAGCGATGCAAGCTTGATCGTCGCGTCCTCCTCGGACTTGAGGAGCTGCGAGACCGCCCCAGGAGTGACGTGCAGGCGCCGAGCCAGCTCAGCTCCACTGGTCCCCGCAGCGCTCATGGTGTCCCGGATCAACGTGCTCACTGCTCGTCCAATCGTTAGCTGTAGCTAAATTCTACCAGCTCATCCGACTGCGTCACCTCCGTCGCGCACCACTCACCCTGTCGGAGGTGTGCTCTACGTTCGAGCGCATGCGTTCGTTCCGGATCCAAGTGCCCGATGCCGACCTCGACGAGCTGCGTCGGCGACTCGAAGGGGCCCGTCTGCCGGGTGCGATCGGCGACGCAGCGGAGGAGAGCGCGCTGTCGCTCGATCGACTGCGTCAGCTCGTCGACCACTGGCGCGACGGCTTCGACTGGCGGCGGGTGGAACGGGAGCTGGCGGCCGTCCCGCAGTTCGAAGCGGAGGTCGACGGCCAGCGACTCCACGTCGCACGGTTGCCCGCGGCGGAGGGGGCCACGGAGACGGTCCCGGTCATCGTGTTCCACGGGTGGCCCTACTCGTTCGTCGAGATGCTGCCGCTCGCGACGGCGCTCGCCGGCCGGGTCGTCGACCTCGGTCACGGTCGGGTGCTCGGCTTCGAGGTGGTCGTTCCGTCGCTCCCCGGCTACGGGTTCTCCGCGCCCCTCGCCGACGACCGCCCGTTCACCGGCCCGGTGGTCGCCGAGTTCATGCACGGGCTCATGACCGAGGTGCTCGGGCACGCGCGATACCTCACGTACGGCGAGGACGTCGGTTCGACGACGAGCGACTGGCTCGCCGCGCTGCATCCGGAAGCGGTCATCGGGCAGTTCGCGACGCATGCCGCGTTCCCTGCGGCGTCCCGGGCGCACGATCTCAAGGTTGCGGAGCAGGACTGGCTCGACCGCCACGATCGCGAGTGGACTCGCGGCCTCGCCTACGCGCGCGTCCAGGCGACCCGACCTGAGATCCTCGCCGCAGCGCTCAACGACTCACCCGTCGGGCTCGCCGCCTGGATCGCGGAGAAGCTCCTCGCCTGGGCGGGTGACGGTGCGTGGTGGACGGACGACGAGCTGCTGACGACCGTGTCGTTGTACTGGTTCACGCAGAGCATCGGGTCATCGTTCCGCCCCTACCGCGACCACCCGAAGCAGCAGGAACTGCCGCTGATCGAGGTGCCCGTCGCGGTCGCCGTGCAGACCGGAGAGCGTGGGCTTCCGCGCTCCTACGCGGCGCGGACGTACACCGACATCCGCAGTTGGACCGAGCTGGACGAGGGAGCCCACTTCACCGCTTGGCAGGTGCCGGTCGAGGTGGCCGACCGGATCGAAGCGTTCGTGGTGACGCTGCTCGACGACTGACCGGCCGGGGTGGGGCCGTCAAGCGTCCGCGTCGCGAAGCGAACGGATCATGCTGCGCAAGATGGTGAGCGCCGCCTGCTGCTCGTCCGGGGTCAGCCCCTGCAGCATCCGTACCTCCACCGATCGCACGGCGGCGGTCGCCTGCGCGAGGTGTTCACGGCCGAGCGGGGTGAGCTGCGTGGGCAGGGCCTTCCCGACGGGCGCCTGCTCCGGGCGGCTGACGAAGCCGTCCCGTTCGAGTGCCTGCAGGAGGACGTTCATCGACTGCCGGGTCACGAACGCGCCGCGGGCGAGCTCCGAGTTGGACAGGCCGGGCCGCTGGGCGAGGAGTTCCAGGCACGAGTAGTGCGTGATCGTCATGCCGAGTGGGCGCAGGACCGCCTCCATCGCGGAGCGGAGCGCGCTCGACGCCTCCTTCAGGAGATACCCGAGCGAGGTGTCCAGTTCGATCACGTCTTGACTCATGTCAGTATTCTGACATAGGCTGACGGTGTCAGGTAACTGACACGCTGAATTCACCACCCACTACGAGAACAGGAACACGCCATGCCCGTCACCGGACCCGACTTCATCTCCCTCCAGGTCACCGACCTCGACGCCTCGCAGGCCTTCTACGAGCAGTACCTCGGCCTTGTCCGCTCGCAGGCCGGCCCGCCGCACGCGGTCGTCTTCGAGACCACGCCCACCGCCTTCGCCCTGCGCGACATCGTCCCCGGAACCGACCTCGCGGCCGTCGACCAGCCCGGCGTCGGAGCCGCGATCTGGTTCCACGCCACCGGCGTCCAGGAGATCCACGACGCCCTCGCCGCAGACGGTCACACGATCGTCTCGGCTCCCATCGACGGGCCGTTCGGGCGCACCTTCACCTTCGCCGACCCCGACGGCTACCAGCTCACCCTCCACGACCGCGCCTGATCGCGACCGGCCCCGCCCGGCCCCTGCCGCTCGACCCGCGCGGAGCCCGACGCGTCAGAATGGACGGATGCGACGTTCGAGAGTGCACGTGATGGGGGCCAGTGGTAGCGGCGTGACGACGCTCGGGCGGGCGCTCGCCGACCACTGGTCAGTGCCGCACGCTGACGCCGACGACTACTTCTGGGTGCCGACCGACCCGCCGTACGTCACGAAGCGGGCTGATGCCGAACGGGTGCGGCTCATGCGGGAGATGTTCGTTCCGCGTGAGGCCTGGGTCCTGTCGGGTTCGATGCCGGGTTGGGGTGACGAGATCGTCGCGGAGTGCGACGCCGTCGTCTTCGTCGTCCTCGACCCGGCCGAGCGCCTGCGTCGGCTGGAGGCCCGCGAGGTCGAGCGGCGTGCCGGCGAGCGGTTCGACGAGGCCGCCTGGGAGACGTTCCGGGAGTGGGCGAGCGGCTACGACGACCCTGCGTTCGACGGACGCAGCCGCGCCTCGCACGAGGCGTGGCTGGCCACCCTGCCGCAGCCCGTCCTCCAGGTCGACAGTGCGATGTCGAGATCCCAGCTCGTCGAAGCGGTGCTGGCCTGGGATCCGCGCTGAGTCACGGAGCGCGAGCGCAGGGCGTCGGCGTTGTCAACCGCGCGCCCCGCTGCCGACGGGAGGCGCATACTGGAACGGTCAGATCTATCTGACACACGTCGCTTAGTGAGCGACAGCGGCGTGCAGTTTCGACGCTCGAGGAGGATGTCCCACCATGAAGGCACTGCGGTACACGAAGATCGGCTCGGCCCCTGAGGTCGTCGAGATCGAGAAGCCGACGCCGGGGCCGGGTGAGATCCTCCTGAAGGTCACCGCTGCCGGCGTCTGCCACTCCGACGACTACGTCATGAGCCTGCCCGAGCAGGACTACCTCGAGCAGCAGTACCCGCTGCCGCTGACGCTCGGCCACGAGGGTGCGGGCGTCATCGAGGAGTTCGGGCCCGGCGTGGAGACGAGCCTGCAGCTGGGCGAGGCCGTCGCCGTCTACGGCCCGTGGGGCTGCGGGCACTGCCTGAACTGCTCGCAGGGCAAGGAGAATTACTGCACCAATGCGGCGGCGGAGGGCATCCGTCCTCCCGGACTCGGCGCCCAGGGCTCGATGGCCGAGTACATGATCGTTGACGACGTGCGTCACCTCGTCCCGATCGGCGACCTCGACCCGGTGAAGAACGTGTCGCTCACCGACGCGGGCCTCACGCCGTACCACGCGATCAAGCGCAGTCTGCCGAAGCTCGGCGCCGGCACCTTCGCGGTCGTCATTGGCTCCGGTGGCCTCGGTCACGTCGGCATCCAGATGCTGAAGGCGCTCTCCGGTGCCACGGTCATCGTGCTCGACGTCAACGACGAGAAGCTCGAGCTGGCGAAGCACGTCGGTGCCGACGTCACCCTCATCAGCGACGAGTCGGCGGCGGGGAAGATCCGCGAGCTGACCGGCGGTGTCGGGGTCGACGCCGTGTTCGACTTCGTCGGCGCGAACCCGACCATCGCGACGGCCACCGCTGTCGCAGCGACGGAGGCCGACGTGACGATCGTGGGCATCGGCGGCGGTTCGGCCACCATCGGCTTCGGTTCGATCGCGTACGACGCGGCCGTCCGGATCCCGTACTGGGGTTCGCGCAGCGAGCTCATCGAGGTCTTCGAGCTGGCGAAGGCGGGCAAGGTCGACGTCGAGGTGCAGCCGTACTCGCTCGACGACGCTCCGAAGGCCTACGAGGACCTGCACGCGGGCACGATCCGCGGCCGGGCGGTCATCGTCCCGTAACAGCGTTTCCGAGAACCGGCGTGTGCTGCGGCTGCGGCACACGCCGGTCCTTCGTTCTAGGGTTCACACCCCGGAAACATTTTCGACACCCTATTGAAACTGCGCGCGCGCATACTTTCAATACAGTATCGAAATGAGTCGCCGCGAGGTTGGCGACGCAACCGGAGGAGCATCCCATGACCGTCGTCGAGACCGTTACCACCGTGGAGTCCGTCCGCGCCCGCCTGCAGGAAGCCGGCGTCAAGTACGCCATGGCGAGCTTCGTCGACATGCACGGCAGCATCAAGACCAAGTTCGTGCCGCTGTCGCACCTCGAACGCATGGCCGGGGGATCGGAACTCTTCACCGGTGCCGCGCTCGACGGCCTCCCGCAGGCGATCAGCGACGAGGAGCTTTCGGCCCGCCCCGACCTCGACAGCGCCGTCCAGCTGCCGTGGCGGAAGGACGTCGCGTTCTTCGCGAGCGACCTCTACACGAAGGGCGAGCCGTTCGAAGCGGCGTCGCGCAACATCCTCAAGCGTCAGCTCGACGCGGCCGCGGAGATGGGCTTCACCTTCAACCTCGGCATCGAGACCGAGTTCTTCGTCCTCAAGGACACCCCCGAGGGTGTGACCGAGGTCAGCGACCGCGACGACCTCGCGAAGCCCTGCTACACGGCCACCGCGGCACTCGACAACCTGGACTGGCTCACCGAACTCGTCGAGGCGATGACGGAAATGGGCTGGGGGGTCTACTCCTTCGACCACGAGGACGCGCCTGGGCAGTTCGAGATCGACTTCAACTACTCCGACGCGCTCACCATGGCCGACCGTGCCGTGTTCTTCCGGCTCATGGCCAACGAGATCGTCCGCAAGCACGGCTACTTCGCCACCTTCATGCCGAAGCCCTTCGCCGACCGCAGCGGTTCCGGCGCGCACTTCAACATGTCGCTCGCCGACATCGAGACCGGTGAGAACCTCTTCGAGACCGACGACGACCCGCGCGGCTGCGGCATCTCGGAGCTCGGCTACAAGTTCATCGCCGGTGTGCTCAAGCATGCACCCGCCCTGTCGGCGGTCATCGCACCGACCGTGAACAGCTACAAGCGTCTCGTGCGGCAGGGCAGCATGTCCGGCTCGACCTGGGCGCCCGTGTTCGTGAGCTACGGCAACAACAACCGCACCAACATGCTCCGCGTGCCGTTGCAGGGTGGACGCGTGGAGTGCCGCGCGGCCGACATCAGCTGCAACCCGTACCTCGGCGCCGCCCTCATCCTCGCCGCGGGCCTCGAAGGCATCCGTGAGGACCTCGACCCGGGTGCACCGCACACCGAGAACATGTACGACTACACGGAGGCGGAGGTCGCGCAGCTCGGCATCGGCATGCTGCCGCGCAGCCTCGGTGAGGCGGTCGACGAGTTCGCCACGGACTCCCTGTCGCGGTCGGTGTTCGGCGAGGCGATGTACGACGCGTTCATCGACTACAAGCGCCAGGAGTGGAACGAGTACCAGGCGCACGTCTCCGACTGGGAGACCGCCCGCTACCTGAAGTTCTTCTGATCCCGATGCACCAGGTCCTCGACCTCGGGAGGTTCGCGCTGGAGTCCGGCGCGGACCTCCCCGAGGCCCGGCTCGCGTACACGACGCACGGTGTGCTGAACGCCGCCGGCGACAACGCGGTGCTGGTGCCGAGCTACTACACGGGCACGCACGCGAGCGCAGAACCGTGGATCGGCTCAGGGCGGGCGCTCGATCCGGCGGAGTGGTTCATCGTGTCGGTGGACCTGTTCGGCAACGGCGTCTCGACCTCACCGTCGAACGCCGCCGCGGAGGTGCACGGGGCCGCGTTCCCCACGGTGTCGATCGGCGACAACGTGCGCGCGCAACTCCGGCTCGCCGAGCGGCTCGGCGTGCGACGCTGGCGGCTGATCGCCGGCTGGTCGATGGGGGCGCTGCAGGCCTACGAGTGGGCGGTCCGGTATCCGGCGTTCGTCGACGCGTTCCTCCCCATCGCCGGTGCCGCCCGCTGCTCCCCGCACAACGCGGTCTTCCTGGCGGGTGTCGAGGCCGCTCTCAGGGCCGACCCGGTGTTCGAGGGTGGTCGATACGCGGTCCCGCCGCGCGCCGGACTTCGCGCCTTCGGGACGGTCTACGCGGGCTGGGCGTACTCGCAGGCCTTCTTCCGCGACGGCGTGTACCGCGAGCTCGGCTATCCCGACGTCGCCGCCCTCCTCGAGGACTGGGCCGCCGACCACGAGCGGTGGGACGCGAACGACCTGCTCGCCATGCTGCGCACCTGGCAGCAGGCGGATCCGGGACGGGGAGTCGAGGGCGGTCTCGCTGCAGCGCTCGGTGGGGTGCGTGCGCGGAGCATCGTGATGCCGTCGTCGACCGACCTCTACTTCACCGTCGACGACAACGTGCTCGAGTCGGCGATGATGTCTCGGAGCGAGGTGCGGGTCATCTCGTCCGACCTCGGCCATGTCGCCGGGCGACCCGGGGTGCGGGCCGCTGAGACGGCCGTGATCGAGGCCGCGATGCGTGAGCTGCTCGCGGATCGCTGAGGCCGCCCGCCCGTAGGATTGGCGGAGGTGTCCGCGAGCAGGGAGTGGTGATCGATGGCCGGCCGCACAGGAGCATCGCCGGGCCGTCCGCGCGCGAGCGGGATCGCCACCGAGGATCCGCGCGAGGAGATCATCCAGGTCGCGACCCGGTTGTTCGCCGAGCGCGGCTACGAGCGCACGAGCATGACGATGCTCGCCGAAGCCTGCGGGATGAAGCAGTCGTCGCTGTACTACTGGTTCGCGAACAAGCGTGAGGTGCTGCGGGCGACCGCCGCCTCGAACCGCCAGTCGGTCGGCGCTGCGGAGGCCCTCGGCTCGATCGAGGCCGCGACCCCCGCGAAGCTGTACCGGGTGCTGTACGAGGACGGTGTCGCCATCTGCGAGGCGCCCTTCGACTACAACGAGATCGAGCGGCTCGCTGCGGAGCACCCGGACGACCTCGCTTCGTTCTGGGACGACTACCGCGCGCTCTTCACCTTCATCGCCGGGCTCATCCGCGACGGCGTCGAGCAGGGCGTGCTCATCCTGGGCGGCAGCGAGACGCCGGAGTGGGCGGCGGCCGCAGCCCTCCACGCGAACGAGGGCATGCAGAAGGCCTACCGGTACGGCTCCGGCGACATCGCCGCCCAGTATCCGCCGGTCGAGGCCGCCGAAGGTGCGGGCGACGCGGACCGCATCCGGGCCTTCGCCCGCCGGACGGCGGCCGCGACCGTGCACAGCCTCCTCGTCGACCGTGCGGCGCTCGCCGACGTGGAGCGCGACGCCCTGGCGCTGAACCTCGCCGTCGCTGTCGACTAACGCGTCGGCGGCTCGTCGTCGGGTCGGGTGTGCACCTGGCCGCCCCCGAGGCGGGACCGCAGGCTCGTGGTGATGACGGTCAGCGCGAGCGAGATCTGCACCACCAGATCGTGCGGGCGCGGGTCATCCCGCACCTCCGTCGTCGGTTCGGGCCGCCTCGGCGGGTGGAGGTTTCGGGAGCCTCCACGCCTGGATCACGATGACCGCGCCCAGGACGACCTGCAGGACGCCCAGGATGACCCAGGACAGCGAGCCATGACTGTCTGCGTCGGGAGACACCCTGAGTGCGAGTTGCCCGATGCCGAGAGCGGCCCACGTCCAGCCCAGCACCAGTCGTGGTGTCCGGTACTCCGGATCGTTCGCCTTGACCATGCGAGCAGCCTATGCCGCGGTGTCGGTGGGCGTGACAGTCGGTGCGGGTCGGCGGGCTCCACCGACGTGAGCAGAGTGAGCTCACCGCGCGCGTGAGCGCTTCGTCCGGGCTTGGCCTCGATACGTTCGTTCAATGACGCAAGACGAGGTCGCGCAGGGACGCCGGCACATGCTGGAACACTTCCGTTGGATCGAGGGCGAAGCAGACGTGTGGAGCATGTTGCGCGATCCGAAGGCGCTCAGTGCCATCGTCAACGCCTTGGCTGCTCTCGCAGAGCGCGATCGGCCTGACGCCATCGTCGGTATCGAGTCACGCGGCTTCGTTCTGGCGCCGGCAGTGGCGGTCAGATTGGGCATCGGGTTCGTAGCCGTCAGAAAGGACGGTGCCCTGTTCCCTGGCTCGTTGATCAGCAAACAGACCGAGGCCGACTACCGGGGACGCCGACAGACGTTGTCGGTACGCAGGGATCACCTGGAATCCGGGGCTCGACTGGTGCTGGTCGATGACTGGGTGGAAACCGGAAGCCAGGCTCTGACCGTCACGCAGCTCGCGAAGGCGGGCGGGGGCACGGTCGTGTCGCTGAGCACCATCGTCGATGAAGCGGATGACGCTGCGCGGCACAGGCTGCCGCCGATCCGCTCGCTCGTGACGCGGGCCGACCTCCACTGATCGGCGCCGGTTGATCGAAGCGGGAAGGGCGACCCGCACCTGACAGGGAGCTGGACCTCTCCGCCAGCGCACTCGCGTTCATGCGTATGGTCGAACCATGTTCGTCCGATTCCAGAGCGCCGTTCCGAATCGGCACGGGCGGTACCCCGGGGTGTTCGCGATGGCGAACGGCCTGCATGCCAGTGGTCGACTATCGGAGAAGCGTCTTACCTACGAGGACGACGTGCAGGTCGTCGCCGTTCCGTTCCGGCACCCCGACGACTGGCCCCTCTGATGTAACGAACACGAAACGGATTCGATACTGCATTGAAACCGGTCGTCGCGACAATTGGATGACATATTGAAAATGCGGTCGTCCGTTTCGGATCCCGCGCGAACCCTGGAGGTCCGAATGGACACGGCTGCAATCGCGGGCAACACGGCATGGCTCCTGACGGCGGTGGTCGCCGTCGCACTCATGCTGCCCGGCCTCGCCATGTTCTACGGCGGGATGGTCAGCCGCCGCGTCACCATGAACATGATGATGATGATCTTCGCGTCGTTCTGCCTCGTCGGGATCCTGTGGGTGGCGTTCGGCTACTCCATGGTGTTCGGCGACAGCATCGGCGGCCTCGGACTCGTCGGCGACCCGACCGAATACCCCGGCCTCGGTCAGCTCCTCGTCGCCCCGGAGGGGAGTGCCCTGCCGCCCCTCGCGCTCGCCGCCCTCCACCTCATGTTCGCCGGCCTCACCATCGGGATCGTCGCCGGTGCCGCCGCCGGCCGCATGAAGTTCAGTGCGTGGATGGTCTTCGCTGGGGTCTGGTCGACGCTCGTCTACTTCCCCGTCGCGCACTGGGTCTTCGCATTCGACTCCGCCGACGGCAGCGTGCAGGGCGGCTGGCTCGCGAACACGATCGGCTCGATCGACTACGCCGGCAGCACGGCCATCCACGTCAACTCCGGGGTCGCGGCCCTCGCGCTCGCGCTCGTCCTCGGCAAGCGCAACGGTTTCCCCTCGCAGCCGAAGGCGCACAGCCTCCCGCTCACCCTGCTCGGCGCGGGCCTGCTCTTCGTCGGCTGGATCGGCTTCGACGGCAGCGCGCTCGGTGCCGCAGACAACAACGCCGCCGTCGCGGTCTTCAACACCGTCGCCGCGACCTGCGCCGGCGTCATCGTCTGGCTCGTCGTCGAGAAGCTGCGCGACGGACACCCGTCGACCCTCGGCGCCTGCTCCGGCGCGATCGCCGCGCTCGTCGCCATCACACCCTCCTGCGGTGCGGTGACCCCGCTGGGCTCGCTCGCGATCGGTGCCGCAGCAGCGGTCGTCTGCTACTTCGCCGTCAGCCTCAAGGTCCGCTTCGGCTTCGACGACGCGCTCGACGTCACCGCCCTCCACTTCGTCGGCGGGGTCGTCGGTGGTCTCCTCATCGGCATCCTCGCGGTGCCGCTCGCACCCAGCGGCGGTGAGGGGCTCCTCGCCGGTGGCGGCTTCCTCCTCCTCGGCAAGCAGGCCCTCGCGATCGTCGCCGTCTTCGTCTACACGTTCTCCATCACCTGGGTGCTCGCGAAGGTCCTCGACAAGACGATGGGCATCCGGGTGTCGGCCCAGACGGAGGCCCAGGGTCTCGACGTCGTGCTCCACGCGGAGAACGCCTACGAGATCAGCACGCACGAGGCGCTCTCACCCCGCGGGCACGCGGAACCGAAGGTCCCGGCCGTCGTCGACTGAGTCCGGTCCGCCGAGGGCTGGTCCGGGCGGCGCCGCAGAACACCACCGGGGTAGGGGGTACCGGATACCTCGGGGTGATGCTGCGACGCCGCCCGCTTCGTAGCGTCGAAGCATGGACGTCATCAACGAACTCATCCTCACCGCAGTGACCTCGCCGTGGCTGTACGTGGTGATGTTCGCGGTGGCCGTGATCGACGGTTTCTTCCCACCGGTCCCGAGTGAGACGGTGCTCGTCGCCGCGGCGGCCGTCGCGGTCTCGACCGGAGGATCGAACCTGCCGCTCCTCGTCGTCGTCGCGGCGCTGGGTGCCGCGATCGGCGACAACCTCGCCTACCTCATCGGTCGGGGCGTCGGCACGACCCGCTTCGCCTGGATGCGTCGCCCGCGGATCGCCGAGGGATTCGACCGGGCCGGCCGTGCCCTCGGCCACCGCGGTGCGCCGCTCATCCTCGGCGCACGCTACATCCCCGTCGGTCGCGTCGTCGTCAACATGACCGCGGGTGCGCTCCACTACCCGTGGCGGCGGTTCGTCCCGCTGAGTCTCATCGGCGGTGCGACCTGGGCCGCCTACAGCGCCCTCATCGGCATCGTCGCCGGGAAGCTCTTCGCAGACCAACCGCTCCTCAGCTCCGTCATCGGCGTCGCGGTCGCCCTGGTCCTCGGCCTCGTGGTCGACCGGGTCACCGCGGCCCGCCGACGCCGTCGCGAGCGCTCAGCGGCCACCGCAGCGCGCGGCGCAGAGGAGGACGCCGAGGCCGACGCCCGGTCGGTGCTGGTGCCGGTGGGAGAATGACGCTCATGGACCGCACGACGCTCGACCCCTCGCGCCGCGCCGTCGTCCTCTTCGTCCTCGCGGGCATCGGGGTGGTCCTCCTCAGCGTCCTCGTGCCGATCCAGAGTCTCCTCTACGGCACGGTGCTCCCGGCGTCGTTCCTCCTCGGAGCCGCGATCTGCGGCGCACCGGTCCTCTCCGTCGTGCTTCCCCGGGTCGCGATCGCGCTCTTCTCCGCCGCCGCATTCGTGCTCCCGCTCGTCGCCTCAGCCGATCACGACCCGGTCTGGCCGTGGCCGTGGTCGGTGCCGGCGCTCATCGCGTTCGCCGTCCTCGTCGGGGCCGTCACCTTCCTGCACGGCTGGTTGCCCGGGCTCGTCACCCTGCTCGTGAACGTCGCCGGCTCGCTGGTCGCGGCGCTGCTCGTCCCGTCGGCGGCCGACGCGACCGCCATGGCCGCCGATCTCATCGTCGCGTCCTCCATCGCCGCGGTGGCGTTCCTCGTGGCGCTCCTCGTCTCCGGGCGCGTGCGCATCGGGGAGGAGCTCACTCGGGAGCGCGAGGTCTCAGCGTCCGAGCAGTCCCGGCGGATGCTCGTCGAGGAGCGCACGCGGATCGCTCGAGAACTGCACGACGTCGTCGCGCACAGCATGTCGGTCATCCAGGTGCAGGCCTCGACCGCCAAGTACCGGGTGCCTGGCCTCGCGGACGAGGCCACGGCGGAGTTCGACGACATCGCGGCGACCGCCCGTGCGTCGCTCGTGGAGATGCGGCGCCTGCTCGGCGTCCTGCGCACGGAGGATCAGGCGGCCGAGCTCGCGCCGCAGCAGGGCATCGATGACCTTCCTGCCCTCGCGGAGGGGCTGCGCCGAGTGGGAGCCGACATCACCCTCGAGGTGGGCGACCCCGGCGACACCGTCGTCCCGCCATCCGTCCAGATCGCGGCGTTCCGCATCATCCAGGAGGCCATGAGCAACGCGGTGCGGCACGCGCCCGGCGCGCGCGTCACCGTGGCCGTCGGCATCGACCCCGATGCGGTCCGCCTGCGTATCCACAACGGGGCTGCCCGGTCCGCTGGGGAGCACGGGGCCGGACACGGGCTCCGCGGCATGCTCGAACGCGCCGCACTCCTCGACGGCAGCCTGAGCGCCGGTCCGGACGGCGAGGGCGGCTGGCTCGTCGTCGCGGCCCTGCCCGTCGCTGCTCCGTCTCCGTCGCACGTCTCGACCTCTTCCGCCCGACCCGTCTCCACGAAGGACCACCAGTGACCATCGACGTCCTCATCGCCGACGACCAGGCCATGGTCCGCGCCGGATTCGGCGCCCTCCTCGACGCGCACGAGGGCATCCGGGTGACCGGTCAGGCGGCGAACGGCGCGGAAGCCGTGAAGCTGTCCGCACGCCTCGACCCCGACGTGATCCTCATGGACGTGCGCATGCCCGAGCTGGACGGGATCGAGGCGACCAAACGCATCCTCGGGCCGTCGTATCCGGCGGCGAAGATCCCCAGGATCATCATGCTCACCACCTTCGACATCGACGACTACGTCTACGACGCGCTCCAAGCCGGCGCGAGCGGATTCCTCCTGAAGGACGCGCTCCCCGAGGACCTCGTCCACGCCGTGCGGGTCGTCGCGGCCGGTGACGCCCTGTTGGCGCCGAGCGTGACCCGCCGGATGATCGCGCAGTTCGCCGCGCAGAAGCCGCGGGTCGGCCAGGGGGTCGCCCGGCTCGCGGAGCTCACGGACCGCGAACGCGAAGTGCTCGTCCTCATCGGCAACGGCCACTCCAACAGCGAGATCGCCGCGAGCCTCTTCATCGCCGAGCAGACGGTCAAGACCCACGTCGGCAAGGTGCTCGCCAAGGTCGGCGCCCGCGACCGCGTCCAGGCCGTCATCTTCGCCTACGACACCGGACTCGTCGCGCCCGCCTGACCGGGTCGGCCTTCGGCGCTCCACCTCCCTCCCCGGTACGGGGCGGGTCGACACCGCCGGGTGATGTGGCGGCCCATGCCGCGTTCATAACCTCCTCGGACCGTCACCGAGGAGGACCGTCATGGCCATCACCCACACCCCACCGCAGCCCGCCAGACCCGCGCTCAGGCCAGGGCTCGCGCCCGCAGTCGTCGCGTCGAACACCCGTGACACCGGCATCGACCTCGTCCGCGCCTGCTGCATCGTCGGAGTCGTCGTCCTCCACGCGATGATGGTCGGCGTGACGGTGACGTCCGCCGGCCCGGTGTTCGCGAACGCGAGCGACGGCACCGCGTGGATCGCACCGCTCAGCTGGGTCCTACAGGTCATGCCGCTCTTCTTCGTGATCGGCGGGTTCGCTGGGCTCCTCGCCTTCCGTCGGCAGCGGGCCCGAGGCGTGCCGGCCTCGGCGTTCGTCGCGGCACGGCTGCACCGACTCCTCCTCCCGGCGGTCGTCACCATCGGCTGCACGGCCGCGGCCCTCGCGATGCTGACCCTGGCCGGCGTGCCGGCCGACCTCATCGCCGCCGCCGGCTTCCGGTTCGGACAACCGCTCTGGTTCCTCGCCGTGTTCCTGCTCTGCCAGGCACTCCTGCCCGCGCTCGCCGCAGCCCATGAGCGCGCTCCGATGCGGGCCATCGTGGCGCTCGTCGTCGCTGCCGTCCTCGTCGACGTCCTGCGGGCGTCCACCGGTGTCGACGCCCTCGGGTTCCTCAACCTCGTCTTCGTGTGGACCGCGCTCCAGCAGCTCGGGTTCTTCCTGGCGGACGGCTCGATCGACGCGCTGGCCAAACGTGTCCGGATCGCAGCCGGTGCCGGGGCGGTCGTCGTGCTCGTCGTCCTGTGGTGCGCCGGGGTGTACTCGGCCGACCTCATCGCCAACATCAATCCGCCGACCGCCGCCCTCCTCCTCGTCGGGGTCGCGCACACGGCGCTGCTGTCGCTGCTGCGCGAGCGGCTGACCCGACTCAGCCGACGACCCCGGGTCGCGAGCGCGACGGCTTTCGTCACCACGCGGGCCATGACGGTCTACCTCTGGCACATGCCGGTCCTGCTGGCGATGGCGGGGGCGTCCGCGGTGTTCGCACTCACCACGGGTGTCGCGCTCCCCGAGCCCAGCAGCCTCGGATGGTGGCTCGGTCGGCCCATCTGGCTCGTCGCGGCGCTCGGGCTGACCGCCGCCGTGGCCACGGTCTTCGCGCGTGTCGAGGCGGTCTCGATGCCGGTCGCGACACGCTCCCGCCGCCGGATCACGGTCGCCGTCGTCCTCGGGCTGACCGCGGTGACCTTCCTCCTCGTCGTCGGCACCTCGGTGATGACGGGCACGCTCGCCGTCCTGATGATCCTCGCCTCACTCCACGTGTCGCGGTCATCCTCGCGATCATGATCGGTGACCTCGGGCCACTGCCGCGTCAGCGCGTGCAGAGCCCGTCGCGGATGGTCGCGGCCAGCGCGCTGCGGCGGCGCTCGTGGACCTCAGGCGCATCCGCCGAGGTGGCGACGACCGTCATGGACGCCTGCGCCCAGGTCGCCGCGGTCGAGATGAGCAACGACCAGATGTCGGCCGGGTCGAGATCGGGGCGGATCGACCCTGCGCGCTGTTCGGCCTCGATGTCGCGGATGTGCTGGACGTCGTGGTCCTCGAGGCTGGGGTAGAGGTAGCCGGTGCTCTCACGCTCGAGGCGCTTCCACATGACGAGGCGGGCCAGCGCCGGGTCGGCGAGGTAGTCGTCGTACAGCCGGGCCGCGTATTCGGGGAGCTGGGCCGCGGTGAACGGGACCCGGTCGCTGTTGGCGATGACATGGGCGTGGAACACCGCGTCGAAGAGCTGGTCCTTCGCTCCGTAGTACGCGTAGATCATGGGCTTGCTCATGCCGGACCGACGGGCGATCCGGTCCACCCGGGCGCCGGCGATGCCATGGGTGGCGAACTCCTCGGTCGCGGCGTCGAGGATGCGCTGGCGAGTCTGGTCCGCGGTGGTCATTGATCGAGTCTACCGAACCTACCAACTAGTAGGTAGTATCGAGCCATGCGCACAACCGCCCTCATGTCCACCGCCACGCCCCGGTCGCTCCGACCGACCACGATCGAACGCCGCGACCTCCGACCGGACGACGTCGACGTCCGCGTCACCTACTGCGGGGTCTGTCACAGCGACCTGCACGCCCTCGACTCCGCAGGGCCTCAAGCGGGACTCGTGCCCGGCCACGAGTTCGTCGGCGAGGTCGTCGCCGTCGGTTCCGCGGTGACGGCGTTCGCCCCCGGCGATCCGGTCGCCGTCGGCAACATCGTCGACTCCTGCGGCACCTGTGCGATGTGTCTGCGCGGCCAGGAGAACTACTGCGCGGAGTTCCCGACCCTCACCTACGGCGGGCGGGACCGCGTCGACGGGAGCACGACGCTCGGCGGCTACGCCGGTCGCTACATCGTGCGCGACAGCTTCGTCTACCACCGCCCGCTCTCCCTCGACCCGGCCGGCGTCGCGCCCCTCATGTGCGCGGGCATCACCGTCTGGGAGCCGCTCCGGAGCAACGGCGTGGGGGAGGGGACGCGACTCGGGGTCGTCGGCCTCGGCGGTCTCGGGCACCTCGCCGTCCGGCTCGGGCATGCGCTCGGTGCCGACGTCACCGTCTTCACCACCTCGGAAGGCAAGGCGAGCGACGCCGAGCGGCTCGGGGCGTCGCGGGTGGTCGTCTCGACAGACGCGGACGCGATGGCCGCCGCGGCCGGCAGCCTCGACCTGGTGATCGACACGGTCTCAGCCGAGCACGATCTCGCGCCGTACCTCCGCGTCCTCGACCTCGACGGGACGCTCTGCTCGCTCGGCACCCTCGGTCCGATCTCCATCCAGACCATGGACCTCCTCCTCGGTCGGAAGCGCCTGACCTCGTCGGGCAGCGGCGGTCGGCCGTGGACGCAGGACCTCCTCGACTTCTGCGGCACCCACGGCGTGACGGCCGACGTCGAGATCGTCCCCTCCGCCGACGTGGACGTGGCCCTCGACCGGCTCGCGCGGAACGACGTCCGGTACCGCTTCGTGCTGGACCTCGCCGACCTCGACGCCGAGCTGGATGCGGAGCGGGACACCCTGCACGTCTGACGATCAGGCGGGGCGCGCCGCCTCCCGTCCCATGACGCCGTCGAAGAACGCGGCGAGTTCCGCCGTGGCCGTCAGCGGCAGCACGTGGGCGACGTACTGGTCGGGTCGCACCACGACGATCGCGCCGTCGCGGTCGATGCCGCGCTCCTCGAAGACGTCGACGTCGGGGTGCACCGCGTAGACCTTCTCGTAGTCGACGAGGTCGAAGGGGCCGACCCGCGGCAGGAAGACCTGCGGCACGGTCCCGAGCTCGATGTCCGTGTGGTGCTCCTGGTAGACCACCTTCACGTCGAACCAGTCGTCCGCCCGCACGCCGTCCGGCACCTGGTTCAGGGGCGATTCCGGCGCGTCCTGCAGCCAGGCCGCCAGCTCCGCCGAGCGACCCGTGGCAGGGGAGGCGGCGTCGGCGAACACGTAGACCCGCCACCGGCCGTCGGCCGTGGCGTGGTGTCCGAGGTGGACGTGGTTGGCGTCGGCGACCCGCGAGGTGAGGGCCGACTTGAAGCGCTTGCCGAGTGGGAAGCCGGTCGCGAGATGCTGGTGGGTCGCCTCGCCGACGATGGCCGACGGGGCGTATTCGGTCATGAACCCCGCCGGGAACTCGGCCGTCCGCACGTAGAAGTCGGCGAGCTCCGAGGGGTCGGCGAACTCCTCCGGTCGCTTCGCCATGAGCGTCGACCACTCGCGGTCGAAGTCGATGAGGTCCTGTGCGACGACCTGCCGCTCGGCCGAGTAGGTGGCCAGCAGGCTCTCCGGGCTGCGGCCCTCCAACACATGTCCGAGCTTCCAGGCGAGGTTGAAGCCGTCCTGCATCGACACGTTCATGCCCTGCCCGGCCTTCGCGCTGTGCGTGTGGCAGGCGTCTCCGGTGATGAACACGCGTGGTGTGCGCGTGCCGAGTTCGTCGAGCGGCACGTCGTCGAAGCGGTCGGTCAGTCGGTGGCCGACCTCGTAGACGCTGTGCCAGGCGACGTGCTTCACGTCGAGCCGGTAGGGGCTGAGGATCGCGTTCGCGTGCTCGATGATCTGCTCGATCGAGGTGGACCGGACCGCTGCGCCGCCGCCCGCCGGCACCTCACCGAGGTCGACGTACATGCGGAACAGGTGCCCGCCCTCACGCGGGATCAGCAGGATGCTGCCGCCCGAGCCCGACTGGATCGCGCACTTCGTCCGGATGTCCGGGAAGTCCGTGACGGCGAGGGCGTCCATGACGCCCCAGGCGTGGTTCGCCTGGTCGCCGGCGAGGGTGCAGCCGATCGCTTGACGCACGCCGCTCCTGGCGCCGTCCGCCCCGATCACATATTTCGCGCGCACCGTCCTCGTGGCGCCGGTCGAGTCCTCGCCGGTGTCGAGCAGGGTCACCGTCACCGGGTACTCGGCGGTGTCGTCGATCTCGAGGCCCTGGAACGCCCAGCCGTAGTCGGGTCGCATACGCGTCGGTGCGTTGGCCATGTACTCGGCGAAGTAGTCGAGCACGCGCGCCTGGTTGACGATGAGGTGCGGGTACTCGCTGACGCCCGTCGTGTCGTCGAGGGGGCGGGCGCCGCGGACGATGCGGCTCGGGTCCTCGAGGTCGGGCTTCCAGAACGCCATCTCGGTGATCCGGTACGCCTCGGCGGTGATGCGTTCAGCGAACCCGAACGCGTTGAACGTCTCGACGCTGCGCGCCTGGATGCCGTCCGCCTGGCCGATCGCGAGGCGTCCCGGTCGTCGCTCGACGATCCGCGTGGTGATCGTCGGGAACCGGGAGAGCTGGGCGGCGGCGATCATGCCGGCGGGTCCGCTGCCGACGATGAGGACGTCGACCTCGTCCGGCAGCTCGTCGGGCCGGTCGATCCCGACCCCCGCGGCGGGGAGCACGCGCGGATCGCCGGAGACGTAGCCATGGTGGTGAAACTGCATCGATTCCTCACTTCGTCGTCAAGAATTCGATAATGGAACACAGTGTTCGCTTATCGCACGGCAGACACTACCCTGCGTCGACGCGCGGCGGAAGGCCGGACGCCGATGCAGGGTGATGTCGTCGCGCTCAGTCCTTGGTCGCCCAGGTGCCGAGGTCCTTCACCTCGATGGCCGTGGGGAGCGCGTCGGCGTCACCGAGGAAGGCCTGGCAGGCGACGAGCGGCGCATCGGGTGCGACCCCGGCGGTCGCGTTGCCGTCCGGCGTGCAGTCGAACTGGCCGATCACCTGGATGGGCCGGTAGGTGCCCTTGCCGGTGAGCTTCCACTCGTCGGTCTTCGGCACCGGGAGCGCAGAGCGGTCGGCGTCCGCGATCTCCCCGTCGGTGAGGGTGACCGAGTACGTGACGAAGTACGGGACCTTGCCGTCGTCCGACGGCGTCGACTGCAAGCCCATCTCCGCGAGGTCGCTGAGCTTCCCCTCCCGGACGTCGTCGATGGAGAACGACATCTCCACGCCGGTGCCGACCTCGACGGCCACGCCCGTGCCGATCGCCAGGGCGTCATCGGGAGCCTGCTGGGTGCCGGCGGAGCATCCGGTCAGGGCGACCCCGAGGGTCGCGGCGATGAGGGCGGTCAACGTGAGGGCGCGGCGGGAGCGGGTCATGTCCTCGACGCTATCGGGGACGAGGCGCCTGAGCCTACGGGGACAACTCCCCATCCGTCGTTGAGGTGGATGGGGACTTCGTCCAGTGCCCCGGCCGGTCGATGGTTGCCGGGAGCAGGGTCGCTGCATCACCGCGCGCGGCGTTCACCTGCGCCTGCGTGAGGAACAGGGCCTCCGCGAGGTCGGCTCCGTCGAGTCGCGCACCGCGAAGGTCGGCACCCAGGAGATCGACGCCCGCCAGGTCCGTTCCGCGGAGGTCGGCGCCGACGAGGAGTGCCCCGCGCAGCTCGGCTCCGCACAAGCGGCGATCGCGGAGGTCTCGGCCGACGAGGTCCGCCGAGGGCTGGAGGGCGTCGTCCACCTCCCAGCCGGCGCCGGCCAGGTACCCGCCGCGTGCCTCCTCGCTGATGTCGACCAACACCGTCCTGACGGCGGCCCGGAGCCCGTCGACATCAGCGGCGAGGATCTCGGCCGTCCCGCCGTCGAGGACCCGCACGACCTCCGCCGTGAGTCGGGCCACCGGTGCAGCGAGGTCGGTGCCGCTCGCGCGCTCGGCGGCCTCGACGAGGTACCAGCGCATCTCCTGCAGCTGCCGGACGACGCCGAAGGTGCGGAACATCTCGGCGCTCATGTCGGGGCGTTCCCGCCAGCTCGTCCCGCCTTGCAACTCCTGCGACACGAGCTGTCCGGCACCGAAGCAGTCGAACACGGTGCAGCCGCGGAAGCCTCGCGGGCGGAGGGACTCGTGGATGGTGCAGGAGAAGTCGTCGGCGAGGTTCTGGCAGGGTGTGCCGGCGGGTTTGTCGATCGGGAAGTCCGCGGATCGTTGGAACCCGAAGGCAGTGCAGCAGAGGGCGAAGCAGTCAGCGCAGTTCGCGCGAAGTGTCGAGCGGGCGTCGGACGGGGTGACGGAAGCGTCGTTGGAAGGCATGCGTGGGTGGTCTTTCCGGAGTGGTTTCGAATGCGGGCCGGGATGCGGGGGAACTCCGCAGGGAGCTCCCCTTCCGGGCGCACGAAATCACCGCCCCTCGTCGGAGGAGCGAACGGGTGTCGCTGGAGGGGCTCTGGGTCACAGAGGGAAAGAACGGTTCACTGCCGACCAGGGTAGCGCGGCGGCTTGGCTCGCGGCAGCTGGCGACCCACCGCTGGACGGAGCCGCCCGGTACCTGATGGAGATCGACATCGTCCCCTCCGGGGCCACGTCGGAACGGCACGTCCGGTTCGACTGCTGACTCCGCGGCGGTTCAGTCCCGGATCAGGCCGTTCATCGCGGCCCACCCGAGTGCGGGCGGCTGCGCCGGTGCCGCATCGGGGGAGTCGAGCATCGACGAGGCCCACTGGTGCGCGAGGCTGTAGGCGGCCTCGGCGATCGACGAGCCGGCGCTGATCCGGCTCGCCCCGGCCTTCGCGAGCTCGCTGATCGACAGGGTTCCGGGACCGTAGGCGAGGTTGACCGGGAGGGTGGTCGCGTCCGCGAGTCGTTCGATCGTGTCGGCGCGGAGGGCGCCGAGCACGAAGATCCCGCTCGCGCCTGCCCGCGCATACGCGGCGGCACGGGTCACGGTCTCGTCGAACCAGTGGTCCCCACCGACGTCACCGAGTCGATGCGTGTCGATCCGCGCATTGATGAAGAGGGGGATCCCGGCCTCGTCGGCTGCACGTCGTGCGGCGGCGATCCGGTGCTCCTGTTCCTCGACCGGGCGGAGCGTGTCCTCGAGGTTCACCCCGGAGACGCCCGCCTCGATGCAGGCGGCGATGGTGCGGGCGACCTCGGCCGAGGTGTCGCCGTAACCGCCCTCGATGTCGGCGGTGACCGGGACCGGCACGGCGGTGGTGATCCGCCGCACGGCGTCGAGAGCCGTCTCCCGGCTGAGCTCGTTCCCGTCGCGGCGCCCGAGCGACCAGGCGACACCGGCGCTCGTGGTCGCGACCGCCTGCGCGCCCGCCGCGAGGACGGCACGGGCCGAGGCGACGTCCCACGCGTTGGGGAGGATCAGCGGGTCGCCCTGGACGTGCATCGAGTGGAGGGCGAGGGCGCGTTGGAGGTGGTCGGTCATCCTCCCAGTCCAGCACATGACGGAGGAGTCGCCGACCACGCCGCTGCTTGCTAGCGTGGGCGACGATCGAAGGCGGGTTCATGCGTCCAGTGGTGTTGTCCGGCGGCCCGGCGGTCGGGAAGTCGACGTGCGGGCGCCTGCTGGCCCGGGAGCTCGACCGCGCCGCCTTCATCGATGTCGACGACATCCGACAACTGGTGGTGTCGGGCGAGGCCACGCTGTGGAGCGGAGACGACGGGGTGTCCCAACATCTCCTCGCGGCGCGGAACGCGTCGGCCATGGCGAGGAACCTCCTCGAGGACGGCTTCGCGGTCGTCATCGCCGACGTCGTCACGCCGGAGGCCCTCGCGGTCTACCGGGCGGAACTCCCGGACTGCCTCGTCGTACACCTGACACTCCCGCTCGACGAGGCGCATGAGCGCGCCACGACCCGTGCCGTCTACCTGTCCGAGGACGAGTTCGACCTGCTGCACGCGCTGCTGACGCCGCCGCCGGACGTGGATCACGTGATCGACGTCAGCGGCATGACGGTCGATCAGCAGCTGCAGGCGATCCGCGACGTCTGGGCTTCGTTGCAGACGGACGGGCGCGTTCCGTCTCTCGACCCGCACAGAGACCCGGAGCGGACGGACGGCGAGATCGAGACGGGTTGGAGCACTCGGTCGACGAGGACGGTGTTCGAGGGCCGGGTCACCTTGGTCGAGCACGAGGTGGAGGTGCCCGGTGGTTCCCGTCTCGGCTACCTCGTCGATGAGAGTGTGCCGTTCTCGGTCGCTTCGCTCATCGTCGACGGAGACGACGTGATCCTGGCGCGGCAATATCGCTATCCCGTCGACCGATGGATCTACGATCTGCCGGGTGGCGGAGGCCGGGGCGAGGAGCGGCCGATCGACGCTGCTCGGCGCGAGCTCGAGGAGGAGTTGGGGCTGATCGTGGACGATCTCCGACCGCTCCACACCTTCTTCATGAACCCGGGGCGTGCAGCATGGCCGACGCACCTGTTCATCTCCACGTCCGGCCTGCGCGCAGGACATGCTGACACGTCCGACCCTGGCGAACAGGTCCGCCTCGTGCGCATGCCGCTGATCGAGCTCGACCAGCTGATCACCGACGGGACGATCGTCGATCCGCCGCTCATGGTGGCGCGAGCGGCTGCGGCCGCCCGCGGTCTGCTCCCGCCGCTCCGCCCGATCGCCGGGTGACGGAGGCGCTCAGCTCCTGACGGCGCTTCTGCGCCCTCAGGCGACCGCCGCCGGCCGCTCCTGGATCACCCAGGTGTTGCCGTCCGGATCGGCGAAGAAGACGAACGAGTTCCAGTCGCCGCCCCGGCCCTCAAGGCGCACGCCGTTTTCGAAGTGCATCACCGGTGTCACGTCGACGCCGCGCTCGGCGAGTTCGGACCGGGCCGCGTCGACGTCGTCGACCACGAGCTGCAGGCCCTCGAGGCGGGTGTCGCCGACCTTCAGCTGGATGCTGCTCGCCGAACCGGGAGGGGTGAGCTGCACGATGCGGAGATCGTCGCTGACCCGATGGTCGAGGTCGAGATGGAACCCGAGCTGCTCGTCGTAGAAGGCTTTCGCCCGGTCGACGTCGGCGACGCTGACGGGGACGACTTCGAGATTCCAGTGCATGGGATGCTCCTTCGAGTGGTTCAGTCGGTCGACGGCATCGGCCGGTACCGCATGGCGACCGCGCCCGAGCCGAACGGTTCGCGGTGCACCAGTTCGAGCTGGATCTGTTCGCGCAACCCGGCGAGCAGCGTCGGGCCGTGGCCGGCGAGGACCGGCTGCACGACGAACTCGTATTCGTCGATGAGCCCCAAGTCGGCCAGCGCGCGGGGGAGCGTCACACCACCCACCCACAGGCCCGCGCCGGGCTCCGCCTTGAGCCGTTGCACGGCCGTGCCGACATCGCCGCGGAGCAGCTCGGCGTTCCAATCGACCGACGCCAGTGTGCTCGACACCACGATCTTCGGCGCTCGGTCGATCGCCTCCGCGAACGCGATCTCCGAGGCGCCCATCCAGTCGGGCCAGACGCCGTCGGGTGGCCGCCGCCAGGTGGACTCCATCATCTCGTAGGTGACCCGGCCGAAGAGCAAAGCGTCCGCTCGCTCCATTTCGGCCGTCCAGAAGCGCATCGACTCTTCGTCCGGTGGGGGCCCGGCCTCGTGATGGCAGCAACCGTCGAGCGTGACGTTGATCGAATACCGGAGTGGTCGCATCGCATCGCTCCCTCGTGATGGCTCGGGCGCGCGGGGTGCCCTGACGCCCCACTGTAGGACGATCCGCCAGCCGTGGGGAGGGGTGATCGGGCGCCGCCACCGCCCCGCGGTTCAGTGCCCGACGGCTACGCCCGCCGCGGAGAGTTCAGCGCGGAGTGGGCGGACACCGTGGAAGTGGTGCGTTCGCATGCCGAGCGTGTCGGCGCCGACGAGCTTGGACGCGGTGTCGTCGGTGAAGAACACCTCGTCCCCGGTGACGTCGAGCGCGTCGAGCACATGCTGGAATGCCCGGACGTCGGGTTTCGCGAAGCCGATGACCGCCGAGTTGAAGATCGCATCGAACCGCCCAGTGAAGCCATGTGCGTCGACCTCGGCCGCAATGGTGTCGGTGCCGTTCGTCAGGATCGCGGTCCTGAGGCCCAGTCCTCGGATCTCGTCTGAGAGGCCGAGCACCTCGTCGTCCACCGTCGACGGGTGTCGACCCCACTTTTCAGCGGCGGCGTGATCGCCGAGGGTCTCGCCCACGCGCCTCACCCACTCGTCGCGCGTGATCCGCCCGGTGGTGACTTCCTCGATCAGCGGCTTGGAGAAGGCGACCCGCTCGATCGATCCTGGGTTCACGCCGCGACGGTGTTCGAGATCCGTCATGAACGCAGGGTCGAAGTGCCGGACGACGCCGTCGAGATCGAAGAGGACGACGTGGATCATCCGGCCATCCTCCCCGATTCCACGACGAACCGCAGCCCTCGGGCCGGATCGCTCAGTCGACGGAACGGTTCGCGGCGACCGCTGCATTGAGGACCGCCTGCACGCTCGCCTCGAGGACGGACCGGTCGCGGCCCGCTGCCCAGCCCGTCCGCTGGCCGAGGCGGTACTCGACGAGAGTGAGCGCCTGCGCGTCGCTCCCCGACGTCAGCGAGGTCTGATGCAGGGAGACGATCTCGACCGGCAGACCGTGCTCGGCGAGCAGGAGGGTCGTCGCCTCCACCGGGCCGACCTCGGGGAACGCCGCGGCGTGGGTGGCGCCGTCGACCTCGATCCGCAGGGACGTCCTGGTCGTCCCGTTCGCGCTGGTGGTGTCGAGTTCGACCAGACGTGTCGACCCGGGCTGCGTGAGATAGTCGCGCTCGAAGATCCCGAAGAGCGCCTCCGCATCGAGTTCGCTCCCGGAGTCGTCCGCGTGCTGCTGCACCCGGCGGGAGAAATCGACCTGCAGACGCCGCGGCATCTCGATGCCGTAGTCGCGCTCGAGCAGGTACGCGATCCCGCCCTTGCCCGACTGCGAGTTCACGCGAATGACCGCCTCGTAGCTCCGCCCCAGATCTCCCGGGTCGACCGGCAAGTACGGCACCCGCCACGGGAGGTCCTCGGCCCGGCTGCCGCTCGCCTCGGCCCGGGCGCGGTGCTCGGCGAAGCCCTTCTTGATCGCATCCTGGTGCGTGCCGGAGAACGCCGTGTGCACCAACTCGCCGACATAGGGATGCCGTGGGTGGACATCGATGCGGTTGCTGTGCTCGACGACCCGACGGATGTGGTCGATGTCGGAGAAGTCGATCATGGGATCGACGCCCTGCGTGTGGAGGTTCAACGCCAGCGTCGCGATGTCGACGTTGCCGGTACGCTCGCCGTTCCCGAAGATGCAGCCCTCGACGCGTTGGGCGCCGGCCAGCACCGCGAGTTCAGCGCACGCGATGCCGGTCCCGCGGTCGTTGTGCGGGTGCACGGAGAGAATGACCGACGACCGCCGGGCGAGGTTCCGGTGCATGTACTCGATCTGATCCGCGTACACGTTCGGCGTCGCCGCCTCGACGGTCGCCGGCAGGTTGAGGATCACCGGTCGGTCCTCGGACGCGTCCCAGAGGGTGGTCACGGCATCGCAGAGCTCCAACGCGTAGTCGGGCTCCGTCAGGTTGAACACCTCGGGCGAGAACTCGAACCGGACGCCGTCGAGGTCGCCGGCGAACTCGAGCACATCCGACCCGCCCTGGAGGATCAACGACCGCAACGAGTCCCGGTCGTGGCCGAGCACGACCTCCCGCCAGAGCGGGGCGGTCGCCGTGTACATGTGGATGACGACCTGGTTGCGGATGCCCCGGATCGACTCGACGGTCCGCTCGATGAGGTCCCGGCGGGCCGGGGTGAACACCACGATGGTGACGTCCTCGGGGGCGATGTCGGTCTCGGCGATGAGACGCACGAAGTCGTAATCCGTCTGCGAGGCGGAGGGGTAGCCGACCTCGATCTCCTTGTAGCCCATGGTGACCATGAGCTCGAAGAAGTTCCGCTTGCGCGCGGGGTCCATCGGCTCGGCCAGCGCCTGGTTGCCGTCGCGCAGGTCCACCGGCACCCAGAGCGGGGCTTCGGTGAGGCGTCGTGCCGGCCACTCGCGGTCGATGAGCGGCACGTCGACGCGCGAGAAGAGGTCCTGGTAGCGGTCGGACGGCATCTGTGAACGCCGCTGGCGGTTCCAGGTGGGAGCGTGCGGAGGGACGGGGCCGGCTGGGGTGGAGAGGCGGGAGTCGGAGAGGATCACGCGGCCACGGTAACACAACTTGTCAGACAAGCTGAGGACTATGATCGATCCATGACCACCGTGCGACGCGAATCCCTCTCGGACCAGGCGGCCCGCCTCCTGCTGGCACGGATCCAGACCGGTGAGTGGGCGATCGGCCAGAAGCTCCCCGGCGAGACGACACTGGGCCCCCAGCTCGGCGTCGGCCGATCCACCATGCGGGAGGCGATCCGGCAGTTGGCCGGACAAGGCATCCTGATGAGCCGCCAGGGGTCGGGGATCTTCCTGCAGGCCCTCGCGCCGCAGCAGGATTGGGAGGCGCTCGTGCTCCGGACGAACATCGCCTCGATCCTGGAAGCACGCCTCGCCATCGAGAGCGAGGCGGCGGCGCTCGCCGCAGAGCGTCACACCGCCGCCGATCTGGGCGTCATCCGTGCGGCGCTCGACCGCCGGAACGTCGAGCGGGCGACGATCCCGTCGAGAGTGGACGCCGACACCGCGCTCCATCGGAGCATCGTGGCCGCCGGTGGCAACCCGATCCTGACCGAACTGTTCGACACCTTCGCCGAGCGCAGCCGCGACGCCATGATCCAGATGTTGCGGCTCAGTGGCGAGCCGGGCACCGATCACGATCAGCAGGTGCACGAGCGCATCGTCGACGCCGTCGCATACCGTGATGGCGAGGCCGCGTCCGCCCTGAGCCGTGCTCACCTCCTGGCGCTGCGCGACGCCGTCGTCGGCGACGGTGCGGGAGGCGCGCCCGCCGAGTGATGAACGACCTCGGCGTCACCCCTTGTCATCCGGCGCCGCGACCGGCAGGATCTCCAGTGTTCCTTGGGGAGGTCCTGTGCGTGTTTTCGGTGTGATCGCCATTGTTCTGGCGGCTCTCGGCCTGGCGGTCGGGGTGCTGCTGCTCTTCGGCAACCGCGATCTCTCGTCGTCGGGGCCGCAACTGCTGCCGGCTGCGGCGTACGACTCCTGGCGGTTCCTGCTGGGCGTCCTGCTGTGGTTCGCGTCGCTGCTCTTCGTCGCAGGCGTCCTCGCGGTGTCGCGTCAGCCCGGCCTCGCCTGGCTGATGCTCCTCGCGTTCATCCCGCTGCTCGTGGTCTACCTGCTCGGTGGCGGGCTGATGCCGAGCCTCGCCCTGGCGCTCGTCGCGGTCGTCGTCCTCGGTCTCGTCGTCCCCGCGATCATCGCCGGTGTCGGCCTCGCGATCGGCGGCGCGGTCCGTCGGCGGAAGCTCCGCACGGCGCCCGTCTGACCGATCAGCTCCGCTCCGAGCTCACCGGACGGAAGGGGTGAGCGCCGAACCCAAGCGGGACAGTGGGATCGCGCCGGGGAACGGCGCACGCACCGGCTCCCAGCCTGGTTCGGCGAGACGCCGCTCGGCGACGTTCTTCGTCTGCCCGTCCCAGATCCGGGTGAGCACATTGCCGGCGCGCCGACTCAATATCGTGGTGATCAGGTTGAGCGGCGAGATCGGGACGGGCATCTCGACGTCGAGCAGGATGCAGAGCCGACCCGAGTACAGGAAGTTCGGATCGTGGTTCACGAACCACCCGCCCCCGGCGATCCGCAGGTAGGTCTCACCGATGTATCGCGTGGCACCATCGTTGAAATCGGTGTCCTGCTCCTGCGCGAAGGACTGGCGGTCAGGCCAACGGTCGAGGATGAGCCGCTCGAGGGAAACGAGCGAGTCTCGCGTGTAATCGGTGACGACCTCGCGGGGGGTGAGGAAGTTCTCGAACCGCGCGAGGCGGGGGTGCATGATCTCCAGCCACTCGAGCAGCAGGCTGTCCTGCTCCGGCAGGTTCCCTGGCTCGCTGGTCCCGGTGCGTTCGTCGTCGGGCATCCATCGACCGTACCGGGCGGTCGCCGCCCGCGGCATGGGCAGTCCTCTCCTCGGCGGTCGCCTCAACGGCGCCTGGCGTTCACCGCGCCCCCTCGAAGGTCTGCGTCCCGAGCACGGCGAGCAGTTTCAGCTTGCCCTCGGCCGGCGTATGGGGTGCGGCGGTGAGCACGAGCAGGGACTGCGACTGGTCCTCGGTGAAGAGCGCCTGGCAGTCGAGCTCGATGGGGCCGATCTCGGGATGGATGAGCACCTTGTGGTCCTCGAACCGGCGCCCGACCTCGTGCGTCGCCCACAGACGTCGGAACTCCTCGCTGTGCGCCGAGAGGGCGTCGACGATCTCGCCCGCCGGCGACTGTGCGCCGAGCGAGCCGTAGGCCGCACGGAGGGAGGCGACCTGGGCCCGACTCTGTCGCTCGCGATCCTCCTCCGGGTAGCGGAGCCGCTCCTCGGGCCGGACGAACCAGCGGTGGATCGCGCTGCGTTCGAGGCCCTGGTACCGGCTCTCGTCGCCGAACAGCGCGCGGGCGGGGTCGTTCTGGACGAGCGTCTCGCCGAGGGCCGACAGGATGAGCGCCGGCGTGTCCGTGAGTCGGTCGAGGACCCGCAGCAGCGCGGGGGCGACGTAGTCCGAGGTCGCGAGGCGCGTGGGTGCGTTGTGGCCGGCGATCCGGTACAGGTAGTCGCGTTCCTCGGCGCTCAGTCGCAGCGCACGGGCGAGCGAACCGAGCATCTGCGTGCTCGGCTGGGGACCGCGCTGCTGCTCCAGTCGCGCGTAGTAATCGGTGGACATCGCGGCGAGCTGCGCGACCTCCTCGCGCCGGAGCCCCGCCGTCCGGCGCCGAGGACCGGCACTCAAGCCGACATCCGCGGGCTGCAAGGCCGATCGGTGACGGAGGAGGAAGTCTGCGAGCGCTGGGCGATCCATCCGGCCAGTATCCGCCCCTGAGGTCCGGCGATCCAGGGACCGCGGATCCCTGGATCGGCGAACCCTGGTGGCGAGCGTCGGACGGCCGCAGACTCGACGCATGCAGATCACCGGAAACACCGTCTTCATCCCCGGCGCGACGAGCGGCATCGGCCTCGCTCTCGCACGACGCCTCCACTCGGCCGGCAACACCGTCATCGTCGGCGGGCGCCGCACGGAACTCCTCGAATCGATCGCCGCCGAGGAGCCCGGCCTCCACACCGTGCGCATCGACACGACCGACCCGGCGAGCATCCAGGAGGCCGCGGCCCAGGTCATCGCCGAACACCCCGAGCTCAACGTCCTCATCACCATGGCGGGTGTCATGCGTGGCGAGGACTGGACGGCTCCGGACTTCGTCGCGACAGCGGAGGAGATCATCACGACGAACGTCCTCGGCCCCATCCGGCTGATCGGTGCGTTCATCGAGCACCTCCGCAGCCGGCCGGACGCCACCATCATGACCGTCTCCTCGGGCCTCGCGTTCACGCCGTTGCGCGTCACCCCGACGTACAACGCGAGCAAGGCCGCGATCCACATGCTGAGCGAGTCCATCCGCCTGCAGCTCGCATCCACGAGCGTGCACGTCGTCGAACTCGTCCCGCCCGCCGTCCGCACCTCGCTCATGCCGGGGCAGGAGACGAGCGACTTCGCGATGCCGCTCGACGCCTACGTCGACGAGGTCATGGCGCTCATCGAGGCCCAGCCCGACGCGACCGAGATCCTGGTGGAGAACGTCAAGTTCCTCCGGTTCGCCGAGGCCCGAGGCGACTACGCGCAGACCGTCGCGACGGTCAACCAGCTCGACCCGCACGGGAACTGAGTCAGCATCACTCCGAACCGAGTCAGGGTTCGACGTACTCCTGGCGGACGGCGCCCCGGGTGGCCAGCTCGAGGTACCCGAAGTCGTGGTCCGCGTTGAGGACGACTGCGTCGTTGGCGACCGCATACGCGGCGATCAGGCAGTCGAATGCCGCTGCCGCCCGGACCAGCCCGTTCTCCCACAGCGCCTGCTGCAGGGCCAGAGCCTCAGACGCGGACGGGTGCTCCCACGCAGGGAGCAGCCCGTCCATGTCCTCGCGAAGCTCGCGATACTCGTCGGCAGTGCGCGCCGAATGGCAGTACTCCAGGACCTGCGGAGGACACGTGATGATCAAGTGGTGCGGTGAGAGGTCCCGAAGTCGCTGCGCGATGCGGGCACTCGTGTGCGCCCGTAGCCAGATGCTGTTGTCGACGAGGTAGACGGTCACCGGGCGGCAGGCCCGACCGTCGGCGTGATCGTGGGTGCATCCAACTGATCCGGCTCGAACGACCGCCCGATGATGCGTTCGACAGCGGCAGGCTGACGGCGGACGGCGATGAGCGTCCTGAGGGCGAGGTCGACCGTCTCCCGGTTGGAGGTGGTTCCGGCGAGCTCCTTCGCCTGCTTGAGTTCGGCTTGGTCGATGTCGATGGAGGTGATGGTCATGGATGCTCCCGTCTTATATAGAGCATTGTATAACACGCGGCGGGCACTGGCGCCGACGGTCAGGACGTCGAAGGAGCCTCCACAGCCTCCAGGTCGAGGACGACGTCGCGCAGGCCGGCACCGCTGACCGTGACCGTGATGGATCCTGGCCCGGTGGGGCGGATGATGGCGAGCGCCCGCCCGTCGAAGGTGGTGCGGGTGGTGGCGTCGAACCGCTCGGTCGTGCTCGGCGTGCCGGTGCCGAACCCCGCGAGGACCCCGGCACCGGAGACGTCGATCGAGACCTGGCGGTCGGCTCCCGTGACGAGCACGCCGGCGGTGTCGCGCAGTTCGATCGCGACGAAGGAGAGGTCGGTGTCGTCGGCGCGGATCACCGTGCGGTCGGCGGTCGCGACGAGCTGGGTCGGGCTGGTGGCGGAGGCGAGCGCGGTGCGGCCGACCACCGCCCCTGAGCGATAGGCGACGGCCTCGAGCGTGCCCGGCCGGTAGACGGTCTCGAACGAGGCGAGCATCGGTCGGCGTGCACCCACCTGCCCGCGTGCGACCTCCGTCCCGTCGAGGAGCAGCGCGACCTCGTCGGCGTCCGCCGCGACCTCGACCGTGACCGGCGCTCCCTCGAAGCCCGGCCATGTCCATGAATCGACCGAGTCGCTCCACGCCCACGGCGACTGCATCGTGACCGTCTGACCGTGGCGCTCGGGGCGCAGCACGGCGATCGCCGGTTCCGTGCGCCGGCCGAAGACGATCTCCCGGTAATAGGAGACGGGTCGGCGCCAGCCCGTGAGGTCGAGGTCGCCGCACCAGGCGGTGAGGTACGGGAACTCGCGTTCGAGGGCCCCGTTCGCCTCGGGGTCCTCGGCGTAGGAGGTCGCCCCGATGCCGACCTCGCCGAGGTAGTCCCAGCCGGTCCACGTGAAGTCGCCGATGACGTTCGGGTTGGCCTCGACGAGCGGCCAGAGCTCGCCGATCTGTGTCGGGAACGTTTCAGAACCCACGATCACCCGGTGGGGGAACCGTTCGGCGTCGCTCGCGTAGCGGCCGTCCGCGTAGTTGAGGCCCAGCACGTCGAGCGCCGCGCTGGACTCCTCGGTGCGGGTCGTGACGGCGTCGGAGGAGCCGATGAGGCTCATCATGTTCGCGCCGGCCTCGCCCATCAGTTCGTTCAGCCCCTGGTCCGACGCCATGATCTCGTCGAGTTCGTCGAGCACCGACAGGGTCGCGTTCACGCCGTTCGTGACCGGTCGGGTCGGGTCGAGTGCGCGGACGTGCTCGGCGAGCTCTCGGGCCAGGATCGCGCCGTGCGGGGTCCCGACCTCGACGATCTCGTTGCCGATCGAGTACATGATGACGCTCGGGTGGTTGACGTCCTTGTCCACCATCGACTCCAGGTCCGACCGCCACCACTGCTCGAAGTCGAGTGACGGGTCGAAGGTGGTCTTGCCGCGGTGCCACTGGTCGAAGGCCTCGTCCATCACGAGCATCCCGAGGCGGTCGCAGGCGTCGAGCATGGCCGGTGAGGCCGGATTGTGGGCGGCCCGGATGGCGTTGAACCCGGCGTCCTTGAGGAGTTGCATGCGACGCTCCTCGGCACGCGCGATCGAGGCCGCCCCGAGCGGGCCGTTGTCGCTGTGGATGCAGGCACCCCGCAGGAGCACGGGTTCGCCGTTGATCCGGAGTCCCTTCCGCGGGTCGACGGTGACGGTTCGGATGCCGTGGACGGTGTGCACGGTGCTGCCGGCGTCCGACTCGTCGGCGGCGGGTGCCAGCGTGGTCTGCGCGGTGTACAGCGAGGGGGACTCGACGCTCCAGAGCGCCGGATCCTGGACGTAGAGTCGCTGCCGGATGGTCGCCGTGCCGCCCGGCGCGACCGTGACGGGCGTGCGGTCCTGTTCGACGACGACACTCGCAGGCGAGGTGAGCTCCGTGGTGAGGACATGGGACCTCGTCGTGAGGCCGCGGTTGGCGACGGTGGTCACGACCTCCAACACCGCCTGGTCGTCCTCGATACGGACCGTCGTGATGCGGACGCCGTCGGGCACGATGTGCGTCGGCTCGTCCACGTGCAGGAGGACCGGCCGGTGGAGACCTGCGCCGGCGTACCATCGCGAGTCCTGCCCAGAGCGCACCTCGATGCGCAGCGTGTTCGTCGCACCTGCTCGGAGGTACGGCGTGAGGTCGACGAAGAACCGCGCGAAGCCATCGGATCGGTTGCCCGCGAACTCGTCGTTGAGGTACACCATCGCGTGGCGAAAGGCGCCCTGCACCTCGAGTCGCACGATCCGCCCCGCCCACGCGCCTGGAGCCTCGAAGGTCTTCACGTAGCTGAAGGCCCCGGCCGGGAAGTACGCGGCCCCACCCTTCGCCGGGGCGTCGGCTGAGCGGTCGGCGTCGCGGAGGGCATCGTGCGGGAGCGTCACGGCCACCGAGTCGTCGGCACCACCCTGCACGGCCGCGAAGGGCCCCCGAGGTGCCCGGACGATCCAGCCGTCGGTGAACGAGGTGATGGTCATGGCGCGCTCCAGTGCGATTCGATGCGAAAGTCTTTCGTCGGTGGTCGACGGTCCGCTCACGGTATGCGAGCGGCTTCGCTCCGGTCAACGCGTCGACCACGAAACTGTTTCGCTACGCTGGGTCGATCCGTGACCCTGATCTTGGAGGAATCGCATGGCACGCACGCCGATGACCGGCCCGACCCTGGCGTCGATCGCCGAACGCGCCGGCGTCTCCGTCGCGACGGTCTCGAAGGTCGTCAACGGCCGCCAGGGCATGTCCGAGGCGACGCGGGCGCGCGTGGAGGCGGCCGTCCGTGAGCTCGGGTACCGCCCGGCCGCGCGCTCGGCTGGTAGCGGTCCACGCCAGGTCCACGTCGTGTTCGACACCCTGCACAGCGTGTACTCCCTGCGGGTGCTCGACGGCATGGTCGCGGCCGCGCAACGCCTCGACGTCGACCTCGTGACCCGGGTGCTGTCGCCCGCTTCCGGATTCGGGACCGACGGCGCGACCGGTGACGAGGTGGCGCTCGACCGCGCCTTCGTCGAGCGGGTCGCCGCGCGGGGCGCGCTCGGCATGATCGTCGTGACGACACCGATCGACGCCGACGTGGTGGACGCCTGCCTGGATGCGGGCGTCGCGCTCGTCGCGGTCGACTCCCCGGATCCGCTCGCCCGGTCGGTGGCGAGCATCGGCTCCAGCCACGCGGTCGGCGGGCAGCAGGCCGTCGAGCATCTCATCGGCCTCGGCCACCGGCGGATCGCCTTCGTGGGCGGCCACCCGGCGAATCCCGGGCTGCGTGCACGGGCGGTCGGCTACCGCGAGGCGCTCCGCTCCGCGGCGATCCCGCTCGACCCCGGGCTCGTGTCGGAGGAGGGGATGGGCACCTCGGCACCCGCCGTCGAGCGCATGCTCGCGCTCGACGACCCACCCACGGCCGTTTTCGCGACCAACGACGCCGACGCCTTCGCGGTCATCCGCACCCTGCTCCAGGCGGGGCTCCGCGTGCCGGAAGACGTCAGCGTCGTCGGCTACGACGACACGTACTCGGCCATGCTCACCGTTCCTCGCCTGACCACGGTGCACACCTCCATGCACGACATCGGCCGCGCGGCCGTCGACACCCTGCTCCGGCTGCAGGCGGGGGAGCGGCCGTTCTCGCACCACCTGGAGCTCGCGACGACGCTCATCGAACGGGAGTCGACCGGTCCCCGTCGGCCCGATGACCGCTGATCGGTCGGCACCCGTCGTTCAGCGCCGCGCTCCGATCAGGCGAACCGTCGCAGGTCGGCGAGCGTGAACCGTCCGGCGGGGAGCGCTGCGCGGATGCGTGCCTCGTCGAACCGCCGCTGGGGTCGCAGTGCCTCCGGGAGTTCGGGTGTCGGCGGTGCCGCGGCGTCGACGCCCTCGGCGAGCATCTGCGCCTGTGCTTTCGCGACGAGCGGTGTCACCATGAGCCGCTCGGTCAGACGCGCGAGCAACCGGATCGTCCAGACCGGCACCGGGACGTACAGCGGTCGTCGGCCGGCGACGCGTGCGATCCGCCGGACGGCCGTCCCCAGTGGCAGCGTCTCGGCGCCCATCACCGCGACCGTCGGCTCGGTGACCCGGCCCTCGAGGGCGGCGAGGAGGACGTCGACCGCATCGGCGACCGGCACCGGACGCACGAGGCGTTCGCGGTACCCGACGGTCGCGAACACGGGGAAGGTGCGGACGGCTTTCGTCACGTGGTCGATCATGTGGTCGCCGGCCCCGTAGATCATCCCGAACTTCAGGACCGTGTGCGGGATGCCCGACCCGCGGACGAGCTCCTCGGCCGCCCACTTCGTCTCGTGGTAGCCCGAGCCGCAGTCGGGGCGGGCGCGGAGGAAGCTCACGAGGACGAGGCGCCCGACGCCCGCTCGGCGGGCCGCGTCCACGACGGCCTGGGTGCCCCGGACGTGCACGCGCGCGAAGGTCTGCTCGCCGATCTCCCGGTTGATCCCGGCGCAGTGCGCGACGGCGTCGCAGCCCGCGAACGCCGTCGCGAGTGCCTCGGTGTCGTCGATGTCGACCCCGGTGCGCCGAGAGACGATCACCGTCTCGTGGCCGTCCCCCTGCAGGCGTTCGGCCAGGTGGCGACCGACGAACCCGGTCCCGCCGGTGATGGCGATGCGCATGACAACTCCTTCGCTTGTTAGCAATAGAGCTAAACCGTATATCGCAATTGTGCTAGATTGCAACCATGGCAGATACAGCGTCGGACATCTTCGCCGCACTCGCGCACCCGACGCGACGACAGATCCTCCAGGACCTCAAGGACGGCGAGCTGGCCGCCGGCGAGATCGCGTCGCGGTTCGACGCCACGGGGCCGACCATCTCGCGCCACCTCAGTGTGCTGCGGCAGGCCGGGCTCGTCTCCGAGCGTCGCGACGCCAACCGGATCCTCTACTCGCTCGTCGGCGAACGCCTCGCGCTGTCGGTCGGCGACTTCCTGTCGACGGTGTGCCCGGAGCAGATGGTGCTCCGCGAGGTCCGCAAGCGCCGCACCGCCTAGACGCGCGACCGGTCGTCTCCCGGCCGGGTCAGCGGCTGGGTCAGCGCAGCCCGCGGGCGACGCTCCGGACGATCGTCTGCGTCGCCGCCTGCCCCGAGCGGGTCGGCAGCAGCGCCCACACGTGGAACTGACCGACACCCTCGTGGAAGTCGAGGGACACCCCGGCCGCCCGGGCACGCGCGACGAGCAGTTCGGCGTCGGGGTTGAGGACGTCCCGCGTGCCGCTCAGCAGGGTGATCGGTCCGAGCCCGGCGAGCTCGCCGAAGAGGGGACTGACCGCCGGCTCGGTGAGCTCGAGGTCGCCGCGCCAGTGCTCCGCGAACACCCGACCGCCAGGGGTGGCGAGCCACGGGTCGCTCGGCTGCACGAGCGGGATCCGCGGGTTGCTCCACGTGAGGTCGAGCGCGGGGGACAGGAGGGTGGTCATGGGGAGGACGATGCCGTCATCGCGCAGGCGGAGCGCCGCGGACAGGGCGATCTGGCCGCCGGCGGAGTCGCCCGCGAGGACGGTCGGTCCGTGTCGGTCGAGGCTGCGTCGGACGAGCTCGACCATGCCCGTCCGGGCCTCCGCCGCGGTGCCGTAGGGCACGAGGGGGTAGATGGGCAGGGAGACGGTCGCGCCCGTCTCCGCCGCGATGGTGGCCGCGAGCACCCAGTGCTGGGGCGCGATCTCGCCGACCCACCCGCCGCCGTGCGCGTACACGACCCCGCCGGCGGAGGCACGCTTCGTCGGGCTGACCGTGTACACCGGCCAGTCGCCGAACCGCTCGACATCGACCCGGACGTCCGGCCGCAGCGTGGCCGGTGGTCCGTAGGGCACCGGTCTGAGCGTCCGTTCCCGGATCCGGCGCCGGGCACCCGCTTCGCTCACGAAGGCGCGGTTCGCGCGGATGAGGCGGAGCGCCGGGCCGACGAGGGCGTTGGGGACGATCAACACGGTGCCTCTTCTCTGGACGGTGCCGCCACGGTAGCAGCGCCCGCTGGGGAGGACTCCCCATCGCCCACGTGCCGGAGAGCGGACAGACTGGCGGCATGACCCGTCACCGCCTCCTCCCGTCCGTCGCCGTCGCCCTGCTGCCGGTGGGGCTCCTGCTCACCGGTTGCAGCTTCAGCGCCAGTGCCGGTCTCACCGTCCCCGCTTCGGACATCGCGGACGCCGCGGCCGGAGCCCTCGAGGAGCAGGTCGGCACCCGGCCCGACCTCGACTGCGGGGACGAGCGCGTCAAGCTCATCGACGAGACCACCGTCGACTGCACGCTCACCGACCCGTCCTCGGGCTCCGAGTACGACGCCGTCGTCACGATCAGCGACGTCGAGGGCACGAAGTACCACGTGGCCGTGCAGGTCGCCGACACCGCGAACTGATCACGCGGTCGGTCGCCGGGCGTGCCCGGTCGCATCGGTGTCCTCCTGACGCGCTCGGGCCCTGTGGTGCGTGGGAGACTGGCAGACGGCGTCGGTCGCTCGATCACGCCGTCGCAGCCCGCCCCGGAAGAAGCACATGACCGTCGTGACCCCAGCCAGCATCGAGTCCGTCTCCTGGGACGACGAGCGGGCGGTGCGGCTGCGTGCCGCGATGGACGAGGAGATGGGCGCGCGGTACGCGTCCGCCTGGGAGGACTGGAACGCTGAGGCGGCCCAGCGGGCGCAGGCGGCGTTCACCGTGGATCCCGCGGACATCCGGGCGACCTTCCTCGCGCTCGTCGACGGCGAGCCGGTCGGCCATGCCGCGCTGCGACGGCTCGGCGAGGAGTGGGAGCTCAAGCGCGTCGTGACCCTGCCCGGCCACCGTGGCCGGGGCGTCTCACGGCTGCTCATCGCGGCCGTCGAGGACACCGCGCGGGCCGAGGGTGCCTCCCGACTCATCCTGCAGACCGGCGACCGGCAGCCGGAGGCCGTCCGCTTGTATGAGTGGCTCGGCTACGAGCCGATCCCCATCTACTCGCCGTACGAGGTCATCCCGATGTCGCTCTGCTACGCGCGGCGGCTGCACTAGCGTCCGGTCGTCCGGCCGCTACCGTCAGTGCGAGGTGGTCGCCGGCTGCTTGCCGGAGCGCAGGCGCGAGATGCCGAGGACGATCCCGACCACGATCAGGCCGAGCACGAGTCCGAACACGGCCGACATCGCGGTGTCGGCGATCCAGACCACGACGGGTCCGGCCGCTTCGATGGCGTGCGTGACGACGTGGAAGAGGTCCAACGGGCCGTGCCAGATCGTCTCGGCGAGGTTCGCGACGACGAGGTGGCCACCGACCCACAGCATCGCGACCGTGCCGACGATGCTGATCACGCGGAAGACGGCGGGCATCGAGGCGACGATGCGCGCACCCGTGCGCCGGACGCCGCGCGAGGGGTTCTTCATGAGCCGGAGTCCGATGTCGTCGATCTTCACGAGGAGCGCGACCGCGCCGTAGACGACGGCCGTCATGACGAGGCCGATGACGAGGAGTGCGCCGAGGGTCATCCAGATGCCGATGTCGGCGTCGAGGCTGGCCAGCGAGATGAGCATGATCTCGGTGCTGAGGATGAGGTCCGTGCGGACGGCGCCGGAGACGAGCTTCTTCTCGTCGCGGACGTCCTCCTCCGCTGCTTCGTGGTGCACGCCGAACCACTCCATGACCTTCTCGGCGCCCTCGAAGCAGAGGTAGGTGCCGCCGATGATGAGGAGGAACGGCAGGACCCAGGGTGCGAAGGCGGTGAGCAGCAAGGCGATCGGGATGATGATGACGAACTTGTTGATCAGGCTGCCGCGGGCGATGCGCCAGACGACCGGCAGTTCCCGCGCCGGCGTGAGTCCCTGCACGTACTGCGGGGTGACGGCGGCATCGTCGATGACGACACCCGCGGTCTTCGCGCTCGCCTTCAGGGCGGCGCTGAGGATGTCATCGACAACGGCGAGCAGGCCGACCGACATGTGCTTCTCCTTGACTCGGGTGTCGCGCCACCGCGGGCTCGGCGGGGACGGAGTCCAGAGTAGTGCGGATCCGCGGCGTCGCAGGCGGTCGAGTGCGCATCACAGGCACGCTGGCGCGGGCGTCGTCCATCGGGTAGGGGCTGCTCCCTTCCGCCCGGATACCACCCCGGTACTGTTGGCACTCACGACAGATAGGGGATTTCGAATGGTCGAGACCACACCGCGCCGCTCACGGTCGGCCGTGCTCGCGCTGACCTTGACGATCGGAACGCTCGTCGCGGCGGCGATCATCGGCGGGTACTTCATCATCGTCGGCGATCAGGCCGACATCGCCGGACGCGTCTGGCTCACACTGCTGCTGCTCGCGGCGTTCGTCGGAGCCGTCTCACTCGACGCGGCAGCCGGACACGGGCCCAACAAGTGGTACCTGGCCGTGTCGACCCTGGTGAACATCTTCCTCGTCACGGTCGGGTTGTTGAAGCTGTGGAACGGGTGGCTCCAGCCCCCGAACACCGACGACGGCTTCGTCTGGTCCGGGCAGATCATGCTGTTCTTCGGCATCGTCATCATCACCCGCGTGGCACTGATCATCATCCAGGTGTACTTCCTGCACTTCGTCACGCGTGCCTCCTCCACCGTGATCAGGGCCACCGGCATCGTGACGATCTCGCTCATCATCGCGACGGTCCTCGTGCTCGTACTGCCGATGGCGTTCCCCGAGGGCACCTGGGCGGACTGGTGGTGGCGCATCGCAGCGGCCACGACGCTCGCTGCAGCCATCTCCGCCGTGATCCCGGTGATCGTGCGTGCGTTCTCGCCGAAGCCCGAGGGCGAACCGGTGAACTACGGCCAGCAGCCGTACCGTCCCGAGGTGTACCAGAGCGCGCCCGCGTACCCGGTCCAGGGCCACCCCGGGCAGCACCAGCCGCCCTACCAGGGGCAGCCGCAGCAGGGCTATCAGGGCCAGCCGCAGCAGGGGTACCAGGTTCAGGGCTACCAGAACCAGCCGCAGCAGGGGTACCAGGGTCAGCCGTATCCCGGTCAGTCCTACCCGGGGCAGCCGAGCCACGGTCAGGGTCAGGGTCAGCAGGGCCAGGGCTACCAGGCTGCGCCGTCCCAGGGGCAGTACGGGCAGCCGCAGGGGCAGCCCGCACCGCAGCCCGGCCAGCAATGGTCGGCACCCGCGTGGCAGGGCTCGGCGCCAGGTCAGCAGGGGCCGACGCCGAACGCCGCGCCGCAGCAGTGGGGACCTCCGCAGGCCGGGCCGCAGGCGCCAGGACGGCCGTCGAACCCGCAGCAGCCGCCCGCTCCCGCGCAGCAGCCGCCCGTTCCGCCGCAGCAGGTGCAGCAGCAGGTGCAGCCGCCCGCTCCTCCGGAAGAGGTGGCGCCGCCCGAGCGGCCGACGCCACCCGCCGAGTAGGCGAACGCACGATGAACCGGCTGGAAGCCCTCGCTTCCAGCCGGTTCTGTCGTACGAGCCGCTCTGCGCAGATCCGCGTACGGCCGGACGGAGCATCTTCGCCTCACGACGGATGTGCGGCGGGCGGCCTCCCGCGAGGATGGAATCGGCGCGGTGCGACCGCCCGCCGCCGGCTCCACACGACGGGTGACGATGCGCAAGCTCCTGAAGGTTCCACTGATCACGATCGCCACGATCGCCGGCCTGATCGGAGCGACCCTCGCCACCACGAGCATCGTCAACGCTGTCGCCAGCGCCGCTGAGGCGGCGGAACTGCAACCGTACGGTCAGCTGGTCGACGTCGACGGCAAGCAGATGAACGTCGTCATCAGCGGCGACGCATCCGAGACGATCGTCCTCCTGCCCGGGCAGGGCACCGCCGCACCCGGTCTCGACTTCCAGCCGCTCGTCGCCGAACTCCGCGACCAGTACCGCGTGGTCGTCGTCGAACCCTTCGGATACGGCCTCAGCGACCAGACCGACGTCCCCCGCACCTCGGCCAACATCGCGGGCGAGGTCCACGCCGCCCTGCGCGGCCTCGGCATCGACCGCTACGTGCTCGCCGGACACTCGATCGCCGGCATCACCGCCCTTGAATACCTCCAGCGGTACCGCGACGAGGTCACCGCGTTCATCGGCATCGACACGAGCGTCCCCACACAACCGGGTGCGGACGAGGCCACGCCGACCGACGGCCTCGAGGCCCTGAAGTCGCTCGGGATCCTCCGGGTGCTCACCGCGATCGCGCCCGACCCGACCGCAGGGCTGCCCTATGATACGGCGACGAAGCGACAACTCGCGATCCTCGCGAACCGCAACGCCATGAACCCGACGCTGCTCGACGAGATTGCGCACACCCCCGCCAACTTCCGCGCCGCCCGGTCGCAGTCGTTCCCGGCCGACCTCCCGATCCTCATGTTCGTGGTCGGAAACGACCCGGAACTCGCCGACTGGGTATCGCTCCACGAGGCCCAGCTCGCCGGCATCGAACGGTCCGAGCTCGTCCTCCTCGACGGCGGCCACTACCTGCACCACACCGAGTCGCCGCAGATGGGCGCCGACATCAAGCGGTTCCTCGGCGACACGCCGACCGGCTGACGACCCGGGCGGATCCGGGCTGGCGTGTCGACCGATGTCGGGTTAGGCTCGCTGTCTATCGAACGTATGTTCGAATGACGGGAGGCCACTCATGTTGATCACGAGCACCGAGATCGCGGTCTGGACGACGCCTGCAGGTGTGCCGGAGCGGTTGTTCTGGGAAGGGGCCCGGTACCTCGTGACCGACACGCCGACACCGCTCGAGCCGAACGTCGCCTTCCTCACCCACCCACCGGCGGCCACACCGGCATGGCGGTTCCAGGCGACCGCGACCGACGGCCGGACCTTCGTCTTCGACATCCGCCTCGACGCGGTCCGCGGCCGCTGGCAGCTCCTGCGGGCCTACGAGTGACCCGCCCCGCCGGTCACGACAGCCGAGCGCCCGCCGGCTGCAGCCGCACCACGATGGCTTTCGAGACCGGGGTGTTGCTTCGGTCGGCCGTCGCGTCGAGCGGGACGAGGACGTTCGCCTCGGGGAAGTACGCCGCCGCGCACCCCCTGGCCGTCGGGTAGGAGACGGCCCGGAAGCCGAGGAGTTCCCGGTCCGGCTGCCCCGGCCACTCGCTGAAGACGTCGACCGTCTGGCCGTCCTCCAGCCCGAGCTCCGCGAGGTCGTCCGGGTTGACGAACACGACGTTGCGTCCCTGCTTGATCCCCCGGTACCGGTCGTTCAGGCTGTAGATCGTCGTGTTGAACTGGTCGTGCGACCGCAGCGTCTGCAGGAGCAGACGGCCCGGCGGGCAGCGGAGCGGTTCCAGCTCGTTCACCGTCAGGAGCGCACGACCCTCGGGGTTCGTGAACGTGCGGGAGTCACGGGGACCGTTCGGCAACACGAACCCGTCCTCACGACGGATCTGCTCGTTGTAGTCCTCGCACCCCGGGATGACCCGTCCGATGTGCTCCCGGATGGTGTCGTAGTCGTCCTCGAACGCCTGCCAGGCGATACCGGAGTCCTCGCCGAGGGTCGCCCGCGCGAGTCGCGTGATGATCGCGACCTCGGAGAGCAGCCCGGGCGCTGCGGGTGGGATCCGTCCGTGCGAGGCATGGACGGCGCAGACGGAGTCCTCGACGCTGACCATCTGCGGGCCGCTCGCCTGCAGGTCGATCTCGGTCCGTCCGAGGGTCGGCAGGATGATCGCCGCGTCGCCCGTGACCACGTGCGAGCGGTTGAGCTTCGTCGAGATCTGCACCGACATCCCGGTTCCGCGGATCGCCGCTTCGGCGGCGGCGGTGTCGGAGATCGCGGCGACGAAGTTGCCGCCGAGCGACACCCAGGTGCGGATCTCACCGCGTTGCATGGCGCGGATCGCGTTCACCGCGTCGACCCCGTGCGCGCGCGGCATCGGCACACCGAACTCGTCCTCCATGGCGGTGAGGAAGGACTCCGGCATCTGCTCCCAGATGCCCATGGTCCGGTCGCCCTGCACGTTGCTGTGCCCGCGGATCGGCGAGGCGCCGGCACCGGGCTTGCCGATGTTGCCGCGGAGGAGGAGCAGGTTGATGATCTCCTTGATCCCGTTCACGGCGGCCTTGTGCTGCGTCAGCCCCATGGCCCAGGTGACGATCGTCGCGTTCGAGTCGATGTACCGTTGCGCGAACTCGTCGATCTGCTCGCTCGTGAGCCCGGTCGCCTCGAGCACCTCTGCTTCGTCGAGCTCGGCCAGATGCGCCGTGAGCTCCTCGAGCCCGAGACAGTGCTCGGTGAGGAACGCGTGGTCGAGCACGGTTCCGGGTGCGGCTGCCTCGGCCGCCAGGACGCGCTTCGAGACGGCCTGCAGGAGCGCCATGTCGCCACCGAGCCGGATCTGCAGGAACTGGTCCGAGATGACGGTGCCCCGCCCGACCATGCCCCGCACCGTCTGCGGGTTCTTGTACCGTTCGAGCGCGGCCTCGGGAAGCGGATTGACGGAGACGATGGTCGCCCCGGCCCGCTTCGCGTCCTCGAGGGCCGTGAGCATGCGCGGGTGGTTCGTGCCAGGGTTCTGGCCCATGACGACGATGAGGTCGGCCTGCTCGAAGTCGGCGTAGGAGATCGTGGACTTCCCGATGCCGATCACCTCGCCGAGCGCGGTGCCCGTGGACTCGTGGCACATGTTCGAGCAGTCCGGCAGGTTGTTGGTGCCGAACGCCCGCACGAACAGTTGGTAGGCGAACGCCGCCTCGTTCGACGCCCGTCCGCTCGTGTAGAACGCGGCCTCGTCCGGGGAGTCCTGCCCGCGCAGCTGTTCACCGACGAGCGCGAAGGCCTCGTCCCAGCTGACCGGCTGGTAGTGGTCGGAGCCCGCCGGCTTGTAGACCGGTTCCGAGAGTCGGCCCTGCATGCCGAGCCAGTACTCCGACTTGTCGGCGAGCTCGGTGAGCGAGTGCTCCGCCCAGAACGCGCTCGGGATGACGATCGGGGTCGCCTCCCAGATCACGGCCTTCGCCCCGTTCTCGCAGAACTCCAGCTTCTTGCGATCGTCGGGGTCGGGCCAGGCGCAGCTCATGCAGTCGAAGCCGCCACGCTGGTTGATCGACGTCAGCAGCTCGGCGGTCCGCAGCGGCCCGAGCTGACGGAGCGCCGGCTCCATCGAGTGCAGGATGCCGGGGAGGCCGACGGCCACGTGCTTCGGCTCGGAGACCGTGATCGCGGCGTCGGTGACGTCCTCGACGGGCGGCTCGGCGCTCATGCGCTGACCCCGTGCTCGCTGACCTCGTGCTCGACGACCTCGTGGACGACCGCCGGGTCCGGCGACGCCAGTCGGTGCGCTCCGCTGTAGACGACCATGGAGTCTCCGCGGAGGAACCCGACGAGCGTCATCCCGAGTTCGGTCGCCAACTCGGCCGCGAGCGACGACGGCGCGGAGACGGCGGCGAGCATCGGGATGCCGGCCATCGAAGCCTTCTGCGTGAGCTCGAAGCTCGCCCGACCGGAGACCATGAGCACCATGGACCGCAGCGGGAGCAGGCCCTCCTTCGCCGCCCAGCCGACCACCTTGTCGACCGCGTTGTGTCGACCGACGTCCTCCCGGAGCACGAGCATCTCGCCGGTCGTCGCGTCGAACAGGCCCGCAGCGTGCAGCCCGCCGGTCCGCTCGAACACGGCCTGCTGGGCGCGGAGGCGGTCGGGGAAGGTGATGAGGAGCGCCGGGTCGAGGCGGAAGTCGTCGTCCGCGACGGTGTACCGCGAACTCGTCCGGACGGCGTCGATGCTCGCCTTCCCGCAGAGCCCGCACGAACTCGTCGTGAAGAAGTTCCGCTCCAGGCTCGGGTCGGGGGCGGGGACGCCGGGAGCCAGGGCGACGTCGAGCACGTTGTAGGTGTTGACGCCCTCGTCGGTGGCACCGGCGCAGTACCGGGCGGTCCTGACCTCGTCACCCCGAGCGACGACGCCCTCCGAGACGAGGAACCCGATGGCGAGGTCGACGTCGTGGCCGGGCGTCCGCATGGTGATGGCGAGCGAACGGCCTCCGACGCGGATCTCCAGCGGCTCCTCGACGGCGAGGACGTCCTCGCGAGTGCGCGCGGGCTGTCCCACGGTGATCCGGGTGACGCGTCTACGCGCCGTGATGCGAGTCATGGCTCATGGCTATCACCACCTCCCGACGAGGGCAAGGTGCCTCACCGGATCCGCAGCCGCCGGTGAGGCTGACGAGCGGCCTAGGCTGGTGCCATGCCCGTCGACGCGATCATCCTCGCGGGAGGGCGGTCGTCCCGCCTCGGCGGGGTCGCGAAGGCCTCGCTGCTGCACGACGGACGGACGCTGCTCCAGCTCGCGATCGAGGCCGCACGTCTCACCGACGGGACGATCGTGGTCGTCGGACCCGATGCCGAGACGGCCGAGCCCGTCGCTGAGACGACCGAGCCCGTCCGATTCGTCCGCGAGCACCCCGCCTTCGGTGGTCCCGCCGCCGCCATCGCCGCGGGCTTGCACGCGCTCCACGAGCCCCAGCCCACTCGAAACCTCCGGTCCCCGAGCTTGTCGAGGGGCGTCGCCGTCCTCGCCTGCGACATGCCTGGCGCGGCCCCGGCGCTCGCCGTCATCCTCGAGACCGCGGCGCTCGCGACCGCCCAGGAACCAGACGTCGACGGTTGGATCGCGGTCGACGCGGGTGGCCGCGACCAGCCGCTGCTCGGCGTGTACCGGAGCGACGCGCTCGAGCGTCGGGTGGCCGAGCTGCAGGCTGCGCAGCCGAGCGGCGATCTCACGGGGGTCGCCGTGCGTCACCTCCTGTCCGGACTCGACCTCCGACGCGTCGCCGTCCCCGAGGGCGGCTCTGCCGACGTCGACACCTGGGCCGACGCGGCCGAGCTGGGCGTCGTCGCGAGCGATACGCCGACGACGCCGGCTCCGACGGATCCCGCGTCCACCACCACGTCCAGCCCCCCGAGGAGTCCCCATGACCGATGACCTGCACGCCGTCCTCGCCGAGTGGAGCGACCGGGTGTCCGAGGCGCTCGACCTCGGTGACGTCCCGGTCGACATCGACGCCGTCCTGGGGCTCGCCGGCACCGCTGCCCACGCGGTCCGTCGTCCTGCCGCACCGCTCACCACCTACCTCGTCGGCATCGCCGTCGGGAAGGCCGTCGCGGCCGGGGCCGACCCGACAGCCGTCGCGCAGGCGGCGACGGCGGCGGTCGAACGGCTGGCCGCCGCGGCGTCCGACGAACCCGACAGCGATACTCCCGACACCGGCGGCACGGCATGACGAGGTCGTCGTGGTCGGACGCCCGCCGCATCGCCCACGCGGCCGGGGTCGAGCAGCGATCGCAGGTCGTCGACAGCGTCGAGCTCATCACCGCGCTCGGCCACGTCCTCGCCGCGCCACTCGTGTCGCCCATCGCGATCCCGCACTACGCCTCCTCGGCGATGGACGGGTGGGCCGTCGCCGGCGCAGGGCCCTGGGAGCTGGTCCGTGGGGCCGCTGCGGAGCGCGCGCGCTCGGTCGGCCTGGAGGTCGGCACCGCGGTCGAGGTCCTGACCGGCGGGCTCATCCCGACCGGTGCCGTCGCCGTCCTGCAGCGGGAACACGGCGTCGTGGAGGAGACCGCCGACGCGCTCCGACTCGGTCTCTCCCCGCAGGCTCCGCGCGACGAACCGGCAGCGGGGCGCCACATCCGGAACGCCGGGACGGAATCACCGGCGGGGACGATCCTGCTGGACCAGGGCACCCGGCTCGGCCCCGTGCACCTCGCGGTCGCGGCCGGCGGCGGTTTCGACCGGGTGCCGGTGGTGCCGCGGCCGAAGGTCCGACTCGTCCTCACCGGTGACGAGGTCGTGACGAGCGGGGTGCCCGGCGCAGGGTTCGTGCGCGACAGTTTCGGCCCGTCGCTGCCGGGGGTGATCGCGTCGCTCGGCGGCGTCGTCACCTCGAGTGTCCGGGTGCGCGACGACGCCTCCGCAACGGCCGAGGCGCTCGGCACCACGACGCTCGGCACCACCGCGCTCACCGAGCCACCCGCCCGTCGGGCAGGCGAGGTCATCGTCACCACCGGTGGGACGGGCGGCTCGCGAGCCGACCACGTCCGCGCCCTCCTGCGTGATGCGGGAGCGGAGTTCCTCGTCGACGGTGTCGAGGTGCGCCCCGGCGGTCCGGCACTGCTCGCAAGGCTGCCGGACGGCCGGCTCGTCGTCGGCTTGCCGGGCAATCCGCTCGCGGCGTTGCTCAGCGTCCTCACCCTGGTGCAGCCGCTGCTCGCCGGCCAGCAGGGGCTCGGGCTGCCGCCCCTCCGGCCAGTGGTGCTCGCGTCTCCCGTCGACCCGACCCGCTCCGAGACGGTGCTGCGTCCGTACCGGGCGGTGCTCGACGCCGACTCGGCGGCCGTCACCGCAGAGCCGTCACCGTGGCACGGAGCCGCCATGCTCCGTGGCCTGGCCGACGCCGACGGCGTACTCGTGCACCCGGGCACCGGCGCGGCGGCGGGCACGGTGGTGCCGTCCCTCGACCTGCCCTGGTAGCGGCAGGCCGGGCCAGAGATCGGCGGTCAGCGGATCAGCGGATCAGCGGATCGCTCGTCCGCCCTGCGCCGCGGCCGTCATGAGCCGGAGCAGCTCCTCGCCGGCGAGGATGCCACGTCGCCCGGTGACGGTGAGGGTGTCGAGCGCGAACCCCTCGTCGTCGAGTTCGCCATGGGCCGGCCGGAACGCGAGGTCGGCGGTCTCGAGCATCGACTGGTCGAGGAGGGAGTCTCCGGCGGCGAGGACGAGCGGGCCGTCGAGTCGGCGCGCGACCTCGCTGACGGCGTCGTGCTTCGTGAGCGTCCGCGGCACGCAGTAGAGCTTGCGCCCCTGCAGGGACACCGTCCACCCGAGTCGCTCGCACTCCTGCTCGACCTGTTCCAACCAGCCTGCGGGGATCGCGTCGCGTTCGACGATCGAGTAGAAGAACAGCGCGTCCGCGACGTTCGTCTTGTGGATCCACGTCGGCGACGCCAGCTCCTCGAATCGCGCGAGCGCCTCGTCGAGTGGTGCGGTGTGGTCGGTGAGGTGCGTCCGCACGCGCTCACGCCAGTCGGCGTCGGGGACCCCGTCGACGAGGATCTCGCCACCGTTGCTCGTGATCGCGTAATCAGGGGCGCCGCCCGGCAACTGCACCCGCTGGTACTGCGCCACGGTCCTGGTCGTGACCGGCATGAACACGGCCTGCGTCCGCAGCTCGATCAGCAGACGCTCCGATTCGCGCGTCATGAACGAGATCGGGACGCCGTTCCAGAGTTCCGAGACGACGATCGACGGCGCCTCCGGGTCCGGGGTCTCGAGCCAGAACGCCTTCGGCGAGTAGATGAGGGTGCGGTCGAGGTCGCAGGCGACGAGCGCGCTCACTGGGCGTCTCCGGCGGCGGCGTCGCTCAGCGGGTTGATGAGCCCGACGCAGCTGTAGGGCAGGCCGGGCACGACCTCGACCGGCACCCCGCGTTGTTCGGCGAGGAGGAGTACGTGCGCCACGTCGTCGAGGGCGTCGGGCGACACGAGCACCTTCCACGGCACCCGGCGGAGGAGGACGCGCGTGGTCTCGCCGACGCCAGGCTTCACCAGGTTGACGCTCGGGATGTCGTACTGCTCGCGGATGCGCTCGACGGCGGCCCACCCGATCCAACTCGGCTCACGGTCGGCCGTGGAGGCCTCCTGCACGCCGGCGGCGACATCGTCGAGCACCTCGGAGAAGCGGCCCGACACGGCGTCGAGGAAGGCTCCGGAGACGTCGTGGCTGCTCAACTCCCGGTAGAACTTGGCGCCGTGGAACTGGTCGTCGGAGAGGAGCTCGCGGTTGTAGACGGTGCGTGAGACGAGCCCGGAGACGGTGGAGTTCAGGCAGGCCGAGGGGATGAGGTAGTCGTCGCGGGTGCCGTACACGGGGACGCAGTGGCCCGGGTCGGCGAGGACCGCCAGCTCGTCGGAGAATCGGACACCGTCGGTCTGGGCGAACAGCTCCAGCGCCTCCGTGAGTTCACGTGCGATGGCGCCCTTGCCGGTCCAGCCGTCGATGAAGGCGATCTGCTCGGGGTCGTGGTGGGCGGCGAGGTACCGCAGCGCCGTCCCGTCGACCCCGACGCCGCGGACGATGCTCATCGTGTAGTGCGGGGCGTCGATCCCTCGGACCTCCTTCGCCCAGCGGCGCATGAGGATGCCGATGGGCGTCCCGGCGCGGGCGAGCGACACGAGCACGGGCCGGTTCGCGCGGGACGCCAGGACGAGGTCCGTGACGACGCCGACGGCCACGGCGAGGCGACGGCTCGACCGCACGAGGGCGTCCCGGTACAGCTCCTCGTACTCGGGCGAGGGCAGGTACTCGATGGGCAGCGACTCGGCGTAGTGCGCGCGACCGCTCTGGATCGCGGCCTCGCGTTCGGACGCGTCGGCTTCGAGGCGGGTGTCGCCGAGGTCGGTGAGGAGCCACTGCACCTCGCTCGCGTCGTACGACCCGAAATCGGGGCCGGTGAGCGGCTCGGGCAGGGCGGCGGCGTCGATGGTCACGGTGCGGGGTTCCATTCGGCTGGGGTGGGGACGGATTCGGCGAGCAGGACGAGGAGGACGACGTCGGTGACGGTCCGGAGCGCCTCGACGACGCCACCGGGTTCGAGCAGCAGCTCGCGGTCGGCACCCGGTTCGGGGAACAGGACCACCGCCGCGAAGCGGGACCCGCCGCGCGAGAGGTTGTAGGCGAACCGGGGGCCACGGCCGTCGATGGTGCGGTCGTGGCTCGTGAAGGACACGGCGCTCGCGACGGCGTAGTCGTGGCGGTCGATCACCGCGATGGGCGACCTCGTGGTGGTCGAGAAACGGGTTGCCCCGCGAGCCTCGTCGAGCTGGTCGGCGACGACGAGCGGCACCGCGATGAACTCCTCGGAGCCGAGGACGAGGACCTCGCCGGCGGGGAGGGACGGCAGGACCCGTTCGGCGACCGCCCGGATCACCGCCTCGTCGAACCGGCCGGCGGTGCCGAACCGGGCGCTCCGCACCGGCGGGAGGTCGGTGGCGTCGACGACGTCGACCACTCCGGCGACCCGGTCGGCGACGGCGGCCGACGGTGCGGCGTCGATGACCTGTCGCGCGAGCGAGAGCACGTCGTGGGGGAGGTCGACGGCACCCGCGCCGAGTGCCACCACGGAGATCGTCGTGCCGAGTCGGGCGGCGAGCTCGTCGAACGCCCGCCGGTCCTCCTCGGATCGGAGGTCGATCAGGGCGGCGACGACCCACCGGGACTGCGGGGTGGTGGCGTGGAGCGCGGTGATGGTGTTCCGGACCGTTCGGCCGGTGCTCAGCTCGTCGTCCACGAGCACCGTCGTCCCGCCGGCGGTGGCCCAGTCGGGATCGCTCGGGTACAGCCGGTGGTCGCTCGCGTGGGAGTGCTCCTCCTCGAAGGGTGTGAAGGGGGCGTCCTCCTCGTGGCGCGTCGAGTGGAGGTAGGGCGAGCGGAGGGCGTCGGCGACGACGTGGCCGAGCCCGGTGGCCGTCTCGGCGTATCCGATGGTGACGAGCTCGGAGCCTGGCTCCGGCGCCGCGTCGCGGAGGCCGGCCAGCTGCTGTCGGACGGCGCGGAGCTCGGCGAGCCCGGTGGTGTCCGGCCGGCCGCGACGAGCGACGAGCCGCGCGACCGTCTCGAACGGGGCCGGGTCCGGTTCGGTGCCGTCGAGCGCGCACCGGACGAGGAGGCCGAGGAGCTCACCCGCCGCGAGGGCGAGCGCCGGCACCGTCGGGACGTGTTTGGCGAGCACCGTCGAGACGAGCAGCTGCGCGCGCTTCGGGTTGTCACGGAGGGCCAGCCCGACGAGGTCCTCCACGGGGATCAGGCTCCGGGCCTCGTCCGAGCGCAGGCGGATGCCCACGGCCTCGCTGACGAAGCCGCCCGTCCAGACCGTCACCGCATGCTCGTCTCGAGGAGGTCGACGAAGGTCGTCTCCTCCGCCGCCACCCCGAAGGCCTCGGCGCGCAGCAGGGTCTTCCGCGCCCACGCCTGGTGCGGTTTCATCTCGTTCATCTTGTTCCGGTACGGCGAGGCGTTCGCCCCGCCGCCGACGTCGCCCACCACGGACAGCGCGTCGACGTACTCCTCGTGGCTCACGACCGACATCGCGTGGACGACCGGCACGTGGCTCGGGTGGATGACCGTCTTGCCGAGTAAGCCGTTCGCCTGGTCGAGGGCGATCTCGCGGATGAGACCGTCGAGGCCCTTCAGCAGTAGCTTCTGCCGCAGCTGGGCCTCGTTGGCGTCCTGGAACGGGGTCATGCGCAACTGCGGGCGCATGAGGCGCTCTGCCGTCTGGAAGTGCTCCCACACGGTTCCGGTGATGACGAAGTCGTCGCCCGGGCGACCGAAGACGTTGACGACGTCGGCGATGACCGAGGAGACGAGCTTCACGTCGTACACGGTGAGGTCGCGGGAGCGCCGGAGTGAGAAGGCGCTCGAGAGGTCGGTGGCGCCGATCCGGACGGCGAGCACGTCCTCGCGGTGGGCCTTCGTGACGTCGACGATGCCGGAGAGCGTGTCGTCGCGGGTCTCGCGGTGGATCATCCGCGGCGATTCGAGGATCGGCATGACGCGGAGTCGTCGAGCGCCGTTCGAGCCGTCCTGGCCGTATTCGCGCTGCACCCGGCCGAGTGCCTCGAAGAAGCGGTCGGCCACCCCGTCGCTGTTCTCGTACTTGGGGATGACGAAGCCGCTCAGCAGGTCGAGGCCGGGACCGAGCATGCCGGCGACCCGCTCGAGCTGCTCCGGCGTGCGGACGCGGATGAAGAGCAGCGGCAGCACGAGGCGCTTGGACCCCGCACGCTTGGCGGCGAGCTGCTGCATCGCTTCCGCGACGTTCGTCTCGGCGACCTCGACCGCGTCGTCGGGGACCGAGTCCTCGAGGCACAGGACCATGCTCAGGCAGCCGTGTTTCGCCTGCTTCACGACGTCCTTCGCCAGGGTGGTGCGCGTGCCAGGGCTGTACAGCGTGGCGCCCAGCGCGGCGGCGAGATGCTCGGGAGGCGAGTCGATGCTGATGGGCTCGGGGAGCTTGTGGAACAGTTTCGCGGCGCGCTTGTCGTCCACGTAGCTGAAGTGGCGCATGGTCATCGTCTCCGGGGTTCGCGGCCGACGACGTACGGCGTCGGCTCGAAGCCGAACTGCCGGACAAGCGTCTTGAGGGGGATGTCTGCTGGAAGTGGTTCGAGGCGCAGCTCGAGACGGGAGCCGATGCGGAGCAGGGAGACGACCGGCACGCCGCCCGCCTCGTCGGCGGCGGCGAAGTTCTCGTCGTCGAAGAGTTGCACCGTGAGCGGCTGTCCCGCCGTTCCGACGAACAGCGCGCGTCGGATGAGGTGCACGTGGCGGAGCGCGAGGATCGCGTCGCCGCCGTCGAAGCCCAGGAGCGGTCGGTTGCCGGGCGTCGTCACCGGTGTCCCGTCGGCTCCGCCGTCGGCCGAAGCGACACCCGTGACGCGGTCGACGGTCTCCCAGACGATGGCCGTCGCACCGCCGACGATCAGGCTGCCGATCGCCGACTGCCGTGGGTCCAACCGCACGAGTGGGGTCTCGTCGTCGAGGACGCGGACCTCCTCCGCCGTCGGTGCGGGGAACGGCTGCGGCGTGCTCGGCGCTGCGGGAGCGGCAGGGCGTGCCGATGGAGTGGACGGAGCGGGTGACGAGCCGCCGCCGAGTGTGAGTCCAGTCGATGGCGCGGACGGCGGCGTCGGGGCCGGAGCCGCCGGTGCCGGGGTCGTCGCCGCAGGGCTCGACGGCCCGCCGAGTGTGAGTCCGGTCGACGGTGCAGCGGCCGACGGCGCGGCCGGTGCCAGCTGTGCCTCGGGCGCGGCCACGACGGGCTCAGGCCGCGGCTTCACCCGACGGCGGAGGTAGTCGATGTCCCGTCGCACCGGGGAGGTGTTGAGCGGCACGGCTCAGAGGTCGATTCGGAAGTCGCGCGCGACACCGGCGAGCCCGCCGGCGTAGCCCTGGCCGAGGGCGCGGAACTTCCAGTCGTCGCGGTGCCGGTACAGCTCGGCGAGCAGCAGCGCCTGGCTGGAGCGCACCTCCGACATCGGGATGTCGAAACGCACGAGCTCGCGGTCGTCGGCGGTCGCGACGCGCACGAAGGCGGAGCGGACGGGGGAGAAGTCCCCGGGCCCCCGGACGTCGGGGTCGATGTACAGCAGGAACGCGATCTTCGTGACCGCGTCCGGCACGCGGGACAGGTCGACGTCGATCTCCTCGTCGTCGGCCTCGGATGCGAAGGTGACCGCACCGTCCTGGCTCTCGACCTGGTTGAAGAACACGAGGTGGTCGTCGGAGAGCGCCTTGCCGTCGTCGCCGCACATGATCGCCAGCGGCACGGGTTCACTCTGCGGGCCGCGGCTCGCGATGACGTCCCAACCGAACCCGATGAGGAGCTTGTCGAGACCGGGGTTCTCAGCGGTCAGCGCGGCGTTCGCGCCCGCGACGAGCGAGGCCATCAGTGCCCGCCCAGCACGAGCCCGGCGTCGGGCTCCTGGAACTTGTCGGAGAGGAACCGGCCGTGGGTGGAGAGTTCGGCGATCGCGCCGATGCGGATCTGGTTGAGGAGGTCGCGGATGGTCTCCTCGATGAGCTCCAACTGCCGTGCGAAGACGATCGTGCTGCGGGAGTCGTCGCCGCGGTCCTCGGCGGGAAGGGCGAGGAACGAGCGCAGCGGCGTCGGCAGGTAGTCGGTGATCATCGCGTCGAGCAGCACCCGCTGCTCCGTCGAGGCGCCCTGCTCGGCGATCGTCGCGACCACGAGCCGCAGCTGGTCGTCGATCTGCCGCAGCTGCGAGGTGAGCAGCGTCGGGAGGTCGCGCCCCACGGAGCGCACCGAGTCACGGAGCTCGTCGAGGTGCCGGGCGGTCGCTTCGTCCTCCGTCTCGCCCACCGGTGCCGGTGCGGCGTCGACGACGCCCAGCGGATCGGTCCCACCGGTCCGCAGTGCGTTCAGCAATCGTCCGAATGCCATCTCTCGTCCCCCTCGTCCTCAGCGCCCTGACCTCGCAGCGAGCCGAGACTAGCGGAGTTCGCGCTGCTCAGCCTGACGGCTGCGCTCGAGGTACGGCTTCGCCTTCTCGAGACCGGACTCCAGAGCGGTGACCGTGCCCTCCATGTTCTTCGCGGCTTCGGCACGGAAGGTGTCGATCGCGTCCATGGTCTGGAACACGTTGTCGAACGCGCGCTGCAGGGTGTCGACGCTGACGCCGGCGGTGGAGGCCTGCTGGTGGATCCGCGTCGTCTGGTCCTTCAGCATCTCGCTGGTCTGCAGGATCATGTTGTTCGTCGTGGTGTTGATCGCGTCGATCTGATCGAGGACCATCTTCTGGTTCGCGAGCGCCTGGGCGACGATGACGGCGGTCCGCAGGGCGGCGATCGTCGTGGTGCGGGCCCGGTCGACACCCTTGATGAGTTCGAGGTTGTTCTTCCGGATGAGGTCCATCGCGAGGTAGCCCTGCACCGACACGGCCAGCTGCGTGAGGATGTCCTGGTGGCGCTGACGCACGGGGAACAGGACGTCGGCCTCGAGCTTCTGCGCCTCCTCGACACGGCCGGCGGAACGCGCCTGGTCGATCTTCTCGACACACGCGGCGTCGAGCGCCTTCGCGAAGACGGCGTACTCACTGAGCGCCTGCATCGTCTCCCACAGCTGGACCTTCTCGCCGGCGAGTGCGGCGTTGTCCTTGAGGAGCTCGTCCTGGCCGGCCATGAGCGACTTGATGATCTTGTCGAGCTGGGTCTGCGCGGACTCGTACTTCTGGAAGTACTTCGCGAGCTTGTTGCCACCCGGGATGAAGCCGAGGATCTTCCGGCCCACGCCGAGGTCGGCCTGGTTCGGCGTCAGGTCCTCGACGGTGCTGCGGAGGTCGCCGAGCGTCGTCGCGACCTTGATCTGCGCGCTGTCACCGGAACGCTTCGCGCCGGCCACCGAGGTCGAGGATCGTTCGAGCATGCGGGAGGAGTAGCCGCTGGACTGCACCATCTCCTTGCCGCCGATCTGGTTGATCCCCTCGATCTTCTGCGTGAACTCGGGGGACCGCGGGTCGAGCGTCGCCACCTCGGTCACGAAGGACCGCGCCTGCTGCTGGATCTCGGTCTGGCGTTCAGCGGGGACCGGGACCATGCCAGGTGCCTCTTCGGCCTGCACGACGTCCGGTGCGTCCGGTGCGTGCAGGACGAGGGAGGCTGCGGCCTGATCGTTGGCGTCCGGCGGAGTGAGTGGCGTGCTCATGGCTTCGACCTTGCTCTCGTGTGTGGCTGCTCGTGATGGGGTGCGTCGGGCGCTCAGCCGAGCTGGACGCCGAAGTCACCGGCGATGCCGGCGAGACCGGTGGTGTAGCCCTGGCCGAGGGCCTTGAACTTCCACTCGGATCCGTTGCGGTAGAGCTCGGAGAACAGCATGGCGGTCTCGGGGGCCGCGTCCTCGCTGAGGTCGAAGCGCACGATCTCCGTGCCGTCCTGGTCGACGACGCGGCAGTACGCGCCGCGCACCTGTCCGAAGTTCTGGCGACGCTCGTCGGCCTTGTCGATCGACACGGCGATGACCACGCGCTCGACGTCGGCCGCGACCGCGTTCAGGTCGACGGAGATCTGCTCGTCGTCGCCGGCACCGTCGCCCGTGCGGTTGTCGCCGAGGTGCTTCACGGAGCCGTCCGCGGCCGCGGGCTGGTTGTAGAAGATGAAGTCCGCCGAGGAGCGCACCTTGCTGTCTGCTCCGATGAGCAGGGCCGAGGCGTCGAGGTCGAAGGCCTCACCGCTCGTGGTGCGCGGGTCCCAGCCGAGGCCGACCGTCGCGACCGTGAGGCCCGGGCTGGTCTTGGTGAGCGAGAGGTTGTTGCCCTTTTCGAGGCTGAGTCCTGCCATGGTGATCGCTTCTCCTTCGATGGAACACGCGCTGAGGCGCCGGGGACTGCTGGGGGTGGTGCTAGAGGACCTGGGCGGCGGGGCCGAGGAGGTCCATGACGGAGCGGCCGTTCGCGCGCTCGCCGATCGCCTTGAACGCCCAGCCGTTGCCCTCGCGCGACACCTTCGAGATGATCATCGCGGTGTGCGGGCCGGAGTCGGTCAGCTGGTAGCGGGCGACCTCGGGCGAGCCGGGGGTCGAGTCGTCGATGATGCGGCTGAACGCGTTCTGCACGGTGTCGAAGGTCTGGCGGCTGTAGCTGCTGATCACGAAGACGATCTGCTGGACGGACGGGGCCACCTTCGAGAGGTCGACGAGGATCGTCTCGTCGTCGCCGTCGCCCGCACCCGTGAGGTTGTCGCCGGTGTGGGTGGCCGAGCCGTCCTTGCTGGCGAGCTGCTGGAACCAGATGGTGTCGAGCACCTTGCCGGTCGCGTCGAAGAAGATCGCCGAGGCGTCGAGGTCGATGTCGGGGGCGGAGGAGCGACCGAAGAGGCCGCGCTTCACCGGTGCGACGCCGTCCCAGCCGAGGCCCAGACGGATCCGCGTGAGTGCGCCACCGTCCTGCTTCGTCAGTGAGAGCGACTGGCCCTTTTCCAGACTCAGACCCATGGTTCCGTCTCCTAGATGCATCATCGTGTTGCGGGTGGTGAGGTGTCCGACGTGCGCCCCCGGCCGAAGCTGGGAGCGCACGTCAACGTTATCGGTTCAGCGAGGTGAACGCCCGGATTCCCGGTCCGTTCAGAGCAGACCGCGCGAATCGGAGCTCTTCGCCTGCAGCTCGTGGGCCCGGGCGAGCAGCCGCTGGAGCTCCTCGTCGTCGGCCGCCTTCGCCTGGTGCTTGGGCTTCAGGTTCGCGAAGGACTTCTGGCGCTCGACCATGCGGGTGTAGCTCGTCTCGAGTTCGACCTCGTCCACGTGGTGTCCGTCCGGGATGTCCTCCGGGGAGTCGGCGTGGTCGACGATCTTCTTCGCCTGGGTGCGGGCGTCGCTGATGATCGTGTGCGCACGACCGGCCGGGCTGAGGAGCGAGGCGAGGACCGTGACGGTCAGGATGCCGATGATGACGATGAGCGACAGGCCCGTGCTGATCTCGAACACCGGGATGTGCTCGCCACCGTTGAGGAACGGCAGGGTGTTCTCGTGCAGCGCGTGCAGGACGAGCTTCACACCGATGAAGCCGAGGATCGCCGCCAGGCCGTAGCTGAGGAAGATGAGGCGGTCGAGCAGGCCGTCGATGAGGAAGTAGAGCTGACGGAGGCCGAGGAGCGAGAACGCCGTCGCGGTGAAGACGATGTACGGGTTCTGCGTGAGGCCGAAGATCGCGGGGATCGAGTCGAGCGCGAAGAGCAGGTCGGTGCCCCCGATGGCGACCATGACGAGCAGCATCGGCGTGAGGACCTTCTTGCCGTTCTCGATGGTGACGAGCTTGTCGCCGTCGTAGCGGTCCGTGGTCTTGAAGAGACGCTTGGCGAGACGGATGACGAAGTTGTTCGCGTCGTCGCTCTCCTCTTCCGGGCGGAGGAGCTTGATCGCCGTGAAGATGAGGAACGCACCGAAGATGTAGAACAGCCAGGACCAGGCGTTGACCGCGGCGGCACCGAGGAAGATGAAGCCGGTGCGCGCGATGAGGGCGAAGACGATGCCGAAGAGGAGCACCTTCTGCTGGTCGGCCCGCGGGACGCGGAAGCTCGACATGATGATGAGGAAGACGAAGAGGTTGTCGACCGACAGGGCCTTCTCCGTGATGTAGCCGGCGAAGTACTCGGATCCGAGCGTGCCACCGCCGAAGAAGAGGACGCCGAGGCCGAAGACGATGGCGATGCCGACGTAGAGGGCCGACCACTTCGCGGCTTCCGGCAGCGTCGGCTCGTGGGCCTTGCGCACGTGGAAGATGAAGTCGAAGGCGAGGAGGGCCAGAATGCCGACGATCGTCAGCAGCCAGACGTATCCGGGGATTTCCATGGGCTGTGTTCTCCGCAGCGCTCGAGGTGGGGGACAGTTGAGGGTTAGTTGGTGCTGTCCCACTATATAGTTGGTATGGTCCAACGAACACCCGAACGCCCGTATTCAGAAAGAATTCAGCTATGAGCGAGGATCTCGGCCCAGACGACGCCGGTGCGGTCATCGAAGCCTCGCTCGCGACGGTGTCGCGCTGGTCGAGCCGGGCCGACAACCGACGGACGCTGCACGACGCCGACGGCGCGGCACTCACGAGCACCGACGCCTGGCTCCTCGACTACGTGCTCTCGGCCGGGCCGATCCGCATGTCCGCCGTCGCCGGCTGGATGTCCGTCGACAAGTCGACCGCCACCGCCGAGGTCCGCCGCCTCGAGCAGGGCGGGCTCGTCGAGCGCGTGACCGACCCGAGCGACCGCCGCGCCGTCCTCGTGAGCGCCACCGAGGAGGGCCGGATCGCCCTCGACCGGCACCGGCAGGCGGCCCAGCAGGTCTACAACACGCTCGTCGGCAAGTGGAGCGAGCGCGACCGCACCGAACTCGCCCGGCTCCTGTCGCGGTTCGTCGACGAGTTCTCCTGGGTCAGCGACGCGGTGTCCCAGCACAACGCGAGTCGCTGACGCGGTCCGTCGACGCGGAGTCGCTGACGCGTCAGTCGCGCACCAGCTCGTACACCGTGCTGCGGTGCACCGGGAAGACCCGCTCGACCCGGTACCCGAGCGCTTCGAGGTCGGCGACGTCCGGAGCCGCGTCAGAGCCCTCCACCGCCCAGACCCGCGGGTGGCCGGCGAGCTTGTCGTGGAGGTCCGCCAACGGGGCGGCGAGGTCGGCCAGCTCGGGTCGCTCGCGGTAGCTCTCCACGAGCGCCACGTCGTCGAGGCCGGTGAACGCCTCCGGGTACAGGTCGATGGCGAGTCGGGACTGCCGCGAGGGCTTCACCGACTGATCGAACACGACGGCGTCGCCCGGCGACGCGTGCGCCTGGACGACCTCGGCGGTCTGTCGGAGGTCGCTCCCGTCGTCCTTCGCGAACGGCCCGCGTTGCGTCACGAGGACCGGGACCGCGACGGCCATGACGAGGACGACGCCGACGGCGGTCGCCACGGCACGGTCCGCGCGCGCCGGGAGGAGCCCGACGAGCGTCCGGAGTCCGAGCGCCATCATGATCGCGACGGCCGGCACGCAGAAGGTGACGTAGCGGAGGTTGTACATCGGGGTCACGAGGGCGTTGCCGACGATGAGCAGGACGGTCGGGGCGAGTGCCCAGACGGCGACCATCGCGAGCCCTCGGCGCTCACCGACGGCGCGTCGCATCGTGAGGACGCCGATCGGGGCGAGGACGATGAGCGCCCAGGCGACGGCGGCGAAGACGGGTTCCTGGAACCACTGGCCGATGAACACCGACTCCGGGGTCGCGTAGTCGCGCCGCCCGAGGAACGCGATCTGCCCCCGCTGCGCGATCCCGGCGATCACGATGGGGACGCCGAGGAGCAGCGCCCCGGCGAGCGACCAGGCCCACGCCCGGACCACGGCGCGTCCGGGGCGCTGCAGGAGCATCCAGGCGGCGTGGACGATCAGGAGCATGGCGAGGTAGAGGAACAGGTACATCGAGGCGGCGCTCGCGACGGCGAACAACGCCCAGCTGCGGCGCGAGGTCGACCGGCGGCGGACGAGGGAGACGAACCACACCGTCAGCCAGACGACCGCCGCCATCCCCAGCGCGTACGAGCGCGTCTCCGCACCCATCCGCGTCACCTGCGGGATGACGGCGAAGAGCAGTCCGGCGGTGACGCCGACCGCCGGGGTGAAGAGTGACCGCGCGAGCACCACGACGCCGGCCGCCGCGAGGCCGACGCCGATCGCACTGGGGATCCTCGTGGCGGCTTCCGCGGTTCCGAAGGCGCCGGTCCAGACGTGCAGGAACAGGTAGTAGAGCCCGTGCACGGCGTCGATGTGGCCGATCATCCCGAACATCACCGGGAGCGGACGCTCCGCTGCGAGGACGCTCGCCGCCTCATCGCCCCAGTACGACGGGGTGCCGATCCCGATGAGCGAGACGACCGTGGCGAACACGCCGACGAGCGGGGCGATCGCCCGGCCGGCGAGACGCGCGCGGAGCATGCCCCAGCGTTCCTGCGGGCGTCCTGTCGGCACGGTGATCGTCGCGGTCATGGCTTCTCCTCGGACGCGACCACCTGACGCGTCGGCCCATCGTCCGCCGCGCGGATGAACGGCAGCAGAGAGATCCCTGTGAGGGCGCCCGGCTCACCAGCGCAGCCGGATCAGCGGTTCGTCTGCGCCTCGAGCTCGTCCGGGTAGCGCCCGCCGACGATGTGGACCGAGTCGGATCGCTCGGTGAGCGCATGGAGGTCGGCCTCGCTCAGGGTGAGGTCGGCTGCACGGAGGTTCTCCTCGAGGCGGTGCGGTTTCGTCGTCCCCGGGATCGGGACGATCCACGGCTCGCGACCGAGGAGCCAGGCGAGCGCGACCTGCGCCGGGGTGGCGTCGAGTCCGCGGGCGAGTTCCGTGATGCCCTCCATCAGCGCCAGGTTCTGCTGGAGGGCCTCCGGGGCGAAGCGGGGGATGCTGGCCCGCAGGTCGTTGCCCTCCTCGAACCCGGTCGTCGTGTCGATCGTGCCGGTGAGGAACCCCTTGCCGAGCGGGCTGAACGGGACGAAGCCGATGCCGAGTTCCGCACAGGCCGCGAGCACGCCCTCCTCGGGGCGCCGCCACCAGAGCGAGTACTCGGACTGGACTGCGGTGACCGGCTGGACGGCGTGCGCGCGCCGGATCGTCGACTCGGCCGCCTCGGAGAGGCCGTAGTGCTTGACCTTCCCGGCCGAGATCAGCTCGCGGACGGCCTCGGCGAACTCCTCGATGGGGTGCTCGGGGTTCACGCGGTGCTGGTAGTAGAGGTCGATCGTGTCGATGCCGAGGCGGTGGAGCGAGCCGTCGACGGCCGTCGCGACCTCGTCCGGGCGGAGCATGCGGCCCGTCGCCGTGTGGGTGTCGGGGTCGACGTGGTTCGCGAACTTGGTGGCGATGACGACCTGGTCCCGGACCGGGCGCAGTGCCTCGCCGACGAGTTCCTCGTTGCGGTGGGGTCCGTAGATCTCCGCGGTGTCGAAGAAGGTGACGCCGCGATCGACGGCCGAGCGGAGCAGGTCGATCATCGGGCCACGGTCGGGACGGCCGCTGTAGCCGCCGGTCATGCTCATGCAGCCGAGGCCGATGGCCGAGACCGTGAGACCGCTGGTGCCGAGGGTGCGTGTGTGCATGGGGACTCCTGGGGTTCGGGGTGGTGCGTCGGGACGGAGGTGGGGTCGGTGGAGGTCTGGTCAGTGGGGGTCGGCCGGCGCGGTGGTCGTCGCGAGTGCCCGGGTGGCCGCCCAGCTGGCGAGGAGGGTGAGGGCCTCCTCCGTGGGGGTGCCGGGTTCCGCGGCGTAGATCATCAGGCTGAGGCCGGGGTCCTCGCGGAGTTCGGCCGCCTCGAAGACGAGGTCGACCTCGCCGACGACGGGGTGGATGAAGTGTTTGCGGCCCGTGGTGTGTCGGCGCACATCGTGCATGCCCCACTTGCGGCGGAACGCCTCGCTGCGGGTCGAGAGCTCGCCGACGAGGTCGTGGAGGCCCTTGTCGTGCGGGTCGCGTCCCGCCTCGCCGCGGAGGATCGCGACGGTCGCGTCCGCCGCCGCGTCCCAGTCCGGATAGAAGCGGTCGGCGTGCGGGCGGTCGAGGAAGCAGAAGCGGGCGAGGTTCGGGGGACGGTCGGATCCGTCGAACAGGTCCACGTACATCGCCCGGCCGAGTGCGTTCGCCGCGAGGATGTCCATCCGGCCGTTCCGGATGATCGCGCAGCCGGCGGTGATGGAGTCGATGATCACCTGCAGCCCCGGGCGCACCGTCGGTGTGCGGGACGGCTTGGTGGGGCGTCGGGTGGAGACCGGCCCGGCGGCCCGGGCGAGGGCGAACAGGTGCTCGCGTTCGGCGTCGTCCAGCACGAGTGCCGTCGCGATGGCGTGCAGGACACTCTCGGAGGCACCGCGCAGGTCACCGCGTTCGAGTCGCGAGTAGTACTCCACGCTCATCCCGGCGAGGAGGGCGACCTCAGCCCGACGCAGCCCCGGGACCCGACGGTTGGGGCCTGCCGGCAGCTCGACCTGCTCGGGGCGGATGCGTGCTCGACGAGTGACGAGGAACTCGCGAACGTCCTCTCGGTTGTCCATGCCGACGAGCCTAGACACGTCCCGACCGGCGAGGGAGGCCCTGCCGAAACACCCTTCAGCGGGGTGCCCGGGTGGGGAGTTGTCCCCATCGCGCCGACGAGCAGGGGCGGACAGACTGCAGGAGTCCGCTGTCGAAAGGAACTCCGATGCAGCTCTCCCGCGTCACCGCCCTGATCACCGTCCCGATCGCCGCCGCCCTCGTGCTCGCCGGATGCGGCATGCTGCCGGGCCCCGAGGCGAAGCCGAAGGAGACGGCGTCCGCATCGGCATCCGCGACCCCGTCCGAGAAGCCGAAGGCATCGGGATCCGCCGACGGTGAGGTCACCGAGCCCGGTGCCGAGGTCGGCATCGACGAGGAGATCGTCTACGAGTCGCAGGGCACCGACGACGTCACCGCACTCATCAGCGCGAAGCTGACCGAGGTCACGCCCGCGACGCCTGAGCAGGTCTCGTTCCTGAAGTCGCAGTTCGACGGCGGCGAGCTCGACGGCCTCGACCTCACGCTCATCCGGCTCGAGATGACGAAGGTCTCGGGCGACCCGGTGGCGTTCAACAGCGACGCGACCTCCTTCTCCCCGGTCGACGCCGACGGCGAGAAGGTCCAGGAGGTCACGCTCATCGGGTGGGACGAGTGCGGCTCCGAGTCCTTCACGGAGGAGTTCGACGGTGGAGCACCGATCACCCAGTGCTACGTCGCGGCTGCACCCTCGGGCGGCAACGCCCCGGCCGGCCTCATGTACGACGGCGGGTTCACCGAGCCGAACCCGTACGACTCCTACGACGGAAAGCCGATCCTCCTCATCAAGGACTGATCGCCGCAGACAGACGAACGCCGGTGACCCGTGGGGTCACCGGCGTTCGTGTGATCTGGAGGTCAGTTCTTGAACGCGTCCTTCACGTTCTCACCGGCCTGCTTCACGTCGGACTTGGTCTGATCGGCCTTGCCCTCCGCGACGAGCTTGTCGTTGTCGGTCGCCTTGCCGACGGCCTCCTTGGCCTTGCCAGCGAGGTCCTCGGCGGCGTTCTTGATCTTGTCTCCGGCGCTCATATATTGCTCCTCACGTGTTCTTCGGGCTGTCGATCCGCACTGATCGAATCCGACAGGGCGACCTGGTGGACGCACTTCAGGTCTACACCCGACGCCCAGCCGAGTCACAACGAGGTCAGCGGACTCCCAGACAACGGGCCGTCGACGACGCTGAGCGGATAAACTCGTGGGCGGTGTGCCGGGAAGTCTGGTCGGCGGGTGGTCCAAGCAGGGCCGCTCCGACGCTCGACCGATCCCGCCCCGAAGGACTCCCATGACCGATGCACCGAACCACCACGAGCTGCCGGCCGATCAGGCGCCGCACTCCATCTGGCGCGGCATCCACCAGACCCTCCAGCAGGACACCGTCGGCGGAGCCCTCCTCGTCGTCGCCACCGCCCTCGCCCTCGTCCTCGCGAACACCGGCGCCTCCGACTTCTACCTGAGCGTCCGAGACTTCACCTTCGGCCCCGAGGCGCTCCACCTGAACCTCTCCGTCGGCGCCTGGGCCGCCGACGGTCTCCTCGCGATCTTCTTCTTCGTCGTGGGTCTCGAGCTCAAGGAGGAGTTCGTCGCCGGCAAACTCCGGAACCCGAAGACCGCCGCGCTCCCGATCGCCGCGGCAGTCGGCGGCGTCGCCGTCCCCGCGCTCATCTACGTGCTCGTCAACCTGCAGTCCGGCCCGGACGCGCTCCAGGGCTGGGCGATCCCTGCTGCGACGGACATCGCGTTCGCCGTCGCCGTCATCGCCGTGGTCGGGAAGTTCCTGCCGCCGGCGTTGCGGACCTTCCTGCTCACCCTCGCCGTCGTCGACGACCTCATCGCCATCAGCATCATCGCGATCTTCTACACCGACCACATCGAGTTCGTGCCGCTCGCGCTCGCCGCGGTGCCGCTCGCGATCTTCGCCGTGCTCGTGCAGCGCGGCGTCCGGGCCTGGTGGATCCTCATCCCCCTCGGTCTCGCCACCTGGGCGCTCATCCACGCCTCGGGGATCCACGCGACCGTCGCCGGCGTCCTGCTCGGCTTCATGGTGCCCGTCGTCGCGACGAAGCGCGCACGAGTCCGGGTGGGGGAGGATGCGAGCGGCAAGCCGATCTACGACGGACTGGCCGCACATTTCGCCGACCGCTGGAGCGTCGTGTCCACCGCGGTGGCCGTGCCGATCTTCGCGTTCTTCTCCGCCGGCGTCGTCATCGGCGGCCTGTCCGGCCTCGTCGAGTCGTTCCAGGACACGATCGCGCTCGGCATCGTCGCGGGTCTCGTGCTCGGGAAGCCGCTCGGCATCACCCTGACGACGTTCCTCGTCACCCGACTGCCCGGTCTCCGGCTCGACCCCTCGATCCGGTGGGTCGACCTCATCGGCATGGCCTTCGTAGCGGGGATCGGGTTCACGGTGTCGCTGCTCGTCGGTGAGCTCTCCTTCGGCGTCGGCAGCGAGTCCGACGACCACGTGAAGGTGGGGGTGCTCGCCGGTTCGCTCATCGCGGCGGCCATCGGTGCGGCGATCCTCAGCGCGCGGAACCGGGTCTACCGCCGGGAGCTCACGCCTGGAAGGGACCTCACGCCTGGAAGTAGTACGCCGAGTGGAGACGACAGCCGGGGTTGAACGCCGCGGAGCAGTTCGGGCACGCGTCGACCGTGAGGTAGCGCTCGATCGTCAGCTCGCTCGAGCACACGCCGCACAGGATCGCCTCGCGGTCGCGTTGCTCGCGCGGCCACTGCTCGGCCGGATGGTCGGCGCACTCGGCGTGACACCGGTGGCACGGGTAGTACTCGCCGCAGCAGGCGAAGCGGATGGCGATGACGTCGAGCGGCGTCGCGTAGTGCACGCACCGCGTCTCGTCGTCCACGGTGCGGCCGAGCACCCGCACCCCGCTCACCGGACGCCCCGTGCCGTGAGGGCGTCGCCGAGTTCGTCGGCGTGCTTGAGCGACACCACGAGGAACGGGACGACGAAGGTGACGGGGTTGGAACGCACCCCGCGGGCGCGTTGGGCGTCCCGCACGCCGGCCGCCAGCCGGGCGAGCACCGGGATGGTGTTGATCGCGACGGCGAGCATGAGGGCGATCCTGGCCGGGTCGACCCCGAACCGGCCGAACGGTCGGAGGGCGCGCTCGAAGGCGTCGAGCAGGTCCGCGACGCGGGTGCTGAGCACCAGCAGGGCCGCGAGGAGGATGGCCGCGACGATGCGTGCGGTGTTCGAGACGGCCGACTCGAGGTCGACGAAGAGCAGCTGGCCGATGACGGTGATCGTGATGATCCAGCGGATGAGCACGAGCTGACGGCCGAGCTCCGCGAGGCCCAGTCCGGACACGAGGTACGCGAGCACGGTGACCGCCGCGGCGATCCCCGCCGTCCACCAGCTGGTGGGCAGCAGCGAGATGGCGAGGACCACGAGGAGGATGCCGAGGGCTTTCGGTCCGGCGGGCGCCCGATGCAACCAGCCGGTCCCCGGTCGATACAGGGTGATCACGACGTCACGTCGCCAGACTCGCGCGATAGCTCGCGATGACGTCGGCCGGGTCGCCCTCCGCCGTGACCTGACCGCCGTCGAAGAGGAGCGCGACGTCGCAGCGGGCGGCGAGCTCCAGGTCGTGCGTCACGAGCACGAGCTGGTGCCCGGCCTCCGGTCGCAGGAGGTGGTCGGCCACCGCGGCGCTGTTGCGGGCGTCGAGGTAGGCCGTCGGTTCGTCGGCGATGAGGAGCGCCGGCCGACGGATGACCGCGCCGCACAACGCCAGGAGCTGTTTCTGCCCGCCGGACAGCTCGTGCGCGGAGCGGTCGGCGAGGCCGGTCAACCCGAACTCCTCGAGTGCGTGCGCGACCCGCTCGGCGGTCTCGGCCTTCGAGCCGGACGTGCCGCGGAGGGAGAAGGCGACGTCTTCGGCGACGGTCGGCATGACGATCTGCGCGTCCGGATTGCTGAACACGATGCTCACCAGGCGTCGCAGCCGGGCGGTCTCCCGCGCGGTGTCGACGCCGTGGACGTGGACGGTGCCCGAGGTCGGTCGGCTGAGGCCACCGAGAAGGCGGGCGAAGGTCGACTTGCCCGAACCGTTCGCCCCGATGACCGCGATGCGTGCGCTGTCGAGCTGGAGGGTCACGTCGTCGAGGGCGGTGGTGTCGCCGAGGCGCGCGGTGACGCGGTCGAGTCGGAGGGCTGGGGGTTCGATGTCCTCGATCATCGCACGACCTCGAACACGGCGGCGACGCCGAGACCACCGCCGACCGAGGCTGCGGCGAGGCCGAGGGTGCCGGCCGGGGCTCCGCCGCGGACGAGCCGGGAGAACAGGCGGACGACGGACACCGCTCCGCTGGCACCCCAGGGGTGGCCGAGGGCGAGGGCGCCGCCGTCGGCGCAGAGCCGCTCGTCGTCCTCGGCGACGCCGAGCCGGTCGAGGACCGCGAGGGTCTGCGCGGCGAACGCCTCCACGAGCTCGACCGCCTGGACGGAGGCGAGGTCGACGCCTGCCCGCTCGAGGGCCTCGAGGATCGCGGGGGCGGCACCGATCCCCGGGAGAGCCGGGTCGCATCCGACGACGGCGTGCCCGCGCAGCGCGAGGCCGGGCACCGTCCCTCGGGAGGTGGCTCCACCCGGAACGAGGAGGACGGCCGCGGCTCCGTCGCTCACGCGGCAGGTGTTGCCGGCGGTGAGTGATCCGTCCGCGAAGAGCGGGGTGAAGCGGGGGAGCAGGCGGTCGAGGTGCCGCGTGGTCGGCTCGTCGTGGTCGGCCGCGCCGGACAGGGAGACCAGCTCCTCGGTGAACCGGCCCGCCTCCTCCGCGACCGCCGCGCGGTGCGTGCTCCGCGCCGCGTACGCGTCCTGGCGTGCGCGGGAGATCCCGTCGTGGCGCGCGAGATCCTCCGCCGCCCGCGTCATGTCGGGGTCGTGCCAGCCCGCGGGCGCGAACGGAGCGCGGGCGTAGGCGACGCCGTCGACGGAGCGCACCGGCGCGGTCGAAGCGCTTTCGACCCCGCCCGCGATCCGTGGTCGCGCGTCGCCGGCTGCGATCGCGGTGGCGGCCTCGATGATCGCCGCGAGCCCGCTGCCGCACTGACGGTCGACCGTGAGGCCGGGCACCGCGAACCCGAGCCCGGCGCCGAGGGCGGCGACCCGGGCCGGATTGCCGCCGGGACCCATGCAGTTGCCGAGCACGACGTCGGCGATCTCGGGCGCTCCACCGAGCACCGCACCTGCATCCTCGTGCACGGCGCGGACGACCGGGACGGCGAGCTGCTCGACGGTCAGCGCGGCGAGGGCCCGACCGCGCGTCGCGATGGGCGTGCGGCGCGCGGCGACGACCACCGGGCTGGTGCTGATGTCAGGGCGCAAGGGTGGCCACCTCCCCGGCGCGGACGCGCTCGATGACGGCGGCTCGCGCGGCCTTCCCCGTGGTCGTCCGGGGCAGTTCGTCGACGATGAACCACCGGCGCGGGTGGTGCGACGGCGGGAGGAGGCTGGAGACGGCCGCCCGCAGCTCGGCGCGCGTCGGACGGGCGCCCGGCCGCGCTTCGACGACCGCGGTGACGAGTTCGCCGACGCCGTCGTTCGGGAGGCCGAACACGACGGCGTCCGCGATGTCGTCCACCAGCCGCAGCGCCTCCTCGACGTCGGACGGGATCACCGTCGCGGCGGCCGTGAGGATCGCGTCGTCGCTGCGTCCGAGGAGGGAGAGCCGAGCGCCGTCGAGTCGGGCACGATCACCGACCGTGGCCCAGACGCCGTCGCGGTGCAGCGCTCCCGACCCGCCGAGGGTGCTGCTCGCGAGGTAGGGCGACCGGACCCAGAGCACCTCGTCGCGCACCTCGAGCGCGACCCCGGGGAAGGCGCGGAGGCCCGGCTGCTCCGGGTCGGTGCCGTCGTCGACCGCGACGAAGGAGAGTTCGGCGGCGCCGTAGTACGAGACCACGCGGACGCCGAGGGCCGTCGCCCGCTCACGGAGCGCCGGATCGAGGGAGGCGCCGCCGACGAGGGCCGCGCGTAACCGCGGGGGCCGGCCGTCGTCGAGGAGCCGCCGCAAACCGTTGGGGGTGCCGTGGAAGAGCGTCGCGTCCTGCGCCTCGCCGGCGGTGAGGACGTGACGGCTCGGCAGGATCAGCCCGAACCGGGCAGCCGCAGCGTGCGCGATCGAGAAGAGCGACAGGGAGGAGGCGGGCGGCGAGGCGAGGGCGAGCACGTCGTCGGGGTCGGCGCCGAGCAGCTGCGCCACCGGCGCGAACGAGCTCGCCCAGGAGTCGGCGGTCCGCAGCACGATGCGCGGGGCGCCCGTCGTGCCCGAGGTCGTCGTCGACCACGCCTGGCCGGGCTGCGGTCCCGCAGCGCTGGCGCGATCGCAGACGGCGCGCCAGTACGGGTCGCTCCACCGGTCGTCGCCGAGCAACGGGACGTCGCCCGCCGCGCGGACCTCCAGCGCACGTCGGACGAGTTCCGCCGGAGCCCCTCCCCGCAGCGGGACGATGCGTCCGGCGTCCGTCGTCATGCGACCCTGGCGGGCTCACCCGGTCGCGTCGACCCGACACCGGCGGCGTGACGGAACGCCCGGGGGTAGGCGCGGGCCAGCGTCATCGTGATGACCGTCGCGAGGACCGCCTTGACGAGGTCGCCGGGCAGGAAGACGAGGCTCTGCAGCACGGTCTCGCCGAGCGACAGCCGGGTGACGAGGGACTGGACGGGGACACCGACGGCGTAGATCACGACGATGCCGCCGAGGAGGACGCCGAGGGCCGTCCGCCACCAGCGCAGCCGTCGGCCGCCGGCATGCACGATGAGACCGATGACGAAGGCGCCGACGATCCAGCCGAACAGGTAGCCGGCGCTCGGACCGACGAAGACGCCGACCCCGCCCCGACCACCCGACAGCAGCGGCAGCCCGATCGCGACGAGGGCGAGGAGGACGAGCATCGAGAGCATCCCGCGCCACGGACCGAGGATCGCGCCCGCGAGCATGACGCCGAGGGTCTGCGCCGTGATCGGGACGGCACCCAGGACGGAGAACGCCCCCGGCAGCCCCAGGGCGGCGACGATCGCGGCGAAGACGGCGATGCGGGCGATGTCGGTCGCGTCGATCCGGAGCCTGCTCATGTGATGCCTCTGTCTCGGGGAGGGATGGTCGATCCGTCCAGGCGATCCGGGTGGTCGATTCCCACCTGAACACTGTTCACCTGAACAGCGTTCACTATAGTTGGAACCATGTCCGGTTCCGCAACCACCCGTCGCCATCGGCGCGACGACGTGGCCGACGTCGCCCTCCGGATCCTCGACGACCACGGCCTCGCAGACCTCACCATGCGTCGCCTGGCCGCCTCCCTCGACGTCCAACCGAGCGCGCTCTACTGGCACTTCGAGAACAAGCAGACCCTCATCGCCGAACTCGCCGACCGCATCGTCGACGCCCACCCGGCCCCGGTCGACGCGGTCACGGACGCCGGCGCCGACTGGCGGGCACGGACCCGGATCGAGGCGGCAGCCCTCCGGGACGCCCTGCTCGCCTACCGCGACGGCGCCGAGGTCGTCTCGAGCACCTACGCGCTCGGGCTCGGCTCCGGACGCGTGCTCCGCCGGCTGACGGACGCCGTGGCGCTCGCCGGTCTCGACGAGGCGACCACCCGACGAGCGGGCACCGCGCTCCTGCACTTCGTCCTCGGCCATGTGTCCCACGAGCAGCAGCGCCTGCAGTACGACAGCGTCGGGGTCCTCGGTGCCGGCGTGACGTCCGATCCGCGAGACCCCGATGACCAGGCGGAGGGGTTCGCCTTCGGTGTCGGACTGCTCGTCGACGGACTCGGGGCGCTGGTGGTCCGCTGAGACGGATCACCGTGGTGGGTCACCGAGACGGATCGCTTACCACAGCGGCGTGAGCGGACGCCTATCCTCCAGCTGTGGCGGAGCCCAGGGTAGCGTTGGCGAGGACACGAGGAGGACCGACGATGGCGATGGGTGATGACGACGATGTGGACATCGTCATCGACGCCTGGGCCGCGGCATTGCCCGACGTGGACTTCGCGCCGCTCGACGTCGTGTCGCGCCTGCGCCGGCTCGTCCCGCACCTCCAGGAGGTCCGTCGGGTGTCCTTCGCGGCCAGCAAGCTGCGGCCGTGGGAGTTCGAGTTCCTGTCCATGCTGCGGCAGCACGGCGCCGAGGGGATGACCCCGTCGATGCTCGCCGGCCGACTCCACGTCACCAGCGGCAACCTCGCGAGCCAGCTCGACCGCCTGGCGGCCCGCTCGCTCGTCGTCCGCCAGAAGAACGCGGCCGACGGCCGGAGCAAGATCGTCGTCCTCACGACGCTCGGCCGGCAGCGGGTGGACGAGGCGATGCGCCGCCTGGTGGCCGACGAGAACGCGATGCTGTCCGGCCTCAGCCGTGACCAGATCTCCGTGCTCATCGAGAGCCTCCGGGTGATCGGCGCGACCCTCGAACGTGGCGAGGGGCGCGGCTAGCGCGCCCTTCGACAAGCTCAGGGACCGGGGTGGGGCTCAGGGACCGGGGCTCCGCCCTACTCCACGAGCTTGCCGACGACGGAGACGTCCTGCATGAGCTCCTGGATCTCCGCGGGGATGGCGGGGATCGCCTCGCGCTCGATCCGGCCCCGCCCCGACCAGACGAGGTTCACCTGCAGCTCCTCGTCGAGCTCCGGGAAGTCGGAGCGGTTGTGGCACCCGCGGGTCTCGCGACGTTCGAGCGCCGCTTCGAGCGTGGCGCGGGCCGCGAGGGCGGCCGACTTCAGGTCGAAGGCGTGAGCGAGGTCCTGGAACCCAGCGATGTCGGGGTGGACGCCGACGTCCGCGATCCGCGCCTCGATCGCGTCGAGCTCGGCGAGCCCGGCGAGGAGCCCGGCTTCGTCGCGGACGACCCCCGCGTGCTCCGTCATCGTGTTCCGGATCGCGCGCTGGAGGGCGCGCACGTTCTCGGGTCCGTCGCTGGCGAGGAGCCCGTCGATCTCCGCCCGGGCCTCGTCGACCGCCTCGGCGGACCGGACGTGGGCCTCGAGACCCGCCGAATACTGGGCTGCGGCCTCGCCGACGATGCGCCCGAACACGAGCAGTTCGATGAGGGAGTTGCCGCCGAGCCGGTTCGCGCCGTGCAATCCGGACGATGCCTCGCCGATCGCGTACAGCCCGTCGACGTCCGTCCCGTGGTCCTCGGGCCGCACCCACACGCCGCCCATCGAGTAGTGCGCCGTCGGGGCGATCTCGATCGGGGTGGTGGTGATGTCGAGCATCTGCAGCTCCAGCAGCGTCTGGTAGACGCGTGGCAGGCGGCGCATGATCGTCTCGCGCGGCAAGTGCGAGACGTCGAGGAGCACGCCGCCGTTCGGGGTGCCGCGCCCCTCCTTGATCTCGGTGTACGCGGCCAGGGCGACGCGGTCGCGGGTCGACAGCTCCATGCGCTCGGGGTCGTACCGCGCCATGAAGCGCTCGCCGAGCCCGTTGCGGAGGATGCCGCCCTCGCCGCGTGCCGCCTCGGAGACGAGGGTCCCCGCGGCGTTCTCGGGCTCGATGAGGCCTGAGGGGTGGAACTGGACGAGCTCGGGGTCGCGGATCCGGCCGCCGGCCTCGACCGCGAGGCGGAACGAGTCGCCGGTGTTCTCGTCGCGGCGCGAGGAGGTGCGTCGCCAGATCCGGTTGTGGCCACCCGCCGCCAGGATCACGGCGTCGGCGTGGATGAGGTAGCGGGTCCCGGTCTCGAGGTCGAAGCCGTACGCGCCGAAGATGACGTTGTCGCGGACGAGGAGCCTCGTGATGTAGACGGTGTCGAGGATCGGGATGTCCAGCTGTGCCGCCCGGTTCACGAGCGTGCGCTGGATCTCGAGTCCGGTGTAGTCGCCGGCGAAGGCCGTGCGCCGGAAGGTGTGGGCGCCGAAGAACCGCTGCGAGATCCGGCCGTCCTCCTCGCGGGCGAAGGGCATGCCGTACCGCTCGAGGTCCTCGATCCCGCGGGCGGCCCCCTCGGTCACGATCTGCACGGTGTGCGGGTTGGCGAGCAGGTAGCTCTCCTTGAGGGTGTCCGCGGCGTGCTGCTGCCAGGAGTCCTCGGGGTCGATCGTCGCGAGGGCCGCGTTGATGCCGCCGGCCGCGAGCGAGGTGTGTGCGTCGGCCTTCTGACGCTTGCCGACGGCGATGACGTCGACACCCCGTTCGGCGAGTTCGATCGCTGCGCGGAGACCGGAGCCGCCCGTTCCGATGACGAGGACGGAGGTGGACAGGCGTTGCTCGTGCACGGGAGACTCCTTCGGCGATGCGGCGCGTGATGCGCTCACCCGTGCAGCATAGGCACGCTGATCCGAGGAACCAAGGCCACCCTAACTGAGGCTCGCCTTATCGGTACTCCGGGAATGCCGGGCCGGCTGCATCGGCTCAGAACCGCAGGTCGTCGGGCCGTTCCAGTTCGATCCAGGTGTCGACGTCGGGCCGGATCGTCGCCGGGGCGGCTTCCAGGACGTCCGCCCGGCTCAACGGCCCGAAGTCGAGGCCCGTGATGCTCACGAGGTCGAGGATCGGCAGCTGGAAGGTACGGAACGGGCCGAGTGGCGGTACGGCGTCGTCATCGCGATCACCCGTGGCCGTCGGCTCGTCGAGGTCGATGTCGTCGAGCTGCGCGGACTGGTCGAGGAGGTAGCCGGAGGCCGCGAGCGCACCGGCCGACGACCACGCCGCCACCTTCCAGAACCGCTTGGGGATGCGGATGCCGCGGTAGAGCGGATCGTCGTCGGTGAACACGGGGCCCGTGAAGACGGACAGCCGCAGCCGTCCGGCCGAGGCGTACTCGAGGACGAGGTCTTCGAGGCCGTTCCACAGCTCGAGGGACTGGTTGAAGTCCGCGGCCTGCGGAGCGGCGTTCGTGTAGCAGAAGGTGTCGACGTTGGCGCGGCGGGCGACGTCCGCAGGACCCCACACCGGGTCCCTGCGGCGCACGAGGTGGCCGCGGTCGAGGTCGTTCCGCGCGTAGAGCTCCGGCCCGGCCTGCTCGCCGGCCGGGATGCGCTCGTCGAGGTGCCAGTCGTCGCCGCGACCCAGGTCGAGCAGGGCGGCGCCGTCGATGTCGACCCCGGTGGCTGCTGCGAGCCGGCGGTCGGGGTCGAGGAGGACGGAGAAGTGCGTGTAGTCGAGGCGCCGGAGTCGAGCGCGTTCCTGCGGGTCGTTCGGGGCCGGGAGGGCGAGCGGTTCGTCGACGCCGAGGAAGCCTGAATCAAAGCCGGTCATGGGTATGAGTCGATCATGATTTGGATCGAATCGGAACGCTGAACGTCTGCCCGCATCTCCCCGTCTCCGAGCGTTCACCGCGGAGCAACCGGTTCTGCAACAAATGAGAGCGCTCTCTTGACCTCGTCCGAACGAGCGCTTAGTGTGTCCTGCATGCCCGTGGGAACGTTCCCACGGGATTGGACCGCGGACCCTGCAGACGGGTTCAGCGGCCACCGAAGCGCACACACAAAGGAGTGACTGTGAACAGCACGCGCCGCGGCATCGCCGCCGCATCCATCGCGGGGGCCTCGATCCTCGCCGTCCTGGCCAGCGGGTGCAGCTCGCCCGCAGGCGGTGGCGGAGACGAGAAGATCACCCTCTCGGTCACGACGTTCGGCACCATGGGCGTCGACGCCAACTACGAGCAGTACATGGAGGAGCACCCGAACATCACCATCGAGGCGACCAACCTCGAGGGCGGTGGAGCCGCCCGTGACGACGCCTACGCGAAGATCGCCGCGGGCACCGGCCTGAGCGACGTCGTCGCCATCGAGGAGGGCTGGCTCGGGACCATCTCCGAGGTGAGCGACTCCTTCGTCGACCTGCGGGACTACGGCATCGAGGACGTCAAGGACACCTGGCTCGACTGGAAGTACGAGCAGGGCACCGACGCCGAAGGCCGCGTGATCGGCGCCGGTCTCGACATCGGCCCGCAGGGCATCTGCTACCGAGGCGACCTCTTCGCCGCCGCCGGCCTGCCGAGCGACCGGGCCGCGGTCGCCGAGTACCTCGGCGGCGAGGACGCGACCTGGGACCGCTTCTTCGAGGTCGGTGAGGAGTACGTCGCCGCGACCGGCCAGGCGTTCTACCACAGCCCCCGATTCTTCTGGAACTCGTTCGTGAACCAGCAGGAGGAGGGCTACTACAAGGCCGACGGTGAGACCCTGAACATCGAGGGCAACGACGTGCTCAAGGAACAGTTCGAGAAGATCGTCGAGGCGGAGAACGCCGGCCTCGGTGCCGGGCTCCCCGGCTGGGACGTCGGTCCGGAGGCCAAGGAGGGCAAGTTCGCCACCTACATGTGCCCGAGCTGGATGCTCGGCATCGTGCAGGGCTACTACGACGAGGGCACGACCGACAGCGGCTGGGACTTCGCCGACGTGATGCCCGGCGGTGCGGCCAACTGGGGTGGCGCGTTCCTCGGTGTCGCCGAGAACTCCGAGCACAAGGAGGAGGCGGCCGAGCTCGCCCTCTGGCTCGCGTCCCCCGAGGCACAGGCGGCGTCGTTCGAACTCGCCGGACCGTTCCCGAGCACGCTCGACGGGCAGGAGCTCGTGAAGGGCTCCACCAACCCGTTCTTCAACGACGCACCGGTCGGCGAGATCTTCGCCGCACGATCCGAAGGCGTCGTCGCCCAGGTGAAGGGTCCTGAGGACTCCAACATCCAGGACAACGTGTTCGGTCCGATCCTCGACCGCGTGAGCCAGGGCGAGATCACCGACGGTGAGACCGCCTGGAACGAGGCGGTCAAGCTGCTCGACCAGCTCGTCGGCTGACCTCCTCTCCGACGCAGCTCGCCGGGGCGTCCGTTCGCACGCGGACGCCCCGGCACCCCTCCCGCTCCCTCCTTCGGATTGGCAGAGCCATGACCAGCACCGCAACCGTCCGCCGGCCACCGGCCGCGCTGACCTTCAGACAGAAGCTGAACCGCTTCGACTACCGCGCGTCGCCGTACCTGTACATCGCGCCGTTCTTCATCCTCTTCGCCCTCATCGGCATCTTCCCGATCGTCTACACCTTCAACGTGTCGCTCTACGAGTGGCACCTGCTGAAGGGGCAGGGCGACTTCGTCGGACTCGACAACTACGTCTCGGTCCTCTCCGACCCGTTCTTCTGGAACGCGTTCGGCAACACGATCAGCATCTTCCTGCTGTCGGCCGTCCCGCAGCTCGTCATCGCGACGGTGATCGCGGCGCTCCTCGACCAGACGCTCCGCGGACGCACCTTCTGGCGGATGAGCATCCTGCTGCCGTACATCGTCGCGCCGGTCGCCGTCGCCGTCATCTTCCTGCAGATCTTCAACCAGTACCACGGACCGATCGCCGGGCTCCTCGAGGCGTTCGGGCTCGACCCGATCCGTTGGGCGTTCGACGTCTTCCCCTCCCACGTCGCCATCGCGAGCATGGTGAACTGGCGCTGGACCGGGTACAACGCCCTCATCCTCCTCGCGGCCATGCAGGCCATCCCGCGGGACGTCTACGAGTCGGCCGCCCTCGACGGGGCGAACAAGATCCGACGGTTCTGGTCGATCACGATCCCGATGATCCGGCCGACGCTCATCTTCGTCGTCATCACCTCGACGATCGGCGGGCTGCAGATCTTCACGGAACCGAAGCTGTTCGACCCTCGGAGCAACGGGGGATCGGACCGGCAGTTCCAGACGATCGTGCTCTACCTGTACGAGCTCGCCTTCCCGAGACGCGACTTCGGTCGGGCCTCCGCGACGGCGTGGATCCTGTTCCTCGTGATCATCCTCGCCGGGCTGATCAACTTCGCGATCACCCGGGCGATCCGCACGAACGACGCACGCCCGGTGCGCATCCCGAAGGTGCGCGACCCCCTCATCACGACGCGGGCGATCACCACCACGTCGACCAAGCGCCGTGCGAACACCACGAGCCGTGCGGACACCACGAGCACCACCGAGCAGCGAGGCGGACGAGCATGAGCACCCTGATGGAACGCACCCGGACCGCACCACCGGTGACACCCGCGGAACCGCAGTACCGGAAGGGCAAGGACCACGAACGCCCCGGCGTCCTCACCTACGCCATCCTCATCGCCTTCTTCGCGGTCTCCGCGTTCCCACTGTGGTGGTCGTTCGTCATCTCCAGCCGGCAGTCGTCCGACACCAACCTGGTGCCGCCGGCGATCCTCCCCGGCCCGAACTTCCTCAGCAACGCCACGAAGGTGTTCGAGTCGGCGCCCTTCCTCCAAGCCCTCGCGAACAGTGTCATCATCTCGGGCGCGATCACCGTCTCCGTCGTCTTCTTCTCGACACTCGCGGGGTACTCCTTCGCGAAGCTGAAGTTCCGGGCGAGCAACGGCCTGCTACTCGCCGTCATCGCCACCATGGCCATCCCCACCCAGCTCGGCATCATCCCGCTGTTCATGCTCATGGCCGAATGGCAGTGGGTCGGGACACTGCAGGCCGTCATCATTCCGGGACTCGTCACCGCGTTCGGCGTGTTCTTCATGCGCCAATACCTCGTCGACGTCATCCCCGACGAGCTCATCGAAGCGGCGCGGGTCGACGGCGCCTCCATGTGGGGCACGTTCTGGCACGTCGCCCTCCCGGCCGCACGCCCGGCGATGGCGGTCCTCGCCCTCTTCACCTTCATGGCCGCGTGGACGGACTTCCTCTGGCCGCTCCTCGTGCTCGGACCGCGGAATCCGAGCGTGCAGACGGCGCTCGCCGCACTGAGCGCCAGCGGGGGACAGACTCCCGACCACTCGCTCGTCCTCGCCGGCGCGGTGCTGTCGGTCATCCCCCTGCTGATCCTCTTCATCCTCGCGGGCAAGCAGTTGGTCGCCGGGATCATGCAGGGCGCGGTCAAGGGGTGACGCCCGCGCCGCATAAGGTGTCTTCACACCGGCACGACTGAGGAGACACACCATCGACACCGATGCGGACATCACCGTCCCCACACTCATCGCGGTCGCGGCGCTCGCCGGCGTCTCGAAGTCCACCGCCTCCCGGGTCATCAACGGGTCCTCCCAGGTGACCCCGGAGGCGGTGGCCTCCGTGAACGCCGCCGTCGAGCAACTGCACTACGTGCCCAACCGCGCGGCCCGCAGCCTCGTCCGCCGGCGGGCGCAGACGATCGCGATGGTCATCCCGCAGCGCACGGCGGAGTTCTTCGCCGACCCGTACTTCGCCGAGGTCATCCAGGGCGCGGCCATGTACGCCTCGTCGACCGACTACACCCTGACGCTCCTGATCGAATCCGACGTCGACCCCGACAAGACGCGTCGGTTCCTCACGGGCGGCAACGTCGACGGGGCGCTGGTGCTGTCCCATCACACGAGCATGCAGGCGTACGCCAAGCTCGCGGCCTCGCTCCCGGTGGTCTTCGGGGTCCGAGGGCTCGAACCGACGGACCCGCCAGGGCACGTGGTCGACGTCGACAACGTGGAGGCGGGCGCGCTCGCGACGCGACGGCTCGTCGAGGCGGGGCGGCGTGACATCGCGACGATCACCGGTCCGCTCGACACCGCGGCGGGCGTCGACCGTCTGGCGGGGTGGCGACGCGCGTTGGGTGCCGCTGGGCTCGAGCCGGGGCTCCAGGAGGAGGGCGACTTCACGCCCACGAGCGGTGCCCGGGCGATGGAGCGGTTGCTGGCCGCCGGGAGGCCGGTCGATGCGGTGTTCGCGGCATCCGCGCAGATGGCGACGGGGGCGCTCGGGGTGCTGCGCGACCGGGGGATCCCGGTGCCTGTGCGGATCGCGATGACCTCGGTCGACGACAACGTGTTCGCGGCGGACGCCTACCCGGCGTTGACGACCGTCGACCTCCGCACCGCTGAGAAGGGGGCGCTGCTCGTGCAGACCCTCCACCGGCTGATCGCCGGTGAGGACGTCCCCGAGATGACGACGATCCCGTGCGGGTTGGTGGAGCGCGACTCCGTGTGAGGGTGCGGGGGCTGGGTGGGCGGTGTGGCGTTCCGGCCTCAAGCCCCCTCAGAACCGGATCTGCGTCTTCGGTCCGGCTCCGGTCGCCCGGGGGAGTCCGTCGGCGAGCACCTGTGGGACCTCGTCGAGGGTGATCACGGTGCCGATCAGGCGTCGGACGGTGTCGGGCATGGTGGCGAACCGGCTGGCGGCTTCGTCGATGGAGGCCGAGCCGCCGAGGACGGCATGGACGGTCGCATCGCGGGCGATGAGCGTGCCGGAGGGGAGGCCGGCGTCACCGGCGGGCACCCCGAGCAGGGCGATGCGGACGCCCGCGGTGGCGTTGTCGAGCAGGCGACGCGTGACCTCGCCGGAGCCGGTCGCCTCGATGATGACGTCGAACCGCTCGTCGCCGAGTTCCGCCGGATCGCGGGTGTCGAGGTCGAACCCGGCGGCGAACCTCCGGTCGGATTCGCGTCGGGCGGCGACGGTGACGGTGGCTCCGGACTCGGCGGCGAAGAGTGCGGCGAACATGCCGAGGGTCCCCGCGCCCCACACGAGTACGCGGTCGCCGGGGCCGGGTTCCGTGAGGCGGACGCCGCGGAGGGAGCATGAGGCCGGCTCGACCATCGCACCGAGGTCGGCGTCGACGCCTGGCGGGAGGCGGTGCACGGCGCGTTCGGGGAGGACGAGGAGTTCCGCGAGGGCGCCGTCGAGTTGGCCGAGCACGCCGAGTTCGAGGTGTTCCGGGCAGAGGTGGTGGCGTCCGGATGTGCAGCGGTCGCAGTGTCCGCAGCCGATGAAGGTGTCGCCCGTGACGAGGTCTCCTGGGGTCGCCGTGGTGACGTCGTCGCCCACCGCGACCACGCGACCCGCCCACTCGTGCCCGGGTTGGAGCGGGAGGGTGGTGCGGCCGTCGGTGAGGTAGGGCATCGTGCCGCGGAAGAGGGCGACGTCGGTGCCGCAGATTCCGGTGCGTTCGATGCGGATGAGGACGTCGCCGGGGCCGGGCTGCGGGTCCGGTCGGTCGAGGACGGTCGCCGTGTTCGGGGCGGTGATGCGTAGGGCTCTCATGCGGTCTCTCCATCGTGACGGCGTGTGTGCTCAGCAGCGTAGCGTCGGTGGGTCGTCGGTGCGCGGTGGGGGCGGTCGCGTGGCCTGCGCGAGGCTCGCCGAACCCGACAGACCCGGTCACCGAGCCTGTCGAGGTGTGCCGAGCGGCAGGGCCGCGACCCGACCGACTCCCGCCGACCAGCCTCGGTCACTGAGCTTGTCGAAGTGCTTACGGAGACGCCTCCACACCGAGCCAAGCTTCGGTCGCGGGGCTTGTCGAGGTGTGCTGAGCGGCGGGCCCGCGTCCCGACCGACTCCCGCCAACTAACCCCGGTCACTGAGCCAGTCGAAGCGCTCATCGGGGCATCTCCACACCCTCCCGAACTCGGCATCTGGAATGTCAGTGGTCCATGGTGGACTGGAGTCATGACCGAGACCACCACCTTCGCAGTTCGAGCTGGCGACGAGTACGCCGCGCAGCTCGCGGAGTTCTCGGATGAGTACGCGGAGATCGGCCGGCTCCGCGCCGTGCTCGACGCGCGTGAAGCGCGCCTGCTCGCCAAATCTGCTGCGTACGCCGACGCCCTCGCAGACACGGTGGTCCCCGCCGTCTACCCGCCCGCCGAGCGACGTGCACTCTCGCGACGCTCGACGTGCGCGATGCTCGCGATGGCGACGCGTTCGTCGGAGCGGACGGTCCTGCACGCGACGGACGACGCCGAGCGGCTCGTGAACGAGGCCCCCGCAGTGTTGGCGGCGCTCGAGGCGGGCACGATTTCCGGACGGCACGCGCGGACGATCACCGACCAACTGCGTGAGGTCCCGACCGTCGGCCGTGTCTCCTTCCTCGCCGAGGTCCTTCCCATCGCGGAACGGTCTACCGTTGCGCGGCTGAAGCAGCGCGCGAAGGATCTCCGCGAGCGACTCCACCCAGAATCCATCACCGCCCGCGCTGTGCGTTCCGAGGCGGACCGCCGCGTCGAGTTCGAGCCAGCTTCAGACGGTATGGCCTGGGTGCATCTGTTCACGACCGCGCCGATCGCGCAGGGCATCGTCGAGCGGCTTGAGAGTGCAGCGTCCGAATCACGTCGCGCGGGCGATCAGCGCACCTGCGGACAGCTCCAAGCCGACGCCCTCGCCGCGCTCGCCCTCACCGGCGTCACGCCAGACGATGTCGCGTCGAACCCGGCACTCCCGCACCCGATTGAAGTGCAGGAACACATCAAGCCCACCGTTCAGATCACCGTCCCGGCGCTCAGCATGGCCGGCGTCTCCGACGCACCCGCAACCCTCGACGGATACGGGCCGATCGACCCGGAGGCCGCAGCGCGGATCGCGGTGAACGCACCCTCCTTCACCCGGATCCTCGTCCAGCCCGAAACCGGAGCCGTCCTCTCCGTTGGGCGGAATCAGTACCGGGTGCCAGCCGATCTCCAACGGGCGGTGCGGCTCCGAGACGGCACCTGTCGCGCACCCGGCTGCGGCAGGCGCGCTAGAGCATGCGACCTCGACCATTCGGTCGCCTGGCAGGACGGCGGGACGACGGATGTCGGGAATCTCGCCTGCCTGTGCCGACATCATCACCGGATGAAGCACCTTCCCGGCTGGAACCTCGACCACCAGCCGGACGGCGTCCTCGACTGGACGACACCCGACGGCAAACACCACCGGACAGCCCCGGACCCCGCACCGTTCTGACCGTTCCTAGTCCCTGAGCTGCGCCGCACTGAGCCTGTCGAAGTGTCGAAGGGTTCCTCGTGCGCACTTCGACAGGCTCAGTGACCGGAGTCGAGCGCGCGCACAGGCAGGACGCTGCCTGTGTCCCTCAACACTTCGACAGGCTCAGTGACCGGCGGGAGCGGCCCCGGAACGTCCCGTTCCGAGCCCGCCGAAGGGCGCCCCGAACGCACTTCGACGTGCTCGTGACCGGCGGACGTGTGCGCCGAACGTCCCGCTCCCTGAGCTTGTCGAAGGGTTCCTCGTGCGCACTTCGACAGGCTCAGTGACCGGGGCGAGGTGT